>JAWKWL010000001.1:0-723733 GCA_041397525.1 Nitratireductor sp.
CCAAGCGCCAGCGGCAGCGCGCCAGCCACATCGGCAAGTCCGCCGGTCTTGATCAGCGGATGGAGCTCGGACGTTACCGACAACACCTTCATTCGTAATACAGTCCCGCGGCATCGAGCATCGACTGGGTGATGAGGCACACACCATTGTCGGTGCGCCGGAAGCGGCCGGCGTCAAGCTCGGGGTCTTCGCCCACCACCAGACCAGCCGGGATTTTCACTCCACGGTCAATCACCACTTTCGACAGCCTTGCATGTCGCCCAATCACGCATTCGGGCAGCACGACAGCCTGGTCAAGCCACGAATAGGATCGCGCCAGAACTCCGGTAAAGATCAGTGACCTGTTGAGGGTAGCACCCGAAATGATGCAATCGCCTGAAACCAGCGACGAAATGGCTGCACCGCGACGACCTTCCTCATTGTGCACGAATTTCGCTGGCGGCCTGATTTCGGCATAGGTCCAGATCGGCCAGGAGCGGTCGTAGAGATCGAGCTCCGGCAGGATGTCAGTCAGGTCGATATTGGCCTGCCAATAGGCATCCACTGTTCCCACATCGCGCCAGTAAGCCTCCTTTTCCGGTGTCTCGCGTATGCAGGACTTGGTGAACCGGTGGGCAACCGCCTTGCCGTGCTTCACGATATGCGGAATGATGTCCTTGCCGAAATCGCGGCTCGAATTGCGGTCAGCTGCATCACGTTTCAGTTCCTCGATCAGGAACCTCGTGGTGAAGACATATATGCCCATCGAGGCGAGCGCCATGTCCGGATTACCAGGGATACCGGGAGGATCCTTGGGCTTCTCGACGAAATCAACGATGACATCGTTTTCGTCGACATGCATGACGCCAAAACCGGTAGCTTCCATGCGCGGCACTTCGAGGCATCCGACCGTGACATCGGCGCCGGAATCGACATGCTGTTGCAGCATCAACTCGTAGTCCATCTTGTAGATGTGATCGCCAGCCAGGATCACCATATACTCGACCTTGTAGTCCTGGATGATGTCGATGTTCTGGTAGACTGCGTCCGCAGTGCCTTCATACCATTGCGTCTCCGACACGCGCTGGCTTGCAGGAAGGATGTCGAAACTTTCGTTTCGTTCCGGGCGGAAGAAGTTCCAGCCGCGCTGCATGTGGCGGATCAGCGAATGTGCCTTGTACTGCGTAGCAACCCCGATGCGGCGAATACCGGAATTGAGGGCGTTGGACAGGGCAAAATCGATGATGCGGCTCTTGCCACCGAAATAGACCGCGGGCTTGGCCCTTCGATCCGTCAGTTCCATCAGTCGCGAGCCTCGGCCCCCGGCCAGCACATAGGCCATGGCATCACGCGCGATAGGCTGGTTTCGTCTTTCCATGTCACCTGTCTCCTCCCGGCGAACCGGATCAATCCTCATCGAATTCGAACATCAGGGTCGCCAATGGCGGAATATGCATTTCCGCTTCTGCCGCCTTACCCTTCGCAACTGCCTCAATGGCGCCACCATTGCCGGTGCCACTGCCTCCATAGACGATTGCGTTACTATTGAGTATTTCGCGCCAACGCCCCGCCTCTGGCAACGGAATTCGGTAAAAATCACGGGCAACGGGTGTAAAATTGCTGACCACAGCAACAGGCTTGTGACCCGGTGCCTTTCGCAACCATGCGAAAACCGAATTGGCTGCGTCATCGGCGATCAGCCACTCGAAACCCTCGCCCTCGCAGTCGCGCGCATGCAGTGCCGGGGTGTTGCGATAGAGATGGTTGAGATCGCGCACCAGCGACTGCACGCCCCGATGCGGCGCATGGTCCAACTCGTGCCAGTCAAGCGCGCGCTCCTCGCTCCATTCATTGCGCTGGGCAAATTCCTGTCCCATGAACAAGAGTTTCTTGCCCGGATATCCCCACATGAAAGCATAGTAGGCGCGCAGATTGGCAAATTTCTGCCAGTCATCGCCAGCCATCTTCATCAGCAGCGTACCCTTGCCATGCACGACTTCGTCATGTGACAGCGGCAGCACGAAATTCTCACTGAATGCGTAGAGCAGCCCGAAGGTGATTTCATTGTGATGGTGCTTTCGATGCACCGGTTCGCGCGCCAGATATTCCAGCGTGTCATGCATGAAACCCATGTTCCACTTGAATCCGAAGCCCAGCCCGCCCTCATGCACCGGATGCGACACCTTTGGCCATGAGGTCGATTCCTCGGCAATCGTCATGACCCCCTTGTGCGAGCCATAGACTTCGCGGTTCATCGATTGCATGAACTCCACTGCCTCAAGGTTTTCCCGCCCACCCTTTTCGTTGGGTATCCATTCACCTTCCTTGCGCGAATAATCGAGATAGAGCATGGAGGCGACGGCATCGACGCGCAGCCCGTCAATGTGAAACACCTCGGCCCAGTACAGGGCATTATTGATGAGGAAGGATTTCACCTCGCGGCGGCCGAAATTGTAGATTGCTGTGTTCCAGTCGGGATGGAACCCCTTGCGCGGGTCGGCATGTTCATAAAGGGCCGTTCCGTCAAACTTCGCCAACCCGTGTGCGTCGGTCGGGAAATGCGCGGGCACCCAGTCCAGTATGACGCCGATTCCTGCCCTGTGAGCGCCGTCGACGAAGCGGGCGAAGCCCTCGCGGTCGCCAAACCGTGCGGTGGGCGCGTAGAGCCCTGTCGTCTGGTAGCCCCAGGAAGGATCATAGGGATATTCGGAAACCGGCAGGAACTCGACATGGGTAAAACCCATTTCGCTGACATAAGGGATCAGTTCCTGCGCCATTTCATCCCATGACAGGAACCCGCCATCGGCATGCTTTCGCCATGATCCTGCATGGACCTCGTAGATGGCAACCGGCTGGCGACGGTGATCCGCCTTTGCCCAGAAGTCGCGATGCGCCTTGTCACCCCATTCATGGCGCATGGGCGGGGCAACTATGGATGCCGTTTCGGGCCGCAATTCCGACTGGAAGGCAAACGGGTCCGCCTTGAGAGGCAAAGGCTTGCCGCTGCTGCCAATGATTTCATACTTGTAGTGCCGCCACACACCGATGTCGGGAACGAATATCTCCCAGATACCCGTGTCGCGCCGCAGCCGCATGACATGGCGCCGGCCATCCCAATCGTTGAAATCTCCAACCACCGACACGCGTGAGGCATTGGGAGCCCAAACCGCAAAATGCACACCATCAACATTTTCATGCCGTATCGGATGCGCGCCCAGTTTGTCGAACAGCCGCAGGTGGCGCCCCTCACCGATGAAATAGTCATCCATCGGCCCGAGCACCGGCTGGAACGAATAGCAGTCACTGACAATCCACTCGCCGCCATCATTGGCAGCGCGATAGCGCAGTGGCTGGCGTTTGCGTATGTTCAACACACCTTCGAAGAAGCCTGCATCGTCCCGGCGCTGGAGTTCACCGCAAGCCTTGCCTTTGAGTGTCAGCGCTTCGACCTTTTGCGCTCCGGCAATGAAGGTACGCGCCCATAGTCGTCCCTCATGCTCGTGCACACCCAGCAGCGAGAACGGATCGCCATGATTTCCGGAAACAATCGCACGGATGTCAGCTTCGCTGGTCAGCCCAGCACCTGCGCCACTCCTGTTTCCGGCTATCTTCATGGCCTGGCTTGTCCCCACCGCTGGATTTGCATCATGACGCAAAACCCTCCAATCCCCAAATGTCCCTTGCATATTCACTGATCGTCCTGTCGGACGAGAACCAGTGCATGCGCGCCACATTGCGGATCGCCATTTCCTGCCAGCGCGGGAAGTCACGCCAAATGCCGTCGATCTCGCGCTGCGCGGCTGAATATGCGTCAAAATCGGCGGCGACCATGAACCAGTCATGACTGCGAATGCCTTCTATCAGATCGGCATACCGGCCTGGTTCATCGGGCGAGAACACGCCGGACGCTATCGCATTGAGTGCCTGCGCCAGTTCCGGAGAACTCCCGATAACCTCGCGCGGGTCATAGCCATTGGCGCGCTTGCCCTGCACTTCTTCGGCAGTCAGGCCGAATATCTTTATGTTTTCCGCCCCGACATGCTCCTGCATTTCGACATTGGCGCCATCAAGCGTGCCGATGGTCAGCGCACCATTCATTGCGAATTTCATGTTGCCGGTGCCGGAAGCCTCCATTCCGGCCGTTGATATCTGCTCGGAAAGGTCCGCTGCCGGAATCATGATCTCGGCAAGGCTCACATTGTAGTTCGGCAGGAAGACCACTTTCAGCAGGCCGCCGGTCGCCGGATCATGGTTGATGACCCGCGCGACATCGTTGGCAAGCTTGATGATGAGTTTTGCATTGTGATAGCTCGGCGCAGCCTTGCCGCCGAACAGCTTGACCCTCGGCGTCCAGTCGCGCTCCGGATGTGAGCGGATCTGGTCGTATAGTGCCACCGCCTCAACGATATTGAGCAATTGCCGCTTGTATTCGTGGATGCGCTTGATGTGGATGTCAAACAGCGCCGATGGGTCGATGCGAATGCCCATGCGCTCATGCACCAGTTGCGCCAGCCGCACCTTGTTGGCGCGTTTCACTGCGGCGAACCGCTCCTGAAAGCCGCTGTCGGTCGCATGATTGTCCAGTCCGGCAATCGCGGTGAAATCATCGCTGACCTTGTCGCCGACTGCTTCTTTGACCAGCGAAAACAGGCCGGGATTGCATTCCATCAGCCAACGCCGCGGCGTAACCCCATTGGTCTTGTTGTTGATGCGGCCCGGAAATGCGCGATTGAGATCTCCAAACACCGTCAGCTTCATCAAATCGGTATGCAGTGCGGATACGCCATTGATCGAATGGGATCCGGCGAATGCCAGATTTCCCATGCGCACCCGGCGTTCGGCATTTTCATCAATCAGCGAGATGGAGCGTATGGCGTCTTCCGAGGCTCCGGATGCGCGCACCGCCTTGAGGTTCATGGCGTTGATCGCATAGATGATCTGCATGTGGCGCGGCAGCAACCGCTCCATCAGCGGTACCGGCCAGCTTTCCAGTGCCTCTGGCAGCAGCGTGTGGTTCGTATAGGCAACCGTGCGCCGGGTGATGTCCCATGCGGTTGCAAGATCAAAACCGTGCTGATCCATCAGCAATCGCATCAGTTCGGCAACCGAGATCGCCGGATGGGTGTCGTTGAGCTGGATTGCCACTTTGTCCGGTAGCGTGGCCAGATCGGAATATTGCTGGATATGGCGGCGCAGAATGTCCTGCAGTGAAGCGGAAGAGAAGAAATATTCCTGGCGCAGCCGCAGTTCCTGACCAGCCGGTGTTGAATCCGCTGGATACAACACGCGGGTAATGGTCGCCGCCTTGTTGCTCTCCTTCAGCGCACCGATATGGTCGCCTGCATTGAAGGCATCAAGAAGAATGGGATCAACCGGAAGCGCCTTCCAAAGACGCAAGGTGTTAACCCGCTTTGCACGCCAGCCGACGACCGGCGTGTCATAGGCGACCGCCATCACCTGTTCCTGCGGCTTCCAGCGCAACACCGGTTCGCCGGTCTCACGCTCGCCGACCGTTTCGACCATGCCACCGAACCCTATCTCGTAGGAACTCTCCCGGCGTTCAAACTCCCAGGGATTGCCGTGCACCAGCCAGGTTTCCGGCAGTTCCACCTGCCAGCCATCGGATATTTCCTGGCGGAACATGCCGTTCACATAGCGGATGCCATAGCCATAGGCAGGAATGTCGATCGACGCCATGCTCTCCATGAAACACGCCGCAAGCCGCCCGAGCCCGCCATTGCCAAGCGCTGCATCGGGTTCCAGCTCAGCTATCAGGTCAAGTTCGACATCCAGCAGTTTCAGCGCTTCCTCAACGGGTCCGCGAATTTGCAGATTGTTGAGCGTGTCACGCATAAGCCTGCCGATCAGGAATTCCAGCGACAAATAGTAGACGCGCTTCTTCGAATTGGCATAGGTGTCACGCGTGCTGTCCATCCAGCGATCAATTGCACGGTCGCGTATCACAAGTATTGTGGCCGTCAGCCAGTCATGCGGTTTGGCAACCGTTGGATCCTTGCCGATCCGGTAGGTCAGCCGCTCAATGATTTCAGCGGCAATAGCTTCCGGATTGTTGGATCGCGGCTGCGGCCGGTGCAGATTTGATGTCTGGGGGGAAGTCATCGCCATTCCGGTTTAAATCGGTTGAAATGACTGCGTAACCCATTGACCAGCTACCTGCAAGAACCTTGGTGAAACATGCGCAGGTTGTCTCCAACATGCTGTCGACAACGCACAAGATTTCGAAGCCGCAAATCAACCAGGGCGCCAGGGGCTAACCGCAGTCGTTGCACTCATCATCCGGTGGCGTTGGTGGGGCCGGCGGCGATGGTGGGGCCGGTGGCGTATAGGCTGGTTCCTGCCCGTTTTGTGAACAATAGTTCCATATCAGTTGTGGACAGGTAATCTGGGCTGTCCCGTCTGCAGGCGCGGCACTGGAATGTCCTGCCATCGACCCAACTAGGATCAGCGGCAACAGGCCCCGGGCAAGATATGACCTGGAACGCAAGCGGAAACTCATCATCACAATCTCTTTCAAGTACCGAAAACTCTCGGCAGAGATCACCCCCACACCACCAAGCTACCCGGATTGTGTCGGGTTGAAGGCAGACAATTGTGCAGCTTGAAATTTGTCAGTCAAAATCACCCGGTACCTTGCGTGGGTAAAGCGGCATGGCACAGCTGTCTCTTGACCCGCAAATCCTGCAGCGAAACCTCCCGTCCAGTTCCGGAATCACACTTGTCAACCGAATTCCGGTTTGCCTTGGCTCCACTTCCGACCAATGGCCACATTTCCTGCAATGGATTGTCATCTTCAATCCGGCTTCAGCCAAATCACCAAGCGTCACCGGCCCGGCATCAAATACGTTCCGTTTGCTGTCTCTCATGGCGCACCCCAGGCTGCGCCGCTGTCCTATCCACGGAATATATTCCTTTACAAAATTCGCAAGAAAAAAACCCGCCTCCCTTGTTCATCCGGGAAGCGGGTTGATTTCAGGCGGCGGCGCCGCCCTGAATATTCGCCGGTCAGCCGTTCACTGCATCCTTGAGCGCCTTGCCCGGCTTGAACTTCGGTGCCTTTGATGCAGGCACGTCAACAGTCGCTCCGGTCTGCGGATTGCGCGCGGTTGTCGCCTTGCGATGAGCGACGACGAAATTTCCAAAGCCGAGAAGCCGCACTTCGTCGCCTGACTTCAGCGAAGCAGTAATTGCTTCGAGTGTCGCATCAATTGCTTCGCCAGCCTGCGCCTTGGTCAGGTCGGCCTTTTCGGCTACTGCCGCAATCAGTTCGTTCTTGTTCATCCTCGTAACCTTTCAAAAATCTGCACTTGAGCGCCATGGGCCGCCGAAAGACCTCCCACTGGCAAACTTGTGCCCAATAGGCGGCAATCGTTGTCAGATATCAGGGCAAATTCAATAGTGCGTCGCCATTACCCCCGTATTTTGCTCCCGGCATGGCGATTTTTCGAAAGATTTCGTACTCCGCACCAACAGCCATCCAGTTTCCATCGCCGGATTTTCGGGTTTTTCGCTGCAAATGACGAATCGGATCAGCTAAAGAAAAGACCCCGGCATTGCTGCCGGGGCCTGGTTCATTCAGGCACTTCCGAACCTCAGTGAGCGGTTACCGCCGGATCTCCATCACCACCTGAAGCCGACAACGCCCTTCGCGCCTTTTCCTCGTCTTCTGCGGTCCACTGGATCGGCTCAGGCACACGCACCAGTGCATGTTTGAGCACTTCGTCCATCCTCGACACCGGAACGATTTCCATTCCGTTTTTCACGTTGTCGGGGATATCGGCCAGATCCTTGGCGTTCTCCTCGGGGATCAGCACCTTGGTGATGCCGCCGCGAAGGGCTGCCAGGAGCTTTTCCTTCAAACCGCCGATTGGAAGCACCCTTCCCCGCAGCGTGACTTCACCCGTCATCGCGATGTCACCGCGAACCGGAATGCCGGTCATGATCGAGACGATCGCTGTCGCCATGCCGACGCCCGCAGAAGGTCCGTCCTTGGGTGTAGCGCCCTCTGGAACGTGAACATGGATATCCGTCCGGTCGAAACGCGGCGGTTCGATCCCGAAATCGATGGCACGGCTGCGAACATAGGATGCAGCCGCAGAAATCGATTCCTTCATCACGTCTTTCAAGTTGCCGGTCACCGTCATGCGTCCCTTGCCAGGCATGGACACGCCTTCAATCGTCAGCAATTCGCCACCAACCTCAGTCCATGCAAGCCCGGTGACCACACCGACCTGGTCTTCGAGGTCCGCCTGGCCATGCCGGAATTTCGGCACACCGAGATAGTCCTCGACATTGTCGGCATCGACCTTGATCGACTTCTTTTTGGTCTTCAGCAGTTCCGTGACGGCCTTGCGCGCCAGTTTCGACAACTCGCGTTCAAGGTTGCGCACGCCCGCTTCGCGGGTATAGCGCTGGATGACCGTGCGGATTGCCGCATCGGTTACAGAGAACTCCTTCGCGGTCAACGCGTGGTCGCGGATGGCCTTGGCAAGCAGGTGCCGCTTGGCAATCTCGACCTTCTCGTCTTCCGTATAACCGGCAATGCGGATGATCTCCATCCGGTCCATCAGCGGCGCGGGAATGTTGAGCGTGTTGGCTGTTGTCACGAACATCACGTTGGAAAGGTCGTAATCAACCTCCAGGTAATGATCGTTGAAGGTGTGGTTTTGTTCAGGATCAAGCACTTCCAGAAGCGCCGATGACGGATCGCCACGGAAATCCATGCCCATCTTGTCGATCTCATCGAGCAGGAAGAGCGGATTGGATTTCTTCGCCTTCTTCATCGACTGGATGACCTTGCCGGGCATCGAACCGATATAAGTGCGGCGATGGCCGCGAATTTCGGCTTCATCACGCACCCCACCCAGCGCCATGCGAACAAATTCGCGGCCTGTGGCCTTGGCAATGGATTTTCCAAGCGAGGTCTTGCCGACCCCCGGAGGTCCGACAAGGCACAGGATCGGTCCCTTGATCTTCTTTGAACGCGTTTGCACCGCGAGATATTCGATGATGCGCTCCTTGACCTTTTCCAGACCATAGTGATCCGTTTCAAGGATTTCCTCGGCCAGCTTGATATCGGTCTTCACGGCCGAACGCCTGCCCCAGGGAATGCCCAGCAGCCAATCAAGATAGTTGCGCACGACCGTCGCTTCCGCCGACATCGGGCTCATCTGCTTGAGCTTCTTGACCTCGGCATTGGCCTTTTCACGCGCTTCCTTGGAAAGCTTGACCTTGGCAATGCGCGCTTCCAGTTCGCCAACCTCGTCACGGCCATCTTCGCCGTCACCCAGTTCCTTCTGGATCGCCTTCATCTGCTCATTGAGGTAATATTCGCGCTGCGTCTTCTCCATCTGCCGCTTCACACGGCTGCGGATGCGCTTTTCAACCTGGAGAACGGAAATTTCGCTCTCCATCAGGCCCAGCACATGTTCAAGCCGCTGCTTGACCGAGAAGATGCCAAGGATTTCCTGTTTCTCAGGAATCTTGATGGCAAGATGCTGCGCTATCGTGTCGCCGAGCTTCGAATATTCCTCAATTTGCGTGACCGCAGTCACGACCTCGGGGGACACTTTCTTGTTCAGCTTCACATAGCCTTCAAACTCGCTGACCACCGAGCGCGCCAGTGCCTCGATTTCGACCGGATCATCGTCCGTATCGGCGACGATTTCAGCCTCCGCCTCGACATATTCCTCGCGATTGGTAAACCTCTTCGCCTTTGACCGGGAATTGCCCTCGACAAGCACTTTCACGGTGCCATCCGGCAGTTTCAGCAGCTGCAACACGGTGGCGAGTGTGCCGACAGGGTAAAGCGCCTTTGTCTCCGGGTCGTCATCGCCTGCATTGCGCTGGGTGAACAGCAATATCTGCCGATCCGAATTCATCACTTCTTCAAGTGCTGCAATCGATTTCTGGCGACCGACAAAAAGCGGCACGATCATGTGCGGGAAGACGACGATATCGCGCAGTGGCAGAACCGGATAAGTTCCGCCATTCACAGCTTCGTCGCCGGGAGGTGTGATCACCTTGCCCATTTGCATTGTCCTTTCCGGCCATTGGCCTGTTTCAGCAACACCAATGCGCCCCAATATTCGGCAACGCTACGGTGTCCCGGGGCTCTGGAATGGCTCCGTCTGAGGACATTTGGACACCCGCAGCGATCAATTCAAGGAACGACAGCGAAATGAATCACCTGTTCCCGGGGACCATACTTGCCCTCGCATCGATCCCACGGCAAGGGCAAGCACCCGCTGGCAGGCGATTTGCGGCCATGGAATGCTTGAACAGGTTAACCGGTTACGTACGCAACACCCTGTAGATCGCCGGAATGACCAGCACTGTCAGCAGTGTTGACGAGGCAAGCCCGAACAGCAGCGAGATCGCAAGACCCTGGAAAATGGGGTCCGTCAGGATCACCGCAGCACCTATCATCGCGGCAAGCGCAGTCAGCAATATCGGCTTGAATCTTATCGCTCCCGCTTCGATCAATATCTCCGTCAGTGGCCGGTTTTCGGCATCAGTGTTCCGGATGAAGTCAACCAGCAGGATCGAGTTGCGCACGATGATACCGGCAAGCGCAATGAAGCCGATCATCGAGGTGGCAGAGAACGGCGCTCCAAACAGCCAGTGCCCAACGAGGATGCCGATGAAGGTCAACGGTATCGGTGTCAGGATGACGAGCGGCAAGCGGAACGAACCGAATTGCGCAACGACAAGGATATAGATGCCGAGCAGTGCCACACCGAACGCCGCTCCCATGTCTCGGAACGTGACCCAGGTGACTTCCCATTCACCGTCCCACAACAGCGCATTGCGCTTGTCCTCGTCCGGTTGCCCATGCAGGATCACGTTCGGCTTTTCGAGCCCTGTCCAATCCTGCTTGTCGAGCGCTTCCTGCACTGCGAGCATGCCGTATAGCGGCGCCTCGAAGCTTCCGGCGAGTTCCGCCGTCACCATCTCTGCATAACGCCCGTTATGACGGAATATCGGGAAGGACGACAGTTCCTCGCCGACCTTGACCACATCGCCAAGTTCGACGACGCCGCGATCACCCGGCAACACATTGGCTGGAATCGGCGTGGTCAGGAATGCGACATCGAGAACACGTTCGCCCTTTGGCCGCTCCACCCGGATCGGGATGGGATGCCTGCCGTTGCCGCGATGCGAATAGCCAACGGTCGAGCCGCCCGTGAGGATGCCGATAGTGTCAAGCACATCGCTTTCCTGGACGCGGAAGAAATCCACATCATCCGTCGAGATTGTCACGCGCTGGCGCCTGGCCTGTTCGCCAAAGGAATTGTCGACATCCACAATGAAGGGAACGGAGCGAAACGCCTCTTCGACCTTGTGCGCAACCTTGCGCCTGGTCTCGCCGTCGGGGCCGTAGATTTCTGCGAGCAGGGTCGCCATGACCGGCGGGCCCGGCGGTGGTTCGACCACCTTTAGGCTGGTGCCTGCCGGTACCGGCAGCTTTTCGATGCGGGCGCGGATATCAAGCGCAATCTCGTGGCTCGAACGTTCGCGCTCGCCCTTCCCGGTCAGGTTGATCGCCACATCGGCCATGTTGGGCATGGAGCGAAGGTAATAGTGGCGCACCAGGCCATTGAAATTGAAGGGCGCAGCCGTGCCGGAATGAACCTGTACCGATGTCACCTCTTCCAGCGCCAGCACCGTCCTGGCTACTTCCTGGGCGATGGCATCACTCTGTTCGACCGCCGCACCTTCCGGCAGGTCGATTACCACCGAGAGTTCCGACTTGTTGTCGAACGGCAGCAGCTTGACCGTGACATGCTTCGTGTAGAACAGCGTGAGCGAGCTTAGCGTCATGATGCCGACAACAACGAGGAACAACCAGCTGCGCGCCTTGCTCTTGAGAATGGGTTTGGCAACCGCGGAATAAGCTTTTCCAAGCATTCCGCCATGATCAGCCTCGCCATGGTCACCATGAACTGGTGCGCGACCTGCAATCTTCAGCATCAGCCATGGTGTCACCATGACGGCAACAAAGAACGAGAATATCATCGCAGCCGATGCATTGGCCGGGATCGGGCTCATATAGGGCCCCATCATGCCGGAGACGAACAGCATCGGCAGAAGTGCCGCGACAACTGTCAGCGTCGCGACAATCGTCGGGTTGCCGACCTCGGCCACGGCTTCAATGGCCGCCTGCCTGCGACTGCGCTTCCCGCCCATGCCCCAGTGCCGGGCAATGTTCTCGATCACCACGATGGCATCATCCACCAGGATGCCGATGGAAAAAATCAGGGCAAACAACGAAACACGATTGAGCGTATATCCCATCAATCTTGAGGCAAACAACGTCAGCAGGATCGTTACCGGAATGACGATTGCCACAACCGCAGCCTCACGCCAGCCAATGGCAAGCCAAACCAGCACGATGATGGAAATGGTGGCAAGGCCCAGATGGAACAGCAATTCATTGGCTTTTTCATTGGCCGTTTCGCCATAATCGCGGGTAACTTCAACCACCACGCTTTCCGGGATCACGGAGCCTTCCAGCGAATGAACCCGGTGCAGGATAGCTTCGGCAACGGTCACCGCATTGGCGCCTGCGCGCTTTGCAATCGCCAGAGTTACCGATGGCACCCGCTCTGTCCCGCCAGCCTCGTCGCGACGGACGGTCGAAACCAGCAGGTCTTCCGAACCGGAGGCAAGTGTGACATCGGAGACATCGCGCACATATACCGGCCGTCCGTCACGGGTCGTCAGCAGCAGATTGCCTATTTCAGCCGGCGATTGCAGTGTTTCACCCGCCGCCAGTTCAATCTGCTCACCATTGGAGCGCACCATTCCGGCCGGAAATGCCCTGTTGGCACCCTGAACCTTGCCCGCCAGTTGTTGCAGAGTAACGCCGAACAGTGCCAACCGCCGCGGATCGGGTGCCACCCGGATCAGCTCCTGGCTTTCTCCCACCAGAAATGTCAGGCCGACATCGTCGATCTTGGAAATTTCCGCGCGCAATTCCCGCGCAATCCGCGTGAGGTCATTCGCGGTCATGGCGCTAGCCGCATCCTTTGCCGGCGATAGCGTCAATGCCACGATTGCCACATCATCAATGCCGCGGCCCACGATCAGCGGCTCGGGAATCCCCACCGGAATCCGGTCAAGATTGGCGCGAACCTTGTCATGCACCCGCAGGATTGCAGCGTCTGCCGAGGTACCGACCACAAAGCGCGCCGTGACCATAACCTTGTCATCGCTGGTCTGCGAATAGACATGCTCAACCCCGTCAATTCCCTTGACAATGGTCTCCAGTGGCTCGCTGACCAGCTTGACTGCGTCCCCCGCTTTGAGCCCGTCTGCGCGCACATGGATATCCACCATGGGTACGGAGATTTGCGGCTCTTCCTCGCGCGGAAGCGTAATGAGCGCGATCAACCCGAAAGCGAAGGCAGCAATCAGGAAAAGCGGGGTCAGAGGTGAAATGATGAAGCTGCGCGTCAGTCCTCCGGCAATGCCGAGGGCGGTTTCCCCGCCGCGATCAGAATGCGCCTTGTTCTGGTCCTGGGAACTCATTTTGTGGCCACCCCCGCAACGCCCTCGGTAACAACCTTGTCGCCTGGATTCAGCCCCGAAAGAACTTCAATTTCCTCGATGCCCTCAATCTGCGCGGGTTCGCCGATGATGACCACCCGTTCACTTTCGCCGGCGTCAGTCTCGATCTTCACGAAGTCGAGCCCGGAGCGGGAGGAAACCGCCGAACGAGGCACAAACAACGCCTTGCGTTCCCCGACCGGCACTTCAACCAGCAGGCGCGCATCGACATAGGACGTGTCGAGGCCATCGACCTCAACGTCGGCAATCACACGCCCGTTTTCGATCTGGGGATAGATTTTCGCAAGCCTGCCGGTTTCAGTCCCGCTTGCCCCCGAAATACGGATCGATGCCTCCTGCCGCAATGAAGCGGCATGTCGCTCCGGGATTGCAAGGCGAAGATACACACCGCCGCCTCCAATTGTTGCCACCGGCTCCCCCCCCATGATGACTGCACCGCGTGTCACGGGAACCTTGAGCACCCGGCCATCAGCCGGTGCGAGCACCTCGCCTTCCGTGCCCTGTTGAACCACGACTGCGCGCTGCGCCTGCGTGGCAGCCATCTGGCCGCGAACCACATCGACCTGGGTCTGCAACTGGTCAACGCGCTGGCGCGTCATCACGCCCTTTCCAACAAGATCATTGCCGCGTTTCAGATCCGCCTCCGCGGTTTCCAGCTGCGATGACAATGCCTGCAGTTGTGCGTCAATCGCTGCAATCTGAAAGGCGAGCTTGTCGTCACGCACGGTGGCAATCTTCTGGCCGGACTTGACCTCATCGCCCTCGCTGACCAGCAGTTCGACAACCACCCCACCGATACGCGCCCTTGCCGGCACCATGTCGCGGGCTTCCACGCGCCCATAGACCGCCTTCCATTCCGTCACCGTCCGGTTTTTCATCTCAAGGGTTTCTGCCCTTGCTGTCGTTGCGGATATCAGCGTGGCTAGCGCAATGAGGATCGGGCGCATGTCGGACCTGCCTTGGTTCGGGTTATGTTGGCGGTTTATATATATTAGCTTTTACTAATGTTCAAGAACCTGATGTTCAACCGGCCGCATTTGCACAGCGTCATGCACAAACAAAAAGGCCGCATGCAGAGCATGCGGCCTTGGAATTTTGCCTGCCTTGACCAGGATCAGTTAGGCGCGCGCTTCCTTTTCAGGTTTCTTTTCCGCATAGATGTAGAGCGGGCGGGCATTGCCACTGACCACTTCCTCGGAGATCACCACTTCCTGAACCCCGTCGAGTGACGGCAGATCGAACATTGTGTCGAGCAGGATCGCCTCCATGATCGATCTCAGGCCGCGCGCGCCGGTCTTGCGCTCGATGGCACGGCGTGCAATTGCCCGCAACGCATCTTCCTGGAACGACAACTCGACGCTCTCCATCTCGAACAACCGTTGATACTGTTTGACGAGCGCGTTCTTCGGTTCGGTCAGGATCTGCAACAATGCGTCTTCATCAAGATCTTCGAGCGTCGCAAGTACTGGCACGCGACCCACGAATTCGGGGATCAAGCCGAATTTAAGAAGGTCTTCCGGCTCAACCTCGCGGAACAAGGCACCTGTCTTGCGGTCTTCCGGCGTTGCAACATGCGCGCCGAAACCGATCGAAGTCTTGCGGCCCCGGTCGGAGATGATCTTGTCAAGACCGGCAAAGGCCCCGCCACAAATGAACAGGATGTTGGTTGTGTCGACCTGCAGGAATTCCTGCTGCGGATGCTTGCGACCGCCCTGCGGTGGAACCGAGGCAACCGTGCCTTCCATGATCTTCAAAAGCGCCTGCTGCACGCCCTCGCCCGAAACGTCCCTTGTGATTGAGGGGTTGTCCGACTTGCGGGTAATCTTGTCGACCTCGTCGATATAGACGATGCCGCGCTGCGCCCGCTCGACATTGTAGTCGGCCGCCTGCAGCAGCTTGAGGATGATGTTCTCGACATCTTCGCCAACATAGCCGGCTTCGGTCAGCGTTGTTGCGTCCGCCATCGTGAACGGCACATCGATGATGCGCGCCAGGGTCTGCGCCAGCAGCGTCTTGCCGCAGCCTGTCGGGCCGATAAGCATGATGTTCGACTTCGCCAGTTCCACATCATTGTGCTTGGAGGCATGCGCAAGCCGTTTGTAGTGATTGTGAACGGCCACCGAGAGCACCCGCTTGGCATGCGGCTGACCGATGACATAGTCGTCCAGAACCTTGAGAATCTCCTGTGGAGAAGGAACGCCGTTGCCGGACTTCACCATCGAGGACTTGTTTTCCTCGCGGATGATATCCATGCACAGTTCCACGCATTCATCGCAGATGAATACGGTTGGTCCGGCGATCAGCTTGCGCACCTCATGCTGGCTCTTTCCGCAGAAGGAGCAGTACAAGGTGTTCTTTGAATCGCCACTGTTGGATATCTTGCTCATTATCCACCCTCACCGGAAAAGCCGGTAGATTTTGCGGGATTGCTAGGCAGAAACGCCAGGCAATGCCGGTTTGTACATTGCTCCCGAACTTGCCGGACTGCAATAATGCAGGCCGTATCGGCGGAAACCCGTCTAGTCAAATCAATCATCCAGGGTCCGCATTCGCAAGTGCCTGGCCGATCCGGACCCGATTCTAGCGACGGAAACATATAGATAAACTTAACGCAGGTCCGAATTTGTGACCGTATTGTCACAAATTCCCTTGTTCAAGCGCAAAAACGAATCGAATTGCGCAAGGCAGACGCACAGGTCCACTTGGCAAGCAGGCCGCTATTCAGCCGCAACTTCACGCTTTTCGATCACCTTGTCGATCAGACCCCAGGCCTGCGCTTCCTCGGCTGTCATGAAGTGGTCGCGGTCAAGAGTGTTTTCCACCGCCTCATAGCTCTGCCCGGTATGCTTGACATAGACTTCGTTGAGACGGCGCTTCATCTTGATGATGTCCTGCGCATGGCGCTCGATGTCGGATGCCTGGCCCTGGAAACCACCCGACGGCTGGTGCACCATGATGCGTGCGTTCGGCAGCGCAAAGCGCATGCCTTTTTCACCCGCGCACATCAGCAGCGACCCCATCGAGGCCGCCTGCCCCAGACACAGGGTCGAGACTGCCGGACGGATGAACTGCATCGTGTCATAGATCGCCATGCCCGATGTCACCACCCCACCCGGCGAGTTGATGTACATGTGGATTTCCTTCTTCGGATTTTCCGCCTCGAGGAAAAGCAGTTGCGCGCTTACGAGTGTCGCCATCCCGTCCTCGATTGGCCCGGTGATGAAGATCACCCGTTCCTTCAGCAACCGCGAGAAAATGTCATAGGCACGTTCGCCGCGATTTGTCTGCTCAACAACCATGGGAACGAGGTTCATGGCTGTTTGAATTGGATCTCTCATGAATGATATTCCTGTTATTCCTGTCGGGCCGCCATCGGCAGCGCACAGTGTCCCGGTTGGAAAGCGATTCCCGCAAAGTGTTCTTCAATACATATGGCATGGCATGCCAGGATTAAAGAGCGGGTTAATCGCGGACAAATGGCTTTGATGGGATGTGTTTGACCCCGATCAATGCAGGCTGCAAGCACCTCGGTTATCCGGCTCCACGGGCATGTGGGAAAGGAGCGGTGACAAAAGGTCGAATTCCATGAAAAAATCACGACTTGCAATGCTTCTTTATATCATTGCCGCACCGGTTCTGGCCGGTTCCGCCGTCACGGCAGTGCTTTCGATGCGCGGATCGACGAAACAAATGCTGATCTATGCTGCGTTGGCGGGTTTCGCGGTCGCAATACCGGTAGCGTGGATCGTGGCAGGCTCCTTGTCTGCGAAAAACCGGTGAAGCCGCTATTTCGCATCGGATGAATGGAGGTAGTAGGACAGCGAGCCGGTCGTGCTTGCGCCGATCTGGTGCATGTTGTTGACAATGTCGTCCTTGAGGATCTTGGCAACAACATCGCCTCCTGATTGCCCGAGCGCTGCAACGCCAAACAGGAATGCACGGCCGCACAGGACGAAGTCGGCACCCAGCGCCAGGGCCCGCATCACATCCAGGCCGGTTCTCACTCCGCTGTCGAATAGGATCGATGCGCGCCCGTTCACGCGCCTGGCGATTGCCGGCAATACTTCAATCGAGGCAGGCGTTCCGTCGATCTGGCGCGCACCGTGATTGGAGACAACAATCCCGTCGGCACCGGTCTGGATGGCGGTTTCCGCGTCATCGGGATGCATGATGCCCTTGACGACGAGTGGCCCTTTCCAGAGTTCGCGCAGTTTCGCCAGATGCGCAACATCGATCTCGCCCAGTCGCTGGTTTCCCAGAAACTTCGAAATTGTGGCAAGCGTTTCGCCCTTGCCATAGCGCGCCAGCATCGGAAAACCAGGCGCACCATGCTTGGCTGTTTCCAGCGCCCAATGCGGTCTCGCCAATATCTGGGCAATCCGCGCCGGTGTCATTTTGGCCTCACCGCGCATCCCTGCCTTGCGTTGGCGTTCGCGCGTGGAATTTTCCGGGACGTCAACCGTGACCACCAGCGTCGAGAAGCCACTGTCGCCAGCCCGCCGCACAATGTCGGCCTCAATCTCCTTGTCTGTGATCGTGTAAAGCTGGAACCAGCCATTGCCGCCGCAAATCGCGCCAATAGTCTCAGGCGTTTCACAGGCAACGGTGGAAAGGCAATACGGAATATTCGCATCACGCGCGGTGCGCGCCAGTATACGCTCCGCACCCGGCCACATGAGCCCGCTCAACCCGACCGGCGCGATCCCGAAGGGAGCCGCATAGGACCGGCCAAACAGTTTCGTCGTTACATCCGGATTAACATTGCCGCGCATCAGCCGCGGGGCAAAAACCACGGCATCGATTGCCGCGCGGTTTCGCGCAACACCCGTCTCGATACCGGTTCCCGAGGCAAGGTATTCCCAGGCAAAATGCGGAATGCGCTGCTTTGCCCGCGCTTCCAGATCGCCAACCGAGGGGTAGTTGTCCAACAGTTTTTCGATGTCCAAGATTGTCTCTCCCGCAAACAATGAAGAGACACTACCCCGCAGCAAGATGAAAGCAAGAGGTTGAAATCAGGGTGGTCAGGCAAGTTCGACTGGTTTCAGCCGTCAATCCTTACCTTTCGCACTTTGCCAGCCTTCTTGCCGAAAGTGAGCCCGGAAGAAGCATCTTCAATACTCGCAGGATTGGAGACGAGTTTGCCCTCGATCATCACACCGGAACTGCCGTCCTTGCCGTTCTTGTCCTTGGCGCCCTTCTTGGAAGGCGCCACCAGACCGGCGGAAATCACCAGCTTGGCACCATCCTCGACCGACATGTCGAGGATTTCGATGTCATTCTCGGGAACGAACAACAGAAAGCCGGAAGTCGGGTTCGGTGTTGTCGGCAGGAATACGCTAACCGAGCGAACATCGCGATTGCCAAGTCGCTCGGCCACTTCGCCACGAGTGTCAGTGGCGATGAAGACGATTGCCCAAAGGCCGGGACGCGGATATTCGAGCAGCCCAACCTTCTGGAATGAGGCAGTCTCATCTGAAAGTACTGTCTGAAATATCTGCTTCAAGCCATTGTAAAGATTACGGACCAGCGGCATCCGGCCAAGCATGCGCTCGCCGTAGCCTACAATGGAACGGCCTATGATGTTGGCAGTCAGGAAGCCGACAATCGTGATCATGAACATCACGATGATGAGGCCGATACCCGGAATGTCGAACGGCAGGTAGCTTTCCGGATTGTAGACACTGGGAATATAGGGAATGACCCAGCTGTCCACCCACTGGACGAAGGTCCAAATCAGATATGCAGTGATTGCCAGCGGCGCGGTGATGATGAAACCGGTAAGGAAATAATTCCTCAGCCGCGTCAACCCGCTATGCCTGGGCGGATGGTCCTGTGTCATGATGCCCCGATCAGTTTGTCCTGCGCCTTCATATAGGTCGCGGACGTCTTTTCACATAGCGTGATTTGCCAGCCAATTGTGAAAAGCTTGTGACCGCTATTCGACCGTTACCGACTTCGCCAGGTTTCTCGGCTGGTCGACATCCGTCCCCATGAACACGGCTGTATGATAGGCCAGCATCTGGATCGGCAAGGCATAAACCAGTGGCGTCAGGATTTGCGGCATGTCCGGCATCACCAGCACATGCTCGCAATTGACGGAGGATTCAGCAGCCCCCTTCTGGTCGGTGATCAGGATGATGCGACCGCCCCTTGCAGCCACTTCCTGCATGTTCGACACGGTTTTTTCAAAGATGTGGTCATGCGGCGCTATCACGACAACCGGCATGTTTTCGTCAATGAGAGCGATCGGACCGTGCTTCAATTCGCCTGCCGCATAGCCTTCGGCATGGATATAGGAAATTTCCTTGAGCTTCAGCGCCCCTTCCATTGCAAGCGGATAGCTGGTGTCACGCCCGAGATAAAGGACATCCTTCACCTTGGCGAGATCAGCTGCAATCTTTTCGATCTGCGGCTCGAGCTTGAGCGCCATGGTGGCAAAGCGTGGTGCTTCCGACAGGTCTCGCACCAGTTGCCGCTCTTCGTCCACGCTCAACGTCCCGCGCGCCTTGCCTGCAGCAATCGCCAATGCAGCAAGCACAGACAGCTGGCAGGTGAAGGCCTTGGTCGAGGCCACCCCGATTTCCGGACCGGCAAGCGTTGGAAATACCACCGAACTTTCGCGCGCTATGGTCGATTCTCTGACATTGACGATGGAACCGATGTGCTGGCCCTGTGATTTGCAGTAGCGCAGCGAGGCAAGCGTGTCGGCGGTCTCACCGGATTGTGACACGAACAGCGACAACCCGTTTTTCGCCATCGGCATTTCGCGGTAACGAAACTCAGAGGCAATGTCGATATCGACCGGCAAGCGCGCATAGCGCTCAAACCAGTATTTGCCGACCAGGCCCGCGAGATAGGCCGTGCCACAGGCAGAAATCGCAACGCGGTCAAGTTCGGCAAAATCAAACGGAAGATTGTCAGCGCCTGTAGCGCGGTCATCGACAAAATCGATATAGCGCGAAAGCGTGTGCGAGATCACCTCCGGCTGCTCGTAGATTTCCTTCTGCATGAAGTGGCGATGATTGCCCTTGTCCACCATAAGGCTGGAGCCGACCGATTTCTGTTGGACGCGCTCAACATTGTTGCCATCGGCGTCGAAGACAAGGACACCGCTTCGAGAAAGCGTGCACCAGTCGCCATCTTCCAAATAGGTGATTGAATTGGTGAAAGGAGCCAGCGCAATCGCATCCGATCCCAGGAACATCTCGTTCTCGCCATGACCGATCGCAAGCGGCGGCCCGTTGCGCGCTCCGACGATGAGATCGGCATTGTCGCGAAACAGGATGGCAAGGGCGAAAGCACCGCGCAGCCGTTTGATCGCCGCATGCGCAGCCTCAACAGGCTTCATGCCGCGGTTCATCCCGCTCGCCACCAGATGCGCAACCACTTCCGTGTCGGTTTGCGAGGAAAACGAAAAGCCTTCCGCTTTCAACTCATCGCGCAATTCACGGAAATTCTCGATAATCCCGTTATGCACGACCGCGACATTGCCGGAAAAATGCGGATGTGCATTGGTTTCATTCGGCACGCCGTGCGTAGCCCAGCGCGTATGGCCAATGCCGATATGGCCGCTCAGCGGGGCGGCTTTCAGCCGGTTTTCGAGATTGACAAGCTTGCCTTCGGCACGACGGCGGTCGAGATGATCGCCCTCCACGGTGGCGACCCCGGCAGAATCATAGCCGCGATATTCGAGCCGCTTCAGCGCATCCACAAGCAGTGGTGCCACTGGCTGATTGCCTACAATGCCGATAATTCCGCACATGCCATCGTTCCCGTCACTGTTCCCGGTTGCGGCGAGATTCACCACAATGCTGCCCTGTGTAGTGCCACAGCACCTTCGCAGGAATTCAATCTGTGTTTCAAAAGATTACGCAGACAAGACCACAACCGGGTTACTTTCCGGTGCGCTCACGTGGTTACCAATTTGCAAACAGGCTATTTCTGCTGCGCCTTGCGTGCCTTGGCCCGCTCGCGGATCACGTCGGCATAACCATCCTTGTTGGCCTGTCGCCCTCTCGCAACAGCCATGGAGCCCGCTGGCACTTCATCGGTAATCACACTGCCAGACGCTATATAGGCACCGTCACCGATCCTTACAGGTGCCACCAGGGATGAATTCGAACCGACAAAGGCATTGGCGCCAATCTCGGTGAGGTATTTGCCGACCCCGTCATAATTGCAGGTAATCGTGCCAGCACCGACATTGGCGGCTGCTCCAATGGTGGCATCGCCGATATAGCTGAGATGGTTGACCTTTGCACCGCTGGCCACCTTGGCATTCTTCAATTCGCAGAAATTCCCGACATGGACATTCTCCGCGAGTTCTGTGCCCGGACGGATACGCGCAAACGGGCCGACAATCGAACCCGTTTCTATCCGGCATCCTTCCAGATGCGAGAACGACCGGATCGTGACGCCATTTCCAATCACCACGTCCGGCCCCAGGACAACATTCGGCTCGACAACTGTGTCGGCACCAATCACCGTGTCATGATGAAGGAAAACCGTTTCGGGCGCCCGCATCGACACACCCTCCGCCATCAACTCGCCCCGGCGGCGTGTCTGCCAGATTGTCTCGGCCCGTGCCAGTTCCGCGCGATTGTTGACGCCGAGGATTTCCACTTCCTCCGCCTCCATCGCCACGACCTTGAGCTTGCGTGCCCGCGCCACCTCGACAAGGTCCGTCAGATAATATTCGCCCTTTGAATTGTCATTGCCGATCGCATCCAGCATTTCCAGCGCATTGCGACCCGAAAACGCCATGATGCCGCCATTGCAGAAATTGATCCGCAATTCCTCATCGTTGGCTTCGCGATGTTCACGAATGGCAAAGAGTTCGCCGTCCTTTTCGATCAACCGCCCATAGCCGGTCGGATCGTCGGTGTGGAAACCCAGCACCGCAACTTCAGCACCGAGTTCGAGACCGCGCCGCATTCGCTTCAGCGTCTCCGGGCGGGTCAGTGGTGTATCACCGAAAAGCACCAGAACGTCATCAAAACCGCGCTCCAGAGCTTCCCGTGCTGCCAGTACCGCATGGGCAGTGCCAAGCCGTTCGGTCTGCTTGAAAAACGAAACATTGTCGGTAACTGCCAGGATGGCCTTCTCGACGTCTTCTGCCTTGTTGCCCGTGACAACGGCATGTACATCACCTCCGGCCAGCCCGGCCGTTCGAATGACATGGCAAACCATGGCAAGGCCGGCAACCGGGTGCAGCACTTTCGGCATCTGTGAGCGCATGCGCGTTCCCTCGCCTGCCGCAAGGATGATCGTGAGACATGTTCTTGCCATTTGAGCCTTCCCGGTTTAACCCTCACCACAACATGGTGGCGATGCCCGCCTCATATTGCAGTTCTGTTTCGATATCCTGAATCCCGCCATCCGGTGCTTCAATCGGTCAAAGCCTGATTCGATGCAAGACAACAGTTTCAACCAGGATTACATGCGCAAGCAGCGACCCGACATTGTCCCGGATGATTTCCTGCCGCCACAAGACGCAGAAAAACGCCTCACACCGGTCAAGATCCTGCTCCTGGCCGGAATGGCATTTATTGCCTTTGCATTGACGGCAACCATCGTCGTGCTGGTTGCGCGATTGGCCGTCACCGGCGGGGACGATACTTCGCTTGGACCAGTTTCCCTGCTGCCGCGCGAACCTGACGGCGTGACCATCGTCGCAAAGCAGCCCGAAGAAAACGGCAATCTGTTGACGGGCAGCAGTGCACCGCAAGCTGCTGGCGCAGATGTCGCACAAGGCTATGCGATGGAACTCGGCTCGGCCTTGTCTTTCGCTGAACTATCCGCCCGGTTTGCCGTGCTGGCTTCCCAGAATGCCGAAGCGGGTCTCGACCAGCTCGAACCACGCGCCACCCTTGCCGAGACCGAGAATGGTCTTGAAGCGCTGCTCCTGGTCGGACCCTACAAGACCCTGGAAGCAGCTTCCGAGGCTTGTCAGAATATCGCCCTGCCGCAGGATATCAATTGCAAGGCGACCGCCTTCAAGGGCGAACTGATATCGCGCGAATGAACAGTGTTTCGCCTGATCCGCGGAGCAGTCACCAACGTCACGAAAGCCACAATGAAAAACCGCTCCGAGACCCTGTCGGCCTATGTGATCCTCGCCATCGCACCCTTGTTTTTTTCGACCAATGTGGTTTTCGGCCGCGCGGCGCAGGATATCGAGCCTTTCACTTTGGCAGCCTTGCGCTGGGGCCTGACGGCACTGATCCTGCTTGCCTTCACGCAACCCCACTGGCCGCAAATGCGTGTCACCTTCAAACAAAACCTGGCGCTGGTATTGTTGTGCGGCTTCCTCGGAATGTGGATATGCGGCGGCGCGGTTTATTGGGCATTGAAACACACGACAGCCACCAATGGCACTCTCATTTACACCGTTCCACCGGTCATCATCGTCATCGTCGAATATCTGTGGCGCGGCAGACCGATTGTGCTGCGTGAAACGGCGGGCATATTGCTTGCCTTCGCCGGCGTCTTGGCAATCGTGTTGAAAGGGGATGCGAGCGCAATTTTCCGGCTCGATTTCAATCCCGGCGATCTTGTTTTTGTCGTGGCTGCCATTTCGTGGGCACTCTATTCGGTCCTGCTCAAATCAAGGTCGCTTGCGCATCTGACCACGCTGCCTTTACTGGCGATGGTCGCATCAGCCGGCGCATTGACACTCCTGCCCTTTGCAATTGGCGAGGTGGCGATCACCGGCAATTTTCCCGACACTGAACGCCAATGGTGGATCATTGCGGGCATCGTCTTGCTGGCGTCGATCATTTCCTTCTCGACATTCCAGTACGGGGTAAAGGTACTCGGCCCATCGATAGCCGGGATTTTCCTCTATCTGCTGCCGCCTTGCGGCATCGGGCTTGCCTGGTTCTTCCTGGGTGAATCGCTGCTGCCGTTTCACTTCGCCGGGATGGCAAAGATCCTCGGTGGCGTCATTGTGGCCACCCTGCCAGTCTCAGCCTTGCGCAGGTCCGCCCGCCCGCCAGCCTGATCCCATTAGCCCAGTTGGCCGAGTGCGGGAAATCGTTCAAGCAGCCAGTAACTCATGCTCTGCATGCCACCTGTCAGGAACAGGATTCCGGCCAGCACCAGCAGCGTGCCCATCGCCTTTTCGACCTAGTCGAGATGGCGGCGGAAACGCTCCAGAGTCGCCATGAACGGCCCGACGAAAGCCGCAGCCAGCAGGAATGGTATGCCAAGCCCCGCGGAATAGACGCCGAGCAGCAAGGCACCCTCACCGACCGACTCGCGCGTGCCCGCCACCGCGAGGATTGCCCCAAGCACAGGCCCGATGCAGGGTGTCCAGCCGAAAGCAAAGGCAAGCCCCATCACGAATGCACCGCCAAGCCCCGTACCCGACGAGTGAAATCGCGCTTCGCGAAACAGCAGCCCGATGCGGAAGACGCCCAGAAAATGCAGGCCCATGATGATGATGACGATACCGGCCAGCACTGCAAGCGTGTCCATGTGCGCCCGCATCAAGCCGCCAATGGTGGATGCCCCAGCCCCGAGTGACACAAAGACTGCGCTGAAGCCGAGCACGAAAAACAGCGACGGCACCAGCGCCTTTCGAGCTGCATTGGCCGTACCATTGCTGCCGCCAACTGTTTCACCATTGGCCAACTGATCCAGCGAAACGCCGGCCATGTAGCACAGGTAAGGCGGAACCAGCGGCAATACGCAGGGCGAAACAAACGACACCAACCCTGCGATAAAGGCGGCCAGATATGAAATTTCTGCGGTCATGACATCATCCCGTGATTTGCCCCTGCAATAGCCCATGCCATGTTCAAAGGGCAATCACGATGGCGCGAAGGCGCCAAATCCCGACAATCTTGCTGGCTTGAGATGATCCATCGCTGCATTGGCAGGCGCCACCGGGGACCCGTACAAGGTTTTTTGACCAAATCGGGACTTTTCGGTTGACCGTTGGCGGCAGCCTTTCTATTTATCGCCGGACTTCGAACCAGCCGGTTCGATGACGCGATGTTGTTGCCTCGATTTCCCTGCCAAGACTGAAACTTGTCAGGCATTGAGCTGGCTGAAAAAGTGGCAACCCATCGAATGCCCGCACCGCCCCGGACCGGCGGTTGCATCATGGGAGCGCTTAGCTCAGTTGGTAGAGCAACTGACTTTTAATCAGTAGGTCCAGGGTTCGACCCCCTGAGCGCTCACCATATTTTTCAATGGGTTAGCTGGTTTTCTGTCAATTTCCAGGGCAGGCCAACCGATTTGCACAGCCCTCCACCCAAAAAAACGTCTCTGCATTTGTTGCGATTGGTCGTTCGCGGCTCTGATGTTGCAATCCATCTCCAATCTTGGTCAATTTCTGTATTGATTGTTACAAGGCCGACAACCGGAGGACTTCGGCAATGCAAAGGACCGGGTTCGCATCAATCGTTGTCTCAACACTCCTCCTCGCTGTCAGCTATGAATGCAGCGCGACAACACTCCCATTTGTCGACGGCCGCTGGAGCGGAGGAATCCGACCAGTTTCGGGCGAAGCGAAAGCCTTGGAGTGCTGGGCCAAAACCGGTTTTCACGATGGAACAAGTTTTAGTTTGGTGGTCCGCGAAGATCATGTCTGGTTTTTGCGGCTGTCAAACTCCACCTGGCAGTTGCCGCCGTCCCATATATTTGCGATGGAAGCGCTGGTCGATTTTTACCCTCGGTATCGCGTCAGCGCAGTGGCCAATAGTGCCACGCTTCTCGAAATTGCTGACCTTGATGAAGGACCACTCCTCGGAAACATCGAAAACGGGCACACGATCGATCTCTTCTCGGACGGCTTCAATGCGAAATATGAACTTGAGGGCAGCGCTAAGATCATTCAACGGTTGAGGAATTGTCTCGTTGACCTCCGGATTGGGAAGCAGTGATGCGGTCTGCATGCAACTGCGAAAGAAAATACCGGATAGCACCCACTTTGGGATTGTGCAGTGCGAACAAAGATGCCTAGCCTACCCTGTGAAGGGAACCTGTTCGCGTCATGTCCATCAAGGCTCAACTATACCACCTCACCCACTACCGATATGACCGGCCAGTAACGCTGCAGCCGCAAGTCATCCGGCTGCGCCCGGCTCCGCACGGCCGGACCCGGGTCGTGTCGCATTCGCTCAAGGTTTC
Organism: Nitratireductor sp.; assembly: GCA_041397525.1. GTDB lineage: Bacteria > Pseudomonadota > Alphaproteobacteria > Rhizobiales > Rhizobiaceae > BOKV01. The sequence continues at coordinate 26,707 of JAWKWL010000001.1, forward strand.
GCCATCGGGCTACTTCGTCAATCACCAGCAGGACCCTTACGGCAATTGGCTGGCCCGGTTCGTATTCCCCGATCCGGTCACGGAATTGAAGATCGAGGTCGATCTGGTCGCCGACATGACGGTCTATAACCCCTTCGATTTCTTCGTCGAGGAAACTGCGGAGGATTGGCCTTTCGAGTATCCGGCCGAATTGAAACAGGATCTGTCGATCTACCGCACCCCGTCGCCGGCAAACCCTGCCTTTGCCGCTTTTCTTGGCGAGATTGACCGGACCCCGCGCCGCACAACCGATTTCATTGTCGAATTGAACCGGCTGGTATCGCAAAAGGTGGAATATCTCATTCGCATGGAACCGGGCGTCCAGTCGCCGGAAGAGACGCTGACAAGGCTGTCGGGCTCCTGCCGCGATTCTTCCTGGCTGCTGGTCGAAACGCTTCGCAATCTCGGATTTGCCGCCCGATTTGTTTCCGGCTACCTCATCCAGCTCAAACCCGATCTCGTGGCACTCGATGGTCCGCCTGGAACCGATCATGACTTCACCGACCTCCATGCCTGGGCGGAGGTTTACCTGCCGGGCGCCGGCTGGATCGGTCTTGATCCGACTTCCGGCCTGTTGACCGGGGAAAGTCACATTCCGCTGGCCGCGACGCCGCATTATTCCAATGCCGCCCCGATTTCCGGCGGGTTTTCCTCGGCAGGTACCCCGCAAGTCGATTTCTCCTTCGACATGCATGTCTCGCGCGTTTCCGAACACCCGCGCATAACCAAGCCGTTTCCCGAAGATTCCTGGCTGGCGCTGGATGCCCTTGGCGAAAAAATCGATACGGTCCTTGAGGCAGGTGACGTGCGTCTGACAATGGGTGGCGAACCGACATTCGTTTCGATTGATGATTTCGAAGCTGACGAGTGGAACACCGCCGCAGTCGGCCCGATGAAGCGCGGACTGGCCGACACGCTGATCAGGCGGTTGCGTGGCCGGTTCGCACCGGGCGGGCTGCTGCATTATGGCCAGGGCAAATGGTATCCGGGCGAAACATTGCCGCGCTGGACATTCTCGCTGTTCTGGCGGTGCGACGGCAAGCAGATATGGAAAAACGCCAGCCTGATTGCCTCGGAGCACGAAGATACCAAGGTCGATGCCAGCGATGCTCAGCGACTGCTCAAGGCAATTGCAGCAGCCCTTGCAGTGGAAAGCGGGAACGTGGTTCCGGCTTTCGAGGATCCCGCGCAGTGGATCCTCAAGGAAGCCAATCTGCCGGAGAATGTGACGCCGGAGAATTCGAAGCTCAAGGACACCGAGGAACGCCACCGTATTGCGCGCGTGTTCTCGCGCGGCCTGACCGTTCCTTCGGGCTACATTCTTCCCGTTCAAAGCTGGCAGTCAAGATCAACCGATGGCAGGCGCTGGCGCTCGGAATTGTGGAAACCGCGCCGCGGGCATGTGTTTCTGGTGCCGGGCGACAGCCCTGTCGGCTACCGCTTGCCTTTGGGTTCATTGCCCTATGTCCCGCCCTCGCAATACCCCTATGTGAACATCGCCGACCCGACGGAACCGAAGGGTGAACTGCCGGATTTCGAACCCAAGCCAGCTGATGACGGGTCGGAAAGCTTCGCCGATTCCCGCCATCAGGAAGTGGCGTCTTTCACTGCCGCTGGCAACGTTCAAAACGTGATTGAGCAGGAACTCGGCGGCGCAACCGTGCGCACGGCAATCGCTGTCGAGCCGCGCGATGGCCGCCTTTGCGTGTTCATGCCGCCAGTCGAGCGGGTCGAGGATTACCTCGAATTGCTTGGCGCTGTGGAAAGTGCTGCGGAGCGTGAGAAACTGCGCGTCCATATCGAAGGCTATGCGCCGCCGCACGATCCCCGGATCAACGTGATCCGCGTCGCGCCCGATCCCGGCGTCATCGAGGTCAATATCCATCCCGCATCCAATTGGAAGGAATGCGTTGCGATAACGAGAGGCGTATACGAAGAGGCCAGACAGACCCGGCTTGGCGCCGACAAATTCATGCTGGACGGAAAGCATACCGGCACCGGCGGCGGCAATCACGTCGTGGTCGGCGGCGCGACACCGATGGATTCGCCCTTCCTGCGCCGACCTGATCTGCTGCGCTCGCTGATCCTGCACTGGCAGCGCCACCCGAGCCTGTCCTATCTGTTTTCCGGCCTGTTCATTGGACCAACCAGCCAGGCTCCACGCGTCGATGAAGCCCGCCATGACAGCCTCTACGAACTGGAGACGGCGCTCGCCCAGATACCCCACCCTTCCAGTGGCACACCGCCCCTGCCCTGGCTGACCGACCGGCTCCTGCGCAACCTTCTGACCGATGTCACCGGAAATACCCATCGTGCAGAAATCTGCATCGACAAGATGTATTCGCCCGATGGCCCCACCGGTCGTCTCGGCCTGGTGGAGTTTCGCGGCTTCGAAATGCCGCCGGACCCGCTGATGAGCCTTGCCCAGCAATTGCTGCTGCGCGCCCTCATTGCCCGTTTCTGGGACAAGCCGGCCGAGGGAAATTTCACCCGCTGGGGCACGACATTGCAGGACCGGTTCATGCTTCCGCATTTCGTCTGGCAGGATTTTCTCGACGTGCTTGGCGACTTGAGATCAAACGGCTTCGCAATGCGGCCGGAATGGTATGAAGCGCAGGCTGAATTCCGCTTTCCCTTCTGTGGCGAAATCGAATATGAAGGGGTAAGGCTGGAACTGCGCCAGGCACTTGAACCATGGCATGTTTTGGGTGAAACCGGCGCGATTGGTGGCACGGCGCGATACACAGACAGCTCGACTGAGCGCCTGCAGGTCAAGCTCAACGCCGCCGACACGGAGCGCTATGTCGTTGCCTGCAACAACCGCCGCATCCCGATGCAGAAGACAGAAACCAATTCGACGGCTGTCGGTGGGGTCCGTTTCAAGGCATGGCAACCTGCCATGGCTCTGCACCCGGTCCTGCCGGTGCAAGCCCCGTTGGTTCTCGACATTTTCGACACCTGGACCAACCGCGCAATTGGTGGATGCGTCTACCATGTCGCGCATCCCGGTGGCCGCAGTTATGATACATTCCCGGTCAATTCCAACGAGGCGGAGGCGAGACGGCTGGCACGGTTCGAACATTCAGGCCATTCTCCCGCGGCTGCCATGCCGCCGGTTGAATATGCCCATCCGGAATTTCCAATGACGCTCGACCTGCGGCGACCGGCTGGCATTTGAATGACACCCGCGAACAATGCGTTGAACCATGCGGAAATGGGGGCGGAGATGGCAGACCTTCTCAGCGCCTACAATGTCCTGCCCGGCATTGCCGATGAGCTCTATGATGAACACGGAAACATACGCCCGGTCTGGCAGCCGTTTCTCCATCACCTGGCAGGTCTCGATGCCGATGCACTGGAACTGGTTCTGGCCCAGGCCAACCAGTATCTGCGTGACGGCGGTGTTTATTACAGGCAGTACCAAAAACAGACTTCGGTCGAAAAGGAATGGCCGCTCAGCCATGTTCCCCTGCTTATCGAGAAAGCCGAATGGGACACACTCGCCACAGCGTTGAGCGAGCGGGCCGATCTTCTCGAAATGATGATGGCCGATTTTTATGGCGAGAACCGTCTGGTAAAAGACGGTTTTCTGCCGCCGCAGGTGCTGGCATCCAACCCCGAATGGCTGCGTCCTGCAGTCGGCATCAGCCCTCGTGACGGCCATTTCCTGCACCATGTCGCTTTCGACATAGGCCGCGGACCGAATGGAAGATGGTGGGTTCTCGGCGACAGGACGCAGGCCCCGTCCGGAGCGGGCTTTGCCCTGGAAACCCGCATGGCGACAAGCCGCAGCTTTTCCCGTGTCATGACCGAAAACAACGTGATGCGGCTCGCAGGCTTTTTCAGGCAGTTCCGCGACGCCGTGCAAGCCCTGAGCACCAACGGCAATGGGCGGGTCGGCATCCTGACGCCCGGCCCGCTCAACGACACCTATTTCGAGCATGCCTATATCGCGCGCTATCTGGGCTTTCCCCTGCTGCAGGGCAGCGATCTCACCGTGCAGGACGGAAAACTCCACATGCGCACGGTCAGCGGGTTGAAGCCGATCGATGTCCTGTGGCGGCGTGTTGATTCCAGCTGGATGGACCCGCTGGAGCTTGACGAGAACTCGTTCATCGGAACGCCGGGAATTCTTGATGCCCTCCGCGAGCAATCATTTACCCTCGTCAATGCTGTTGGTTCAGGTGTGCTTGAAACCCGCGCAATGATGGCTTTCACGCCACGCATTTGCGAACACCTGACTGGCAAACCGCTGACCCTGCCCAACATCGCGACATGGTGGTGCGGCAGTGAGGATGCGCTGGAATATGCCATCGCAAATTCGGCCCGCATGACATTCGACAACGCAATGTCGACCGGCCTTCCGTTCGAGCATGGCGACAACGTGGTGATCGCGGGCAAAACCCTGGATGGCCTTGAGGTCAATGCCGACTGGATACGCCGGAACGGCGAGAGATTGGCAGCGCAGGAAATCCTCTCCCTTTCAACCTCGCCTGCGCTGGTCAATGGCAGGCTTGTAGCCCGTCCGATGAGCCTGCGTGTCTTTCTCGCCCGCACAGCGAACGGCTGGTGCGTAATGCCAGGCGGTTTTGCCCGCATTGGCCATTCCGGTGCCAGCACTGACATATCAATGCAGCGCGGCGGTGCTGTGTGCGATGTCTGGGTGGTCTCGGATCACAAGGAAGTCCCCGATACCCTGCTGCAGCATTCGGGAACCGGCTACCGGCGCTCTGATCTGGGAGCCCTCCCCTCGACCGCTGCCGACAACCTGTTGTGGCTCGGACGGTATGTCGAACGCGCAGAAGACCAGATACGGTTGTTGCGCGCTTACCATCTGCGAATTGCAGAGACAGGTTCGGCAGATTATCCGCTGGCAAGCAATATCGCGGGCCAGCTCGAACTGATCGGCGCTGACCCCGAAGAAGTGATCCCGAAAGGACTGATAGCCGATATTGAAGCAACGCTGCGAAGTGCCGGCAATGTGCGCGACCGTTTCTCGATTGATGGCTGGAACGCGCTGGTCGACCTGCTGAAAACTGCGCGCGAATTCCGCAAGCGGGTATCGGCGGGCGATGATGCGAGCCGCGCCTACAGTGTGTTGTTGCGCAAGGTCTCGGGTTTCACCGGCCTTGTGCATGAAAACATGTATCACTTCATGGGCTGGCGGTTCCTTTCGATTGGCCGTGCGATAGAGCGCTCACTCGCCATGCTGCGCCTGCTCGGCGAAACAACCCGGGACGATGCGCCGGAAGGCTCGCTTGATCTCGCCATCGAAGTCGGGGACTCGGTGATGACACACCGCAGGCGATATTCGGTCGCCACAGACCGGGACACGGTGATCGACCTTCTGCTGCTGGATGAAATGAACCCGCGCTCCGTACATTTCCAGTTCCGGGCATTGCACGAACATGCATCCTTCCTTCCGCATCCGGAAGGCCAGAGAATGAGTGAATTCCAGGTCCGCATGACCGAGCTGGTAACTTCACTTGCCACAGTCACTGCCGAAGACATTACGCATGAACGCCTGGCCGGACTGGCTACCGAAACCGGTGAACTGCATGACCTCCTCTCCCGAACCTATCTGGGCTGACCATGCTGTACGACATCAAGCTGGCGATAGACTACGAATTTGAGACACCGGCCAATGCCGGACGCCACCTGTTGCGAATGCTGCCGCGAAACATTGATGGCGTGCAGCGCGTGCTCATTTCAAATGTGGACAGCCAGCCCGAGCCTGCCGAACGCCTCGACAGCCTCGATTTTTTTGGCAATCAGACCGTTTCACTGCGGCTTGGCGAGCCAACGGAAACGGAAAGCTTCCACATGCGTGCGCGCGTCGAAAAGTTGCCCCGTGCTGCACCGGTCAATTCAGGCCCGACGCTTGCGATGCTGCAGGATGAACTGGCGACAATCCATTCGCTCGAACCTGAAAGCCCTCACCATTTCCTGCCGCAATCAAGGCTTGTGAAAACCGACAAGGCTGTTGCCGATTGGGCCGCGCCCTTCAAGAACGAAACCATGCCTATAGTGGAAATCGTTTCCCGGATTTGCTCGGGCCTTCATGCCATCATGAAATTCGATCCGCAATCCACTGACGTCGACACCCCGATGGCAGAAGCATTCCGCAAGCGGCGCGGAGTGTGCCAGGATTTCACCCATATCATGATTGCGGCCCTGCGCTCGCTTCACATTCCGGCAGGCTATGTTTCAGGCTTCCTGCGAACCATCCCTCCCAAGGGAAGCGAACGGTTGGAAGGTGCTGACGCCATGCATGCCTGGGTGCGCGCCTGGTGCGGTTCACAGACAGGCTGGGTTGAATTCGACCCCACCAACAACATGCGGGCAGAACTCGATCATGTCATCGTTGCCTATGGCCGGGACTATTTTGACGTCGCTCCAGTCAAGGGCACGCTACGCCTCGCGGGCGGGCAAGCCAGTCACCAGTCGGTCGACATGGTGCCCTTGCCATTTCCCGGCTGAGGTCAGCCTTTGGAGCGGAAGCACACCCGCCAATAATCAAATATTGCCAGGCCCAAGACGAAAACCGCAATGACCATGAACGGAAACCCGCCCCAGAAACCGGCGAAACCCGTAGAGATCGAATAAGACAAGCCGAGCACGAAGATTGAAACAAGTGCCATGGCAATGAGCCCGGTTATGGCATTCAGTGCTTTCGAAATCATTCCCGTTACTCCCGCTGTTTCGTACCGGCTCAGGCTGGCATGCTATCTTCGTTCAAATGGCTGATCAACCAGTTCGCCGCGCGCAGCATCCTGTCATCCCGCTCAACAGGTCCGACCATCTGGATTCCCACCGGCAGGCCCCGCTCACCACTCAGCAGGGGAAGCGAGACACATGGCAGTCCGGCCAGTGTCCAGATCGAGCAAAATACCGGATCACCCGTCCCGGATTCGAAGGAAGGTGCCTCACCCGCCGCTGAGTGGGTGAGAACGGCATCGTAGTCAGCGAAGAAGCTTGCGAAAAATGTCTCTGCTTCCTGCCGGATCGATTGCGCATCCTCATATTGGGCAAGGCTGATGGCGGATGCTTCCTCGACAAGCGGCTTCAATACGTCCGACACCTTGTCCCATTGGCTGCGGCACAATTCGCCGAGTGATTGATTATATTCATAAAGATGGATGACTCGCTGCACCCTGACGAGATTGGCAAAGGCTGGCGGCGCTGGAAGCCGGTCAACTTGCTGGCCCAAAAAGGCTTCAAGCTCCGCCATTCCTTCCACCGAATACCCGGCCAGCCTGTCGTCATAAGGCAGATCAAATACAGCGAATGCCGGTTTGACCGGCATTTCCTGCGACGCTCCATCAAGCATTCGTGGTCTCGCCCGTGGATAAGACAGCCGGTCTTGCGGATCATATCCGGCCATCGCATCAGCCAGCAACGCACAGTCGCCAAGCTCGCGCGCAAAAACACCCGGCTGGTCAAGCGATACCGACGTATCGAGAATACCCGAACGTGACAGCACCCCGCGCGTCGGTTTGAGTCCGTATACGCCGCAAAAAGAGGCAGGCCGGATCATCGAGCCATTGGTCTGTGTGCCGATAGCCAGAGGGACATGAAACGCGGCAACCGCCGCTGCAGAACCACTGGAGGAGCCACCCGGCGTTCTTGACGGATCATGCGGGTTCCGCGTTTGCGACGGGTTCATGAAAGCAAGTTCGGTGGTCACGGTCTTGCCGAGGATCACAGCACCTGCCTCGCGCAACCTGCTCACGATGAAGGCGTCCTCGCTCGCGACCCGACCGGCAAACAGCGGTGAGTTGCGCTCGCAGGGCATGTCCTTCACATCCACGATGTCCTTGATGCCAACCGGAACGCCATGCAGCGGTCCAAGCGGCATGCCCCTGCGCCGCATCAGGTCGCAGGCATCGGCTGCCGCCAGCGCGCCGTCGTGGTCAACATGCGCCCAGGCTTGCAATACCGGTTCGGTTTCCGATATCCGCTGCAGGCAGGATTCAACCAGTTTCCGCGATGAAAGAAGTCCTGCACGAATCTGCCTGGCGGCCTCGCGCGCTGTTAGTGAATTGGGCATCCTTGTCCTACTTCACATATTCGCCAAACAGATAGTCAGGCAGCCACAGCGCAATGCCGGGTAACTGGTACATCAGGATCATGCACAGCATGACAATACCAAGATACGGCATCAACCCCTTGAAAATCTCGATCAGCTGGATCTGGTTCTTCAACACACCCTTCAGGTAATAGGCCGACATCGCCATGGGCGGTGTCAGGAAGGAGGTCTGCAGATTGAGTGCTACGAGCATCGCAAAGAAATACGGATTGATCTGGTAATGATCGAGCAGCGGAAGGAATATCGGAACAAAGATTATCAGGATTTCTGACCATTCCAGCGGCCAGCCAAGCAGGAAGATGATTGCCTGCGTCATCACCAGGAACTGCCATGGCTGCAGGTCCATGCCCCTTACCCATTCGGAGATGATGTCATGCCCGCCGAGATAGGAAAACACCGACGCGAATGTCCATGAGCCGACAAAGAGCCAGCACACCATCGCGGTTGCCTTGGCGGTCAGATAAACACTCTCGCGCAATTTGCTCCACACGTCAGCATAACTGTGGCGCAGGCAGGACACCAGCAGGCCTGCGACGCCTGCCACGATCGGAATCTCGATCATTGCCTTGGTCAGCGGCGCCGAAGAGATGAACAAGTAGAGCGCCAAACCGGCAGCGGCACTGCCATACATCAACGGATTGCGCCCGGTCAGGCAATTGACCAGCACTTGTGACGGGCTGAGATAGACGGAAGCAAGAACGATACCGCCCAAGGCACCCATTGCCGCCGCTTCTGCCGGTGTGGCAAGCCCACCCAGAATGGAACCGAGCACAAGCGCAATCAGGATGGTCAGCGGAATGAAATTGACCAGCAGGTCGAAATAGATCTTGCCCGCCGGCGGCACATCCTTGAGGTCGGGCTTGGGCGCAATCGCCGGATTTATCATCACACGGATGATGACATAGACAATGTAGAGCCCGGCGAGCATGAGGCCCGGAAACACTGCTGCCGCATAAAGCCGCAACGGCGAAAGTTCTGCAATCGCAGCATATACGATCAGCATGATCGACGGCGGAATGAGAATGCCGAGCGTTCCACCTGCGCAGATGACACCCGACGCAAAGCTCTTGTTGTAATTGGCGTTTGCCATTGCCGGAAAGGCAAGCAGGCCCATAAGCGTCACGACGGCACCAACAATGCCTGATGCAGTCGAGAACACCGCGCACGTCAGAAGTGCTGCAATCGCCAGCGAACCTGGCAGGTTCCGCGCCGCCATATAGAGCGAGAAGAACAGCCGGTCGACGATATTGGCGCGCTCAACGACATATCCCATGAACAGGAAAAGCGGGATCGCCACCAGCGTGTCGTTTGACATCACCGAAAAAGTGTTCTGGTTGAGAAGATAGAAGATGTTGTTGTTGAAAATGTCGCCGAATGACGTGATCGCATCGCCTGTATAATAGGCATAGTAGCCAAACCCGACGCCCATCGCCAACAATGTGAATGCAATGGGAAAGCCCAGCAGCACCAGAAAGATGAACAGGCAGAGCATGAGGATGGCGACTTCTGGATTGGTCATCTTTTTTCTCTTGATTGCGAAGCAGTGATCAACCGGGGAATGGATACTGGCTCAGGATGAAAGCAACGGACGTCGCTTGCGTCAGCGCTAGCGCGGAACTCTGTCTGCATCCATGTGCATCAGCATGTCTTCCGTCTCCTGCACATCCTCGAGCCGTTCCATCCACACACCAGTGCGGATCGCATTCCAGCAACGGATGATCTCGGCCAGCCCCTGCAGGATCAGCAGAAAGCCGACAAGCGGAATGAGGGTCTTGAAGAAATAGATCTGGATACGCGCCGGGCTGTTCCAGCTGACTTCCTTGTAGCGCCAGCTGTCGGCGGCGATTTCCCAGCCATACCAGAACAGCGCGATCATTCCGGGGAAGAAGAACAGGACATACAGCAGCAGGTCCACGCGTGCCTGCCAGCGCACCGGAAACAGCCGGTACAATACGTCACCGCGCACATGGGCGTCCTGGGCAAGTGCATAGGGCCCGGCCATCAGCAACAATCCGCCATACATCTGGATCATCATGTCGAAGGCCCACACGGTCGGCGAATTCAGCACATACCGGACAAAAACCTCATAGGAGACCGAAAGCGTCAGGATGAGGATGCACCAGCCAAAGGCGCGACCAATCCAGATGTTGAGATTTTCGACTGAATGTACGAACTTTTCCACGAATTTCACTCCGGTGCCACAGGCTGTCAAACTGGCTGAAAACGCTTGTTCATCTCGCATCTGCGCACTACTGGCCGGAATTGCCGAGCAATTCGCGGAACCTGCAGGCCACAACTGCGTGTATCATGTTGCCGCATGTGGCTGCCCCTGGCAGCCTGACGAAAATTGCCGTCCCGGAACCATGTCCCGGAACGGCATCCCATGGGCCGACAATCAACCGAAGTAGTGATTGTAAGCGAGCTTGTAGTCCGGCTGGTTCAGGTTGAGATAACCCATGACATTCTTCGCATAAGCCTTCTGCGATTCAATGACCTTGGCAAAGAACGGGTCGTCGGCTGACATGCGGGTAACAACCTTGTCCCAAGCATCAAGCTGTGCAGCCATGATGTCATCTGGGGTGCGCTCGGCCTTGACACCCTGTTCGGTGGTCAGCTTGACCAAGTCATCGGCGTAGCGCTTGGTGTTGTTCCAGTAGAAGTTCGAGCTTTCTGCCTCGGATGCATATTTCAGGATCGCCTGAAGCTCCGGTGCAAGGGCATCATACTTCTTCTTGTTGAACGTGCACTCGAAGAATTCCTGGCTCTGGTGGAACGAGGCCAGCATATAGATTTTCGAAACGTCCTGCATGCCGAAGTCCCGGTCCGAGGTCGGGTTGTTGAATTCCGCAGCATCAATGAGGCCGGACTTCATCGCGGGCTGGATTTCACCGCCCGGCAACTGAACAACGGACATGCCCATTTCGCTCATGACATCAGCAGCAAGACCAACGGTGCGGTATTTCAGACCTTTCATGTCCGCCGCACCCTTGACTTCCTTGTTGAACCAGCCAAGCGGCTGCGCCGGCATTGGTGAGTTGAAGAAGGAAACGACGTTCAGGCCGAGATTGGCCATCAGCTCGTCAAACAGCGCCTGGCCACCGCCGTAATAGACCCACCCCAGAACCTCATTCGATGACCAGCCGAAGCACGGACCGGTTCCGAAGAGCGACGCGACCGGAGACTTCGAATACCAGTAGGCTGGCACGTAATGGGCTGCGTCCAGAACACCACGGTGCACGGCATCCTGCATCTGGCTGGTCTTGACTACCGAATCCACCGGCAACAGGTCGATCTTCAATGCGCCGCCCGCCATCGAGTTGACGCGGTTGACATAGGATTGTGCATTTTCCAGAAAAATGCCGCCGCCCCATGCTGCCTGCATTTTGAGCACCTGGGTTTCGGCGCGCGCGATTGAAGGTGCCGCAAGTCCGGCAACAGTAGCAATACCAGCGCCCTTCAGGAACTTGCGCCTGGACGGGGTATGTGAAGACGTGTCTTTGGTATCTGCCATTTCTCTCTCCCTTTGCTGCACCCTCCAGTGCAGGTTTTTCGCAGCTCTCAATGCCGCAATGATCCAACTCAACACACTCTGCCGGATAGTGCAATGACATTGTTTACAAGGCAACCAGAAGAACAGGCGGTGTTGGCTTCACTTCTGAACCGTCGTCCCTCTCAGTCAGGACCCGCCGCGCAAGACCGCGCAAACCGGTCGGAAATCGCCCATGAATTGAACCCCGTGCCCGCAATCACAACCCACGGCTGCGACCTGAAACCCTTGTTCCTGCTGGAATTTTTCGCTGGATGTGCTAGTGACTTGGCCAGTGCCAGAACCATGACATGGCGCGGGACGGACCAGAACTTCCTCTCAACGTCGGTCGCGCAACATGGTCAAGATAGGGAAATCTGAAAATGTCTGACAACAAGCCGGCCGAAGGGGCTGACGTCACCAATGCGTGGCGCGCATCCCAGGAACAGAAATCTTCCGCCAAACGCCTTCGCATCTACGCAATCCTGTCATGGCTCGTTGCCATTGGTGGCGAAATTGCCGGGATTATCCTGCTTCTCAAGAACAAGTTCGACCAGGGCAACCTGCCTCTGCTGATCGGCATCCTGGTCGGCATCGCCATCTTCGCAATTGCCGGCAGCTATTTTTGGAAGGCAGCCAACAAGCACGACCCGGCCAAGGCTTCTGAAAAGTTCAAGTTCTTCGTACAGAACCAGCTTGGCGCAATTATCACGCTTGTTGCCTTCCTGCCGCTGATTGTCCTCATCATGATGGACAAGGACATGGATCCAAAGAACAAGAAGATTGCAGGCGGTGTCGGCGCGGTTCTTGCGATCATCGCGACCTTGATGGGGGTAAGCTACAACCCGCCATCCGTGGAACAATATTCGCAGGACATGAATGAGTGCGCGGCGCAGATCCGGGCCAATCAGCCTACCACTGCCTGTTCGCCGGAAGTTGCCGCCCAGGCGCAGGACATTGCGAGGGATTCGGATGCCGTAGCTGCGGCAACCAAAAGCGATGCCAATCCGGATGGTCTCGATGTCGTTTACTGGATCGCCCCGGAAGACGGTGCCAAGACCTCGTCCGTGCCGCATGTATTCCATCTGTGCAAGGAAGTAAGCCCGCTGCGGGACAAGGTGGTCCACTCTGGAAGCGTGACGGAAGCCTATGCAGAAAACGCCACCCGCATCACGTTGCAGATCGCGATGGAGCAGCAGCAGTGCGGGTTCAAGACCTCGCAATAAGGCTGTGCCAACAAAAATGGAATCAGAAAGGGCGGATCACTCCGCCCTTTCTGCCGGGGGCGTTTAGCCGCCGTCTCCTCTCAGGTCCCGAAATAGGCCTTGGCCAGTTCGGGATCAGCGCGTAACTGGTCAACCGGGCCTTCCACTGCCACTGAGCCCGATTCCAACACATGCACATGGCTAGCCAACTGCATCGCAAAACTGACATTCTGTTCAGCGATCAGGATCGTCAAACCGGTTTCGCGGTTGAGCCGCACCAGCGCCTCGGCTATGCCCACACAGATTTTCGGCGCAAGGCCGATTGTCGGTTCGTCGACCAGCAGTTTCGGGCTGGTCATCAAAGCGCGCCCCAGTGACACCATCTGCCGCTCGCCGCCGCTCTGCGTGGCTGTTTCCTGCGCCCAGCGCTCACGCAGAACCGGGAACAGGTTGTGCACCAGTTCAAGGTTCTTTTCGATGTCGTTGCGCGCGGTATAGGCTCCTACCAGCAGGTTGTCGCGCACGCTCATATAGGGGAACAGATGCGCGCGTTCCGGCGCGTAGCCAATGCCGGCCTCGACAAGGGCTGCCGGCTGTTTGCCGGTAATTTCCTTGCCGCCCAGCCTGATCGAGCCCTTGGTTTTCACCAGGCCCATGATCGCATCAAGAAGTGTGGATTTGCCCGCTCCGTTGGGGCCAATCACTCCGATGATCTGCCCTTCCTCGAGTTTCAGGGAAACGCCATGCAACGACTCGGCCATGCCGTAATATGCGTAGAGGTTTTCGACTTCCAGGATCGCCATGCGTTTTCCGCCTATTCCCCGAGATAGGCCGAGCGAACGGCCTCGTCACCCATGACCGAGGCGAAACTTCCCTCGGCGATTGCCTTGCCAAAGGTCATCGCCACTGCCCTGTCGACCAGCGGCTCCAGCGCGCGCAGGTCATGGCTGACAATCACGAACGTCATTCCCTCCCTGCGCTTTTGGGCAAGCAGATCGGAAATCTGGTCGATCTCGGCCACGGTAAGCCCGGCAAAAACCTCATCTAGCAGCATGACCTCCGGTCTGGTCGCAAGTGCCCTTGCCAGTTCCAGTTTGCGCAAATCTCCCATTGACAGGGTGCTGGGCGTGCGCGCCAGGTCACTTTCCCTGAATCCGACGCTGCGCGCGATCTCCAGTTCTGCCGCGGGGTCTGGCGCGCCGAACACCATCTGCCACAGATTGTCTGGCGTCATGCCAACCCGGATGTTCTGTGCCACATCCATGTCACCAAACGGGCGCGGTACCTGGTAAGTCCGCGCAATGCCGCGCTTGATGCGTTCATGCGTGGCAAGATTGGAGACATCCTTGCCCTTGAAACGGATCGCGCCGGAATTCTGGCGTATCTCGCCCATGATAAGGCTGAAGATTGTGGTCTTGCCGGCACCATTGGGGCCGATCAGCGCCAGCGATTCACCCTTCTCCACCGTGAAGGACAGGCCATTGGTCGCGACAATGCCACCAAAACGCTTGAAGACATTGTCCAGTTCAAGCAGCGTCGCCATTGGCTGCCCTCCCCGGCAAGCGCAGCTTGCCATTGCGCAGATCACTGACGATCGCGAAAATTCCCTTCGGCTGGTACACGTAAAGCACCAGCGCGATCATGCCATAGACGAAATAGCGCTCACTCCCCGGCAGCAAGGGCCGCAGATATTCCAGCAGGAATGTCATGAAGAATGCGCCAGCCATCGGACCGATGATCGTTGCCGAGCCGCCAATCAGCGCCGAGACTATGATCGTGAAGACGAAATTGATGTCGAACAGCGCACGCGGAGCAATCGATCCCAGATAGTGGACATAAAACGCCCCGCCAAGACCCGCCACGCTGGCGCTCACCATGAACGCGACCAGTTTCAACCGCGTTGTATTGAGCCCGCTGCCGCTGACTGCCTCTTCGTTCATCGAGATTGCATCAAGAGAGGTACCAAGCCGGGTCCGCGACAACATCCACAGCCCGAGCGCAATCGCAAACATCAGCCCGAACGACAGGTAGAAATTGGGCGCCGCCCCCGAGACCATGGTCTTGATGCCGGACATGCCGCGCGTGCCGCCGGTAAGATCAGGCCGGATCACCTGGATGAGCTGGTACATCAGTTCCATGAAAGCAAGTGTCACCAGCGCGAAATAGGTTCCCTTGATCCGCAGTGCCGGCAGGAAGAACAGCGTTCCTCCAACCAGTGTTGCAGTCACCGCAACCGGTATCGAGATCGAGATCGGTACACCAAACCGGTAGGACAGGATGGCCGTTGTGTAGCCGCCAATTCCAATCAGGAACGGGTGTCCGAAGCTGACATAGCCGGTCTTGCCGGACAGGAAATCCCAGCTCATCGCGAAGATCGCCAGGAAATTGGCGAAGATCATGATGCGTAGCGTACCATTCGAGACAAATTGCGGCAGCGCCAGCATGACCAGCGCAAAAACCAACCAGAGCGCGGCCTGGCGAGGGGTGATGACACGCGCCATGTTACAACTCCCCTCGACCAAACAGGCCTTGCGGGCGCAGCACCAGCACGCCGATGATCAGCAGCATGGTGAAAACCCCGCGCAATTCAGCAGCGATGAACGTGGAGGTGATGATCTCCATGAACCCGATGATATGTGCCACGATCAGCGTGCCTATGATGCTGCCGATGCCTCCGACAATCACAACTGCAACCGCTATGATCAGCGGAGAAACCCACATGGACGGGTTCAACTGCGTATAGGAAGCGAAGAACACCCCGGCCACTGCGCCAAGCGCCCCTGATATCGCCCAGGTCGCCATGTTAATGCGATTGGTATCGATCCCGGAAATCAGCGCGCCCTTGGTATCCATTGATACAGCCTGCATGGCCCGCCCCATATGGGTCCGTTTCACAAACAGCAGCAAACCGCCCAGAATGATCCAGCTTGCGACCATCGCTGCCACGATATTGTTGGTAATGCTGGTGCTGCCGACCCGCCACACGCCATCGACGATGGGCAGCAGGATTTTGGAACTGTCATTGAAGAGGAGCACAATGCCCGCCTGAATGACGACGGCGAGGATCAGCGTGGAGATTTCCACGGCAACATGGTCGCCCTCGAGCCGCTTGACGAGGAACTGGTACATCGCCAGCCCCGCCAGTCCGCCTACCGCCGTGGCTATCAGAAAGCCTGGAAACTTGGGCACGCCCAATGTCTGCACTGCATAGAAATATGCATAGCCGCCCAGCATCAGATAGGCACCATAGGCAAGGTTCATTACCCTGCCCACGCTGAAGATCAGCGTGAAACCCACTGCAATCAGCGCATACAAGCCGCTGAGCAGAAATCCTTGAATGAGTACCTGAACCATCTATCCAGCCGCTGCGATTGCGAGAACAAATCCCGGCGGCGAAGACTGGCCGCCGCCGGGTCCAAACCTGGATTTCAGGTTATTTCTTTACCCAGGAAGGGACAGCGAATTCGCCATTCGCATATTTTGGCGGATAAACGACCTTGGCCTGGCCATCTTCGTACCACTGCACAACCACCATGGACGGAGCACCATCATCATAGGGTGGCGTGATGTCGAAGCGGATATTGTGCGGATAAGTGCGGCCGGTGCGCGGCTCAACCTCGCCTGGCTTCCAGAATGCATAGCGCAGCCACAATTCGCCGTCGCGCTTCAGCACCAGGTCCTGGTTTTCCATAGCCGGAACCCATTTGTCGAGGCCAAAACCACCGGCTTCCTCTGCAGCAGCGAAGGCCTGCTTGATGCCCCAATAGGCATTGAAACCATTGAATTGCGGGAATTTCGGACGGTCATTGCCATACTGGGCCACATATTTGTCGACGAATTTCTGTGATTCAGGATCAACAGCGAAACCGACCGAGGGGACCGGGCTCAGTGTGGAAATGCCACCACCTGCACCACCGGTGTCTTCCCAGTATTCCTGGCCAAGTGCAGCCACGTTGACACCGGTCATGGCAAGCGGAACCTGCAATTTCACATATTGCGACGAGACCACCTGGCTGTTGACCGACGAGATCACATAGATGAAGTCCGCACCGCTATCCACCGCACGGCTGAAGATCGGTGAGAAGTCAACGGTTGCAACATCATAGACAATGGTGTCGAGAACCTCGATACCGGCTTCAGGTGCAAGCAACTGCGTGACGAGCCCGTTGATCGCGCCACCGAAAGCGGTGTCTTCCTGCAGGATGACGGTCTTTTTCCAGCCCATCTTCTTGGCCAGGATGTCCTTGCCGAAGTCGACATAGAGCGTGGCCAGGGCCTCGTCGGTTGCCACATTCATGAAATACATCTTGTAGGTCTCGTAATCCTCGACCAGCTTGTCGATGATGCCGATATTCGACGTCCAGGTATCGAGCGTCGGGATCTTGTACTCCGTCATGCGCGGCAGCCAGCCGAGAGACACGTCGTCGATGCAGCCGGAAATGATGAAATCGACCTTTTCGGTTTCCGCCAGATATTCATATGCCTTGATGCCCTCGGTGACATCCTCGGCGGTATCGGCAGAAACCATCTCGATCTTCTTGCCCCCCAAAACACCGCCTGCCGCATTCAGCTCGTCAATCGCGATCTGTGCGCCCCGCATGGTGCTGCGCCCTGCATCGGAAGCAAAGGAACCGATAAAGCCAACCTTTATCGTACCTTCAGCCCATGAAATTCCGGTTGAGCTGAGGCTGGTGCCCAGCGCAACCGCGGCAATTGCCGCCAATCTCATCATTTTTCGCATGCCGGTTTCTCCCTTGTGGTTCCCGTTATGAATTCTGTATTCTGTATACAGGCTAACACTGCCCTCCAGACCCGTCAATTGTTGAGGGATGTTCAGCTGCCGTAAATAGCAGCCAACGCAGGGTCATCATGGATCAGGGCATCCGCCTCGATTTCGATCATCATGCCGGGTGTCGTCAGCCCTGCTTCAACGCCGCTTGTAACCGGATTGATCCCCTTGAATACCTCTCCGTGCGCACGCACAAAGCCCGCTCCGCCTGCAGCCATGTCTGTAAGGAATGCGCGGGTACGCACCACATGGCGCATCTGCGCTCCAGCCTCACCCAGTGCTTCCTCGATCCGCTTGAAGATGTAGATCGCCTGCAGATAGGTGTCGCCCGGCGCATGCAATTTGCCTGAGGGTTCGATCGCTGTTGTGCCCGAAACATAAACGAAAGGACCAACCCGCTTGACCCGGGCATAGGAACCGATTTCCTCAAACCTGCCGCCGGTCTGGATCGTGCGAATGTCCATCACTGGTTTCCAAGCCGCTTGGCAATGGCAACAGCGGCTGCCTTGAGCGCGGCAAGTTCATCAGCCGGAAGCGGCATTTCCTCAACCGAAATCACGCCTGTCGCACCCAGATGGCACGGCACGCCCAGCACGACATCGCGAATACCGTATTCGCCATTCAGCATCACCGATGCCGGCACATGCCCCGCCCTGACACCGCAGATATGCTCGATCAGTTCAATGCTCGCATGTGCGGGCGCAAGTGTGGCAGATCCGGTCTTGCGCAGCGCAACAACCTGGCCTCCGCCGGTCACGGCATCCTTGACGCATGCTGCAATTGCCTGCGCGGAAAGAAACAAGTCCAGCGGACGTCCCTTGATGCGGGCGCGTGAAACAATCGGTGCCATTTCATCGCCATGCGAGCCCAGCGTCATTGCCTCCACATCGGCGGGATCGACCCCCGCTGCTCGCGCCAGAGAATTGCGGAAACGGCTGCTGTCAAGCGTACCCGCCATGCCGATCACCCGTTCACGAGGAAATCCGGTTGCGCGAAGCATCTCCACTGTCATCTCGTCGAGCGGATTGGTGACGACGATGACAACGGCGTTCGGCGCATGCGCCTTGATTGCCTCGGCCGCAGCGCGGATGACACGGGTATTGACGCCAATGAGATCAGCACGGCTCATGCCCGGCGTGCGAGGACGGCCGGCGGTTACCACCACAACCTCGCTTCCCGCGATCAGCGACACGTCCATGCTGCCTTTGACAAGCGCGCGGGTACCGGTGATGCCGCTTGCGTGGTTAAGATCCATTGCAACCGATTCTGCCAGCCCCGGCATGATGTCGACCAGGGCTATCTCGCCCGCAAGGTCCGTATTGGCAGCCATATGGGCGATATTGGCACCCACCCCGCCCGCGCCAATCAGGCCAAGCCTTTTCAGTCTGCGCGGAGACCGCGCTGTTACCCTGGCAGGGCTCATCCATCTGGGGGAACGCCGGTACAGTGCCCGGCTCATTGATTTGGCACCGCTTACCTGAGCGACCGCAACCCGTTCCAACGGGCCGTCAAGCAGGCGGATTTCCAGTCTTTGCGCTGCTTCCCTCGCGAGATCGGTGACAATGTCGCCGGGCATGATTTCCAGCACATTCCTGCCGGAGCGACGCACCGCTTCTATGTGTTCAGAACCAATGACGCGCCGCTTCTTGCTCATCTTTCAGGTTTTCCGTCCACCGCCTCGATCGCCTTGGTCGCAGCTTCCATGGCCGCAGCCACGGAGTTTTCACTACCGGAGATGAACAACCGCCCGAACCGGCCAACCGCGCGGACCTCGACAATGTCGATCTCTGCCGACTTCTCCGCTTCATTGGCGGCAATCGAAATATAGGCCGCAGGCGAAACCTCGAGAATACCCAGGGTCTGGCCCGGAACCAGCATTGATCCCTTGCGCCACTTGTTCAGCAGCTGTGCCTGATATGGCTCCACCGAAGTGATGATCTGGGTGGACGCCACCGTCGGCTTGGTCCGGTCGCCAAGAGACGCGCCAAGCTCGGAAAGAATCGCCTCCCGCGCAGCTGTCACTTCCGCATTCGAGGGCGAGCGCAGGATGAAAAAGCCGAACTCACGCTCAACAATTTGCGATGTGGCTTCGACGGCACTGGCCTTCAGCGCCTTGTCGATCAGCTTGAACACGCCATTGCCGGGCGCAAGTTCGCCGATCAGCACCGTGTCACCTGACAGCGGGATCGATCCCTGGACCGTCGCGCCGTTATAAGCCGCAAATTTCGGTTGAAGATTGTCGATCTGCATCAGCGCGCGAATGGTGATACCTGAAGCCAATGTCATTCTCCATATTCAGCGTAAATGTCCCGCCAGGGACGATTTTCATAGGCAACGCGCTTGATGTTGATCAGGTGCAGCGCCGTCACATTGTCGGAAGTGATTGACCCGGACCAGGTGCCGGTGCCGAGCATGAAGCTTGGTTCAAGCGCGGTCGAATAGCCCATGCCACCCATGATCGCAGGTGTATTCACCAATACGCGCCCGGTTGGCGCCGCGGCATAGCGCGCCACGACCTGTGGATCATCACAATGGATTACGGAAGAATGACCCCAGCCTTCAAAGCGCGCAACCGAATGCGCGAGTTCGATACCATGATTGGTGTCGCGCGCTTCGTAGAACGCCAGCACCGGATTGAGTTTTTCCGCTGAAAGCGGGCGGTGCCAGCCAATCTCGCTCTCCTCGGAAACGAGGCAGCGCGTACGCGGCGGGATCGAAAACCCGGCCTTGGTTGCCAAAGCCGAAGGCGACTGCCCGACATTTTCCGGATTCATCGCCTGCTTGCCGAGGAAGATGACCTTGGCCAGGCGATCCGCCTCTTGCGGAGTCATGAAATAGGCACCGCGCAATTTCAGTTCGTGACGCAATTCCCGTGCGATCTTCGCATCAGCAATCACTGCCTGTTCAGAAACACAGGCGGTGCCATAATCAAAACTCTTTGAAGTGATGATCTGCTCGGCAACTTCGCCAATCTCGCCTGCCTTGGACGCATGCACATAGCACGGCACATTGCCTGCCCCGACCGCGAGTGTCGGCTTGCCCGACGAATAGGCCGCGCGCACCATGCCCGGCCCGCCTGTTGCCATGACCACAGACGTGCGGCGATGCTTCATCAACTCCGCTGTTCCCTGGATTGTCACCTGGTCGAGACACTGGATGAGCCCCTTGGGAGCCCCCATTTGCTCGGCACATTCGGCCATGATCCGCACTGTTTCCATACCGCAACGCACGCCGCGCGGATGTGGCGCACAGACAATCGCATTGCCTGCCTTCACCGCTGACAATACCTTGTAGATGATGGTCGAAGTCGGATTGGTAACGGGGATGAGCGCAGCCACCACCCCCATCGGTTCACCGATGGCAGCGATCTTCGCTGCATCATCGCGCCACAATACACCAAGCGTTGTCACAGTGCGCAGATAATCGGCAACCGAAAGCGCGTTGAACAGGTTCTTCACCCGCTTGTCCGCCACATTGCCATATCCGGTTTCCTCGACCGCAAGCTCGCCAAGCCGTTTGGCTTCGGGTTCGATAGCCCGCGCCATGGCATCGACAATCGCATTGACTTGTTCGGGATCGGTTCCCAAAAACTGGCGATAAGCCTCGAATGCGGTTTCCGCGCAGCGGCGGGCAGCGGCAATTGATTTGAGGTCATTATCCATGACGGCGCGCCCCTGCTATCGCATCCAGTATGCGTCGTGCTTCATCAATGTTGCTCGCATTGACACCGATGGCATCAAGCCTGCGCCCGGCGGTTTCCACGTCAGCACCAAGAACGGTCGAGGCAAGAGTGATCATTGCGGTCGTTGCAGGCGTCCCGATACCTGCCATCCGTCCTGCCGAAGCCAGCGGCGCCAGCGAGCCTATTGTCGCGCATCGCACGATCGCAGTCGCCTGTTCGGCTGTGGGAACCGGCCTGCGCCCGGTGCCGCGTTCGCTTCCGGCATGTGCCAGCAGCCAGTCGTCATCGCCTGGAAGGTCACGAACCCCGAAACGCGAAGCCACTGCACGACGTTCATCCGCCAGGCGCGAGATAACGCCCATGTGACCCGGCCCGATCAAGGCACGAAAACTCTGGTTTTCCTCAAGCGGCACGCCACCGTCCGGAATGGCCGGACCGCCACGCCCGACGAGCGCACCACAAAGTAGCAGCGCGGGCACTTCAACAAGGCCCGAACCATCGTGGAAACCGCTATGGACGGTACTGGTGAGCGGAACCAGATTGGGCAGGAATTTCTTCAAACCGGCAAGGCAGGCATCTCGCCCCGCTGGAAGGGTTGCAGCTGCGACCGGAGCCACTGCCTGCAGTTCCAGCACCGTGCCGCGCCTGCTGGTCCAGTATGGCAGCCCCTGCACTTCGACAATTGTGATATCGGCAGTGCATCCGCCCACACGCAGCATCCAGGCTGCTTCGGCGGCCCCGAGTGAGCGGCCCGGTGCCACCACGAGCACCTGCCCATCCTTCAGATGATCAGCCAGCACCATGGCATAGGTACGCTGCTTGTGAACGGGACCGGTGAGGAAAATGACTTGCGCCTCGCCAACAGCCTTGTCGAGCTCGCCCGTGGTGATGATCGAGGGAATGCCCTCCCGGTCCACCTGATAGGTGCCAACCGGCCCGGCGCCGCGGATCGTTACGCCACTGCCGCCACGCAATTGTGCAAGTTCATGGCCATAAGCCGAAAACAGCGTGACCTGCGCACCTTCCGAAAGGCAAATTGCTGCCAGCAATTGCGCATCAGCGCCACCGCCCAGCACCGCCACCCTGGAAAAATCCAGGACTGGACCGGTACCCGGCGCACGCTTCTGCGATGCAACCGCCTCAGCAAACTCTTCAAAAGCAGTACCACTCATGAGGCACGGACCCGTTCTTGGGAGGACCTGCCCGTGCCACATGCCTGCGACAGGGCTGTCCCGCTTCCTTCATCGCCCAGGCGCGCCTTCGGCACGCCACCAGCCTTGAAAGTTCGGCTTACTCGGCAGAACCGCCGCCAAGCGCGGAAATGATGGATTCCAGTTCATCATGCGGACGCGCAATCACATGCACTGCCACCACTTCACCGATCTTGTTGGCGGCTACGGAACCGGCATCCGTCGCAGCCTTCACAGCACCGACTTCTCCCCGGACAAGGGTCGAGACCAGGCCGCCGCCAGCCTTGGTCTGCGAAATGATGGTAACGCTGGCGGCTTTCACCATCGCATCGGCCGCCTCGATCGCAGCCACCAGACCACGTGTTTCAATCATGCCAAGGGCCATCTGGCCGCTAACGGGTTTAGCCATTTTCAGTTTTTCCTTCTGCTGGAAGTCGATGATGAGGCCGTGTCGGCCTTGATGTTGATGTGGTCAATGATGGCTGCCGCCACGAGATCAACCGGCAGTCCTGCAGTCTTTGCGGCAATGCGCGCTGATGAGCCGGCCACGACCATGACCAGGTCTCCGGCGCCTGCAGAGCACGCGTCCGCCATCACCACCGATTTTTCGAGAATGTTCCCGGAACCATCCTCGATGTCGCCAACCAGGAGTGTGATCCCGGCAAGCTTGGGATCCTTTTGCGTCGCAGTCACACTGCCGGTAATCCGGGCAATCCTCATGATCAGAAATTCCCGATATATCGGTCGGTTTCGACCTGGGTAACCTGATTGGCGAAAAAGCCCACTTCACGCTCGGACTGCTGCACATAGATTTCGTGCATGCTGTCACCCAACACCGACTTCATGAAATCGGAAGCGCGCGCCCGCGCGATTGCATCGTTGATGTCCGTCGGAATTGGCTCGGCATCTGCCTCTTCATAGGCATTGCCCGTGCACATTTCGCTTGGCTCCATTTTCTGTTCGATGCCGTCGAGGCCCGCCGCAATGTCGGTTGCCAGCAACAGATACGGATTGGCATCAGCACCGGCATCGCGCTTTTCCGCGCGCACCGCGCTGTCGCTGCCCTCGATTATGCGAATGCCGACCGTGCGGTTGTCAGGACCCCAGCTATTGTTTACCGGGCAGAACGTATAGGGCTGGCGGCGGCGGTAGCCGTTGGGCGTTGCCGATCCGCAAAGGGCGGTTTCACCCATCCGCTTCTGCAGGCCTGCAACAAAATGCCTGCCGGTCTGGTTCAGTTTGCCCTTTTCGGCAAAGGCGTTCTTCCCATCCTTCCAAAGTGAGTAGTGGCAATGGAAACCGCTGCCGGACAGATCGATGAATGGCTTGGGCATGAATGTGGCAAGATAACCGTGCTCATTGGCCAACTGCTTGACCAGGGTGCGGAACATCACCACCCGGTCCGCACCAAGCAGTGCTTCGTCGTAACGGATGTTCACTTCGACCTGGCCGGGCGCATATTCTGGATTCGACTGTTCGATCGGAATGCCGGCCTCGTTGATTTGCTGGCGGATTGCTCCAAGCACATGCTCCATTTCGGCTGCGCGCACGAGCGAATACACCTGTATGTCCTTGTCGCGCGGACGCCGCGTCTCCGGGTCCAGCAGATAGAACTCCAGTTCGGTGCCGACATTGACAGTGTAGCCCATTGCCTTGGCACGCTCGACCTGGCGAACCAGGGCATTGCGCGGATCGATCGGCACCGGCTTGTGGTCCATGCCCTCGGCTCGTCCAATGCAGAAGGCAACGCCCGGCTCCCACGGTAACGAGACCGGGTCCATGATGGGGAACATGTGCATGTCGGGATAGCCGTTCCCGAAATTCACATAGGGTGTTTCCCAGACATCGCTGGTCATGTCGATGGCAAACAGCGCAATGGACAGGGCATTGCCGCTTTCGCAAGTTGTCTTCCAATGGCTTGACGGGATGCGTTTTCCGCGCATCATTCCGTTCAGATCGCCGATGCCCAGCACGACTGTGTGGGTTCCCTCTGGAAGCTTGAACTGCCTTCCCGCCATTCCCTTGTCCTCCCTCTCAGCACTTGAAGATTGGCTGTATTCTGAATACAGTATGCAGATCGAGCGCTTTTGGCAAGAGGGGTAATCAGCTTTGAAACACGAAGCCATTGTGGTGGGCGCAGGCATAGCCGGCGCCATGACGGCCCTTCACCTGGCAAGGCGTGGCGTCAGGACGCGCCTCATCGACCGCTGGGAACCCGGCCATTCGCGCGCCTCCTCGACAGACTACAACCGCGTAATCCGCGCCATTCACGGACGCGATGAATTTTATACCCGTTGGGCTCGTGAATCGATCCTGCGCTGGATGGAGCTTCAGGCTGAAACCGGCCAGAAGCTGTACTATCAATGCGGCGCATTGATTCTGGCAACAGCAGGACATTGCGACTGGGAAGACGCAACGGCAGATACCTTCACCCGCATGGGTGTTCCGTTTTATCGCTTTTCACCGGACGAGATTGCTGTTCGCTTCCCGCAATTCGACCCGACCGGCATTTCCTATGCGCTGTATGAGCCGGAGGCTGGCATGATCATGGCGCATCGCGGCGTGCTGACAGCCATCGACCTCTTCCGGAAGGCAGGCGGCACGGTTGACCGAGGCCATGTCATGACCGATGACAAGGAACGGCTGATGCTCGACGGCAAGCCGCTTGAGGCTGACCTCGTGGTTATTGCCACCGGCCCATGGATGGGAGAGATGTATCCGCGCACGATCAAGCCGATTTCCCGCGTCGTCGGCGTCAACGTGCTCTACACATCAACACCCGATGGCAGCACCCAATTTGACCAGGACAACATGCCGTGCTGGATCGACCACGGACAAGGTTCGTTCGGAATTCCGTCCTGCGAAGGCTCAGGCGTAAAGGCGGCAGTGGTTATTCCCGACACGATAGATCTAGACAAGGACGAGCGCCTCATTCGCCGCGAAACTCTCAACCGCACCCGCAGCTATATCCGTCGCCGCCTGCCCGGACTTGTTGGCCAGCAGGTTGTGGATTCCAAATTCAACCAGATTGCCCTGACCCCTGACACCCATTTCATCGTCGACTGGCATCCCGTTCACAAGAACGTTTTGCTCGCTGGCGGATGCTCCGGGCATCTCTACAAGCATGGCCCGGTATTCGGGGATTTTGTAGCAGGCGTCGGCATGCGCGATTACGGCACGGCGGACCGGTTCAAGATTGCTGGTCGCAAGAAGCTTTCACCCAAGGAAAGCCCGTCGGGTCGCTAACACCGTTGCACAGCCGGCCAACGCACCAATTTGCCTGCGGCAATGGAGTATCAGCGCGAGCCCGCCGCGATTTCCTCGTAACGCGCCGCATTGGGGCAGAAATCATGCGGCTCTGCACTGGCATTTCCTGACAACACCCTGCGACAGGTTCGCTCCGATCCGCATTCTGCACAGGCAAGGGAAATCTCGCTCGCCATGCCGCAATCCGCATCGATCTGCTGCGCGGTAACGCCAAAGCGGCCAGCCATGTCAAGCATCCGTTCGCGGGTATCGGAGCGTCCAGTGACCATGCGCCGCGCATCATCCACGCTCACGCCAGTATCGCCCGCAAAGAATCCACCCTGTTTGGCGATATACTCAAGGTCGCGCTGCTTGCGCGCCCAGGACCGGATTTTTTCGACAATCGTGCTCATGCCCGCCTCCATCATGATGATTGGAGCAAAAAGACACGATCATTCCCGCAAGGGCATTGATCAGGATCAATCAAGCGAGGTGCCGGTCAACAAATTCGTGACCCGAAACGCCTTCGCGCAGGAATAGCGCAACTTCACGCGCATACAGGTCTGGCGCGACAGCCGCCGATTCCATCGACTTGTGTGATGCCTCGACCTCACCCCCACGCAGCAGGTCTCCATCCATGAGGTCAATCACCGCTTCTACATAGGAGCGTTCATATTCAGGATGAAACTGCACCGACATTGCCGGAAAATCATAGGCGAGCGCGCCAACGGGGCAATGCCCCGCTGCGCACGTCACCCTGGCCCCGGGAGGAATGCGTGTAACCTGGTCGCCATGCAAGACATAGGCATCGAATTCACCGCCTGCCATTTCTTGCTGCCCCGTTTTCCGCAGGAAACGGCGTGTACCGGCAGCATATGTGGCGTTGATCTTCTCAGCCTTGCCACCATAGGTGTCCGCCATCAGCTGGTGACCGAAACAAATGCCGAAAACCGGTTTGCCCGCTTCGCGTATGTCCAGCAACAACTGGCGGACAGGTCCCATCCAGTTGGTTTCGTCATAGACACCCAGTTCGGAGCCCGAAACGATGAAGCCGTCAAAGTCATTACTTGCCGGCAGCGTTTCACCGCCCCAGGCGTCAATGCGAACCAGTTCCGCCTGCTCCATATGCGGTTGCAGCCATTCGATGATCAGATCCCCGACCGAGGCGAATTGTGATAGTTCCTCGGGGTTCGGGCAACAACAATCCAGCACTGCAACGCGCATGTTTCCTACCAGCTGAAAGCCTTGTCGATTCCTGCCATCTTTACACCAGTGAAGGCAGAGGCTTCAAACGACATTGCACGCAAATCCTCGGTTTCCAGATTGTGCACCGACGATTTTCCGCAAGCCTTGGCAAGCGCGGTAATCTCCATGGTCATGGCTGTCAGGTAACGCGCCACCCGTTCGGCACCGGCATGCGGGTCCATCCGCTTTTCAAGTTCTGCGTCCTGCGTAGCAACCCCGACCGGGCAGCGCCCGGTATGGCAGTGATGGCAGGCACCAGGTGAAGTGCCCAGTTTCTGGTAGTCCTCCAGATAGCGCGGCGAATTGCAGCCGAGCGCCATCATGGCAGCATTGCCGATCATCACTGCGTCAGCACCCAGCGCCAGCGCCTTGGCTGCGTCCACGCCCGAGCGGATGCCGCCCGCAGCGACAAGACTGACCTTGCCGGTCATGCCGCATTCGTCAAGTGACTCGCGCGCTGCGCGAATGGCGCTAATCGTGGGAATGCCGGTATGGTTCAGCAACAGTTCCGGTGAAGCGCCGGTTCCGCCTTCCGCACCATCCACGACGATGACATCGGCACCAGCCTTGGCGGCAATCGCAACGTCATAGCGCGGACGGGTCGCCCCCATCTTGATGAAGATCGGCACCTTGTAATTGGTTGCAATCCGCAATTCCTCGATCTTGACCGCAAGATCATCAGCGCCAAGGAAATCGGGATGGCGAATGGTAGAGCGCTGGTCAACACCCTGAGGCAGCGTCCGCATCCGCGAGACGCGTTCGCTGACCTTCATGCCGAGCAGCAAACCGCCTGTACCAGGCTTCGCGCCCTGGCCGACCACGATCTCGAGCGCATTGGCGCGGCGTATGTGGTCCAGATCAACGCCATAGCGTGCCGGTGACATCTGGTAGAGCAGGATGTTGGATGCTGCGCGCTCTTCCTCGAGCATGCCGCCCTCACCCGTGCAGGTCATGGTGCCAACTTTCGATGCGCCATAACCAAGTCCGGCCTTTGCCGATGCCGACAAGGCACCAAACGACATCGACGCGATGTAGATCGGGATTTTCAACTGCACCGGATTTTCCACCAGCCCGCGCCCGCCGCCAAGTATCGTCGTGGTATCGCAGCTTTCACGATACCCCTCGAGCGGCAAACGGGTCATCGATGCCGGTACGAATGTCAGGTCGTCAAAGGTCGGCATCCGCTTGTTGAAGGTGTTGAAGCCTCGCACCTGGTAGCGGCCCAGTTGCGCCAGCGCATGTACCTCGGATATCGCCTCTGGCGTCCAACGTGTCGACCCGCCTTCATCATAGGACGACGGCACGCCAGCCGGGCGCCCCTGGATGGCACCATCACGGAACCGAACCGCATCCTCGGAGGGCTGCTCGAACGGATATTCATACGGAGTGTTCAGATCATCAGCCATGCGCTTGCATCCCGGCTCTCAAAATACCATAGGCGCTGACCAGAGATCATCTTGCGCCAGTTGCGTGAGGAATCGACGAGACCAAGCGGATCAAGGATCGCGTCCACTTCGGCCACTTCTTCTGCGGTCGGTTCGACTACCTTTACGTCTACTCCAAGGCTGTCAACCGGCCCTGCGACCCAGACCTCTCCCTGCCAGAGCGCATCGGCGCAGGAATGCCCTGCCCCGCCGATCGCAATGATCTTGCCGGAATGCGCCATGAAGCCTGACTGATAACCGATGCGGCCTTCGACAACAATGTTGCCACCCTTCATCGCCACTCCGCATCGCGGCCCCGAATCCCCCTTGACGTGGATGGTGCCGCTGATCATCGCCGCACCGACACTCATGCCCGCATATCCGCCAACCGTGATATGGCCGTTGCGCATGCCCTCGCCCACTGCCCATCCGGCATTGCGCTCGATGGTCACCGTCGCACCCACATTCAGCCCACCACAGTAATAGCCGACGCTGCCCTCGAAATGGACATCGGCCTTGGGCGGCAGCCCGACACCAAGATTGTGCCGCGACAGCGTGTTGCGCACGATCACCTTGTGCCCGGCAGCACATGCCGCCTGAATGTCCTCGTTGATTTCCTTGATGTGGCGCTTGCCCGCTTCGATAACGACTTCACTCATGCAGCCAGGCTCCTGTTTCCAACACCCCAGATGCCGGTCAGCGACGGCCCGTCGTGATTGATGACCTCGCTCTCGCCCGCATAGATGCGCCGCACGGCCTGTTCTTCCGTTGCAGCTGCCATTTCACCGTTTTCCTCAATGACGACCAGCGGCTTCATCGCGAAGCGGTCTTTGGCAAAACCAATGCCATCCTGGTCTGCGATCATGAAAGTGAACACGCCGTCGATGGAACTGATCGACTTCTTGAGCGCAGCAATCGGAGACAGTCCGTTGGCAATCTGGTCAGAGACCCAGACCGCGATCAGCTCGCTGTCATTTTCCGTCAGGAAACGGTATCCCTTGCGCCGCAACCGGTCTCGCCATGAGTAGTAGTCGGTAATCTGGCCGTTGTGAACAATCGCCACATCCGGAAATGGCCGCGCCCAGAATGGATGGCTCGCATTGGGAAGCACCGAGCTTTCCGTTGCCAGGCGCGCATGGCCAAGCCCGTGTGTCCCGATCATGTCGCGAACGCCATGCTTGTCGGCAACGGCCTGTGAACCGCCAATATCCTTGATGATTTCCAGCGACCTTCCGCAGGACTGGACTTCGAAATCCTTCGAAATCATGTCCGCATCATGTATCCAGCGCGCCACATCTTTCGGATCGTTGATGATGATGCGCGCCGAGTAATGCGCATGGTCATCGACCACAAAACTCGGGTCTTCGGCGAAGTCCGAGCCATGCGCCTTCAGAATTTCCTGGAACGCATCCATGTCCTTGCCAAGCCGTGACTTGTCAAAGCCCATGCCCCGCAGCACATAACCGCTGTCGCGCGGTACGCCATAGACTGCGAAACCTGTGCTGTCCGCACCACGATGCTCCTGGGCATCCATCAGCTCGACGAGGTCGTTGCCAACCCTGCCCGATCCGTTCAAAATCCTGCCAGCTATTCCACACATAGAAGCCTCCCTGACACAACTGTGTATACAGTATTCAGTATCCATGTGGAACGCAAGCCGGATAGCGACGATTTATCCGGTATTCATTGTTTTCCGAATACGGTATACAATATACAGCACAGGAATGAGGCGTTTCGGGATGGCATTGAAAACGATCACGGTTGAAAGACAGCGACTGGCGGACATTGCCTATGTGCAATTGCTGGAGGCAATCCGGTCGGGGTCAATCACCGAGGACGACCAGCTTGTCCAGGAAAAGCTGGCCGAACAGTTGCAAATCAGCCGCACGCCTGTGCGCGAGGCCTTGTTGCGGCTGGAACAGGACGGCATAGTGGTTTCATCAGCCAAGGGCGGCTTCACACTCTACCGCATGAGCCGGCAGGAAGTGCGCGAGCTGTATCAGGCGCGCGCAGCCATCGAAGGCCAGGCTGTTCGAATCCTGGCTTCGCAGAATGATCCGCGAAAGAACGCCACTTTGCGCAAGGTCATTGAAACCGAGGAGAATATCGCCTCACCATCGGTCTCGGCCTATTTCAATGCCAACCGCAAGATTCACCGCACCATGGTGGAACTGGCCGGCAACCGATACCTTCTCGACATGTTCGACAACATCTGGAATCGGGGCATTTCCTACAATCTTTTTGCCGCAATCGAGAAGCTCGATCTGGCCAAATCGCTCGGCGATCATCTGCGTCTGGTGGAGGCGATAGAAACTGCAAATCCGACCCTTGCAATGGAAGCCATTGTGGACCATATAACGCACGGTTTCGACTTGCAGATTGAGGCTCTCGAAACCGAGCGCTGATGAGCCGGCCGGGTGGTAGTCCCGGTGTTTTTTCCAAAAAGCCGCAACGCACTTTACTGCGCCAAAGCCATCGGGAGTTGCCATGAAAATCGCAATCCTGCTGACCGACGTTGACGACTCGGCATTCACCCACAGCTTTCCCAATGACGGGGAGAAATTTGCCAGGCTGATGAGCCCTATCCGGCCCAATTGGCACTATACGGTCTATCCGGTGAAGGACGGCATCTTTCCAGCCGACATTTCCATCTATGACGCCATCGTCATTACCGGCAGCCCGGCTTCCGTTCATGACGACCTGCCATGGATACCACGCCTGTTCGACCTGATCCGGGCAGCACACGCTCGCAAGATGCCGATGATTGGTGCCTGTTTCGGTCATCAGGCAATTGCAACGGCCCTTGGCGGACGCGTCGCAAAGAACACGCTTGGCTGGGGCCTTGGCGCGACCACCACAACCTTTGTGCGCCATCTCGACTGGATGAACCCGGCCCACGCCGAACTGCGCCTCTACTGTGCCCATAACGAGCAGGTCGTAGAACTGCCCGAGGGTGCAATCGTGCTCGGTCACGATCCGATCGCACCGGTGAGCGCCTTTGCCATAGGCGACCACATCCTTGCGACCCAGCACCACCCGGAAATGACCCCGGACTACGTTGCAGGCCTGCTGGATTACATTGCCGATGACATTGACCCGTTGGTCATGGCAAAGGCCCGCCTTTCGGTTGAAAACGGTGCTGACGGCGAGAAATTCGCAGCCTGGATGATCGATTTCATCGAGGCTGCTGTTTCAAGCCGCGAGCTTGCGGAAACCGGCCACGAGGGCGATCTGGCTGCTATCGCGGCTTGAGTTCAAGAACCGGTCTACCGATCTCACGCTCCAGACTCTCGGCGACGTCCAGGCAAAGGGCGTCGTCATGCATCGGGCCGACGAGTTGAACCCCGACGGGTCGCGGATCGCTTTCCGGGTTCGCAACATGGGTAGGCACCGCAGCCGATGGCAAACCCATCATGTTGACAACATAAAGATATTTTTGTGCTTTCAACATCGCCGGGATTTCATCGGGCGAATTGATGTCGGCATCATTGTCGAACGGCAATGCACCCGATGTCGGCATCACGATCAGGTCAACCTGCTCGAAGTGCCGGTTCCATGCAGCCTGCAGGCGGATGCGCTCCAGCATTGCTTCAAGAAACCCCTTGAGATTCGTGGTTCCATAAAACGCCTTGTAGGCGTCAAACACCTTGTTCACTCCGGCAGAACCGGCCATGCGCATGGCATCACCCGCCAGCAAGTCTGTTTCGGTATTGAGCAACAACCCCCAGGTTTCCGCCGCATGCTGCATTTCCGGCGGCACGGTTTCCACCAGGTCATGCCCGGCAGAGCGAAGCCCTTCAGCCGCGATGGAGACAGCCTTGCGCACTTCCGGGTCGTCGCCGTGGTCGAACGCATCCGCAACATACCCGATCCGCAGTTTGCGCCCCGCGCGGTCAATGCCGGAAGAAACAGCCGAGCTCCAGAACGGATCGCGTGCATCCCGTTTTGCCATGCTGGCAAGCGACAGCCGCACGTCCCCGACACTTCGCGCTATTGGCCCCTGCACAGACATGTGCTGTGTCATTGGCGGGCGCACGGCCTTTGCCGACGGATTGAACGAAGCAATCCGGCCCAGTGACGGGCGAATGGTGGCGACTCCACAGCAATAGGCTGGATAGCGCAGCGATCCGCCAAGGTCATTGCCATGCGCCACCACCCCGACACCAGCCGCAAGTGACGACGATGCACCACCGCTTGACCCGCCCGGCGTGATCTCCGGGTTCCAGATGTTCTTTGTCACTCCATGAAGCGGATTGGACGTGAACCAACGCAGCGAAAATTCCGGCGTATTGGTTCGCGCAATAAACACCGCGCCGTCGCCGCGCAGATTGGCAACCACCGGACTGTCCTCTTGCGCGACATTTCCGGCCAGCATCGGCAATCCGTTGGAATTGACCGTGCCTTTCTGATCGACATTGATCTTGATCGTCACTGGCAGGCCGAATAGCGGTTTTTCGCGTTCGGCAGAACCGGCAGGCAGATTGTCGAGCGCTGCAGCCGTCGCGAGCGCTTCCTCATGCAGAATGTCCGGCATTGCATTGATCTGTGGATTGACTGCGTCCGCCCGCGCCAGATGGGCCTTCGTCACCTCAGTTGCGCTGACTGCCCGCCTTGCAAGCTTTTCGCGCGTCTCAAGCGCTGTCCATTTACAAATCTCGTCCATGATAGTGCCATCCCGCAGTCTGTTATTGCCTGTCTTTGAATACCGGTAGAGTTTCATGGCTCGTGGCGGAATAGACCGCCCGCGCAATCGCCCGCGCTGTACAATCAGCGGCAAGGTTGCCCACCAGCGTCTGCGTTACCGGGTCACTTTGCTCACGCTCGCACGTCGCAAGAGCAAACACCACATCACCGTCAAAAAGAGTATGTACGGGTCGGATGGCGCGTGCCATTCCCGTTTGTGCCATGATGGCGACCCGTTTCAGCGCCCCCTTGTCGAGAGTGGCATTGGTTGCAACCGCGATGAGCGTCGTACTCATGCCCGGCTCCCGCAAGGGCACGGGTAGGGAAAGCTCCGGAAAAAGCGGTGCCTGCCCCTGCGGCGCGCCATGACCGCCAAACTCATCACCATATTCGAACGGCCATGCCCAGAAGTTGCGGGTGCCAGGCACCACCACTTCCCCAAAGCTGTTGACGACTGCCAGGGCACCGACGATCAGACCATCATCGGTTTCAGCCGATGCGCTACCAAGTCCACCGGCAAAGCTGCAAGCCGAAGCCCCGATGCCGGCACCAACACTGCCGAGATCGAAATCAACATCAACCTTCGCCAGTGCTTCACGGCCAAGCCTGTCATAGGGCGGGTCCGCCAACCAGTCACGATGCTTCATGGCCAGAAGGTCAAATATGATCGCCGAAGGTACGGACGGAACAACCGTCCCGAGCAACCCCGCACCAATTCCGGCCTTGCCCAGTTCAGCGGTAACACCATTCGCAGCACCGAAACCGTAAAGCGATCCACCGCTGAAAACTATGGCATCTGCATTGCCACGAACCGCTTCGGGCGCGTGCAGTGACACCTGTTGCGTTCCGGGCGCGCCACCGCGCTCATCGATGGCACAAACAAGCGAAGTTTCCGGGAAAATCACCGTTGCACCGGTTCCGATCGTCCTGTCCTGCGCATTCCCCACCCTGATGCCGGGAACGTCAGTGATGAGATTGCGTTTTCCCGGACGTATCATCTTGGGCTCATTTCCGACCAATCGGGGAATGGCATGATCCTGTTGTCATCCCTGGGCTTCCACAAGGTGGCATGCGGCCCGGGCATTGCCGGTCTTTCGCAATACCGGATCTTCCCTGTTGCAACGTTCCTGCACAAGCGGGCATCGCTCGGCCAGAGGACACCCCTTGGTATCGAGTATCACATTGCCAAGACCAAGTTCATTCGAAGGGTTATCAAGCAGACCGCTCGCAAATTGCAGCCCGCGTGAATATGGATGGGTCGCTGTGTCGTAGAAATTGCTCGCCGGCGCATCTTCGACAAGGCGACCGGCGTAAAGCACGGCAATGCGTGACGCCACATAACGTGTCGCGGCAAGGTCATGTGAAATGAAAATTGCGGAAAACCCGCTCGACCTCTGCAAATCGCGAATCATGTTGAGGACATGCGCCTGAACCGAGACATCCAGCGCACTCACTGCTTCGTCAAACAGCACGAATTCCGGCTTGGTGATGAGCGCACGCGCAATGGAGACACGCTGGCGCTGGCCGCCCGACAATTCATGGGGAAACCGGTCCTGATAGCTTCCGGGAAGGCCAACCTGTTCCAGGATATGGCCGACGAGCCTGCGCTGGTTTTCCCGGTTGCCTGCCCGCCCCAGAATTTTCAGCGGCTCCGCCACCGAATCCAGCACTCTCAGCATCGGATTCAGCGACCATTTCGGATGCTGCAATACTGCAGCAAACTTGCCCGCTCGTTCGCGCCTGGCAGCCGCGTCAACCACCCTCCCACGGTAAAGCAGCTGTCCGCCGGTCGGGTTCATGCGACCGATGAAGACATTGCCAAGCGTGGATTTTCCCGATCCGCTTTCGCCGACAACGCCGATCACCTCGCCCGGTTCGACATTCAGATCGATCTCGCGCAGAGCGTCAATCGAACGCCGCGCCCATGGTGGGCCGCCGGCAAAGGTCATGGACAGCGATTTGGCTTCAAGCAGCGCCATGGTCCTCCCCCATGCCTTTCTTGCCGTTCACTACCGACAACGAGCGCCAGTGGTGACACAAGAGGTTCCAGCCCGGTTCCTTGTCATCCAGCACCGGCCGGTCAGCCGAGCATTGTTTCCCGGCCACATCCTCGCGGGCAAATTCACATCGCGGCGCAAAGGCGCAGCCCGGTGACGCCCCCCTGAGCAAAGGCGGAATCCCCGGGATGGTATTGAGTTTTTCGCCGGGCTTTTCATGCCCCGCGGTCGCTGCCAGTAATGCCCGCGTATAAGGGTGGGCGGGAGCGGCAAACACCCTTGCTGCAGGGCCATGTTCAACCACGCGTCCGCCATACATCACTGCAATATTGTCACAGAACATGCGCACCGCCCAAAGGTCATGGCTCAGGATCAGCAGGGTTATGCCACGCTTGCGGCTCTGCTCGCGCATGAGTTCGAGGATGCGCGTTCTGACCGATGCATCCAGTGCGCTGGTTGCTTCATCAGCAATGATCAGCTTGGGACGCCCCACCAGCGCCATCGCGATTACCACACGCTGTGCCATTCCCCCGGAAAGTTCATGTGGCCATGATGCCGCGACCCGCGCTGGTTGTGGCATGCCGACATCGGCCAGAGCTGAAAGAACTTCCGCCTCGCCCAGTGGAGTTTCCAGCGAATTTGCGACCTGCCATCCAATCGGCTTGGTTGGATCCAGTGTCGCAATCGGATCCTGGAAGACATAGCGCACATCCTGGGTCCGCATCCGGCGCATCTCGTTGATGTCGAGTTCCCAGACCTGTTTCCCCAGGACTTCCAGCCTGCCCGACTTCGGAAAAACACCCTGCGGCACCAAGCGCCCCATGGCAAAGCCGACAGTGCTCTTCCCCGACCCGCTCTCGCCAACAATTCCCAGTATGCTGCCGGCCGCCACATCCAGCGTCACGCCGTCAAGTGCGCGCACCGCATTCGCGCCGTTGCCGAATTCGAGAACCAGATCGTCAATACGCGCACTATATTCGCTCATGCCTACTCCAATGGCCTTGGCTGAGACGGCTCGATGATCGAACGTGCGGCATCTCCGACATAGTTGACGCAAAGAATGGCAAGTGTCAGCACTGCTCCGGGCGCCAGCACCACCCACGGCGCGATGTTCATGAAGGCACTGTTTTCACGCAGCAGCACGCCCAGCGAGGACAGCGGCGGCTGAACGCCCAGACCGAGAAAACTCAAGCCGCTCTCGATGATCATCCCGATGGACATCAGATAGGCCATTTGCACAACTGTGACCGACGCGACATTCGGCAGGACGTGCACGAACAGGATTCGAAAGGTCGAAGCCCCTGATATCGTTGCCGCGACCACGAAATCCCGCCCAACAATGCCAAGGGCAGCCCCTCTCACCACTCGCACCATGGTCGGCAGGACAATGAAGAAAATGGCAACAATTGCGGAAAGCGTTCCAGGCCCCAGTATGGCTGCCACGATCAGGCCGAAAATCATTGACGGAAAGGCAAACAGGATATCGGCAAGACGGGCTATCAGCGTGTCGACCACACCGCGATACCAGGCAGCAGCCATGCCGATGATCGAACCGACCACGCCAGCCAAAAACACTGCAACTGCAGACAACAGGAAGGTAAGCCGGATACCTTCAAGGATGCGGGCAAAAACCGAGCGGCCAAGATTGTCTGTTCCGAAGATGAATTCCGTGCTGGGCGGTGCCCGGCGTGGTCCTGATGCAACCGCCTTTGCGGCAGTCGTGGGCAGATAGGGTTCTGCCAATCCAACGATCACCATGATTGCAAGAAGCGCAACCGCGATCATGGTACCGATGCCAGCGCGCGCGAAAAACACCGACAACGCACCCTTTCGTCGTCCTGCCTTCTTTGCCTGGGCGATGTCGGTTTCAGCCATCTTGCCTGTCCGCTACCCGCGGGTCGATAAACCCGTAAAGAATGTCGGCAATCGTGTTCATCAGTACAAAAAATGCGGCCGTCAGGATAACGCCGGTCTGCACGACCGGGTAATCGCGACGGATGATCGAATTGACCAGCAATCGCCCGACGCCGTCAAGGCTGAACACGGTCTCCACGAGAACTGTGCCGCCCAGCAGATAGCCTGCCACGATCGCAAAGATCGTCACCACCGGTATCAGCGAATTCCGGAAGATGTGGCGGGTAAAGATCGCCCGCGGCTCAAGACCGCGCGAAACTGCTGCCAGAATGTGATCCTGCCCCATGACACCCAGCACGCTTGAGCGTGCGGTAGCCAGAACCAGGCCCAAACCGGTGATCGACAATGTGAATGATGGTAGCAATGCGTGGCGCAGATTTTCCAAAAGGCCATCCGACATTGGCGACCACCCTCCAGCCTTCAAACCGAGCGAATACACCGAGAACAGGTAGAGGAACACCGTGCCGAGCACGAAATTGGGGATGGACATCAGCAAGGTACTGGCATGGCGGCCAGTTTGCGAAACCGCAGATCCGTGGAACATCCCTGAGACCACACCCAGCGGAAAACCAACAAACGCGATCATGATCAGCGCCAGGGACGCAAGTTCCAGTGTCAGTGGCAATCTTGCCACCACCTCGTCGATAACCGGCCCGCGCGTGACGATGGAGGTTCCGAAATCCCCCTGCAACATCGCCCCGATCCATTTCACATATTGGACGAAGACCGGTGCGTCCAGGCCGTACTGGGCATTGATTTCCGCCCGTTCCGCCTCCGTGGCCAGCGGGAAGAACAAGTCAGCATAAGTACCCGGTATAAGTCTCATTCCGAAAAATACCAATGATGCAACGCCAAATACCGTTATTGCGGCGAGACCAAGCCTCGCCGCAATATAGAGCATGTAGGAAGCCAGATGCTTCACCTGATCATCCTCAGGCCTTCATTTCCCAGGTCTCAACCCCGGCCATGACGTCGTTCTGCGACTGGCGGGCCGATGGCGTCATGTTCACGCGATCACTGCGCCAGGCAATGGTCTCGGAATTGACGTTGATCGGGATTTTCACGCACTGCTCGTTGAGGATTTCATAGAGGTTTTGCAGCGAGGCATTGACTTCGTCGCCCGTCGCCTTGGTGACCGCAGCGTTCAGCGCAGCGGTGTATTCCTCGTTGACCGGCACATAACCCTTGGTGAAACCGGAAAGTTCCGGTGCCCACCAGTGCGCGGTGATCAACGGATGCGGGAAGCCAGAATAGGCGCTGGATGTGATGTCCAT
Source organism: Nitratireductor sp. (assembly GCA_041397525.1). Taxonomy (GTDB): domain Bacteria; phylum Pseudomonadota; class Alphaproteobacteria; order Rhizobiales; family Rhizobiaceae; genus BOKV01. Next base: position 65,010 of record JAWKWL010000001.1, read on the forward strand.
CTCGCTCGGATTGGTACCCCAAACCCGTTTGGCCCACACACCGCCATCAACGGTTTCCAGTTCGCAGGTGATGCCTATTTCAGCGAGCGCCTGCGACATGACCTGTGCGACCGCTTCGTGAACACCGCCAGCTCGGACAAGATATTTGACCGTTGTGCGTGCGGGCTTTGCTTCCGCCATCAGTGCCTTTGCCTTTTCGAGATCAGGTTCGCGGAATTTCAACTTGCTGTCATCGGTGAAGCCCCATTGGGTCCAGCCATAGGTCTTCTCGGCGTTACCTGCGAGTGCGAAATTGATGATCTTGTCGCGATCAACCGCCAGAGCCACTGCCTGGCGCACGCGCAGGTCCTTGAACGGTGAATCGTCAGCAACACAGTTCATGCCGATATAGTTGAAGTCGGTCGATTTCTGTGTCGCAACGCTGATATTGGCAGCCCCGGCGAGCAATGCCGGCGCATCCGGATCGCCAATGAACATGGCACCGTCAATGGAACCATCATTGAGTGCAGCAATCAGGCCCTGTGTGCTGGGAATGGTACGAACAACCACGGTTTCAGTCTTTGCAGGACCACCCCAATAATGCGGATTGCGCTTCAGCACCCAGCGGTCATTGGCGATGTGTTCGCTGACCATGTAGGGGCCTGTCCCCATGTATTTGTCGCCAGCGCCGTCATAGGAACCATCCTCCATTTCCTTCATCGGCATGATGCAAACGAGCGTAGCTGCCAGCGAATAGAGCGCAACGTTGTTCGGACCGTCGAATTCGAAGGTAACCTTGTTGCCGTCTGCAGTGATCGACTTCTTGTTGCGCATCATCAGTCCCCAGGGATTGCCCTTGGACTTGAGTGCGCGATCCATGCTCTTGACGACATCATCGGACGTCATTTCGCGGCCATTGGCGAATTTGACACCCTCGCGGAGTGTGAAGACCAGATTGTTGCCCTGCCATTCGAATGCGCTCGCCAGCGATGGAACGACATTGAATTCCTCGTCCAGCGTCACCAGCGAATCAAACACCATGTGCTGGATGTTCCAGGATGATGAAAGCTGCGAGGCATGTGGATCGAGGTGAACCGTTTCCCACGGACGTCCAAATGTGAAGGTGCCACCATCGGCAGCCATCGCGATTGAGCGCAGTCCCATCGAACTGGCTGTCAAGCCCAGCGCTGCCGCCGCTTTCATGAATGAGCGGCGGTCAAGCCCGTTATTTTTGTTTTCCATGCTGTCTCTCTCCCTTTGTTGTCGGACAAATCGGCGCCGACCCTCCGAATACAGTATACTGAATACAACTTTAGGCTCAAGCAGGAATTCGAGCGTTGACTTTGCGGCGGAAATCAACCGCAAACAGCTTCAAATACCCTCAGGAAATTTTCTCCGAGTATCCCCCGGATCTGTTCATCAGAATATCCCCTCTTGACCAAACCCCTTGTTATATTTGGGAAATCACGGATGTCGTCGAACCCGACCAGACTTCGAGGTGCATCGAACCCGCCACGACTGTCAGCGCCTGTTTCACCCATGGTGGTGGCGAAAAGCCTGTCAGTCCATTCCGGCTGCTGCACCGGCCAGTCGCTTCCAATTCCAACATGCTCCCAGCCGACGACATCGCAAACATGATCGACATGGTCGAGAAACGCATCAATGCTTGGGACTTTGGCATCCGTCAGAAATTGCCGCAGGCAGTAAATGCCGACATAGCCGCCTGTATCGGCAATCGCTCGCAATTCGTCATCCTTCTTGTTGCGAACATGCTCGAACAGACCCCATGCTGCGGTGTGCGATGCGACAACCGGTGACTTCGACAACTTGCAGGCATCCAGCGTCGTCTGGCGGCCGCAATGCGAGATGTCGACCAGGATTCCCAGACCGTTCATCCGGTCAATTACCTTTGATCCGAAATTGGTCACGCCGCAATCCACGCGATCATAACTCCCGCCACCGACATGGTTGACGGTATTGTAGGTCAACTGGATCATTCGCATTCCGAAGCGGTGAAACTGGTCAAGTCTGTCCAGCTGCAGGCCAATATCGAGAGTATTTTGGGAATTGAGGAAACCGACGCGCTTCCCCGCCCGCTTTGCAACCCGAAAATCTTCCGCTACCAAGGCCTTGTCCAGCCAGTCGAACCGGTCAAACTGGGCCTGGTGCAGCGAATACCACTCCATCGCCTGTGCATAAGGATCACTTTCGGGAGTTATGGGGAAGCCGATTGTCTGGCGTGATGCGCCGGTAATGCCGGACGCTTCCCAGGTTTCCCTGAGCGGGGGGAACTCACCGTCCAGCGCCATGCGAAAAGGCATGCTCCACGCATCCAGCACCGCCTGCATTGCACTTCGATGCCGCTCATATTGTTTCTTGAGACGCTCGACCATCGCGGAAGTGAAAGAACGCCTGCCGCAGGGTCCCTGGAACAGGGTATCGATGATGATTGAGCTTTCATGCAGGTGAGCTGCCCGTTTCTCTTCGGCTTCACTCAGTCCGAAATCGTGTCGGCCGAAAACCTCGCTCATAAGCCCTCCCTGGTCCCCGACACCAAAACCATGCAACGCACACCGGCATATTTACACTGTATACAGTATACGGTAGGCTTTTTGTTATGCAAGTGGGGATGAAGTCATGGTCAACCGCCAAAACCCGGTAATAGCAAATTCCATTCAGGCAATGGCAGGCGAACTGGCCGCTATCCGGCACGACTTCCACCGACATCCCGAATTGATGTATGAGGAATCCAGAACGGCGGGTATTGTCGCGCAGAAGCTGCGCGAATACGGATTTGACGAGGTATTTGAGGGCATTGGCCGCACTGGCGTGGTCGGGATTCTCCATGGCGCAAGCGGCCCCGGCAATGGTCCGGCAGATCGCGTCCTCTTCCGTGCCGACATGGATGCACTGCCAATCCATGAGGAGACTGGCGCCGACCATGCATCCGTACTGCCCGGCAAGATGCACGCCTGCGGCCATGACGGACACACGACCATGTTGCTCGGCGGAGCCCGCCATCTGGCTGAAACCCGCAACTTTCACGGAACCCTCGTCTTCTGTTTCCAACCTGCAGAGGAAGGCGGTGCGGGTGCCAAGGCAATGATCGACGACGGAATTCTGGAGCGCTGGCCGGTAAAGGCAGCTTATGGCGTCCACAATCGGCCGGGCCTGCCTGTCGGGCATTTCGCTGCCCGGTCAGGTGCGGTCATGGCATCGGCAGACGGCCTCGACATTGTGGTGGAGGGTGTTGGCGGCCATGCAGCGCGCCCCGCCGCCTGCAAGGATCCCGTGGTTGCAGTCGCCCATCTCATCACTGCACTTCAAACAATTGTTTCGCGCCGCATCACGCCGATGGAACCAGCGGTGTTCTCAGTGACCGCGATCAATGGCGGCTCAGCCTACAATGTCATTCCCAAACGCGTTGAATTGAAATGCAGCCTGCGCGCCTTCAATCCGGCTGTCGCCGACCAGCTCCGCGACGAAGTCCGCACCATCTGCGCAGGCGTTGCCGCAACCCATGGTGTTTTGATCACTGCCGAAAGGCCGTCATGGGCCACCCCCTACCCTGCAACTATCAACACCGCCGCCGAGACAGAACTCGCCCTGCAGGCCATGCGCGACATCGCCGGAGAAGACCGGGTATACACGGACTTGGCCCCTATGACAGGCTCTGAAGATTTCGCTTTCTTCCTGCAGAAAGTGCCGGGCGCTTATGTTTTCGTTGGCAATGGCGATTCCGCTGAACTGCACCACCCTGGCTATGACTTCAACGACGATGCGCTGGTTCTCGGCACCGCTTTCTGGGCACGACTGGCAGCGCATGTCTTGCCGGAAGCGAATTGGAATGCAAGCCCGCCAGGAGTTTGACGGGGGACCTGACAGGAGGGCTGGGCCATGAGCGATGATATTCTGTTTGGAACCGCCTCGGAAATGGCAGCGATGATCCGCATCGGCGCCATCCGGCCCAGCGAATTGTTGGAACTTCATCTTGGCCAGATTGACAGGATCAACCCGACCATCAACGCCATAATCTGGCAAGACCGCGAGAATGCACGGAAACTGGCCGTTCAACTCGACAAGGAGGCGGCACGGGGAGAGTTCCGCGGCCCACTCCATGGCGTTCCAGTTACAGTCAAGGAAGCATTTGATCTGGTCGGTTCGCCCAGCACCTGGGGCAATCCCGATCTCAAGAACAACTATCCTGCCCGGGATGCCGAGGTCGTCGAACGATACCGCAAGGCTGGCGCCATCATTCTTGGCAAGACCAATGTCCCGCTCAACCTTTATGAATGGCAGAGTTTCAACGAATTATACGGCTCAACCAACAATCCCTGGGATTTGACGAGAACCCCCGGCGGGTCATCCGGAGGTTCCGCTGCTGCCCTTGCTTGCGGGATGAGTGCTCTCGAAGCGGGCAGCGACATCGGCTCTTCCGCTCGCAATCCGGCACATTACTGCGGTGTGTTCGGTTTGAAACCCAGTTGGGGCGTTGTGCCGATGCAGGGTCACCTGCCGCCTGGCTGGTATGGCGATATTGACATCGCTGTCACCGGGCCGATGGCCCGCCATGCCCGTGATCTTGATCTTGCCTTCGACATTCTCGCTGGCGCAGACCGTTTCATGCATCCGGCATGGCGTGTTGATTGTCCGGCTGATGCGCGCACGAGGGTCAGGGAATTCAAAATTGCCATCAAGCTTGGCGATGAGGTCAGCCCGGTAGACGACGCCTATCTCGGCCAACTCGAAAAGTTCGGTCGCAAGCTCGAAGCTGCTGGCGCGAAAGTCTCCTTCACTACAGCCCCCGAGATCGACAGCAAGGCCCATTTCGAGCTTTATCTCACCCTGCTTGGGGCGGCCATGGCAGGGTTCTACACAGATGAAGAGATTGCGCGCGATCGTGAGCGTCTGGAAACAACCGGAAATCTGCAATCATGGCGACTGCTGAAACCACGTCAGGACGGCAAGTCATTGCGGCGCGCCCAATGGATGGTCAAGGACAATGAGAGACTTGTTGCCAGGCGAAAATTCGAAGCATTTTTCAGCGACTGGGACATCCTGATTGTGCCAATCTGCGCGTCAGCCGCCTTCCCGCATGACCAGGCAGGCTATCGCGACCAGCGCATGCTGACGATCAACGGTCGCGAGCAACCCGAGATGCTGCAGATATTTTGGTCGGGCTATTGCGGCGTCGTTGGACTGCCTGCCGTCGCGGGCCCGGCCGGTTTCGTTAACGGTCTTCCCGTTGGATACCAGGCAATCAGCGGCTTTGGCCGCGACCGGACCGCACTTGCGTTTGCTTGTGCGGTCGAACGCGAAATTGCCGGGTTTGTCCGCCCACCCATTCATGTTTAGTTTGAGATTGATATCGGATATGAAAATGACAAAACCAGAAACAAGCTTCTCCGGTCCCGCGCTTTGCGCCCTTTCCGCGCGCGAGGCGGTCAAGCTGTTGAAACGCAAGGAAGTCGCACCTTCAGAAATGCTGGACGCCGCTTTCGAGCGCATCGCAAATGTTGAACCTGCCATCAATGCCACGGTGATCATTGCGCCGGAACGCGCCCGCAAGGCATTGGACAATCTGGCGCGCGACGAGCGCGTCAACGGCAGGGAGGCGGGCTGGCTCGCTGGCCTGCCGATTGCAATCAAGGACCTTACTCCCGTCAGCGGCATGCGTTGCACTTTCGGCAACATCGCGCTGAAGGACTTCGTTCCGGACGAGACAGACCCGCTGGTCGAGAAACTCGAAGCGCGCGGCGGTGTCGTGGTTGGCAAGACCAACACGCCGGAATTCGGAGCTGGCGGGAATACCTTCAACGATGTGTTCGGTTATACCCGCAATCCGTGGGACACCAGAAAGAACGCCGGTGGTTCGTCGGGCGGAGCGGCAGCCTCATTGGCAGCTGGCGAAGTCTGGCTGTCGCAAGGCTCCGACCTTGCCGGATCGCTGCGCACTCCGGCAGCCTATTGCGGCGTTGTCGGCCTGCGCCCATCACCCGGTCGCGCAGGTGGCGGCCCCGCTGCCACTGCCTTTGCCACCGAAGGCATTTCCGGACCCATGGCCCGTGACGTGAGGGATATCGCGCTGTTTCTCGATGCCATGACCGGCTTTGACGCGCGCCAGCCAACGACGCTCGAAGCGCCAGCAGTATCGTTCCAGGAAGAAGTGGCAAAATCAGATGCGAAAGTACGCATTGCCTTTTCAGAGGATCAGAACGGTTTCGCCCCGGTCGAAAGGGAAATCCGCTCGGTCCTGCGCCAGGCCATGCAAAAGGTCGCCAACGCCGGAGGCATGGTCGAAGACGCCTGTCCGCAACTACCGCAACTCTACGACACTTATGTCACCCTGCGCGGAATCCACTATGGCTCGGTCAACGCCTATCTCCCGGAAGCCATTCAGGCGCATTTCAAGCAGACACTGCGTGACAACACCGAATTCGGCCGCAACCTCAAGACACCCGCCATTTATGATGCGTTGCGCCAGCGCACGGTTCTCTATCACGCAATGCGCACCTTCCTCGAAGGCTATGACGTGCTTGCAATTCCTGTCACCGGCCTGGAACCCGGAATGGTTGAGGACGAATATCCGCTGACGGTCGACGGTGTTCCCGTACCGGACTATGTCGACTGGCTACGGTTTTCGTTTCTGGCAACAACGACAGCACTTCCCGCCATTGCCATGCCGGTTGGCTTCACCGCATCGGGAATGCCAGTCGGCATCCAGTTGATCGGCCCGCCGCGCGGTGAGGCAAGACTTCTCCAGGTTGCGCGCGCCGTTGAAGACGCTGTTGGCTTTCCCGTCGGACCCATCGATCCGATAAACAAGAACTGAGTGACGCAGGACACCATGACCAACAAGCTCTACGACCATTTGTTCGCGCCGCATCTGGACAGCGAAAAGACATTCCTGATTGCTGCAGATGGCACGCAACTGAGCTATGCGGCATTTCTGGCGCTCGCAGCGCGCTATGCCAATGCGCTGCGCAGTGCAGGCATCAATACCGGCGACCGCGTGGCCGTGCAGGTGAAGAAGTCGCCCGAAGCACTGGCAGTCTATGCTGCATGCGTTGCGGCCGGTGCCATTTTCCTGCCGCTCAATACCGCCTACACTGCGAGCGAAGTCGAGTATTTCGTTGCGGATGCGGGTGCCGGATTGCTGCTTTGCGACGGTCCGTCTTTGGCAGCACTTGAGCCCGTGGCAAACCGCTCCGGCGCACGGTTGATGAGTCTCAATGCAGATGGTTCAGGCAGCTTTGCCGATCTTGCCGGCGGTGAAACGGCCAACTTCGCTCCTGTGCCTCGCGCAGGCAGCGACCTCGCCGCGTTTCTCTACACTTCTGGCACCACCGGCCGCTCCAAGGGCGCCATGCTGACCCATGACAATCTGCTGTCGAACTCCGTGGCACTCGTCGACTATTGGCGCTTCACTGCTGCCGATGTCCTGCTGCATGCATTGCCAATTTTTCACACCCATGGCCTGTTCGTCGCAACCAATGTCATGCTCCTGGCCGGTGGTTCGATGATCTTCCTGCCCGGCCTCGACATGGATGCGATGTTCAAATTCATGCCACGCGCAACCACGATGATGGGCGTTCCGACCTTCTACACAAGGCTGCTCGCCGACAACAGGCTGAACCGCGATGCGGTCTCGCACATGCGACTTTTCATTTCCGGCTCGGCACCGCTGCTTGCCGAAACCCATGTCGAATTCGAAAACCGCACCGGCCATCGCATCCTTGAACGCTACGGGATGACCGAAACCAACATGAATACTTCGAATCCCTATGATGGCGAACGCCGGGCTGGCACCGTGGGTTTCCCCCTGCCCGGCATTTCCGTGCGCGTTGCCGACGCAGAAACCGGAACCATCCTTGGTGCTGACGAGATCGGGGTACTGGAGGTCAAGGGGCCGAATGTCTTTGCCGGATACTGGAACATGCCCGAAAAGACCGCGGAGGAATTCCGCCCCGACGGCTATTTCATCACCGGCGATATCGCCACCATCGACGCTGACGGCTATGTCACCATTGTTGGCCGCGCCAAGGACCTGATCATCTCCGGTGGCTACAATATCTATCCCAAGGAAATCGAACTGGCGCTTGACGAACAGGAAGGCGTTGAGGAATCCGCCGTTGTGGGAGTTCCCCATCCCGATTTCGGTGAAGCCGTAGTCGCAGCCGTCGTTGCGAAAAAGGGGGCGGAACTCACGCCTGACACATTGATGCAGTCGATTGCCGACAAGCTTGCGCGATTCAAACAGCCAAAACGGATTTTCATCATCCCTGAACTGCCGCGCAACACCATGGGCAAGGTGCAAAAGAACGTTCTGCGCGACAGCTACAAGTCACTTTTCACCGCCTGAATCAAAACGGCGGACCATGATGATCCGCCGATTGTCCTTCGTGTGTGGAAAAGTTCAGATCGCCAGATATTCGTGGCGCAGGTCTTCGTTGTCGAGGACTTCCTTGGCGCTGCCGGAAAACACGATCTGGCCGGTATCCATGATCACCGCCCGGTCGGAAAGCCTCAGCGCGGCAACCGCATTCTGTTCGACAATGATCGTGGTGATGCCGATATCACGGATCTGCTTTACGATCTTCTCGATCTCCTGCACGATGACTGGAGCCAGCCCCTCATAGGGTTCGTCGAGGAACAGTATCTTGATGTCCCGCGCAAGCGCACGGGCAACCGCGAGCATCTGCTGTTCACCGCCTGACATCGTCGTTGCTTCCTGCTGCCGGCGTTCTGCAAGCCGCGGGAAATGGTCGTAGATACGCTCAAGCTCCCAGCCCTTCGGCTCGGCTACCTGCGCCAGGATCAGGTTCTCCTCCACCGTGAGCCCGGCAATGATGCGCCGGTCCTCTGGAACCAGCTGCACGCCAAGACCGGCCGCCTCATGCGCGCGCATCGTATGGAGTGGCTTGCCGTCCAGCCAGATTTCGCCGCCCCGCAATTCCGGATTGTCGAGCCGGGCCAGTGTGCGCAGCGTCGATGTCTTGCCCGCACCGTTGCGCCCGAGCAGTGACAGGACCTCGCCCTTCGCAACATTGAAGCTGACGCCCTGCACGATGTAGGATTCGCCGTAATAGGCGTGAATGTCCTTCACCGAAAAGAAGTTGTCGATTTCCCCGACCGCTGCCGTTTCAGTCATGGCTGCTTGTGCCTCGCTCATCAGTGCGCCTCCCCGAGATAGGCTTCCTTGACCTTCGGATTGTTGCGCACCTCATCCGGTGTTCCTTCCGCGATGATCTTGCCCTGTGCCAAAACGCTGATCCGGTCTGCCAGCGAAAACACGACATGCATGTCATGCTCGATGATGACCTTGGTCATCCCGCGTTCCTTGAGGCGCTTGAGAAGATCAATGGTGGTATTGGTGTCGTGCCTGGCCATGCCGGCTGTCGGCTCATCGAGCAACAGCAGCTTTGGCTTCTGGATCAGGCACATGCCCATTTCCAGCCTCCGCTTGTCACCGCGTGACAGGCTTCCCGCCAGTTCACCCGCCTTCTCGATAAGGCCGAGATCCTGCAGGATGTGCTCAGCTTCATCGCGAATGTCGGTCTGCCGAAACACTGAGCTCAGTGCATTGAACTTGAACGACCCGTCGCGCTTCGCAAAAGCCGGGATCATCACATTGTCGAGCAGTGTCAGCTCGGCAAAGATTTCCGGCGTCTGGAATACGCGGCTCACGCCGAGCTGGTTGATTTCATGCGGGCTGTGTTGGTCGAGTACTTCGCCATTGAAGATCACATGTCCCGTGTCGGGTGGGATGCGACCGATGCACACATTGAGCAGCGTGGACTTGCCCGCCCCGTTTGGCCCGATGATCGCGTGAACCGTGCCCTCGGTAACCTTGAGGTCCACATCCGTCAGTGCCTTGAGGCCGCCAAAGCTCTTCGAGACATCTGCGACGTGAAGAACTGTGTTTGCTATCGACTCCATGGGATCACTCCGCCGCTTCGGTTTTGGCTGCACCGGCATTACCGGTACCAACACCAAGCCTGCGGCCAATCCGCTGCAGGCCTTCCACAATGCCACCCGGCAGGAAGATGACTACCGCCATGAACAGCAGTCCAAGGGTAAGGCTCCAGGATTTGCCAACGAAGAAGTGGCTGATGAAGATCAGGCCGTCTTCAATGCCGTCAGGCATCCAACCAAACCAGCCATGCAGGACCGTGTCGTTGATCTTCGAGAAGATGTTCTCGAAATACTTGATGAAACCGGCACCAAGCACCGGACCCATCAGGGTTCCCGCACCACCCAGAATGGTCATCAGAACCACCTCGCCCGATGCCGTCCACTGCATGCGCTCAGCGCCAGCCAGCGGGTCCATCGCTGCCAGTAATCCGCCTGCAAGCCCTGCATACATTCCCGAGATGATGAAGGCCGTCAGCAGGTATGGTTTGGTGTTGAAGCCGGTATAGCGCATGCGATTGTGGTTTGCCTTGATCGCCTTCAGCATCAGTCCGAAAGGTGAGCGGAAAATCCGCAGCGACAGGTAGAACACGATGATCGCGATGATGGCGCAGAAATAGTAACCGTTGTTGAAGGTGAATTCCCAGCCGCCCAGTTTGAGCTTGGCGCTTTCATTCATGACGATCCCGAAAAAATGCGGGCTGGTTGGCGAACCCTCCCCCATCCACATCTGCGGATCATTGCCATAGACCTGCAATCCGGTTTCACCATTGGTAAGCGGCGTCAGCACCGAATAGGCAAGGTTGAAGGACATCTGCGCGAATGCGAGCGTAAGGATCGAGAAATAGATGCCGGAGCGCCGGAGCGAAATAAATCCGATGAACGCCGCGAACAGGCCCGACATGATCACCGCGAGTACCAGGCCCGGAAAGACATTGTAGTCCAGCAGCTTGTACATCCACACCACAGAGTAGGATCCTACCCCCAGAAAGGCTGCATGCCCGAAGGACAGATAGCCGGTCAGGCCAAACAGGATGTTGAAGCCAATTGCGAAAATTCCGAAGATTGCAAAGCGCTGCATCAGGTCGGGATAGCCGGCATTGAACTGCGCCAGTCCTGAAGTTTCTGGAAACGGCTGCAACAGGATGGGTGTCGCAAGGGTCAGGAAAATGACCAGCAACAGGAAGGTCGTATCTTTTTTGCTCAATCCAAGCATCGGTCAGTCCTCCATCACGCCTTTGCGACCCATCAAACCACGCGGGCGGGTCAGAAGGATGATGATTGCAACAAGATAAATGATGATCTGGTCAATTCCCGGCAGCACGTCCTTGACAACGTTCATTGACGCGAAGCTCTCGAGAATGCCGAGCAGGAAGCCGGCCAGAACCGCACCCGGCAGCGAGCCCATTCCACCGACAACGACAACAACGAAGCTCAGCACCAGGAAGTCCATGCCCATGTGATAGTTGGGCGCGTTGATCGGCGCATACATGACGCCGGCCAGCCCCGCCACTGCGGCTGCGACACCGAACATGATGGTGAAGCGCTTGTCGATGTTGATGCCGAGCAACCCGACAGTTTCGCGGTCTGCCATGCCCGCCCGAACGACCATGCCGAATGTCGTGAATTGCAGGAAGGAGAACACCCCGCCGATGACGACTGCTGCGAACAGGAAATACACCATGCGCCAATAGGGATAGATGATGACATTGGGATCAAAGCCCAGCATGACACCAAAATCGAGCGAACCACCAAACATCGCAGGTGCCGGGCTCTGGATCGGGTTGGCACCAAAGAAATACTTGATGATCTCCTGGAGCACTATCGCCAGGCCAAATGTCACCAGGATCTGGTCGGCATGCGGCCGCTTGTAGAAATGCTTGATCAGGCCGCGTTCCATCGCAAAGCCGATGGCAATCATCACCGGGATTGCAAACAGCAGTGACAATGGCACCGACCAGTCGATGATGGCAGCCCCGAAATCCTTGCCGAACAGCCCCTCGATATAAGGTGTCTTGACCTTGAGCGGGTTGCCGAGAAAGTCCTTTTGGGTCGGGTCCAGAACTTCATAGGACAGTGTCAGGATGCGCTGGAATGTGACCGCGCAAAAAGCCCCGATCATGAAAAGCGCACCGTGGGCGAAATTCACAACCCCCAGCGTGCCGAAAATCAGTGTCAGCCCCAGCGCAATCAAGGCAAAGGCAGAGCCCTTGTCGAGCCCGTTCAGGATTTGCAGAACAATGGCGTCCATTTTCCCCTACCCGCATTATTGATATGTCGTCGTGATCCGGCCTGCAGAACGTGAGCACAAAATCACAAACTGGCCGCGCACAGAAGCACGCGGCCAGAATTTCAGCAAGACCGGATTAACCGGCGTTGCATTCACCGAGGCTGGCTTCCGCACCACCGAACATCGCATGGTCAGGAGCATATTCCACCTGGGCGCGAGGCGTGATTTCAACGATCTCGAGCGTGTCATAGTCGGTCGTCGGATTGTCACGACCCTTCATGACCAGAACGTCCTTGAAGCACTGGTGATCGGCGCCACGATAGAGCGTCGGACCATTGCCAAGACCGTCGAATTCGAAGCCTTCGAGAGCTTCTGCCACGGCGCACGGATTGAATGAACCGGCACGTGCCACGGCATCGGCATAGAGCAGGACCTGGGCGTAGCAGGTATGCGCCGAGTTTGATGGCGGACGGCCATACTTCTCGCCGAACGACTTGACGAATGCCTTGGTGCCTTCGTCGGACAGTTGCCAGTTCAACAGTCTGGCGGAACCATAAACGCCCTTGATGTTGGCGCCTGCGCACCCGCGGCCATCAGTTCGGAATAAAGCGGAACAACGATTTCGAAGTTCTTGCCGTTGACCTGTTTGTCGCGCAGACCGAACTGGACTGCCTGGGTCAGCGAGTTGACCATGTTGCCGCCGTACTCGTTCAGCACCAGAACGTCAGCACCCAGATCAGACCGGAGCGATGTAGGACGAGAAGTCCGTGGTCGCGAGCGGGGTCAGCACGTTGTTGACTGTTTCCCAGCCAACGGCTTCTGGTCGCCTTTCGCAATCGATCTCCTGCTGTGTCCAGCCCCAGGTGTAGTCGGCGGTCAGGTGATAGGCGCGGCGGTCTTTGCCAGGCCTTTCCAGAACCGGCGCGAGGGCCGCGCCCGACATGTATGCGTTGAAGAAGTGACGGAAGCCGTTCTTCTTGGGTGGTCCTTGCCGGTAGTGTCGTTTGAGTGCGTCAGGCCGGCCATGAAGATGATGCCAGCTTCTGGCAAAGCCCCTGTACGGCAACGGCAACGCCGGAAGACGAGCCGCCATTGATCATGACGACGCCGTCCTTTTCGATCATGGACTTCGCCGCAGCGCGTGCCGCGTCGGACTTGGTCTGCGTGTCGCCGGTCACGAATTCGACCTTTTTGCCAAGCAGGCCATCGCCCTTGAGCACCTTCGACGAGAAGGTCTGCAGCATTCCGCCGTCACCTTCGCCATTGAGATGCTGCACGGCGAGTTCCTGCGCGCGCAATTCGTCGAGACCTTCCTCTGCATAGGGGCCGGTCTGCGGTACGTTGAAGCCGAACTTGACGGTCGAGCCGGTTGGTTCGTTGGTGAAGGCCGAAGCCCGCGAGGTAAAGATGGTCGGCAGCGCAAGACCTGCGCCAACAGCTGCACCAGACTTGATCAGTCCACGGCGCGTCAAAATGAATTTCGACATTGGGTTCCTCCAAGAGTTGTCCGGCGAGCCTCCTCCGAGTCCCGCAGGTAATATCAAATTGTTTGAAATCCGCACCAATCTCAATGCGCCTTTAGGCTATGATGCGTAAGTTTTATCGATGTCACCGGCGAAGGAATGCTGAAAAATCAGGCAAATCGGGCTGGTTTACAGGTAGCGCACACCCTGCCGGTCGAGTTCGCGGTGAACATCGGCTATCGCGACAGCATCAAGTGCGCAGTTGTTTTTCACTGAAATTGCCGCTGCAATACCCGCTCCTTGCCCGGCAACCGCACAGCAAGCCATGTTGCGGGTAGCAGCATGGGCAATCCGGTCTCCACCGATGGAACGACCTGCGACGAGCAGGTTCCCGACCTTTTTCGGCAACATTGAACGGTACGGTATGTGCATGTAGCGCCCCGTGACCGGCAGGATCAGCACTCCATAACCGTCAATAAATTCGGGATAAATTCCGATACTGTCGTCAAATCGCGCCTCACAGCGCACATCCGCTTCACTGATATTGTATTGCGCATCGATCTTGCGGGTATCGCGAATACCGATTGACATGCCGAAATTGCGCAGCCTTGCGCCTTCGCAGCCCGGCGTGTAGCGCCGCAAAGCCTCAATGGCGAGCATCGACTGGCGCCGCCCCTCGATCTCGAAGCGGGTCATGCTGTCGGGGTCGGTCCCGTCACATCCGGCAAGATGGATCAGGTTCATGTAGGTCATCTCGCCGGTGTCATGCACCGCCCCCCATGTGCCTGAAATCGTGTTTAGATGGGCAGGAATGACACCATCACGGATCGCCTGCGCAAACGGCTTGCCGAGAAATGGCGAGAACATCTTGTCTTCCTTGCCGGAAGTCTCGATTTCCCATTCCCCTGTGGACCAGTCGCGATAGGTCTGCGGATCAGCCCGCACGCCTTCCATGAAGGCTTTCTTGTCGACACCGGCCATGTGGAACATGACAGACGCCGCCTGCATGTGTTCGACCGGTGTCTTGAATACAGGCGCGCCAGCGCGTGTTGCAATGTCTGCGTCGCCGGTGGCATCAATGACACGCTTGGCGAGAACAGCATGGCGCCCGGCTTTCGATTCGACGATCACCCCGGCAATCGCATCGCCATCCATCACCGGCGCAACGAATTGCCGGTGCAGCATGGGATGAATGCCCGCCTCGCCAACCAGCGCATCTGCAACCAGCTTGAAACCCTCGGAGTCGAGCTCGTAGGACAGTGATTGGGACTCGGGCACTGCTGCACCCATTTCCTTGGCACGCTCCTCGAATTCGCGACCTATGCCGCCCGCTTCGACGGTCTGCTCATGCCGGTACCAGGCAAAGCCCTCGACGCCAACAACAGTTATGTTGCCACCGAAACACCCGAAACGCTCGATCAGCGTAACCTCAACACCGGCTCGCGCAGCAGCCAGTGCCGCGGCTAGACCACCCGGTCCAGAGCCAACCACCAACACGTCCGTGCGGCGGATCACTTCCGTGCGGCGCGGCGCTTCGGTGATGGTATCAGTCACGTTCATGTCATTGTGCCCATCAGGAAAGGAACGGAAGTTCGCAAAGCGTGCCTGAAGTGGGCTTGCCTTTGCGGATCACCTCGACCTGGTCGCCCGGCCTGGCTGAACGCGATACCAAGGCAAAACCGATATTGCGCTTCATACGGTATGACCAGATGATATTGGTCTGCGAGCCGATCTTGACACCATCCTTGCGGATGTCGAACCAGTGAAACGCTGGAATGGTCGGCTTGTCATCGTCAAGTACCACGCCAAGCTGGTGCCGCTTTGGCCCCTCGGCATGAATGCGCCTGAGCGCTGCAATCCCGACTGTGTCATCCGGAACATGGAGATCGACGTATTTTTCCATCCTGATCTCAAACGGATTGGTTTCGTCATCCGTGTCGCCACCCCACGAGATCAATCCGCTTTCCACCCGCTCGCAGGCATTGGGATTGCCTGGTCCGATATCAAACGGCTTGCCCGCTTCCCGCACAATGTTCCAGAGCTCCGCGCCCCTTGAACCATCCATCAGGTAGAGCTCGAACCCGCCCTGCTTCGACCAGCCCGAACGCGCTACCGCCAGCGGAATCCCATTGATCTCGGTTTCCAGAAACCAGAAATATTTCAGCGCCCTGACCCGGTCGCCAAAGATCGAGGCAACCACATCCTCCGCCTTCGGACCCTGCACAGCCAATGGTGACACATCCGGTTCGGTGATCTCGACATCAAGGCCGCGCTCGGCTGCAATGGCGCGCGCCCAGAAAAGAATGTTGGAATCCGCAATCGACAGCCACCAGGTCTTTTCATCGCGTTTCAGCAGGATTGTGTCATTGATGATTGTGCCCGCATGGTTGCAGAGCGCCACATATTTGCCCTGGCCTTCCTTGCATTTTGTGAGATCGCGCGGCGACAGGATCTGCGCCAGTTGCGCGGCATCCCGTCCCTTCAGCTGCACCTGTCTTTCGCAAGCCACATCCCACATCGATACGCCATTGAGAATGCGCCAGTATTCTTCCTCCGGCTTGCCGTAACCAGTCGGCATCAGCATGTGGTTATAGGTGGTGAAACTCGTCACCCCCTCCTCAACCGTTGACTGGAAAAATGGGGAGGGCCGTAGGCGTGCTGATGGATAAATCGAAAACATGCTGGTTTCCATTTCCGGTTGGTTTCGCCGCATATGAGGCCTTGCAACACTGCGCACAAGCGAAGTAAGGAATGCCAATGACCCTGTTTGTGTTATGGCTTGATAATGACAAAGCAAAAACTGCCGCCATTGACCTGGTTGCGTGCATTTGAAGCATCAGCCCGCTTTCTCAGTTTCACCAGTGCTGCCGAGGAACTTCACCTTACCCAGGCAGCGATCAGCAAACAGGTGAAGCTCCTCGAACAATATTTGCGCGAGCCGCTGTTCCATCGCAAGCCCCGCAGCCTGGTGCTGACCAAGGTTGGCGCTGCCTATCTGCCAAAGGTCAATGATGCATTCGCACGGCTTGCCGCGGGCACGGAGGAAGTGTTCGGACATCGCCGTTCGGAGATTCTCACCATCCGCTCGGCCGTCGGCTTTTCGGTCAACTGGCTTGCACCCCGTTTGCCAGGCTTCCTGGAGCAGCATCCCGGAGTCATGGTTCGGGTTGTCACCAGCGTATGGAACGAGGAATTCGACCGCGAGCATTTTGACCTCGACATTCGCTATGGCACCGGCAAGTGGCCGGGGTTCAATTCCGATCAACTGAGTTGGGAGACACTTTCGCCGGTATGCAGCCCCCGTTTGCTCGATGGCGATAACGCCCTTCGCCTACCCGCCGACGTCGGCAGCCATCTTTTGCTGCACGTCATGGGTTATGAAGAAGGTTGGGCCAATTGGCTGAAGCTTGCTGGCGTGACTGATGTCAACGCAGGACATGGCCTGCATTTTGACACTTCGCTGCTGGCATTTGAAGTTGCTGCGACAGGGGCTGGTATTGCCCTCGGCCGAACATCGATGGTGCAGAAGGAACTGTCATCAGGCCGCCTGGTTGCGCCCTTTGCCCTCGAATTGCCGATTGCCGAAGCATTCCACCTGATCTCGCCGTCAATCGGTTCGAACCATCCGCACGCTCCGCTGTTTCGCAATTGGATTGTCGCAGAAGCAGCCAAGGTGAAACCACAGAATCTCGATCTGTCAGCCAGCCTCGCTCACCTGGTAGACTGATTTGGCCAGCCATTCCGGATTGATTTCAACACCCCAGCCAGGCGCATCGCTGACCGTGGCCTTACCGTCGGTGATCCCATAGGGCGACTGCACGAACAGTTCCTGCTGCCAGGGGTAATATTCCGGCCCCTCGATCGAGAATTCCAGATATTTTCCGGCATTGGGGATCGCCCGCAGCATGTGCATCGTGAACAGCGTCACCATCGACAAATTGGCGCTATGCGGGGTGCAGGCATACCCCGCCGCATCACCCATCGCCGCTACCTGCATGCTGCGCACCATTCCCCCGAGATAAAGGATATCAGGCTGGATGATATCCACCGCATGCATGGCAATCATGCGCTTCCAGTGCTGCAGATCGCAATCCTGTTCACCGCCTGTCACCGCAATGTCGAGCGCCTCGCTCACCTTCTTTGTTTCTTCCATCAACCAGTAGGGACACGGTTCTTCATAATGCTCATAGCCATGCGCTTCGAGCATGCGGCCAACTTCAATGGCGCGCGGCGCGGAAAATCCGGAATTCGCGTCAACCAGCAGCGAGGCCGTATCACCCAATGCTTTACGCATCACAGGAATGATTTCCTCCGTCCGACCCGGCCATTCGTCCTTGTCATGGCCGCATTCGGAAGCAACCCGGAACTTGAAGGCATCAAATCCTTGTTCGTCGCGCAGACGCACCAGTCGCTCCGCCTCATCGGCAGGCGTGATATCGCGGCGCATCGACGAGGCATAGGCGCGAAGCGGTCCGGGACTGCCGCCCAGCAGGCTTGTGACCGGTTTTCCCGCCTGTTTGCCGCGCCAATCCCACACGGCCGTATCGAAGCCGGCCATGGCGCGCCGCAGATAAGAACCTGGATATTTGTGCTCGCGTTCGGGAATCTCGACGACGAGCGCCTCCAGGTCATCCGTATCTCGATTGAGTACCCAGGGCGCAATCTGGCGGTGCAGAACCTGTACCGTAATGTCGGAATTGTAGGTAGACACCTGGCCCCAGCCAGTCGATCCATCCTCCGCTGTCAGACGGACAAAACCGACAAACTCATTGGCAAAGGTTTCGAGACGAATGATTTTCAAGATGGGCCTCCCGCCCGGCTGAAATTACAATCTCATTCCTCAAGTATGTCTTTAACCGTCGTTGCCAACTGCTTGAGTGTAAACGGCTTCGGTAGAAATCCAAATTTCTGGTCCTGGTTGTCGGGAAGGTTCTTTGCGAAGGCTTCCTCGGCATAGCCCGACATGAAGATGAACTTCAGATCCGGATGTGTCTTGCGCAGTTCCCGAAACAGTGTCGGGCCATCCATTTCCGGCATCACCACATCTGACACCACGGCGTCAATCGTGTCGCCGACCTCTGCCATGATTTCCAGCGCCTCGATACCGCTCGATGCCTCATGCACTTCATAGCCACGCGAAACGAGCGCGCGGGAAGCAAAGGCGCGAACGGCATCCTCGTCCTCGACCAGCAGCAGCGTGGCCGAGCCGGTGAGATCCTTTGCACGCTCCTTGCGCGGCTCGGCGGTGCCGTTCGCCTTTGCCTCGGCGACAGCAGTTTCCAGCGCCTGCTCTTCCGCCAGATCCGCTTCGCTCGCCACATGGCGCGGCAGGAACACCCGGAATGTCGTTCCCTCGCCCAATACGCTGGAAGGATAAATGAAGCCGCCAGTCTGTTTGATGATGCCATAGACGGTCGACAGTCCGAGACCCGTTCCCTTGCCAACATCCTTGGTCGAGAAGAAGGGTTCGAAAATCTTTTCCATCACCTCTTCGCTCATGCCGGTTCCGGCATCCTCAACCTCTATCAGCATATAGTCCGCAGCCGGCATTTCCTTGTGGCCATATCCAGCCACTTCTGCCGCGGGCACATTCAGGGTGCGGATCGTCAGCTTGCCGCCTTCAGGCATCGCATCGCGAGCATTCACAGCCAGATTGATGATCACCTGTTCGAATTGCGAGATGTCGGCCTTGATCGGCCAGATATCGCGTCCATGCACCACGTTCAGTGAAACGGTTTCTCCCAGCAGCCGGTCAAGCAGCATGCGGAGGTCGGAAAGAACATCGCCCATTTGCAGGACTTGCGGGCGCAGCGTCTGCCTGCGTGAAAACGCCAGCAACTGGCGCACCAGGCTCGCTGCGCGATTTGCGTTTTGCTTGATGTTCATGATGTCCTGGAAGGACGGATCGGACGGACGGTGATTGGCCAGCAACAAATCGGAAAAGCCGATGATCGCCGTCAATACATTGTTGAAGTCATGCGCGACGCCGCCCGCAAGCTGGCCGACGGCCTGCATCTTCTGGCCCTGGGCGAACTGCTCCTCAAGGGCACGCTGCTCCGTTGTTTCCATGACCTGGAGGATTACGCGCTCAATGTCGCTGTCATCACCCCCATCAACCTCACTGACCATGGCAGTGTTGAAGAAATACCGGCCAAACCGCCCCTTTTCACCGGCAATCGGCATGTCCACGGGCTTGATGGTGCCCTGCCCCTCCAGCGCCGAATTCCAGGCTTCCATGAGCCCTTCCATTTCGCCTGCCGGGACAAGGTCCGTGAACTTGAGATTGGAAACACCCTGCTTTTCGGCAATTTGCTTTGCAAACAGCTTTTGGAATGCCGCATTCGGGCGGCGGATATTACCGTTCGCATCAAGTGAGGTAACCGCAAACGGGGTGTTGTTGAAGAAACGAGTGAAGCGCACTTCGGAATCACGAAGGGCGGCATCCCCACCGTCGCCCAGCATCCGGTTGATGACGAGTGTGCGCGTGGCCCCGGGCGCACCGTCCGAATTTGCCGGCATGCGGTGGTAAAGACGCACCGGCAGGCTGGTGCCGTCGCTCTTGGCCATGTCGAGATCGATGACTGCAGTCTTGCCGGTTCCCGCTTCGCTGCGTGCCGCATCAAGCATCGCCATGCCTTCGCCAAGCACGATGTCCCTGACATTGATCCGCTCCGGTTCGAAACGTGCAAGATCAATGCCCAGCCAATCGGCGAGCGTCGCGTTCAGATAAACCAGCCCGCCATTCGACTCCGCAGAAAAGAACCCGGCCGGCGCATGATCGAGATAATGAATGGCATTCTGTAATTCCTGGAAAGCGGTTTCCTGACGTCGCCGGTCCGAAGTCACATCGGAAACCTGCCAGACGGTCAGCGGCTTGGAATAGCCGTCCTGCTTCATCGGGCGCACCCGCAACCGGAACCATCGAGCACCAGGGTCATCACGCTTCAGACCGCTGGGCAGACGAAACTCTTCCGCAGACGCACTCCCCGCACGAACCGCATTGGTCATGCGATAGACAACTTCAGCAGCTTCAGCCCGCCGTGAGAACAGTGTTTCTATGCCCACCGCCTCGTTTTCGTTTTCAGCGCCGATCATCTCTGCATAAGCGCGGTTGGCATAGATGATCCGCCCTTCGCTGTCGTTGACGACAACACCGGAATCCATGCCATCAACGAGATTCTTGGAAAAGTCATCGGCGCGGCGAGATGCGCTCAACTGGATAAATCCGAGCACCAGCGAAAACATGAAGAAAACACCGATCCCGGCTAGCCCTCCCAGAACGCCGAGAATGGCCGGTTCCCCCAGCCTTTCCTTGCCCCACACATAGATCAGCATGGCGACGATCGCCAGCACCAGGCCAAGCGCCAACAGCCGGGCGATACCCATCGTCCTGCCGGGTGTATTGATGAGTGGTTCCATCGGAATTACGGGTTTATCCTTGCCGTCCATTCACGCCCAATCCATTCATGGTCAAGTCATTCGCCCGTATTGCCCGCCTATATGGCACTGCCGCGCATATGTACCGCATGACCGCGAAAAGCTGATTCCGCCATCAGATGTCATCTTCGACTTGAATCATATTCCGTGTTGGCGGGAAAGGCCCGGAACCTTTTTTACCAAGCCATTTCGGCCCATTTACCACACATGCCGGTATTTTCACGGGATTTTATCGAATCTTCAACCAATGCGCGTTCTTGTTGTCGCCCAATTTGTTAGGCAACAAAATTGCTGTAGATGGCAAGTTAACGCATGGTTAATCTGCTTGTGCAAACTCTAAACACGTAATCGAGCTGATTCCTGAAGGTCCGGCTTGGCAAGACTCTTGGCGCTGGAAGACACAAAATTCTGACAGCGCCCCTCGGGGCGAGGAGTAAGGTAATGGAATTTTTGAATTCGATATTCGGCGGAAGCAACCAGGCGCTTAACCTGGTTCTGCTTTTTGTCGGCTTGACGGTAGCACTGGTCCTTTTGTTCTGGGTCTGGCGCAAGATTACCGCTGGCAACCAGCTTCGCGGCGGAAGAAGCCGCCAACCACGTCTTTCGGTTACCGACGCGGCAATCGTTGATGACAAGCGCCGCCTGGTTCTGGTGCGACGCGACAATGTCGAGCATCTGCTCATGATTGGCGGACCTGGCGACATTGTGATCGAACAGAACATTGTTCGCCATCACGCACCACATGTACAACCACAACCGACCATGGAGGCTAAGCCGGTTACCCGTGTCGATACGACAGAGACCGACGAGACTCCGGCCAACCAACGCACGCGGGAAAACCCCGCAAGGCCAGCGCCAGAGACCGGAAAACGGGCCGTTGCGACCGCCGCCGCGGCCGTCGCTGCGTCCAGTTCCGTTGCATCTGGCGTCAGTGAAAATGCGCGGGAAAGCATCAGGGGGCGTGCATCAGCACTGCTGAACGGCAAGCTGGGCGGGCAGGAACCAGCGCCAGAACCACAACCAGAACGACAGCCGGAACCGGAAATCCAGTCTCTCGATGATTTCGAAGTCGAGGACTTCAACATCGTCGAGGAGCCTGCAGCAGCTGTTGGTCTCGACCTGGAGCAGGAACTGGAATCCGTGATCGCTGGCAACGATCCGGCACCTGCACCTGTATCCCAAACGACATTCGCGACCAGGAGGCCAGTACCCGAGCCACAGCCCGAGCCAAACTTTGATGAAATGCTGAATGAACACATTTCAACGCCCGGCAATGTCAGTGTGGATGCGCCGGCAATTGATGCTGCACCAGAACCGGTCTCGGCTGAAAACGACATGGAAGACGAAATGCAGAAACTGCTCAACGAGCTGTCGGTCGGTCGCTAGGGTCTGGAAACAGGTAACATTATCCACCAAAAAGGCGCCTCATCGGGCGCCTTTCTTGTTTCCGCAACGGCTGACCTTATCCCTTATTCGTCGCGATAGACTTTCTCGCGACGCTCATGCCGCTCCTGCGCCTCGATTGACAGAGTTGCGATGGGCCGCGCATCCAGCCGTTTCAGGCTGATTGGTTCGCCGGTTTCCTCGCAATAGCCATAGGAACCGTCTTCTATCCTGCGCAATGCCGCGTCAATCTTGCCGATCAGCTTGCGCTGGCGATCACGTGCACGCAATTCGATCGAGCGGTCGGTCTCGGAAGATGCCCGGTCTGCCATGTCCGGCAACTTGTCGGTCTGCTCCTGCAATCCGTCGAGTGTGTCGCGTGATTCCTTCAGGATTTCCTGTTTCCAGGTCACCAGCTTGCGACGAAAATATTCGCGCTGGCGCGTGCTCATGAACGGCTCGTCATCGCCCGGTACATATTCCATTTCCAGCGCCTGAGACATCCTGCAACTCCATTAACCCGTTGAAGTGCGCGCCTTATAACGTCCGTAGATGAAAGTCTCAAGACTGTAAGTGACGCTATCCCGCTTCTTGCCTCGGGAACAGGCTGGCGAGAAAGTGCGCAATCATCGCTCGGCCCGCCGCTCCTCGATACGGTCGAGCATCTGTAGTCGCCAATATTCCAACTGCGTCGCAACCCGCCCAGCCAGGCCCCCTCCCCACTGCAGGCCGAAAGGCTCGAACAGCCGCCAGCGATCATCGCCGCCGGCAATTGCCGACGCGACCAGTTTGCCACCCATGGCAGTGGTGTTCAGGCCGTGACCGCCGAACGCCGTCGCCATCCACAATCCATCGCGCAACCGGCCGATCAGCGGCATCTTGTGTACAGCATATCCCATCAAGCCGGCCCAGGCAGTTTCGATGGCAAGGTCATCGAGCTGCGGATACACACTCATGATGTCGTGTCGCAGCTTTTCACCAAGGTCGGCGGGCACCGACTGGCGAGTTGTTATCCTGCCGCCCCACAGCAACCTGCGCTCCCCGCCATTCCCGACAAGTCGGTAATAGTCGCCCGCGCGCCTGGTATCCCCAAGACAGCCGGTAAAGCGGATGGCTTCATCGAGTTTGTCTGATCTTGCCGTAACCACGTAGGTAGAGACCGGCAGGATTGACTGGTTGATACTCCTGACCGGGCCACCATAAGCACTTGTGGCAATAATGACGTTGCCGCAGCGCACCCTGCCTTTCGACGCCCTTACTTCCCAAAGCGGTCCGTCCCTGGAAACCTTCACAACCCGGGTTCCCTCATGAATGCGGGCGCCGGCATCCACGGCAAGTTCACCAACAAGGCCGCAATAGCGCAGCGGATGGATGTGGAATGGCCCCATGTCCAGCAACCCACCATGGTAGCGCTCACTGGAAACATGGGCGGCAAGCTGTGCGCGGGACAGGAAAGTCTGCATGGCACCATAGTCTCGCGCCAGCCTTTCAGCCCGTATTTCAAGAGCGGCGACATCGCCATGGCGAATCATCTTCAGCCAGCCATGGCCTTCGATGATGTCGGCACGCTTGCTGTCGCGGATGGTGCTGCGTACATATCCGACACCTTCCGTGCTCAACCGGTATAGTTGCTTCGCATGATCAAGGCCCAGTTTGTCCTCGATTGTGAAAATCGATTCGGCAAAACTCGCCGAGACGAAGCCGCCATTTCTTCCTGACGCGCCAAATCCCACACGCTCAGCCTCAAGCAGCACCACATCCTTTCCAGCACGCGCAAGCTCAAGTGCAGATGTCAGCCCGGCTAGTCCCGCGCCAACAATGCAGACATCAGCCACCAGGTTTTCCCGCAATGAGGGGAATGACGGAAGGTCGGGGGCCGTATTGGCATAGTGACCGCGAACATGGCCTGCAGCTGAAAATGCAGCGGGTTTATCCTGACTGTGTTCTGCGGCGCCCGACATTCCAACTCCTTGTTCATTACAGGCAAACTCTTGGCTGCTGGCCTCGGCGATGTCCAGTCCCGGCAATGGCAGCCATGCGAAAAGAAATCGCGGTGCCTTGCCCTTTGCCGTTGCGTTGTTTACCCCTTGAATGACACAAGCAGGCAAACCGGGGCGCCGATGCTGAGACTTTATCTTCTTCGCCATGCGAAATCCTCATGGGCTGAGCCCGGCAAGCGGGACATCGATCGCAAGCTCAACGCCCGCGGTGAAGCGGATTTGCCGAATATTGCGGCGATGATGCGCGAGAGGAAATGGCAGCCTTCCCATGTCTATTGTTCGGATGCCGTACGCACCCGGGCTACCCTTGCGGGCATCGAGAGCGGATTTGACAAGCGCCCGACCATCACTTTCGAGCCCGAACTCTATTCTGGCGACGCCGCCACCTACATGGGTTACCTTTCCGGCCATGGCGGCACGGATCCGTTGATGATCGTCGGTCACAACCCGACTTGCGAGACGCTCTCCATGTCCCTGGTGAAGGACGGCGAACCGGAAGCACTGGCATCCTTGTCCAGCAAGTATCCAACGGGCGGCCTGGCGGTGTTCGACCTCGACATCCCCAGCTGGGACAAATTGAAGCCGCATTGTGCAATATTGGTCGATTTCGTCATTCCGCGTGAACTTTGAGGCAGGCATTTGATGCTGTGCTTTGCGGATGGCATTTCGCATAACCATATGCATGGTGGGCGCAAGCCCGACATAACGGCTATCATCGGGGCTTGAATTCCAGATTGACCAAAATTACCACTTTTGCAGATGATGCGTTGATTGCATTCGACAGCCTGGCGGATTTCGCAGGCAATCTTGTCACCCCAACGATCAGGCTCGGGGTTACCGGCCTGTCTCGCGCCGGAAAGACAGTGTTCATTTCCGCGCTTGTACACAACATCATCCATGGCGGACGGTTGCCGCTGTTCACCCCCGTCAGTTCAGGTCGCATCAAGTCGGCAGCGTTGAGGCCTCAGCCCTCGATGGACTTGCCGCGCTTCCAGTATGAGGACCATGTCAGGACACTCATCGACAAGCGCGAATGGCCCAATTCCACCCGCGCCGTAGCAGAGTTGCGCCTCAGCATTGAATATGAATCAGCAAGCGCCTGGAACCGCACTTTCGGCTCCGGACGCCTGAACATCGACATTGTCGATTATCCCGGCGAATGGCTGTTGGACCTTCCCCTGCTTGGAATGAGTTTTTCGCAATGGAGCACGCAGGCAATAGCGCTTTCCCGCATGGGCAATCGCAAGCTCCTGGCAGAGCGCTGGCATTCCCTGCTCTCCAAGGCGGATCCCGCTGCCCCGGCAGACGAACTCCAGGTGCAGGAGATGGCTGGGGCTTTTACCGCCTATCTGCGCGCCTGCCGGGAAGACGCCAATGCGCTTTCGACCCTGCCGCCCGGTCGCTTCCTCATGCCTGGCGATCTGGAAGGCTCGCCTGCACTGACTTTCGCACCGCTCGACACAAATGCGGCTTCAGGACAAAAGCAGGAATTCGACCGCGACAGTCTCGGCGCCATGATGCGCGACCGCTACGAGGCCTACAAGTCAGTGGTGGTGAAGCCGTTTTTCCGCGAGCACTTCGCCCGCCTCGACCGCCAGATCGTGCTGGTTGATGCACTCAATGCGATCAATGCTGGTCCTGAGGCCGTTGCTGATCTCGAAACCGCACTTGGCGACATCCTTTCCTGTTTCAGGCCGGGAAGCAGCAGCATTCTTTCCAGCCTCTTCGGGCCGCGCATCGACCGCATCCTGTTTGCTGCCACCAAGGCCGATCATCTCCACCACGAGAACCATGACCGGCTTGAAGCCCTGCTTTCCCGGCTTGTCGAAAAGGCAGCCGGGCATGCCCGGTTTTCAGGGGCGCGGGTTGAGGTATTGGCGCTCGCCGCGGTCAGGGCAACGCGTGAGGCTTTCGTGCATGAAGGCAAGGAAAAGCTGCCTGTCATCATGGGAACACCGATGAAGGGCGAAACCATTGATGACCAAACCTTTGACGGCAATACGGAAACCGCGATCTTTCCCGGCGACTTGCCCGACAATCCTTCCGTTTTCCTCAACGTGAAATCAGGTGAAGACGCGCCGGACCTGCGGTTTCTGCGGTTTCGCCCGCCGCAGCTTGAAACCGGCGATGGCGGCATCAGGCTGTCATTGCCGCACATCCGGCTCGACCGCGCACTTGAATTCCTGCTTGCAGACAAGCTTTCCTGATTTTGCGGAGCACCCCCATCCATGAGTAGTGAAAAACGAAAGCCCCGTGCAATCAGGATCGAATCCCTGTTGCAGCCGGTAGAAAAACCGGCTGAAAACCGGTCGAAACCCGCAGCTGCGCGCAAGCCGCGCAGCATCACCAGGAATGACGAGAGCGGGACAAGGCTGGAAATCCTGCCTGACACCGCAGTCAATGGCGCCATTGAAGCCATGGATCCACCGCTTCCGGCTCCGGCCAAGCGCCGGTTTTCATGGGCGACATTGCTTGTTGCAGCCCTTGGCGGACTGGTATCACTCGCCGTCGGCCTTGCCGTCGACCAGCTGGTACGCGACCTCTTCGCGCGCAATACCTGGCTCGGATGGGCAGCAGCAGCCCTAGCCGGCCTTGTCGTGCTCTCGGCACTTGCCATCACCATTCGTGAAATTTCTGGAATAATGCGCCTTTCAGCCATCCACAAGCTGCGTGAACAGGCATTGTCCGCATGGTCACAGGATGACGACAAGGCAGCAAGAGCTGTGATCCGCCATGTCGAGACGCTCTATTCTTCCCGCCCCGAGACCGCAATGGGACGCGCAGAGCTTGCCCGCCATCACGACGAAATCCTTGATGGCCGTGACCGGATCGAGCTTGGCGAGCGTCACATCCTCCTGCCACTCGACGCCACGGCCCGGCGGCTGGTGATGGATTCGGCCAAGCGCGTTTCCGTGGTCACTGCAGTCAGCCCGCGCGCCCTCGTCGATCTTGCCTTTGTCCTGATCGAAAACATGCGCCTCATCCGTCGTCTTTCCGAACTTTACGGTGGCAGGCCGGGGACACTGGGCTTTTTGCGGCTGGCGCGGGATGTGTTGACCCACCTCGCCGCTACGGGAGCCATCGCACTTGGTGACGGGTTGATGCAACAGCTTGTCGGCCACGGACTTGCAGCGCGCCTTTCGGCCCGCCTTGGCGAGGGCGTGGTGAACGGGCTTCTGACTGCCCGGATCGGCATTGCAGCCATAGACGTCTGCCGTCCGTTGCCATTCATGGTGGCAAGACGCCCCGGCATCTCCGATTTCCTTGGCGAACTGGTCAAATTCGGCGAGATCAGCAAGGTGCCGGAAAACGTCCAAAATTAATCACGATACCAAACGACTGGAAACGTGACTTGATAATTTGCCGCGAATGATTGATTAACCATTTTCAACAATACTGCGGACACGTGTCAGCAAGGGTTTTTCGTCATGCGTTTCGGGTTTTCAGCACGTCTTTTTGCGATTGCATTCGTGGTTTCGGCATTCGCCGTCGGCATTGCCGGTGGATTGGCCGAAGCGAATGCCAGCGAAGCCTCATTCTACCGTGATGTGCAAGGCAAGTGGTCGGGCCCCGGTGAGATCGTTGCCGGCAAATACAAGGGAACGAAATTCACCTGCAACTTCAATGGTCTTGAGCCAAGCGCCCGAAACGGCATGAACATCGATGGCACCTGCCGTGTTGGCGTTTTTAACCAGCCCATGAACGCAAGCTTTATCAGGACCGCCAGTGGCTATAGCGGCCGGTTCCTTGACGGCGAAGCCGGTGAAGGCATGGACGTGATCGGCGGCAGGTTCTCAGGCTCCAAGGTCGTTGTGGACGTCAAGCGCAAGGATCTGCGAGGCGTGATGGTCGCCAACCTGACATCCAATGACAAGCTGAACATCACGATTTCGGTTCGGGTACAAAACCGCCTAATTCCTGTCATCGGCATGACGCTGGACCGCGTCGGGACCACGGATGGCGTTGTCACCAGTTCGGTCAACAAGAAATAGCCGTAACCTGGCATTCCAAAGCCCGTTGAATGCCCGCTTACCGGCTTTCAGCGGGCTTTTTGCTGCTCGAATTTCGCCATTCTCTCGCTGATTTCACCCGCTTGACGCCGGTCTGGTCCACCAGTTGCAGCCAATCCGCTGCGCATTTGCCACCGAATTCAAGTCCGGGCGCCAGATCAACTAGCGGTATCAGAACAAATGCCCTGTCCTGCATTCTGGGATGCGGGATGGTGAGTTCCTCCGTTTGGAGGTTTGTATCGTCCATGGCCAGAATGTCGACATCAATGGTTCGCGGTCCCCAGCGCAGGCTGCGCACGCGCTTGAGGTCACGCTCAGCGTCCAGACAGGCTGCTAGCAATGCTTCGGGCGGAAGAACTGTGCTGATCTCGGCGCAGGCATTGAGAAAGGCCGGTTGGTCGCTTACCCCCCAGGGAGGCGTCTCATAAAGATCGGACACGGCTTTCACTGCAATACCGGGATGCGTATCCAGCATGTCGAGCGCGGCGTTCATGGAAGCCGATACGTCTCCGATATTGCCGCCGAGACCAAGCCACGCTCTTCGCCCTGCCCCACTCACCCGGCGTCCCGCTCATGCATCACGGTAACAGCGACATGATCGAGAACGCCCGGCACAGGTGCATTCGGCTTGCGAATGGTGATTTCAGCGCTTTGCACCATCGCAAACTCGTCGCAAATAGCCTTTGCAACTTCCAGCGCCAGTGCCTCGATCAGGTAACGCCGCCTGCCCGTCACGATCTGTTCGATCAGGATAAAGGCCTTGCCATAGTCCACTGTCCCCTCGATATCATCACTGGCAAGCGCCTCACCGCCATTGACCAGCAGGTCGGCATCGACAAAAAACCGCTGCCCCAGCGCCTCTTCTTCGTTGTAAACACCATGGCGGGCGAAAAACGCACAATTTTTCAGCGCGATCCTGTATTGGCTCAATTTCCTGCTCCGGTTTTGCGGCCTGCCGCCAGCACAGCGTCGGCTATCGCCAACGCATCGCGATTGGTTGTTACATCATGTACGCGAAAGATGGCACTGCCTTTCATTCGAGCGACGACACTTGTCGCCGATGTACCAATATCACGGTTTTCACCGTCCCTGCCCGTCACATGCCCTATGAATCGCTTGCGCGATGTCCCTGTGAGCAGCGGATAGCCCAGAACATGTAGTGCCTCCAGACTGGCCAGAAGTTCAAGGTTTTCGTCATTGTCCTTGGCAAAACCGAAACCGGGATCGAGGATGATCGCGGCCGGATCGATGTTCGCCGCGCTTGCCACTTGCAGCGACCGGCTCAGGAAAGCAATCTGGTCGGCTATCACGTCACGGTCGCGCTGGCGCTCGCGCCCGGTATGCATGATGACGGCTCCAGAACCACTTGCCGCTATGACCCCGGCAATTTCGGGGTCCTTCTGCAGGCCCCATACATCGTTGACGATATGCGCTCCGGCTTCTATCGCAAGTCCAGCAGTGGATGCCCGGTAGGTATCAACTGACAAGACCATGCCTTCGATCCGCGCCAGTTCCCTGATCACAGGAAGTACCCGGGATTGTTCGGTAACCGCATCCACGCCTTCCGCACCAGGCTTCGTGGATTCCCCGCCGATGTCGATGATGTCAGCTCCGGCTTCCAACATGGTAATGGCCTGCGCCACCGCCTTGTCGATCTGGTCAAACCGTCCGCCATCGGAAAATGAATCCGGTGTTACATTGAGAACCCCCATGATCAACGCGCGCGGCCCGGTTTCAAGGCTCCTGCCGTGTCCGATCTGCCATCTCCGCGGCACAAAAGGGTCGTATTCCTTGTGCAATGATTTTCTCCGCTTGCGATGGTGCCGCTGCTTTGCTTAGCCTTTTATCCAAGACCACCATGCTCTGCCAGTGAAGATGCGACCGGAGAAACAGTTGGATGCAAAAATCAGGGCCGCTAAACCGGGCTGTCTCCACACTGGCTGTATTGACCAGTCTGACAGCCTGTTCTCCCGTCGGCGAGCGAACACAGCTGTCGGTTGGCTATTATTCGCTTTCAGGCCGCAATTTTTCCGAGATTGACCGGCAAATCGGTGTTCATGGCCCAACAGTCGGCGGATTTGGCAAGGCGCTCGCAGCGACCACTGTTCGCATGATCCCCGATTTCCGTTTCGCTGACACGCCCAGCGGGTGTCGGGTGCAAAATGCAAGCGTGAAAGTTCAGGCTCGGGTTACCCTGCCCCGTCTTGCCAGTTCCACAACGCTGAAACACGATCTTTCCAAAGCCTGGAGCAATCTCGAACAATATGCGCGGCTGCATGAGTCAGTCCATGTCGCAATAGCCGACCGTCACGCCCTCAATGCCGAGAAAACACTGATGGCGCTGCCACCCGAGAGAAATTGCAGCGAAATGCGGGATGCGGCGCAGTTGACCTATCGCCGCCTGTTGGCGGAACACGAAAAGGAACAGCTGCAATTTGATGAAAGCGAGAAGTCGCGAATAGCCGAACTTGTGGAGAAAACCCGGCACGCCGGTATCAACCAGCCTGCAGAAGAGCAATAATCGCGGTTCGCGATGAATTACGCCTGACGCTCAGGCACGCGCACGATCAGGCCGTCGAGTGCGTCGCTGACCTTGATCTGGCATGAGAGCCGTGAAACCGGCTTGGCTTCCCAGGCAAAGTCGAGCATGTCCTCTTCCATGGCGTCGGGACCGCCAACCGCGTCGCTCCATGCCTCATCGACATAGACATGGCAGGTCGCGCAAGCACAGGCGCCACCACATTCGGCTTCAATTCCCGGAACCGAATTCTTCACCGCGTTTTCCATGACGGTCGTACCGATTGCAGCTTCAACGACATGCTCTTTGCCGTCATGCGTGATGTAGGTAATCTTGGCCATCGTGGAAAATCCGGAAAGGTTGTGCAGGAAACAGCGCGGTATTCAGATCAGGGGCGGGTTTAGCGCACTTGGTTTTCAAGTCAAGGATATTCAGGTCACGAGCGTTGTGGACACTTCATGCCAGCCTGCGCTTGTTGTCGGCCATGGCTAATGCACGATCAGGGAACGTATATAGTCGTTCACCCGCGCGATTTCCCTTTCCACCGCGTCAAATCCTGAATAGCCGGGCAACTCGGCTTCGCCGGCCAGATCCGCCAGTTCCCACGCGCCGATGCCTCGTGCAGCCCCTTTCAGGGAATGCGCTGCCCGCTTGCGCCCCTCATGGCCGTCTGAATTTTTCCAGCTTTTTGCATATATCTCGGATTGCGACAGGAAAATCGACAGGACCTGCTGTTCGAGCTCGCGGTCACCCATTGTCAGCGTTGACAAATGTACCAGATCGACCGGCTTGCCCATGCCTGCTTCCCGGCATGCCCTCGATACGTCGGCTTTGAGATTCATCGGCATCACAATCTCCCGGATTGTCCAATTGGGAGCCATGATGACATTGAGATGAAAATATTGCGTTAAACGCTACACAAGCCAGCCGTGTGGGTTAGCCACGATCTGGGAACCTAACTGTTTTCAGCAGCCTTGCGACCGGCATCTGTCAGTTTGCACACAAGCCAGTTGGGCATTGCAGGATTGTCAAACCACGGCTCAGCCCAGCCCTTCGCGACACAACTGCGTATTGTTTTTGGACTGATTTCCTGTCCGTCGCTGTCGAAAAGCGGCAGTTTCCCGCCGGCCTGGTTCAAACCCAGGCGCAGATAGCGCATCTGCGCGGCGCTCGGTTTGCCGACACTTTCCTGTTGCGCCTCAACATCGCCATCCACAACAATTCTGTCATCTGCATCCATGTCGGCTTCCATTCGCTGCACCCTGCACTGGCTCGCCCGTTCCATGCCTGGTCGCGGCATCCCGGCATGTGATGCTTCCAGCGGGTCGAACTCCTCTTGCAAGACAGTGTCACGACCCGGTTTTCAAACACTGAACGTCTTGGTTTTGCCTTTTTGAACGTTAACCATCTGTTAAGAAATAGGACTCGAAACCGCCCGTTTTCTTGTTCGCAGGCACCAACTGTGCCATTACGGTACTCTTGCGACAAGTACGAGGTGTTTTTCTTGTGGCGATTGAAAGCTTTCCCGGGCGGATTGGGGGGTGGCTTCGACCCATTGGGCGCATATCGACAGGTCTCGGGAACAGCCGGAAGCAGGTGTGGCAGAAAGAAATCTGTTCACTCTCCGGTTACCAAACACGGCAATTCGCTCCGGCGTGCTAAGTCTTTCGGAATGTTTTTCTGTCTTGACCTAGGTCAGGCCGGGAAAATTCCGGTACGGGGAAATGAGTATGGCGTCTGAACCGAAAAAAAGCCAAAGGGGCGATATCGAGTCCGAGCTTGCAATGCAGGCCGTCGAGGACGCGCTCAATCATGGCATCTTCGACGACACTCTTGATGCCGACACGCGACATTCAGAAGATGCTCATCTGGCAGCAGATACAGGTGACGTAGAGTTCGATCCCGATTTCGAGGAACTCGAACTCAAGCTCTCCCAGGCAGCGAACGATTTGCGCGAGCAAAGTGGCGAAAACGCCCTGCAAGACGCAGTTGATTTCGACGACAGCTTCGAGCCACAACTGGACAGTCTGGATATTGATGAGCCGGTTGCGGCGGCAAACGCTGCAGGACCACGCCCGGGCTTAACCGGCAACAGGCCAAGGCCTGCAGGTGCGGGCGAACTATTCCGCGAATTCATGGCTGCCAATGACCAGCGCAGCAGCGGCATTTCCGAACTCGTTCACGCCCTGCAGCAGCGCTCGTCATCTAGGGCCTATCTCTATGCATTCCTGGCAAGCGTTGTCTGGCTTGGCGTTTGCGCCGGGCTTTATTATGTCGGCGCGTCAAACGGCACCATTGTACCGCTTGCAAGCGTCGCGGACATCTTCAAGTCGCCCTCGATGGCCATTCTTGGCGCCATTGTACTCATTCCGCTTTTTTTGGTCTGGACCCTTGCCACAGTGCTGCGCCGCTCGCATGAGATGCGGATTGCTACCCGCACCATGACCGAGGCCGCAATCCGGTTGCTCCAGCCGGAAGTCACAGCGACTGAATCCGTGTCTCTCATCGGCACCGCGGTACGCCGCGAGGTGGCATCAATCGGCGATGGCGTTGAGCGCGCCCTTGCGCGTGCTGGCGAACTGGAAAGCCTGGTATCTTCCGAAGTCGGCAGCCTCGAGCGCTCATATGCCGACGCCGAAGTCCGCCTCAAGGGACTTGTCAGCGAACTCGCTGCCGAACGCTCGGAAATCATAGGCCACGTCGAAATGCTGCGCCAGGCGCTTTCTGGAACCCACGAAGGCATTGGCCAGGAAGTGGATCAGGTAGCGGGCCGCATTGAGCTCTCGGTCCAGAATTCGGCTGGCAGGATAGTCGAATCCCTCAGCCATGAAGCCTCTGTGGTCACCGAGAACCTGGAGAATGTAACCAACCGTCTCGCTTCCATGCTGCAGATGAACGGTTCAGAACTGGCACAACTCATAACCTTGCGCACCGAAGAGCTCGACCGGGTGCTGGCGGAACGCTCGAACCTGTTCAACCAGGGTGTCAATGAGCGGCTCACCGGGTTTGGAGCCGTGCTTGACGGCAAGATCCATTCCGCCTTCGACCGCCTGTCGCAGCAGCAGGAATTGCTGGACGGCACAGCCAAGCGCATTGACGGCCTTGTTTCGGAAAAGATCGGCAAATTGACTGCCGACTTTGGGAACCGTGGCGCCACCCTTGTTCGCGCTCTCGGCATGCAAGCCGAGAACATCGACAAGCTCCTTGCAGAAAAAGCCGACAATCTTGGCACTATCGTCAATCAGAAGCTCGAGGGCTTCGGTGAGAACATCACCGGCCACATGGACATGGTTGCGCTGCAACTCAGGCAAAGCAGTGCCGAACTCGAAGGAACAACCGTCAAGGTCGAACAGGCATTGCTTACCCATGTAACCCGCTTCGACCAATCGTTGCGGGAACGTGCACTCGATGTCGGCAAGGCTTTCTCGGCGGGCAAGAATGTTCTCACGGACACAATCGACGAAGCCTTCAGTGGGGTTACGCAAAAGGCACTGGAAGCCAAACTGTCCCTGGAAGAAGTGCAGACCAGCATGGTCAATGCGATGGACGAGCGAGTTGCTGCGCTGACCAGCGGCATTGCCACCGGCCGGATGCAGATCATGTCCGAACTTTCCAGGTTCGATGACCGCAGCGAAGGCATCATTGCCGAGATCAACAAGCGCACGGTGGCGATGGGGGATGTCGTCTCGGATTCCGGCGGCAAGTTGTCGGACATGCTGCAGGAACATACAGAATCCATTCGTATCAACCTTGCTGAAGGCCAACAGCGCCTTGTCGCCGAACTTGACAAGATGGAGAACCGCAGCACCGGCCTCGTCGCGGAGATCGACAAGCGGACTGAACGCATGGGTGCGGTCGTAAACGCAGCAGGCAATTCGCTGGCAAACACCCTGGATCAGCGCACCGCGGCCATCCAGCAGAGTCTCGCCGAGGGGCAGCAGCGCCTGGTCGCCGAACTCGACCAGATGGAGAACCGCAGTACCGGGCTTGTTGCTGAAATCGACAAGCGCGCAGAGCGCATGGGCGCTGTGGTAACTTCTGCCGGCTCTTCCCTGACTTCAGCGATTGACCAGCGTACCCAGACAATCCAACAGAGTCTGGCGGAAGGCCAGCAACGTATCGTCTCGGAACTGGACCGCATGAACGACAGCAGCAGCAGTCTTGTTGCCGAACTCGACAAGCGGGCCGAACTGATCGGAATTACCATTGCCGAAACCGGCACTGCGCTCACGAAGTCCCTCGACAAGGGCGCAGCCACACTGGGCAACAACCTGCTCACCGGCATGCACAAGATCACGGCTGAAATCGCCCGTCTCGACGACAAGGGCATTGTCATCCTCGGCAATTTCGACGAACGCACCAACCGCCTTTCCGGGGTTCTCGACAGCGCCGCCGATCACATTGCCACTGTGTTTGACGAGAAGAACCAGGGCATTTTTGCCACCTTCCGTGCAGGACGTGACGAGTTCCTGGCTGATGTCACGAAGGGCAGTACCGAACTGCTGACCAATCTTGATGCGAAGCGCGGCGAGTTGGTGGCGCAACTGGGCGACCATATCGAGCTAACGGGCCAGCAGATCGATACCAAGGCTGCCGAACTGAACTCCCTGCTCAGCGAACGTGCCCGCGAGATCAACTCGACCCTCGGCGCAGAACTCATCGAGGCGCAGCAGGTTATCGAAAGCAAGACCAGGCTGTTTTCCGACTCCCTCGCGGAACGCATGCGCGAACTCTCCAGCGTCATTGCCGATGAGGGCATGCCGTTTGTTGAGCAATTGCGCTCGGGCACATCGACCCTTGTCAGCCAGATCGAACAGGTCGGCGTTCAGCTCTCAACCGAAATCGGCGGCCTCATCGCCCGCCTTGGCGCTTCCAGTTCCGGCCTTGAGGAAAACATCCAGCGTGCTGGTGTCAGCCTGCGCGAACTCGACAAGAACATCACCGAGGGTGCCGCAACGCTGGCCGAATCCGCCGAACGCGCAGCGATCAATACGGAAAACGCACGTCAGGTAGCCGAGCACACCGCAGTCGCCGTCAGCGAGAACTCGGAATACCTGGTCCAGAACATTTCCTCCATGGCGCTGCGCTTTGAAAACCAGGGCAAGGAATTGCGCGAAGCAGCGGAAATGGTGACCAAGGCGCAAATGTCGCTTGCCGAAGCCATCGACACCCGCCGCGAGCCGGTAGAGCGGCTGGCAGCAGATCTTACTGCCCGCACGATGAACCTTGAAAAATCCATGGACGGTTTCTCCGCCGCCCTCGCAGGCCTGATGAACGACATGACGGAAAAGGCTACCGCAGCCGGTGCCAATCTCAATCACGAGGTCCGCTCTGCTTTCGAGCAGACGCTGGAGCGCCTCGCCGAGACTGCTGGCTCGATGCGTCAGACAACTGCCGAGATCAACCAGGAACTCGAATATACCCGCACACAGATGAAGCGCGGCATTCTGGAATTGCCGGAAGAAGTGACACAATCTGCTGACACCATGCGCCGCGTGCTCGTGGACCAGATGTCGGCATTGCGGGAATTGTCCGAGATCGTCACGCGATCCGGCAAGACGCTGGACAGCACGGCTGCCGTGCAAACCCGCGGCGGCTACTCCCGTCCGCAGGATCCTGCCGCCCCTCGCCGCCCGTCAGCCCCCGCTTTCATTGCTGCCCCGCCGACGCCGACGCCGCCTCGTCCGCAGCAACCGGCAGCACCAGCTCCAGCAGCCGCGGCTGCACCGGCGCGTGCACCGGCGCCCGACATCCGCACTCAGCCAAGACCTGAGCTCGCGCAGACACGCAGTGAACTGCGGCTTGATCCGCTGGCACCGCGCCCTGTAGCAAGACCGGCGGAACGCAACGAGCCGCGTTCGGCAGCAGGTGACAAGTCCGGCTGGGTCAGCGATCTTTTGCGCCGCGCTTCCAGCGACGACGATGCGGCACTGGAATACCGCGATGACTACGGCGCACCGCCGCAAAAGACCGCGCGCCAGGAACCGGCCTATGCGCCTGCCCGCAGCCAGCCAGGCGGCGACAATCGTTCGCCGCTTCATGTCGTGGAAAGCCTCAATTCGCTTTCCATGGATATTGCCCGTGCCATCGACCATGAAGCATCGGTGGAACTGTGGGACCGCTATCAGCGTGGCGAACGCAATGTCTTCACCCGTCGCCTCTACACGCTCCAGGGACAGCAGACTTTTGACGAAATCCGCACCAAATACGCGCGTGAACGCGAGTTCCGCAATGCGGTGGACCGTTACATTGCCGACTTCGAAAGACTGCTCAAGGATGTGTCAAAGAATGACCGCGACAACATCATGACGCAGACCTACCTCACCTCCGATACCGGCAAGGTCTACACCATGCTGGCCCATGCAGCTGGAAAGCTTGGCAGCTAGGGGCAGGCAGGTTGCATGCGGTAACCGAAAAAGAAAGCCCGGTCAGTTTCCTGACCGGGCTTTCTTGGTTCAAGACTTGGCGAAAGTCCCGAAAAGTCCTGGTTTGTCTTATTCTTCGTCTTCGACCTTGGTCAGCTCTTCCTGGCTGACGGTCTTGTCCGTCACCTTGGCTTTCGAAACAATATGGTCGATTACCTTGTCTTCGTAGAGTGGTGCCCGCAGACCGGCAACTGCATCAGGATGCTGGCGGAAATATTCGAACACCTGTTGCTCCTGGCCCGGATAGCGGCGGACCTGGTCATAAACGGCACCCTGCAGCTCCTCATCGGTAACCTGGATATTCGCTGCCTCGCCAATATGGGCAAGAACCAGTCCGAGGCGGACGCGGCGTTCCGCCAGCGTCTGGTATTCGCTGCGCGCTTCCTCTTCCGTGGTTTCCTCATCGGCAAATGTCTTGCCGGCGCGTTCAAGTTCGCCCGTTACCTGCCCCCAGATATTGTCGAACTCCTGTGCGACCATCTTCTGTGGCAGTTCCATCTTGGTCGTCTCGTCAAGCTTGTCGAGAACCTGGCGCTTGACGCGCGCGCGGGTGAAAGAACCAAACCGGCTTTCGATTTGGTTGCGAACGGCCTCACGCAATTTTTCCGCGCTCTCAACGCCAAGCTGCTTGGCTACTTCGTCGGTGATTTCAAGCTTGCCCGGCTTCTCGACCTTTTTCACGGTAACTTCGAATTCGGCATCCTTGCCCGCAAGGTGAGCCGCCTGATACTCGGCCGGGAACGTCACCTTCACCACCTTGCTGTCACCAGCCTTGGTACCGACCAGCTGATCCTCGAAACCGGGAATGAACCGGCCTGAACCCAGAACCAGCGTCGCGTCTTCGTCGGCACCACCGTCAAACGGAACTCCGTCGACCTTGCCGAGATAGTCCATGGTGACACGGTCCTTGTCGGCAGCCTTGCCCTTCTTTTCCTCGTAAGGACGGGCGTTTTCCGCGATCTGCCCGACCTGTTCATCGACTTCCTTGTCGGTGACTTCAGCCAGCGGGCGCTCCAGTTCGAGCGCTTCCAGGTCTGGCGCTGTGATCTGGGGCATCACTTCATATGCCATGGAAAATTCGAAATCCGCTTCGCCATTCAGGATGGCTTCTGCTTCCTTCTCATCTTCGGTCATCGAAATTTCCGGCTGTTGCGCAGCGCGCTCGCCACGATTGACCAGTATCTCGCCGCTCTGCTTGTTGATCATCTCATTGACGATCTCGACCATTGCCTGGCGGCCATAGACCTTGCGAAGATGCGACATCGGCACCTTGCCCTGACGAAAGCCGTTGAGCTTTACCTGGCCCTTGATCTGCTCCAGACGCTCGGAAAGCCGGCTCGACATGTCAGCCTTGCCTACCGTGATCTTGAGTTCGCGCTTCAGGCCTTCATTGGCCGTTTCCGTTACCTGCATCCTCTTACCTATCGCTTGCCTTCCGGAATGGACGCACACCGCCGCGGCGGTATGCGGATTGCCTGTCCCGGATGGGTTGGATTCTCTTCTGGCATGGTGCGGGTAGAGAGACTTGAACTCCCACGCCTTTCGGCACCAGAACCTAAATCTGGCGTGTCTACCAATTTCACCATACCCGCATCTGCGACCGTTCACACACCTGGTTCAGATGCAATACGGCAACAATCGCGGGGCTCTATACCATTGCTGCGGTTCCCTTCAAAGGGAAAATCACCGAAAATGCAGATTGCCGACAACTGTGGCCATCTCACTTGCCAACAGCCTGCGACGCAATGCTCTCTGGACGCAATCACCGACAATTACCACATGTTAATTTGCATCCTTGTCCTGTCAGCCTAAGGATGGAAGCGGGATCGGGAC
Source organism: Nitratireductor sp. (assembly GCA_041397525.1). GTDB lineage: Bacteria > Pseudomonadota > Alphaproteobacteria > Rhizobiales > Rhizobiaceae > BOKV01. The sequence continues at coordinate 104,200 of JAWKWL010000001.1, forward strand.
AGAATATGCCGGACCTTTTTGCCCAACCGGCCCAATATCCGAAAGCCAGACCAAAGACATGAACAACATTGACCGTCAGGAGCCGGATTACAAACCCAGAATGCGCCTGTCGTTGCGCTGGTTGCTCGCCCTTTCCTTCGGCGGTCTGGTTGCCATTTCCGTGGCCGCGGTCCTTGCGATCTCGGTGATGGCCAATTTTGCCAATACCTATTCGCTGCTGAACGAACGCGCGATCAGTCTGATCAACGGCATGGTGCGCTCGATCAAGGTTGAAACCGATCAGGCCGAGCGTGTTGTTTCCACATTTGCCACTGAATTCAGCGATGGCAGATTCAACGTGACCGACCGTGACACCATTTCGCGGCAAATGACTGCCTTCCTCCGCGCAGTGCCGGTCGTGGAGGGTATCCTGATCTTCGACGGCAATGGCGAGGGCATCGGCGAAATACGGGCGGCTGACGGCAAGATCACTCCTGCAGGCACCCGTTTCCTCGGAACAAAAACCTTTTCCCAATTGCAGCTCCACCCTGGAACCGCCCTCGACAGCGCTTTCTGGGGCCCTCCCGTATCCATTAGCGGCGCGCGCTATCACAATATTTCGCAAGCACTGGTCAGGGACAGCAAGGTCGAAGGCCACGTTGTGGTGCTGATCGACCAGGCCTCAATGAACCGGATCATGGCGGATCTGGGAAAACAGAACGACACCACTGTATTCGTCCTGACCTCGGACAACCAGGTGGTTGGTCATTCCGGCAGGGCTGACCTTTTTCGTGATCGCAACACCATTCCACTCAATGCATTCCCTGACCAGGTGCTGCATCAATTGCCGAATGCGCGGGTATCCGACGAATTCGCCGCCGCCTCCAGCCATGAAGTAAAGGTGTTTGAAACGGGTGACGGATTTGGCGGCTATGTCTTCATCACCCGCCAGCTACCCGGCTATGCCGACCATCCCTATACGTTGGGCGCCTATTTTTCCAAGACAGATATCGGCAGCGAAATACGGCGGGCCATGAAATCGATGCTGGCTGGCCTTGCCGGCCTGGCAGCTGCAGTGCTTGCAGCAATTCTGCTCGGCAAGCGCATTTCGCGGCCCATGGCCAGGATTGCAGATACTGCCGGCAAGTTTTCTGCGTTCAAGCTTCACGACATTGACGTCCTGCCACGTTCACGCATCACCGAAATTGACGAACAGGCACAAGCCCTCAACCGCCTTTCCACGGCAATGATTGAATTCAGCCGCTATGTCCCGCACGAGATCGTCTCGAGCCTCGTTCGCTATGGCCCGGAAGCAACCAGGCCGGTCGAGCGCGAGGTGACGATCATGTTCACCGACATTGCTGGTTTCACCACGATATCCGAACGCATGAATGCCAGCCAGACTGCCGAACTTTTGAACCGGCACTTTGCGCGCATTTGCGAGCATGTCGACGCCACCCACGGCACGGTGGACAAGTTCATGGGCGACGGCCTGATGGCATTCTGGGGTGCTCCGCTCAATGACCCCGACCATGTTGCCCATGCTCTTGCGGCAGCACGCGCGATCGCAGCGTCCGTCATCGAGGAAAATGTTACCCGGCGGGCAAGGGACCGCAAGCCATTGCGCCTGCGCATCGGCATTCACACCGGCAAGGTCGTCGTTGGCAATATCGGTGGAGAAGAGCGCCAGAACTACACAATGGTCGGCGACGCGGTGAACGTTACCCAGCGCCTTGAGAACATGGGCAAGGAAATGATGCGCCCGCAGGATGATGTAATTGTGCTGGTCTCGGGCGCCGTTGTCGAGCAGGCTGACAGTGAGGCGGGCTTCATTCCAGCCGGAACCAGGGTATTGCCTGGCCGCGAGAAGCCGGTTCAGGTCTGCCTGCTCAAGCTGGACAGCGAACAGCAACCCAATATCGTGCGGTTTCCCGGCGCTTCAAGCGCCTGAGCACAGCATCGCGTCAAGCACATGACGAATATCTATCTCCAGAGGATGACTTGAGGTTCAGCGACCGTCCGGGGTTCTCAGCCCATACCATTTGTCAACGACCGCCTCGTAATGCTCCACCGGCTCATATTTGGCCACAGACAGGTGAAGCTGGTCCGAGTTGAGACGGCCGATTGCAGACAGCAGCGCATAGCCGGCTACAATCACGTCGCGCTGTGAGCTTGCCAGCGCGATCTGTGCGGAGATGACATCCTGCTGGGTGTTGAGGACATCAAGTGTCGTCAGCTGACCAACATTGCGTTCTTCAACCGCGCCTTGCAGTGCCAGCTGCGCCGCACGCACCTGTGCCTCATTGGCAACGACCGAGGCCTTCGCCGCTTCAAGCTGGCTATAGGCCGAAACCACTGCGGCGCGCACGCTGTCTACTGTCTGGTCAACTTCGATCCAGCGCTGGCCGAGCGTCTCCTTGTTCTGGCGGATGGTCGCAGAAACGCGTCCACCCTGATAGATCGGCACCCTCAGCGTCGCGGTCACCTGCGCACTGTCGGTGATTTGTCCATGAACTGTCGAATTGAACCGCCGTGAAGCCGAGCCATCGAGCGTTACGCGTGGCAGCAGGTCACTTTCCGCGCTTTTGACATTCCAGTCCGCCTGGTCGACGAGATATTTGGTCGCCAAGATCGCGGGATGTTCTGCGAATGCAATATCGAGCGCGCGCTGCAACTGGCCAGGAACCAGCTTGCCCACTCCCGCCGGTCCGCGCAGCTTCTGCGGATCCTTTCCAATCACCTGTCGGTAAACGGCCATGGATGACTGGAGTTGCGCCTTGGCAGCATTCAGTTGCGCCACGGCAGCCGCCTGGCGTGCCTGGGCCTGGGCAACATCGGTACGAGTGCTTTCACCAACCTGGAATCGGGCCTTCTCCGAGCGAACCTGCTCGTTGAGAAATTCCAGTGATTGCGAACGAAATCCGACAATCGACTGGTCACGTATCACATCCAGATAGGCACTCGCCGCATCGAAGAGCACATTTTGTTCGGTGTTGCGCAGCGTTTCGCGGCTTGCCTGGATTGCTGCGCGTGCGGCTTCCACATTGTTGCGGGTCTTGAAGCCGTCGAACAGCGCCTGGGAAATCGAGATGCCGAACCCACCTGGTGTCAGATGACTGACGCCACGCAGAGAATCGTCCGACCATGTTTTGCTCACATCCGCAGACCCGCTGATGGTGGGACGCATGCCGGATTTGGCAATCGGCACGTTTTCATCGACCGCGCGCGTTGCTGCACGCTGCGCATTGATGGTCGGGTTGTTGGCATAAGCCAGGGCCAGCGCTTCCATGATGGTTTCAGCCCGCGCGAGCGCCGGGGTGCCAGCCAGCAATGCCGCAGTTGCCGTTCCTGCGAGGAAACGCTTGACCGTATTGAAACGAATGAACATCGGCCCCTGAAACCTTCTCAGTACAATGTACAAAATCAGAAAAGCCGAACCGGCCAACCGAAAACGCTGGCCAATTGGGTCCCTTGGGGAACCCGCGCCAGCTAACCCAGCCACCCTACCCCGCGACCGGCACAGGTCAAATTAATCTTGTGTCGCACCCCGGAGGAAACAGTGGAAAGTTGCTTTGCTGCAACAGATGCTCACCTGTCAGAACTGGAATTCAGGAGCTTTTGCAAAGCCTGGCATCGGCGCAACCGCGCAATTGAACAGCCGTCGCGATGAGACACTGGAGCCATTGCGGGTCCACAACCGTGCTACTCCGGCATTTCCCTGTCCAACCACAGCAACCAGCCTTCCACCATCCTTTATCTGGTCGAGGATTTTCTCCGGAACCATGTCCACGCTGCCGCCGATGAAGATCACGTCAAACGGTCCTTCGGAGGCATAGCCCCCTGACAGTTTCGCTTCCATCATGACTGCGTTGTCGAAACCGAGCTCCGACAGCGTCTTGCCTGCTTTCGCCACAAGCTCAACATTTTCCTCGATTGCCACAACCGAATTGGCTAGCCGCGACAGGATTGCGGTCGAATATCCGCTACCGCAGCCGATATCGAGCACTATGTCACCGGAAGAAACGGATGCAGCCTGAACAAGTTTGGCAAGCGTCGCAGGTGCCATGATTGTGCGACCGGGAGCAATCGGCAGTTCGTGGTCGAGATAGGCCAGCGGCAGATGTTCTGGTGTCACGAATTCTTCGCGCGGCACTTCCTGGAACGCCGACAACACAGCAATATTTGTCACATCGCTTGTGCGTATCTGTCCATCGACCATATGCTGGCGCTGGTTGTCGAAGTCGAGCGTCATGCGCTAGTCCCCACTGAGCCGCTGATGCGGGCGTTCGAACCGGAATTTCCCGATTGGTCTAGCGAAGCTTTGCAGCCAACGCAATACCAGGAAAAGATCACCAGCCTGCCTGGAAAGGCCATCTGCGAACGCGGTGATTTGATACTGTGATCTGTTGAAGATTGGAGGCCTCGCCCGGAATCGAACCGGGGTGCAAGGATTTGCAGTCCTCTGCGTAACCACTCCGCCACGAGGCCACCTTCGCCCCATATCCGCCACAGGCCGGATTCTGTCAAGGGAATAGGCAACGTTTTGGCAGCAATGGCTAACGAGCTTCGGCAAATGCACAAAATCGGGCATCAGAAATTTTTTTCAAATACCGGGTTGGCAATGTCAACGCGGCTTTGCTATATGGCGCTCTCGCTCAGAGCAGCTGTTCCCCGGTAGCTCAGTGGTAGAGCAACCGGCTGTTAACCGGTTGGTCGCTGGTTCGAATCCGGCCCGGGGAGCCATTACAATCCTATTTGACAGTGCAATCCGGCTCCGTGCCGCTCCCGGTTTGGCTCAGGTTCCCGGGTGATCCGTGTTGCCATCCAGTTGCCATACCGAAGAATTGAGCGTGGCCGCAGTCGCGACCCACATCGCGAAAACCAGGCTACCTGGAGTTCCTCTCAATGCACTTGTCCGGATACCGATCAGGGTATCGCTGGTTCTTGAATGCCTGAAGCAGCGTCGCACAGTCTCGGTTTCACGCAGCGTTAGCGCAATTGAACGCAAACAGTTCGACCGGGTCGAGGACGCCCTCGAGCTTGTGCTCGCCTATGGAGCGCCAGCGCTTCTGGTCGAGCCGGGCAAGACCTCCCCCCGCGAGTACCGGCTGTTGCAGCAGTTTTGTCATTGATTCGATCCGCGCAACTTCGTTGACCGTATGTCCGATCACCGAAAACGAAAGCCGTTGCGGAATGCCGATATTGCCGAATTTCACATCGCCGACATTGAGCCCGACACCAAACTTGAACTGCTCCTGCCCGGCATTTGCGCGCTCCACGTTCTTTTCGCGAGACAGGAACAGCGCTTCGTCAAGGGCTGCGTTGGCACGGAAAGCCGCATCATCAAGTCCACTCTCATCGTCGAAAGGGAAGATTCCCAAAACCGCGTCACCGATGAAATCGAGAACTTCTCCACCATGATTGACGAGCGCACCAGCAGTCGTTTCGAAATAGGCATTGAGCATCGAGAAATAGGTTTCTGCGGGCATGCTCTCTGCATAGGCCGTTGAATTCCTCAGATCGGAAAACCAAACAACTGCCGGCGTATGCATGCCATCGCCGCGCCTGATCTGGCCCTTTAAAACGCTACTTCCCGCACGTCTGCCCAGGTAAGTCGTGGCAATGTTCGCCGAAATCCGTGACTGGATCACTGTCTTGCAGGCCAGCGCAAATATGCGCTGGATTTGCTGCAAGCTGTCGAGATCATCATTCGAAAATCCGTTCGGGCGGTCACTTGCCCAGGTAACGATAATCCCGCGCGCTCCCGTAAGGTTGGGATCACCCGTGGTGATGGCGTGGTCTATGCGCGTCGCCAGGACGAGGTAATCGGTAAAACCCTGCGCCTTCAACTCATGCAGGATTGGGAAATCGATCGTTTCATTCGGCCCCTGCAATTCGCGGCGCAGAACCTGCACATCATTGTGCAGTACATAACGCAGCGGACTGTTTTCCCATGCTGACGTCGAATCGTCCTGGTGCAGGAATTGCTCCAGCACCGCTTCCTTGCCCTTGTCCCAGATCACTGTTTCAGCCCGGAACAACGGATGCAGTGTCTGCCAGATCAGCCGGGCACGCGTAATCGGCACCCCGACAGCGGCAAGACGCTGGCACATTGTCTCGAACATCTTCACAATGTCCGGATTATCCAGCGCCTGATCCACCAACCACTCGCGAATCGGTCTCGTCAACGCCTGATGCGACATGGTCAGTCTTCCCGCAAAATGGAATGGATGATTTCGTCGGCTTTATTTGGGTAGCAGGACAGATGAGTTCAATGTCCGGACCATTGGCGCTCATGTCCGATGACGTTCATGGTGATTCATGCGTTCACAGGCTGTGCGCAAATGCACATCATGCTAAACACCATGATGCGACAAGGGTTGTGAACTGCCGCAACAATGATGGTGGCAGCGCGTGAGGGTGGCTGAAGCAACGAAATGAAACCACACAACATCGACAAGATGCGCTCCACAGGCAAGGGACCGCTGATCCAGCGCGTCCGCCTTTGGAGCGGGCTTATCCTCCTCTTTTATGTGACACTGCATTACATCAACCATGCGCTCGGCCACATTTCACTCGAGGCGATGGAGACATTCCTGCACTACAACGAGGATGTCTGGGGCACCCTTCCCGGCCAGATCGTGCTATATGGCGCGCTCCTGACCCACTCCCTGCTCGGACTTTGGAAATTTGCGGGATTGCGTACCTGGCGGTTGCCGGTGTGGGAATGGACGCAGATACTCCTCGGCCTGCTGATCCCGTGGATGCTGCTTAGCCACATTGTTTATACGCGCGCCAGCTCCAGTATTCTCGGCATTGAGGTCGATTACCGCAACGAGTTGCTGCTTCTTTGGCCGGATGTCTGGCTGCGCCAGAGTTTCCTGCTGCTCGTGGTCTGGCTTCATGCCGCAATGGGCATTCACTTCTGGCTGCGTATCCGCGCATGGTATCCGGCCTGGATACCGATTATCGCCGGTTTTGCCGTTCTGGTTCCAACCCTTGCGCTTACCGGCTGGATCGTTGCTGCGCGACGCGAATTCGACGCAATTGCTGCCGCTGCAGCCAAAGCGGTTCCGGGAACGGAAGCCAGCGCCGCGATGGCGGAGCAGATTGCGGCAAACCGCCAGATACTGGACGCGCTTGGCACGCTGGAGTGGTTTGTCCAGACCATTGCACTGGCATCAATCGCGTTGGCTGCTTTCGTGATGGCATTGCGCTGGCTGGCGCAACGGTTTTCTACCAGGGTTCGCGTTACATATGGTGACGGCACCACCATCATGACTGCACCTGGTAATTCCATCCTCGAAATCAGCAGGGCTTCCGGCATTCCGCACATGTCCGTCTGCGGCGGACGCGCGCGCTGTTCCACATGCCGCACGCTGATCGTTGAGGGCCTTGAGAACTGCACTGCCCCGACTGATGCGGAAAAACTCCTGCTGTCACGGCTGAACGCTGATCCCGGAGTTCGCCTTGCCTGCCAGTGCCGGGTCCGCGGCGATGTCGATGTGCGCCCATTGATCCAGTCCCGCACCCGGATTGCGGCTCCGCGCAATGTCGACCCGTTGGGCTGGGGAGTAGAGCGCGAAATAGCTGTCCTGTTTCTCGACATCCGGGGATTTTCGCGAATCTCCGAAAAGAGTCTTCCCTATGATGTTGTTTTCATACTCAACAGCCTCTTCGGTGAGGTCGGCGCCGAGATCGAAGCGCATAACGGCTATATCGACAAGTTCATGGGTGACGGGATGATGGCGCTTTTTGGCCTCGCTTCAACACCACAGGAGGCGAGCCGGGATGCCATCCGCGCTGCCCTGGCTGCACAACGTGCAACCGAACATGCCAGCAACATACTGACACAACATCTTTCAGAGCCCTTGCGGGTCGGCATCGGCATACACACCGGTGACGCCGTGATCGGCCGTATCGGGCGCACTTCAGACCAGACCACTCCATCGCGCCTGACTGCCATCGGCGACACCGTTAATGTGGCAGCGCGCCTGGAAGCCGCGACGAAGGAGCTTTCCGCCCGCATCGTGATATCGGCCGCGACCATGGAACTGGCTGGCGTGAAGCTCATTCCGGAAATCGGGGAAGGTTCCAGCATCCACGTTCACAACATCACCGCACCAATTGATGTTGTCGCCATTACCGATCTGGAACCCGTCGCCAACGCGTTGGGGGGAACAGCAGCCAATACGGCACCGCCTCTGGGCCGCTGGCAATCTGGTACGGGTTTTGGAAGCCGGATTGCGTCACGCTTCAACAAGACTCCCGTGTCAGAAAACAAAAAAGCAGGGTGAGGATGTTTTCGGGGGCTTTCGCGACGCGCCAAGCCTGCTATCGTCGGGCACTGATCATGAGGGGCACTCATCGTGGCAGGACCAACCTGCCCAGGGCATATGGCGGGCAACTGCCGGGGGAATTGAATTGAACCAGATTGAGCCAAATCTCCTGAAATATATCTGGACGCATTCAAAGCGTGACCAGCTTTGGATGCTGGTCGTCATCCTCCTGTCAATGCCGACCTATTTTCTGTCGCTTGACCTGCCCAAACGCATCGTCAACGGACCAATTCAGGGTCGTGGATTTGAAAACCCGGACGACACGGCATTTTTCCTGACGACCTATTTGCCGATTCCAGAATGGATGACCGGAGGCCCGATTGTCATATTCCCGGGCTTTGAACTCGATCGTGTCGCCTTCCTGATGGCGCTTTCGGTTACATTTCTGGGTCTGGTTGCCGCCAATGGCATGTTCAAACTCTACATCAACACCTTCAAGGGCCGGATGGGAGAGCGCCTGCTGCGCCGCCTCCGCTTTGACCTGTTCGACCGGGTGATGCGTTATCCGCTCAGCCGTTTCCGTCGCACCAAGGCTTCCGAAATCTCCTCGATGATCAAGGACGAAGTCGAGCCCATGGGCGGCTTCATCGGCGACGCCTTCACCCAGCCGCTCTTCCTTGGCGGACAGGCCATAACCGGCCTCGCCTTCATCTTCATCCAGAATGTGACGCTGGGATTCGTCACCCTTGTGGTCGTATTGTTCCAGGCGTGGCTTGTTCCCCGCTTGCGCCGGCGTCTGATAACACTGGGAAAACAGCGCCAGATCGAGGCAAGGCAACTTGCCGGCCGCCTTGGCGAAATCGTTGAGGGCATCCAGGACGCCCATGTCAACGACACCACGAACCTCGAACGCGCGGACGTTTCAGGCATATTGGGCAGGCTGTATTTTATCCGCTTCGAGCTCTACCAGCGGAAATTCTCCGTCAAATATATCAACAACCTGCTGATCCAGTTCCTGGCCTTCCTGTTTTACGCAGCTGGCGGTTATCTTGCCATTCGCGGCACCCTGGACATCGGACAGCTCGTCGCCGTCATTGCAGCCTACAAGGATCTGCCGGACCCGATCCGCGGTTTGATCGATTATGACCAGCAGCGCCTGACCGTTGACGCTCGCTACTCCCAGATTGTCGAACAATTCGCCGCCGACGAGTTGCAGCCATCGGAATTGCAGGGTCTCGCCAGCGGACCGATCCCGCCACTTTCGCGCGGTTTCGATATTTCCAACCTGCAGGTGATCGATGAAACCGGATCAAAGCTCATCGAGCGGGCTTCCGCAGCAATCGAACTCGGCGAGCGCGTCGCCGTCATTGGCGCGGTCAACAGCGGCGCAACGCAACTGACCGAAGTCATGGCCAGGATCATCAAACCCACCTCGGGCAAGGTTGATCTGTCAGACAAGCCGATCACGGAAATGCCTGAACATGTTACCGGGCGCCGGCTGGCCTATATCGATGGCGGCACCTATTTCCCGCAATCGCGCATTTTTGATGCCCTGACATATGTCCTGAAAAACCAGCCGGTTGGCGAACGCGAGCGCAGCGCCGAAGAGAAGGCCGAGTTTGACGTCTTCATGCAGGAATCGCAGCGCGCGGGAAATTCCGAGCTTGATTACGATGCAAACTGGATCGACCTTGAACGCATCGGCGTTAAAGACATGCAAGGCCTGGAAAACGAGATACGCAAGGTTCTTATCGATGTGGATCTTGAAAGCGATATCCGTTCTCTTGGTCTGCGCGGGACACTTGACCCCGACGCCCATCCCGAACTTTGCAAGGCACTGATCGACGCCCGTCACACCTTCCGTCAACGGCTTCCCGACCTCGGCTTCGACGCATTCGTCGAACCGTTTGACCCACAAGCATACAACAACCAGGCAACCCTGGGCGAAAACCTGCTGTTCGGAACCTCGCGCCTGCCGGCCTATGACCCGGCCAACCTGCCCTCCAACAAGATTGTGCGCGGCGTACTTGCAGAGGCTGGCCTTGTCAAAGTGCTGTTCGAAATGGGCAAGGAAGTCGCCAGCACCACTGTTGAACTGTTTGGTGACCTGTCCGCAGACAACGCTTTCTTCGACCAGTTGAACTACATGGATGCTGAAGAGCTGCCGACCTATCGTGCAGCAATGAACCGCATCGGCACCCTCCCCATGGACCAGGTAACGGAAGCCGACCTGCAACTGATCCTCAAACTGCCATTTGCCTATACCGAGACACGCAATCGCCTCGGCCTGCTCGACGACGACATGAAGAAGCGCATCGTGGAAGCTCGCCAAATGCTGCGCGAAACCCTTGAGGGGTTGGAAAACCCGCCGGTAAACTTCTACGACCCCGAAAAGTACAACCCGGCCGCAAGCGTCATCGACAATGTGTTGCTCGGACGTGTTTCGGCCAGCGTTGCAGAGGGGCCGGAGCGGGTCAATGATGCCATCCGTGCTTTGCTGGACGAGATGGAACTCACCGACGACATTTTCCGCATCGGCCTCGAATTCAATATCGGATCGGGTGGCAAGCGTTTGTCAGAGACCCAGCGCCAGAAGCTCCACCTCGCCCGTGCCTTGTTGAAGAAACCAGACTTCCTCATTGTCAATCAGGCGCTCAATTCGCTCGACACAAGGGCCCAGCGCGCCATTATCGAAACCGTAATTGCGCGCGCCAAGGGCCGTGACGGCGACCGGTTCGGAATCATATGGTCACCAATGAACCATTCGGTATCGGAAATGTTCGATCGTGTATTGTTGTTCAAGAACGGGGTGCTCGTTGACGATGCGCCACCATCGAAATTGCTGGAAACATCGGAAGATTATCGCGAATTGACAGGTGCAGTATGACGTTGTGGGGAGTGACTGCTAGATGAAATCGACACCACCAGTGCATATATCTGCTGGCAGGAGGAATTCGCCATGGCAACATTGATGGAAGAAGTTGACCTGCTCAGGCGCATACCGCTGTTTGCCGCCATTGACCCTGGCAAACTGAAACTGCTGGCCTTCGCCTCTGATCGCATGACCTACAGCAAAGGGCAAAACGTGTTTCGCCAGGGCGAGGTTGGCGACGCCGCCTATGTCGTGGTCAAGGGTATTGCCGATATTGTGGTTGAGACAGGTGCAGGCGAAATCGTGGTCGCCCAGGCAAAGGAAAATGCCGTGATCGGCGAAATCGCTATCCTTTGCGATGTACCAAGAACAGCAACCGTTCGCGCAAATGACGAACTGGTCGTTCTCAAGATCAAGAAGGAACACTTCCTGGGATTGATGACCGATTTCCCCAAGCTTGGCATTCAGGTCATGCGTGAACTGGCGCAACGCCTTTCACGCACAACTGCTGAACTGACTGATGCCAGACGCAAGCTTGAAACCGGCAAGGCCGGCTGAACCGGCCGTGGAAAAACGAATTGACGCATCCTGGTAGCACCCAACGATTCACTGTCAACTTTCGCGGCGTCCGTGGCACTCTCGCCTCTCCGGGCGACCAGTTTCGGCGAACCGGAGGCAATACAATCTGCGCTGAATTGCGGTGCGGCAACCGGCTGGTTGTGTTCGACGCTGGAACCGGAATTCGCCAGCTCGGCAGCGAAATGCTGGACCAGAGTGAAATCCGCAAGATCGACCTGATGTTGACCCATGTCCATTACGACCACGTTGAGGGTTTGCCGTTCTTTGGGCCTTTGTTCTCCCCGGATTTTGAAATCAGGGTCTGGCTCGGACAAGTGGACGGAGCCGGATCGACGGAAGATGCCGTCAAGGGACTCATGCGCCGGCCCTATTTTCCGGTCGGTCCAGACGTTTTCAATGCCAGTGTGACCTATCACGAGGTTAACGAAGGTCAGACCATCGATCTTGGTGATGGTATTGTCGTCAGGACGGCACCGCTCAACCATCCAGGTGGTGCAACCGCATACCGGGTCGATTTCGATGGACGCTCCTTTGCATTTGTGACCGACACCGAGCATGTGAACGGCAAGCCCGACGCCAATATTCTGGGCCTCATCGAGGGCGTCGACATGTTTGCCTATGACGCCAGCCTGACCGATGTCGAACTGCCGGAATTCGTAGGTTACGGACATTCGACCTGGGAAGAAGGCATGCGCCTGCGCGCAAAGGCCAAGGCGGACCGCTTCATGGCAATTCACCACATGCCGTTTCGAACCGACGCCGACATCGATATTATTGAAGCTGCTATCAAATCCATCCACCCGACCAGCGGTGTTGGTCGCGAGGGAGACAGCTACTCCCTGTAGTTGGTTCCAACTTACTGCGGTGTCGTGGGACTGGAACTCGGTGGCGAATTTGGATCAATGCTGATCGAAGGCACGGAATAGTCGCCGGATGCATTCCCGGTCTTGTTCCGGTTTGATCTACCTTCCGTCGCCTCTTGCGCAGCACGCGCGGCACATGTGGCCGTTGCAGCCCGAAACCGCTTCTGGAACCGGTTTTGTTGTTCGGTCAAACTGAATTGCGACCTCTCCTGCGCACGGCTTCGCCCGGCTCCACGAAGGAAACCGGCCTTTTCAATGCTGTCAGGTGACTTGACCTCGACTATGTCGCAAATCCTGTCCGCCACAATACACGCGCTCCCCAACGTGCAAACCCTGACGGCCCCGTGCAACAGAACAACTCTTGTCGCGCCTGAACCATCATCAACATAAACATCAAACACGGTGCCCCTTACGCCGATGGTCGAAAGCGGTGTTTCGATCTTGAAGGCATTCTTGGGCGAATTGCCGGTGATGAAACGAAACGCCCCCTTGACCACCTTCAGCGTTGCTGACTGGAACCCGTTACCTTCGATGACGAAGTCATCAAGTGATACTGAAGAGTTCTCACCGACTATGACGAGCGATTCGTCATTCAGCTTCAATTCGCCATGTGATTGCGCATCTGCTGAAATCTGCTCGGCAGCGAATACGGGATCAGCTACCGCAATCCGGCGCGCATCACCACCCGTGACCGAATTCTCGATCACTTCCGCCTGTCCAACCTGGTCGGCGGCCAGCGCTCCATCTGGCAAGCCGCCACCCGGCAATGCGATCAATATCGCAAAAACGAGGGACCGGGATTGCGTTGAAAACCGCCAACCGATTTTCGTAATCATTATTACCTCGTGAGATCGGCCCCAAACCAAATCACACCAACAATTTCACCGATCCGGCAAACATTCCGAAACGTGTAAGAAATGAACGCGCAGCATGCCCCTGCTTGCAACGGAACAGACATTTGTGGCAGCAAATGGGCGCCCAAATCCAGCTCAATCACATGACGACGGAAGCGCGAAGCAATAGGACTGGTGTACCTCCGGAATGACGACCACATCCTGTGAACTATTGCCACTGGACTTTCGCCCGAAATTTCCCAGGGCTTCCTGGGCAGCCCGTGCATGGCAGGAAGCAGTTGGCGCACGCCATCTCTGACCAAAGCGGGTTTGTTGTTCAGTGAGGTTGTATTCCGAACTTTCCTGCTGCCTGCTGCGTTGTGCGCTGCGAAGGAACGGCAACTTCTCGATCTGGCTACGTGATCTGACCTCGATAATATCGCAAGAGCGATCCGCCGTCAGGCAGGCTGAACCCTGAGTGCAGACCGTGAGTGCCCCGCGCAACAGCACAACCCTTGTGACGCCAGTACCCTGATCCACATAAACATCAAAAACGGTACCGCGAACACCAATCGTGGAAAGAGGCGTTACCACCTTGAACGCCTTTTTCGGGGAGTCTCCCGTAATAAAACGGAAAGCACCATTCACTACCTTCACTGTAGCTTTCTTGAAGCCACCGTCATCGACTACAAAATCATCAAGCGCGATCGACGAGTTTTCGCCGACGATCACCAGTGAATCATCCTTGAGCCGCAATTCGCCATGCGAGCCGGCGTCCGCTGATATTTTCTCCGATCCGTAAACCGGATCAGAAACCTTCAATCGTCCGGACCGTGAACCGGTCACGGAGTTTTCGACGACGGTTGCCTCGCCGACCCGGTCGGAAGCGACGGCAACACCAAGGCAGCCAACACTCATGACAGACAGCACGGCTGCCAGAACTGACGTGATACAACGCAAAGCCAAACGGGACATCGAAGCCTCTTGTTTAGGCGAGCAGATAACGGCGGTGCTCCGCCTCCCGCTTCCATACATTATTAGATTGATCGGCGGGTGGTAACGCCAACCCTGACTTGCCCTGTGAATCAATAATAGATTAACCACTGACTGCGGACAAGCTAACAGATTCTTGTATGTCGAATCAAACCGGCACTGTTTGCGATTGTTGGGCAACATGTTGCAGTGTTACCTTCGCCCGGTTACTGCCTGCGGTGGCAATCAATTGCCGCCAACGTGTGAAAAGGCCTTGAATGAAGCGTGTCTGGCGATTTCTGACTAAACCTGCGAACATTCTGGTCGTGGCACTTTCGCTCAGCCTCATCACCGGAGCCTGGGTATGGCGCAAGAGCGAACCGGCATTCCTGACCGCGATTCGAAACTTCACCTTCGACACCTACCAACGCATCAAGCCTCGCCAACCGCTTGGTCAGCCGATTCGGATCATCGATATTGATGAGGAGGCAATTGCCCAATACGGGCAATGGCCATGGCCGCGCACCAGAATGGCGCAAATGGTCGACCGGTTGCGCGAACTGGGCGCGGCGGTGGTCGTTTTCGATATCGTCTTTTCCGAACCCGATTCCACCAGTCCCGCCAGCCTGATAGCCCGCCTTGGCGACATGACCCCGGCTGACAGGACAGAGGCTGAACGCATTCTCGCCGGGTTTCCCGACGGCGATGCGGTTCTGGCCAGGGCGATTGCCGAAACACCCGTGGTAACCGGGTTCTTCAACCAGACGCAGTCGCGTGCGGGGCTTCCGGCGAAAAAAGCCGGAATTGCGTTGATTGGCAAGGCGCCATTGGACGAAATCCTCCCGCCCATCATCAGTTCGGTCAAGAACCTGCCTGCCATCGAGCAGGCCGCCGCCGGAAACGGATCGATCACGCTTTCCGAACAGACAGATGACCTGATCCGAAAGGTGCCCATGTTCCTCAATGGCGGCGGTGAAAACTTCCCCGCCATTTCAATCGAGGCAATAAGGGTGGCGCTCGGCGAGCGTGGATACAATTTGAAGACCACTTCGGCAGGCACGGAAATCGCAGCTGGCAGAAATGCCATGGTCTCGTTTCGCATCGGACAATTGCAGGTGCCTGTTACCGCCGACGGCGCGCTGCTTATCTACTATGCCCGCACCCTGCCCGACCTGACGGTTCCGGCAAGAACTCTGTTTGAGGCTGATGCGTCTCAGCTTCGCAGCCGGATCGAAGGCAACATAGTCTTTGTCGGCACTTCTGCAGTTGGACTGCGCGACTTGCGAATTACCGCACTCGGTGATCTCGTACCCGGCGTTTCCATGCATGCGCAAATCGCCGACCAGATATTGAGCGGCCAGTTCCTCGAGCGCCCGGACAATGCGCTGGGGATTGAAAACGGCATCATGGCCGCAACAAGCCTGCTTGTGGTGATGATCCTGCCGTTTGCAGGCGTGATGTTTTCAGCAGTGTTCGGATTTGTCATGGCAACCGCTATCCTGGGAGGCAGCTGGCTCGCATTTTCCCGGTACGGCTTGTTGATTGATCCCGTATACCCCATGGCAACTGCCGCTCTGGTCTACCTCGGCACAACCCTGCTGCTGTTTGCCGTGACCGAACGCGAAAAACGTTTCGTGCGCCAGGCATTCCAGCGCTATCTGGCACCGGACCTGTTGAAGAAGCTGGAGAACAATCCCGACGCGCTCAAACTGGGCGGCGAAATTCGCGACATGACACTGATGTTCATGGATATCCGGGGCTTTACGCCGATTTCTGAAAAACTGGCACCTGAAGAACTCGTCGCGTTTCTCAACAAGCTGCTTTCTCCCCTGTCCGAGGCGATCCTGACACATGAAGGCGCAATCGACAAATATATTGGCGATTCCATCATGGCATTCTGGAACGCCCCGCTTGACGTCGAGGACCATGCCCGCAAATCCGCCCTTGCTGCCCTCGACATGCTGGCAATCGTGAAAAAGCTCAATGCAGACGACCATTTCGGTTTCCATAGCCCCGAAACCGGTCTTGGCGATGTGATGATCGGCATCGGCATCAACTCGGGTGAAGGTTGTGTCGGCAATATGGGATCGACCAACCGTTTCGACTATTCCGTTGTAGGAGATACCGTGAACGTCGCTGCCCGCATTGAATCCTCCTGCAAGGAAATCGGCTGGCCGCTGCTGATGTCGGAAATGACCGCCGAGCGTTGCTCCGATTTCGCACTCCTGGAATCACGGGCAATTTCGCTCAAGGGCAAATCGAAGCCGGTCAGGCTGTTCGCCCTTGTTGGCGGCCCGGAACTTGCGGCAACAGAAAACTGGAAGACACTGCTCATCCGGCACAAGGCCTGTCTCGCAGCATTGCAGGATGCCTCTTCGGCAAAGATAGAGACCCTGGTTCGCGACTGCCTCGCAATCGCGCCGGAGGGCCTTGAGGAATTCTACGCAAAATTGGCGCAGAACTCGCTGAGACCCAAACTGATAACAGCCTGACCCTTCACAACGAATTGGCTGTTGCGGTGATCCGCTCCACACATTCCGGCGTAATACACATCGGGCAGGCTGACTGCCGCGGGATGAATTCTCGCCAAGGCTGGCACTGATCGAAAAAGCGGGAACCAGTCAATTGCTTGATGTGAGGCTGATTGCTGAATGAACAAAGGGCAAAACCCGGTAATAATGTGGTTCCGCGAAGACCTTCGCATCGCCGACAACCCTGCCCTTTACAAGGCGGCTGAGACAGGCGCTCCAATAGTGGCGATCTTCATCCTGGACGAGGAAACCGAAGGCCTGCGCAAGTTCGGCGCCGCCCAGAAATGGATGCTCCACCACGCACTTTTGCAACTGGAGACATCGATCGCAGCCCTCGGCGGCAAACTGGTCTTGCGTCGTGGGTCCACGCAGGCCGTTCTGCGCGATCTGGCAATGAAATCGGGCTCGAACCGGATATTTTGGAATCGTCGCTATGGCCCTGGAGAAATGAGGCTGGATACTGCGCTCAATGCATCCCTGCCCGACCTGGGTGTTGAACCGCACAGTTTTCTGGCAGCACTGCTGCATGAGCCGTCAAGGGTAAGGACCGGCAAGGGCGACCCGTTTCGGGTCTATTCCCCATTCTGGCGCGCATTGGAAAAGCTCGGCGAGCCCCGGCTTCCACTCCCCGCCCCCGAAAATCCAGCTTTCACTCAAGCTGGCGTGGAAAGCCTGCCACTCGATAAACTCGACCTGCTGCCAACGAAACCGGATTGGGCCGCGGGATTGCGCCAGACATGGCAGCATGGCGAAGCATGCGCTGCCGGTCTGCTCGATGATTTTCTCTCACGCGGCATCGATGGTTACGCTGATGGCCGCGACTTCCCGGCACAAACCAAGGTCTCCCGGCTTTCGCCATATTTGCGGTTTGGCATGATTTCTCCTTATCAGGTCTGGCACCGGGCGAAAACCGCGCAATCGGAAATTGGCAGCAAGCCGGGGGATACGGGGAAATTCCTGAAGGAGCTCGGATGGCGCGAGTTCTCCTACCATCTCCTTGTCAACTACCCTGACATCGGCTGGCAAAACTTCTCCAGCCGCTTTGACGACTTTCCCTGGCGGGAGGACCCGCCCGAGCTCGATGCCTGGAAACGCGGAATGACCGGCTACCCCATCGTTGACGCCGGAATGCGAGAACTCTGGCATACCGGTTACATGCACAATAGGGTGCGCATGGTGGCTGCCTCGCTACTGGTCAAACACCTGCTGGTGCACTGGAAAACCGGCGAGCAATGGTTTTGGGACACATTGGTGGATGGCGATCCGGCAAGCAATCCGGCTAACTGGCAATGGGTTGCCGGTTCGGGTGCTGATGCAGCCCCTTATTTCCGGATATTCAACCCGGTTCTGCAGGGAAGGAAGTTTGACCCGACCGGCGAATATGTCCGCAAATGGGTGCCGGAAATTGCGGCCCTGCCCGACAATCATCTGCACTGCCCCTGGAAAGCACCGAGGGAAGTGTTGCGCTCCAGCGGCATCCGCCTCGGCAGCACCTATCCGTTGCCCATCATTGATCATGACACGGCCCGCAGCCGGGCGCTCAGCGCATTTGAAACACTCAGGAAAGCCATCTGATCCATGAGAATTGCAGTAGTCGGCTCAGGCATATCAGGAAACTCGGCTGCCTGGGCGCTATCCCGCCAACACCAGGTTACGCTTTATGAACGGCGAAATCGCGCCGGCGGCCACTCTGCGACCGTGGACATCGACCATGACGGTGTGACCATTTCAGTCGATACCGGTTTCATTGTCTACAACGAGGGCAATTATCCGTTGCTGACCCGGTTGTTCGACCAGCTCGACATCAAGACCGAACTCACCGAAATGAGCTTCTCGGTTTCGCTCAATGACGGCCGCTTCGAATGGTGTGGGCGCACCCTGAGATCGGTGTTTGCACAAAAGCGCAACATGGTTTCGCCTGGCTTCCTGCTGATGCTGGGCGACATTTTGCGATTCAACTCAAAGGCGAAGCAGGACCTCGAGGCCGGTGTCCTTTGCGGTCTGACTTTCGGCGATTACATGAACCGGCGCGGTTTTTCCCGCCGCCTGCGCGACGACTACATTGTGCCGCTCACTGCCGCGATCTGGTCTACACCTGCTGCCAAGATGCTGGAATTCCCGGCTGAAAGCCTGATCCGCTTTCTCGACAACCATCGCCTGATCCACATGCAGCGCCCCTGGTGGCGCACTGTTTCCGGCGGCAGCCGTCAATATGTCTCCAAACTGCTGGCCGACTTCAAGGGCGAGATTTTGCTCTCCACCCCCGTGCAACAGATCCTGCGCCGCAACGACAAGGTTTTCATCACGGACGATCATGGTGTCGAACGAGAATTTGATGCCGTCGTCATCGCCTCCCATTCCGACCAGGCTTTGAAAATGCTGGGTGATGCCGATGATGTCGAGCGCGAGATACTCTCCGCCGTGCAATACCGCCCGAACAGGGTCTATCTGCACCGCGATCCGGCGCTGATGCCCAAACGCCGCGATGCCTGGGCGTCGTGGAACTATATCGGAACCCGCGATTCCCAGGGTCATCGCGACATCAATGTGACTTACTGGATGAACCAGTTGCAGAACATTGACCGGACATATCCGATTTTCATCACGCTCAATCCCCCTGTACCGCCGCGCGAGGACCTCACTTTCGAACAGTTTGACTATTCACATCCCCAGTTTGACGGTCCGGCATTGGCAGCCCAGCAGCGGCTCGCAAACATACAGGGTCAGCGCAACACATGGTTTGCCGGGGCTTGGACGCGCTATGGTTTCCATGAGGATGGCCTTGCTTCCGGTCTGGAAGCGGCAAGACTGCTCGGATCGCCTGCACCATGGACCGTTGCCGAGCGCACTGGACCACAAAAGCTCTCGACCCTGCTCCTCGAAGCGGCAGAATAGGCATGAATGGTGAAGACAACGACCAATGATCCGGTGACACTATATGGCGGCAGGGTAATGCATGCGCGCATGCAACCTGTTGCGCACCGGTTTTCCTATGCCATCACTTCGATCCTGGTCGACCTTGACCGGTTGACCGAGGCCAATGCCAAGAGTGCCATTTTTTCGGTCAATCACGCCAATCTCGTATCCTTCAACGAGCGCCATCATGGCCCTCGGGACGGCTCATCCCTGCGTGACTGGGTTGACGGGCTGATTGCGGCCGCGGGACTGGCAAGGCCGCATTCCGTTTCGCTGCTGTGCTACCCGACGGTGCTTGGCTATACCTTCAATCCGCTGTCAGTCTATTTCTGCAAGGACGCTGCTGGCAGCGTTACCGCGCTGGTCTATCAGGTCCACAACACATTCGGTGAAAGTCATTCCTATGTCGAGCCGGTTCGCCCCGGCCATGTCAGCCCGGCGGGAATTCGCCAAAGCCGGGCGAAAGGGTTTTATGTGTCACCCTTCATGGAAATGGACATGACCTATCATTTCCGCATCTCGCCGCCAGACAGTTCGGTCGCCCTGCGCATTCTGGAAACAGGCACATCAGGACCGGTCCTTTCAGCTTGTTTCTTCGGCAGGCAAGAACCACTTACAACAAAGTCGCTCAGTGCGGTGGTCTTGAAAACTGCAGGCATTACGTGGAAAACTATCCTGGGGATACATTACGAGGCGTTAAGGCTCTGGCTGAAGGGGCTCAAACTGGTCAGCCGTCCGCCTGCGCCCACGCCAGTAAGCTATCCCTCGCCGTCGACGGCGAATACCATGGCGAACAGACAGCTGGCAGCGGGCGAATGACGTTCGAATGCCAGGGGAGGCAATTGCAGATGTTGGCAAAAGCTCCGCAATCCACGAATGCAGCGCAAGGCGGCAGCGAGCCGGTGACGGTGACCCACGAAAACCTGGCTCTTGCATTGCGCGGCCTTCCCTTCAATGTTCGGTTTGTGGTGCAGACACTTGTCCGTCTCAAGCTTGGCGCGCTGACCCTGCGCCTGCCAGACGGCCGCGCATTCCATTTCGACGCCCCGCTTGATGGACCATCTGCTGAACTGATCCTGCACAACTGGCGCATGCCCAGGCGCACGCTGCTTGGCGGTACGATTGGCGCTGCCGAGAGCTACATGGACGGCGACTGGGACAGCCCGGACGTAACGGCGCTGCTGTCCCTGTTCGGCCTCAACGATGAAGTCGGGCAGGACCTTACCTCGCCGAACTGGTTCAACAACCTTGTCGAGACGGTGCGCCACTGGTGGAATGAAAATACACCGGATGGTTCGCGCCGAAACATCGCTGCCCATTATGACCTTGGCAATGCCTTCTACAGCCGCTGGCTCGATCCGAGCATGACCTATTCGTCTGCGATTTATGAAAAGAGCGAATCCTCCCTCACCCAGGCGCAGGAATCCAAATACCGCTCTCTTGCCGAGCGCGCCGGAATGCGTGAAGGCCACAGCGTGCTTGAAATCGGGTGCGGTTGGGGGGGATTTGCCGAATATGCTGCCAAACATGTCGGCTGCAAGGTTACAGGTCTCACCATCAGCCGAGAGCAGTTTGATTTTGCCCGCGAGCGCATTTTCCGCGAAGGCCTGACCGAGAAGGTCGATATCCGGTTTCAGGACTACCGCGACGAGAAGGGCCAATACGATGCGGTCGCTTCCATCGAGATGTTCGAGGCGGTTGGCGAGAAATATTGGCCAACCTATTTCGAACGCGTCAGCGACTGCCTGAAAAACGGTGGCCGCGCTGGTCTGCAGATCATCACTATTGCCGAGCGGCATTTCGAGCAGTATCGCCGCCGGCCAGACTTTATCCAGCGCTACATCTTCCCGGGGGGAATGCTTCCCCCGCCTTCGAAATTGCTGCAACTGGGCAAGCGCGCTGGCCTGACGCAGGTGGCCGAGCGCGTTTTCCCGCTCGACTATGCCAGGACGCTGGCCGAATGGCGGCACAGTTTCATCGAGAAATGGGAAGATATTCGCACGCTCGGCTTTGACGAGAGGTTCAGGCGGATGTGGGAATTCTACCTGCATTACTGCGAGGCAGGCTTCAGGACCGGCAACATCGATGTTCGCCAGGTCTTCTTCACCCGTTCCTGATCCCGGAAGTTGACCCGCCCTCCGACCTGATTGCTGCCTGTGCCGGGATGCGTCAACGCCGCCGCTTTGACGACCCTGTTGTCATGCCGACCAGCCAGAAATACAGCCGGTATGGAAGCAGGTTGAGCGCCTTCAATTGCCAGGTGAATCGCTTGGGAAAAGTAATATCAAAGCCCTGCCCGCGTATGCCTTCGGAAAATGCCTTTGCCGCCTTGTCCACCGGCATCAGGTAGGGCATCGGAAAATCGTTCTTTTTCGTCAGGGGCGTATCAATGAAACCGGGCGTGCAGACCTGAATGCGGATATTCATCGCATCAAGGTCGAATTTAAGGCTCGATGCCATGTTGATCAGCGCAGCCTTCGACGCGCCATAGGCGGCACTTTTCGGCAGGCCACCATAACCGGCAGAAGATGAAACGACTACGATCTGGCCCTGTCCCGCTTGTTTCATTGCCAGGACTGCAGGAACCAAGCCATTGATAACTCCGAAGAAATTGATCTCCATTGTCTTGTCGAAAGTACCGGCATCCATCTTGAATGCCCGCATCGGATAAAAAGTGCCGGCATTGAAAACCGCCAATGCCAGCCTGCCGCTTTCCCTGATGATCCGCTCGACGGCAACTTCACAAGCCTGCCGGTCGGTAACATCCAGCGGCAAAGCCACGATCCGCCCTGCAGCGGACTTCCTGGCATGTTCGGCCGCAAGCGTTTCCAGCTTGTCCGCCGAGCGCGCACTGGCGTAGACGGTATAGCCTTCACCGGCCAGTTCGCAGGCAAGCGCCTCTCCCAGTCCGGCACTGGTACCGGTTATCCAGGCCGCACCTTTCGACGGGGATGCGTTGAATAGTGCCATTGAACCTCCAGCCATCAGGAAAGGCATGAGAAACAGCGCCCCAAATGGTGGAAGGGACGACCTTTCGGGCGCCCCTTCCGGTTACCTCAGACTAAGGCCGCGAGGCTGAGGCCCTGCGCGACCGCAAGTTTTTCTACCGACCGAATACGTCGGAAAAAAGTTGTCGGAAAGAACCGGTCAGTTTCAATGGCGCAGTAGTGATGGCAAAACAGATGCATGGCGCATCGTCATCAGCCACCGGACGGTGATCCACTGTTTCGTCCGCAGCAGCGATGTCGCCGCGCACATAGTGGCCATCATTGTCAAAAAACCCGCCATCAATCACCAGTGTCAGCTCAGAACCTGAATGCGTGTGCTCAGGAATTGCCCTGCCCGGCCGGATCCAGAACAATCTGGCGTCGCAACCGTCAATTTCACCAAATGCCACTTCCTTGAAACCCGGCAGTTTGCTGCGCCAAGGGATGGTATCGACGGTAAAACCGGTGAAATCCTGCAATGCGCTTGGCATCAAATCGCTGTTGCGGCGCCTTTTTCCAACGGGCGTGGCCTGCGCCGCTTTGCTGTTGAAGATGCGCTCAAGCATGTCACGGTCGTCATTCAGCGGCGCCGGTGGCATGGTTGAAAGCGCGTCTCCCGACAACATTTCCATGCCAGAGACCAGCGCGCCGCTTTCGGGCCGCATTTCAATATGCGCGCCAATCATGGCATGCACAGGCCGTGGCAGGATTCCGGCGCTGTAATGGGCCAGCAAGATATCCAGCGTCTCCGCACTTTTTGCTGAAATCGAACTGCCACTCATTCAAAAAACCGCCTTGATCGATGACCCTCGAAGGTCGTCCGCAACATTTTGCACACCCTTTACGCCCGAATGTGTCGAGCAGATCACGCGCCATGTGAAAAAACCGTTCTCAGCCTGTCTGGGATGCAGGGTGACAAGAATCAATGCTCAATCTACAAAACTTGCCAAAAGCCATCCCCAATTGGAACAAATGATGTTTCAATGCCTCAAATGGCAGCATGTCTTGGCTTGCTGGCTGCATGCCCCCTGTTTACGGTGACCGGCAGAATTCCAACAAGTCAGCAGTTTCAAAGCAGCCGAAAGGAAGATGATGATCCGCCAGTCCACCCTCGAAGCCATTGGCAACACGCCACTTATCAAACTGAAAAAGGCGTCGGAACTCACAGGTTGCACCATTCTGGGCAAGGCGGAATTCATGAATCCGGGCCAATCCGTCAAGGACCGCGCCGGGCTTTTCATTATCCAGGATGCCGTCAAAAAGGGATTGTTGAAGCCTGGTGGTGTCGTTGTCGAGGGAACTGCCGGAAATACCGGCATAGGCCTGACGGTCGTCGCCAACGCGCTCGGCTTTCGCACCGTGATCGTCATTCCAGAGACCCAGAGCCAGGAAAAGAAGGACATGCTTCGCCTGCTGGGCGCAGCATTGATCGAGGTTCCGGCGGCCCCCTACAAGAACCCCAACAATTACATCAGGGTTTCCGGCCGGATCGCCGAGCAACTGGCCAAGACCGAGCCTAATGGCGCGATATGGGCAAACCAGTTTGACAATACTGCCAATCGCGAAGGTCATGTTCGCACAACCGCGCCCGAAATCTGGCAGGACACTGGCGGAAAAATTGACGGCTTCGTATCGGCCGTCGGTACTGGTGGCACGCTGGCAGGCGTAGGCACCGGACTCAAGGGCTTCAACAAGGATGTCACGATTGCCCTGGCCGACCCGTATGGTGCAGCACTTTATTCGTTCTACACCAATGGAGAGTTGAAATCCGAGGGAGGTTCGATCACCGAAGGCATTGGCCAGGGACGCATCACTGCCAACCTCGAGGGCTTCCGGCCCGACGCAGCCTTTCTCATCCCCGACAGCGAAGCAATCCCGATAGTTTTCGACCTGCTCGAACATGAAGGCCTGTGCCTTGGCGGCTCGTCCGGTATCAACATTGCAGGCGCCATACGCCTTGCCAGGGAAATGGGTCCGGGAAAAACCATCGTGACCATTCTTTGTGACTACGGCACACGCTACCAGTCGAAATTGTTCAATCCCGACTTCCTGCGCTCCAAAGAGCTGCCGGTGCCGGAATGGCTGGAGCGCAAGTCAAAAATCGCCATTCCATTCGTGGAGGCGTGAACATGGCCTTCGAAACAAGACTGGCATTTCTCGACGACGCATATCTCACCGCATGCGAAGGTACTGTCCTTGCCATCAATGAGCGCGGCGGCATTATCCTTGATGAAACCAATTTCTACGCAACCAGCGGCGGCCAGCCCGGCGACACCGGACATCTGGAACGCGCTGATGGCTCCATCATCAAGATTGCAGCGACTGTAACCGGCGAGACCAAGCAGGAAATCATCCTGGTGCCGGATCCCGGCCAGCCGGTTCCCGAGGTCGGCGAAAAATTGGTGGGCCATATCGACTGGGAGCGGCGCTACAAGCTGATGCGCATGCACACTGCCTGCCATGTGCTGTCGGTAGTGTGCCCCTACCCGATCACTTCTGCCAATATCACCGAAGATGAAAGCCGGGTTGATCTCGACCTGCCCGAAGCTGGCATCACCAAGGAAGATGTCTCCGCCATGATGATGGAAATCATCAATGCCAATCACCCTGTCTGGACGCAATGGATCAGCGAGGCCGAGCTTGACGCCAATCCGGGCATCGTGAAATCCAAGAATGTTCGCCCGCCAAGCGGCGCCGGTCGGATCCGTCTGGTTGCTATCGGTGAAAACGCCTCGATTGACAGCCAGCCCTGCGGCGGCACCCATGTCAGCGAAACCGCCGAAGTCGGCGATGTTCACATCGGCAAGATCGAGAAAAAGGGTCGCGAGAACCGCCGCTTCCGCATCCGCTTCGGCGCATATCCCAACGATTGAGGGCTGCCTATGAAACTCGAAGGGTCCTGCCATTGCGGTGCGGTTCGGTTCCGGCTGGAATCCAACACTCCCATTCCATATCAACGCTGCTACTGCTCGATCTGCCGCAAGACAGCCGGTGGCGGCGGCTATGCCATCAACATCATGGGATGGGCCGACAGCCTCGAAGTCGAGGGCGAAGACAATATCAATGTCTACCATGCCGTGGTCGATGGGGTTGAAAGCCCGCTGGAGCGCCGTTTTTGCAGCAAATGCGGATCAGCCTTGTGGGTCTATCACGACAAGTGGCCGGACCTCGTTCATCCATTTGCCTCCGCCATCGATACGCCATTGCCGAAGCCGGGCGAACATTCCCACATCATGCTGGAATTCAAGGCCGGTTGGATCGAGGTGCCCGAAGGCCCGGCTCATGTTCATTTCCAGTCCTATCCCGACAAGTCGATCGAAGTTTGGCACGACCGCCAGAAAGCCGGTGACAAATGAGCGAACGCAGCCATCTCATCATCACCGCAGACGAATTGCAGGCAATGCTGGGTTCACCAAACCTGCGCGTGATCGACGGTTCGTGGTATTTGCCCGCACAAAACCGCGATGCCCGGGCGGAGTTTCTCGAAGCACGCATTCCCGGTGCCGTCCGGTTCGACATAGACGGGGTTTCCGACAGGTCCTCGCTGCTGCCGCACATGCTTCCCTCACCTGAAGCCTTTGCCGAAGCAGTGGGAGCAATGGGCATTTCCGCGGAAAACGGCATTGTTGTCTATGACGGGCCTGGCCTGTTTTCCGCCGCAAGGGTCTGGTGGACCTTCACCATCATGGGCGCGAAATCGGTGCGCATCCTCGATGGCGGGTTCGACCGGTGGAAGGCAGAGGGCCGCCCGGTTGAAACCGGCGAACCTGCCTTGCCCGCTCCGGCTGTTTTCAACGCGAAGCCTGATCTTTCACGTGTGCGATCAATTGGCGACATGCGTGCCAATCTCAAATCCGGGAACGCACAAGTCTTCGACGCACGCCCGTTTCCACGCTTCTGTGGCACGGCACCCGAGCCACGACCTGGTCTGCGCTCCGGCCATATTCCAGGCTCCCAACCGGTCCCCGCCACGGATCTCATCTCGGACGGAAAACTCAAGCCGCTCGACGAGCTGCGCGAAATTCTTGATTCAGTTTCTCTTGCCATGGATCGCCCGGCCATTACCACCTGCGGCTCCGGCGTGACTGCCGCCGTGATCTCGTTGGCACTCGAAAGCATCGGCCATCCCGATCACGCGCTTTATGACGGGTCGTGGGCGGAATGGGGCCAGGCAGATGACGCGCCACTCGCGCAATGGCTCGACGGCACACTTGCCGGCAAGACTTCAGTACGGGAATAGGTGATGGCGCAAAAAGGCAGAAAACCCGAAACCCTCACCGCGCATGTGACCCACCTGGAAATGCGGGCACCGGCCCATCGCCGTGTAGCCATGCCCTCTCGCCCGCGCCTCGCCGTCATGCGCAGCGAGAACATGCCCGTCGCCTTCTATCGCTATCTCTATGAGCAGGTAGGCAAGCAGCATCACTGGTACTTGCGGCGCGTCATGAACGACAGTGATCTCGCCGCAATCATCCATGCAAAGACCACCGAAATTTCGGTCGTATACGCCAATGGCTCACCGGCCGGCTTCTTCGAACTCGACTGTTCACGAAAGCCGGAAGAGGTCGAGCTTGCATATTTCGGATTGTGCAGTGACTTCACTGGCATGGGTTTTGGCAAATGGTTTCTTGCCACAGCAATCGACGCGGCCTGGTCACATGAACCGGCAAAGGTCACCGTCCACACCAACACGCTCGACCATCCCGCCGCCTTGCCGCTGTACCAGAAGCTCGGTTTCGAGCCGGTGGGCAAAAGCGAGGAAACCGTAACTGCGTGGGAATGATTTCCAAACAAAAACCGGAGGTCTTGCGACCTCCGGCCAATTTTCACCACTGCTGACCTTCGATGAAGATCAGGCGACTTTCAAGGCTGCCTGTGGCTCGACTGCCTCATAGCCAAGTGCATCAGCAACCGGACGGTTGGTGACCTTGCCCTTGTGAACATTGAGGCCATTGCGCAGATGCTGGTCATCGAGAATTGCGCTGAGGCCCTTGTTCGCCAGCATCAGGCCGTAATGCAGCGTCGCGTTGTTGAGCGCATTTGCCGAGGTGACCGGCACCGCGCCTGGCATGTTTGCCACGCAATAATGAATGATGCCGTCAACAACGTAGGTTGGATCGGAATGCGTGGTCGCCTTCGAGGTTTCGAAGCAGCCACCCTGGTCGATGGCAACATCCACCAGAACCGAGGCCCGCTTCATGCCGGAAAGCATTTCGCGGCTGACAAGCTTTGGTGCCGCGGCACCCGGGATCAGAACAGCACCGACAACCACGTCTGCCGAGAAGCATTCTTCTTCAAGCGCTTCCACGGTTGAATAGCGGGTGTGGATCCGACCGTTGAAGATATCATCGAGTTCGCGCAGTCGCGGAATCGAGCGATCGATGATGGTGACATCGGCACCAAGGCCGACTGCCATCTTGGCCGCGTTGAGGCCGACAACACCGCCACCGATAATGGCAACCTTGCCCGGCAGGACGCCAGGAACGCCGCCCAGCAACACGCCGCGCCCGCCATTGGCCTTCTGCAGTGCAGTGGCACCGGCCTGGATAGCCAGACGGCCGGCAACTTCCGACATTGGCGCCAGCAGCGGCAGGCCGCCGCGCGCATCAGTCACGGTTTCATAGGCTACCGCCGTAACGCCCGAGGCGAGCAGCCCCTTGGTCTGTTCCGGATCGGGAGCCAGATGCAGGTAGGTGTAGAGCAACTGGCCTTCGCGCAGTTGCGCCCATTCGGATGGCTGGGGTTCCTTGACCTTCACGATCATGTCGGACTGGGTAAAGACTTCTGCCGCAGTGCCAACGATCTTGGCTCCCGCAGCCTGGTACATGCCGTCATCTGCTCCGATACCGGCACCTGCCCCGCTTTCCATGATTACCGTGTGGCCATGGGCAACATATTCGCGTACCGAGCCTGGTGTCAGGCCGACGCGGTATTCGTGGTTCTTGATTTCCTTGGGACAGCCGACACGCATGTTAACCTCCGGGCGCTTGCGTCACACTTCGTCGCGCAATATCGCTGAAATGCCATCGCACGTCCTTGCAAAGCTTGCCTTGCTTGCCCCGGCTTTTCGTGCATTCTTGCGTCATCTGAAGGTTTCTTGAGGAAATGTTGCACGATGAAACTCGACAAGATTGATCGTTCGATACTGCAACAATTGCAAGACAACGCCCGCATGCCCAATGTTGACCTCGCCGCCAAGGTAGGGCTGTCACCATCCGCCTGTTCTCGCAGGCTGGCAATGCTGGAAGAAGCGGGCGTCATCGAGGGCTATCAGGCAGTGATTTCCAACAAGGCGCTGAACCAGACCATCACGGCGCTGGTTCACATCACGCTGAAGGCGCAATCGGAGGACCATCTGCGCAAATTCGAGCAGGCAGTCATGACTTGCCCCTACATCGTCGCCTGCTTTTTGATGTCCGGGGAATCCGATTATCTAATTCGCGTAAATGCCCGTGACATGGAGCACTATGAGAGGATATACAAAACCTGGCTTTCAACCCTTCCGGGAGTTTCACGCATCCAGTCGAGTTTTGCCATGCGCATGGTTGTAAACCGTGCCAATATTGACATTGCAATGATGGACACATGACGGAGCATTCTTCATGTTCGGATTTCAAAACATTTCCTCGATGGAGCCGGAAGTGAGGCGACGCTTGAGCATCGTGGTTGCCATTTGCTTGATCATCATGCTTTCGATTGCATTGGGTCCGCGTCCGCCCATCCAGAACACGATCACCTTTGACCCTGCATCGATCGGGCCCGATCCTGATGCATATGTCCGGCTATCCGAGGGAAAGATTTCGGGGATCACCCCTGGCGCAGAAAAGGAAATCGTCTGGGCTGATCCGGCGAAACGCGAGCGGACAAAGTTGGCTTTCGTTTATATTCACGGATTTTCTGCGACCCGCCGCGAATCCAGTCCGCTCACCGAAAAGGTCGCACAGCAATTCGGCGCCAATGTCTTCTACACCCGGCTCGCTGGCCATGGTTCAAGCGGCGATGCCATGGCAAAGGCAAGCATGGGCGACTGGGTCAATGATCTGGCGGAAGCCATTGCCATTGGCGAACTAATCGGCGAGCGCATCGTCCTCATCGGTGTCTCGACGGGAGGCACCCTGGCGACATGGGGCATCGACAACGAACGCATGATGGCCAAGGTGAAAGCCATGGTCCTGATCTCCCCCAATTACGAATTGCAGGGCGCCTCGCTCGGCCTTCTCAACATGCCCTGGGGCAAATATATCCTGCCTGCCGTGATGGGTGATACCCGCTCATTTGAGCCGAGCAATGAGGAGCACGGCAAATGGTGGACCACGACCTATCCCTCGCTCGCCGTTTTCCCGATGGCTGCGTTGATGCAGTCGGTCGCAGGAAAGAGCGTGAAGGACACCCTGGTTCCCGCCCTTTTCATCCTGTCGCCCAATGACAAGGTGGTCAAACCGGGGCCGACGCGGGAAAAATACGCAGAATGGGGCGGGAACAAGAAGCTGTTGGAAGTCACGAATTCTGACGACCCCAACCAGCACGTAATCGCTGGCGACATTCTCAGCCCGTCAACCACGGACGAACTCGCATCGCAGATCGGGGATTGGATCCGCACGCTCGACAATTGAATTGGGGTTTCACCCTTCCGATGGTCTCGAATCGCGGGCAAACACATAGATGGCAAGCGCCACCGCCAGACTGGCGCCATACATCACGAACAGCGCCTGATAGCCGGACTGCGGGTCACCGGGAACAGTATTTTCGGTGACAACCTTGCCGCTCGCCAATTGCAGCAGCCCAACCCCGCCGATCGAGAAGAAGTTCATGAGGGTTACACCCCTGCCCGTCATTTCGGGCGGGATGAACGCCTTGCCATGCGCCATCAGCACGGCATAGGTGGTTCCGAAAAAGCCGATGGCGACAAACACGATGCTGGTCTGTGTCACGGACGCCGGTAGTCCGGTCGCGAGCCAGACCGCACAAGCGAGAACCACCGCATTTCCAGACAGTGCAACAATCTTGCGTGAATTCAGGAGCCTGTCCATCGGGCCATAGACGAGGCTGCCAATCGAGAGTGCGACCGCCATGTAAAAGGTGACGGTGCCGATCTCGGGAACCCCGTAGCCGTAAACATCGCGCAGGATTGGGCCAGCCCACAATCCGCGAACACTTGCTGCGACGCCATAGCCCAGCAGGACAAGGGGGAAAATGGACCACAATTGCGGGATTTTCATCAGCGCCAGATAGCTGCCAGTCCCGTTCTCGCCCTCGCTGGTCACACGCGCCGGATCGCGCACCAGAAACAGCACTGCCAATGCGGTCAATGTTGTGACAACGCACAGGAACCAGGCCACCGTCTGCCATCCGTACCGGTCAATGGCAATTGCCAGCGGAGCTGACCCCATGATGTTTCCAAGCGTGCCGACTGCAATGAAGGTCGATGCCAGGGTCGCAAACCCCTTTGCTGAGAAATTGCGGGCAAACAGGAAAAATGCGCCCATCAGCACCGGCGCGCAGCCAACGCCAATCAGGGCCATGGCGATTATGATTTCAATTGGTGTCGACGCCATGGCGAAGACAGCAGCCCCTCCACCGGCCGCCAAGCCAAGCAGTGCCCCTGCCGTCCGCCTGGGTCCGAAAGTGTCAAGACCGTATCCGATCGGAAACTGTGCCAGCGCAAAACTGACAAACCACGCCCCGGAAGCCATTCCGAGCTGTTCCGTGGTCATTCCAAGTTCAGTGGTCAGTACCGGTGCCATGACCGCCAGAAAGGCGCGATAGAACTGGCTCAGCAAATAGGCTACGCAAAGAGCGGCAATTCCGGGCATGGCATGTGCTTTCCATGAAACGACCGGAGCGAATACGCCGATCACTATTCGTCGGGACCGAGCTGGCTGTTTGCGGGCATTGCAAAAGGATTGCCCTGCCCCACCGACCGCCAGTCGACGCTTCCTTAGGCCGGCTTGCGGCGCCGTTCAAGCGCATTGAAGGGGTGGAACAGCTAGCCGCAGGCCAAGCGCCGTCTTTTTAGGTCCGAATTGTCTTCCCTCGCAGCAATCGTGCCGCGAAGCCAGTCCTTGGCCCGATGCCCGGGCAAGGGCCGCGAGAACAAATAGCCCTGGCCGAAACTGATGCCATATTCGCACAGCCGGTCGCGTACCACAGACTGTTCGATCCCTTCCGCCACCAGGCGCAGGTCCAGCTCGGACGCAAGTCCTGCGACAGCCTTCATAAGATAAGCCTGTCGACGCATTGTTATCTCCGAATCCGCGGCGGTGGCATTGCGCTCGTGCGGGATTACGAAACTTCGGTCGAGCTTGATGATGTCTGCTGGCAAATGTGTGATATAGCTCAGCGAAGATTGACCCGTGCCGAAATCATCAATCGCGATAAGGATCCCCATCTGGCGCAATTGCGCGAGGATGAGACTTGCCGGTTCGAAGTTTTCCATCACCGCAGTTTCAGTAATTTCGAACACAAGCCTGCCTTCCAGTTCGCCATAGCAATACAGGAGGCCCGCCACCTTGCCGGTGAAACCGGGTACGAGTTGGCGTGGCGAAAGATTGATCGACAACAACATGTCACGATCATCGCAATCCCTGACCACATCACAGAACACCTTCGCTGCCGCATCCATGATCCAGTCGCCCAGCATTTCCATGTTGCCGCTTTCTTCTGCAGTGCGGATCATGTTTTCGATGGAACCGGTAAATCCATCCATCGGTGCGGTTCGAAGCAGTGCTTCAAAGGCATATGGCTCGCCGGTAATCATGTTGACCACGGGTTGGAGAAAAACCTCGAAGCAGTGGTTCGCCATGGCATGATGCAGCATCTGCACCTGCTCCGAGCGGGAACGGACCACCGCAGCCCTGCTTTCCTCATAGAAGCAAACCCGGTTCTTGCCTTCACTTTTGGCCAGATACATCGCCTGGTCCGACAGGGACAGTGCCTGGTAGGGCTTGATTGAGCCGTCATCGCAATAGGCGATGCCGATACTGGCGCCGATCTTGCCGGTACCGGCATTGAGGTCTACCGGCTGGGACACAGCCTGCACGATGCCTCGCGCCACCTTCTCAGCCTCCAGTGGGTTCTTGAGGTTTTGCAGGATCAGGGCGAACTCATCGCCACCAATGCGGGCGGCAAAACCGTTCGCGCCTTCAAAACCGGCAATTCTGCTTGCGCTTTCCAGCAGGATCGTATCACCGGCCGCATGGCCGAATGTGTCGTTGATGGTCTTGAAATTGTCGAGGTCGATGAAAAGCACAGCCCATCCCGAAGGGTTCTTGACGAGCGCCTTTTCCATGCCTTCCAGATGCAGGGTCAGGCCGTTGCGGTTTGGCATTTTGGTCAGCGGATCCGTTGCTGCCAGCCGCCTCAGGCTTTCTTCGGTACGGCGCAATTGCGATACATCGTTCATGATGCAGACGAAATGGCTGCCGACCGCATCGGTCCGCCGGTCAGGCACGGCAGACAACAAAACTTCCACTTCCGTACCATCCTTGTACCAGAAGCGCAGCGGAACGTCGCGCGCACTGCCCCTGTTCCTCAGCTCTTCCAGTACCATGCTTGAAAACGGATGCTTGGATTCGGGGCAAAGCAGCGTCTCCAGCTGCGCTCCCAGAACCTCGCTGCGGTTATAGCCGGTCTGGGCAATCCAGTATTCGCTGGCTGTCATCACCAGTCCGTCGACACTCATGGTAAACAGGAGCGCCGGTGTAGTGTCATAAGCATTGCGCAAATCTTCGAGCACGCTGAGTGTGCGATTGCGCTCTTCCTGAAGCCGGTCCTGCATCACGTTGAAAGCAGAGCACAATGTTCCAATTTCATCGGTGCTGCGAACCGGCGCATGCACAAACTTGCCTTGCTCGGTGTCCTTTACTGCAGCCAGGAGTTCGCGTACCGGCTGCCCGACAGATGAACGGAACGCATACCATCCGAAGCTCCCTGCAGCGAGCAACCCGACCACTGTCGTCAGGAGTGTAAACCGCCATGCATCCGACGTGAGTGCATGGATCTCTGCCTTGGTGAACCCTACCGCGATCTCGCCCCCGACCACCGCCGGGATTGTGGTCCTCACCATATCCTCCGGACGCATGATTTCGCAGCCGAGCCGGCGTGGTTGCTGCAAATCACTGATCTCGCCGTTTTCGGAAAATATCCCGACGCAAGTTACAGCCGGATCGGCAAGCAGGGTCGACAACAGCCGCCTGCCGGTGTCCTTTTGGCTATCCAGCATGTCTGCCGTCAGCAGCGTCGAAACCCGACCCATATGGTTGCCGATGCGCGCGCCAAGCTGGTTGCTGCGCAATTCCACATAATGCTGGGCAAGCGCGTAAAGCAGCACTCCGGAGAAGGCAGCGAAAACGGGAACGAACAGGCCCAGAAATCGCAGAACGACATGACGACGAAACATGATGATACTCCGGTTCTTGAA
This sequence comes from Nitratireductor sp., assembly GCA_041397525.1. Taxonomy (GTDB): domain Bacteria; phylum Pseudomonadota; class Alphaproteobacteria; order Rhizobiales; family Rhizobiaceae; genus BOKV01. Next base: position 138,430 of record JAWKWL010000001.1, read on the forward strand.
CCGGATCAGTCCATCATGGCCACTTTCCCGGCCTTCATCAGGTTTTCGAGTGCCGGGCGGTTGTTGATTTCGGTCTGGAACACGACAAAGCCCGTGTCAACGCGCGCGATGTAGAAATCGACATTGACAAACTGGCCCTGCGGATCGCGGAAATCCGTGCAAAGCACGAAGTTCCCGCCCATGGTCAGGATCATTGGATGCGCCTTTGTGGGTACCAGATCCATGGTGACGCCGGTTGTGAGGTCGACATGGGGAATGATCCCGTCGATTGAAAGCGCATTGATGTGCTGAAAGACGCTGGCCTGCAAAACTGCCTTCTCTTCAACCGAAAGCCCCCCTGCAAGCGCAGTGTTGCTGATTGCCAAAAACAGAATTGCGGAACAAATTGAACGCAGCATGTGTGGGACCCCTGCTTGATTGATGGTTCCAAACTCCTACACCAACCAAATTAGCAATTTGTGCTGTCGACCTCCGAATCTCCCGCATGACGGGTAACGATCAATTAGGCTTTTTCTTGTTTCCGCTAGTGATGGTGCGGGCACCGGGAATCGAACCCGGATGGCCGAAGCCGAGGGATTTTAAGTCCCTTGCGTCTACCAATTCCGCCATGCCCGCACTGGTTGCCATCTGGCTGATGCCTTGACTATCCTTTGCCATCGCCATGTTCAAGCGTGATTGCACCATCCAGGCATTGGCATTTGTGTATTGGAAATTCTGGCGGGGCTGCGCTAGATCAGTGCCCGGAGAATGGCGGAGCAGACAATGGACGAAAATGTAACCGCAGCAATGCTGGCAATCGGTGACGAACTGTTGTCAGGGCGCACCAAGGACAGGAACATTGGGCATCTGGCTGATGTTTTGACGCTGCTCGGCATCGACCTCAGGGAAGTGCGTATCGTACCCGATGACGAGGCCGCCATTGTCGAGGCGGTCAATGCGCTGCGGGAGCGCCATGACTATGTCTTCACCTCCGGCGGCATTGGTCCTACGCATGACGACATCACGGCTGATGCCATGGGCGCTGCCTTCGATCTCCCGGTCGTGCACGACCCGCGTGCAATGGCGCTGCTGGCAGACAGCTATGCCATGCGCGGCCTCGAGTTCACCGATGCCAGAAAGCGCATGGCCCGCATGCCGCAAGGCTCGGACCTGATCGACAATCCGGTGTCCACAGCTCCGGGCTTCAGGATCGGCAATGTGCATGTCATGGCCGGTGTACCGTCCATCTTCCAGGCAATGCTCGACAATGTGGTGCCAACACTGCGAACCGGGATCAGGATGTTGTCGCAGACGGTGGAAAGCCCCCTTCCCGAAGGCACGATCGGCACCAGGCTCGGCGAAATCCAGAAAGCCCATCCCGAAACATCGATCGGTTCTTATCCCCGTTTTGACGGCAGGAACCATTCAGTCCAGATCGTGGTCCGCGCCCGCTCGCAAGATGCGATCAATGCTGCGGTCGCGGATGTGGAGACCATGCTGGTGGAACTGGCTTGAAGATAACCAACCGCTCTCAGCGCACTTTCAGGATGCGTTGCCACAGTGTTCCACCGGCATATTTCGACCCGAGCCAGAAATAGGCGATCATGACCGCAAAAAGCACCAGTGCAGGCGTTCCATTGAGTTCGAAACCGCCTTCCGTGGTATTGCCAGTCAGTTTCGCAATGATGTAGCCGCCAACAAAGAAAATGGTGAAAAAATCGAGGATGGCTGCAACAACCTTGCGCCAGGTCGATACGGGTTTGGCTTCACTCATGATCATTCTCCCCATGCTTGTGCCCCTGCGATATCTTGCCGGAAATGCCGCACTTCGGCAATGGCGCGGGAATGCATGGTACCGGATTTGAAAACTTGCATGCTCAGTTTGAAGCCGGTTTCCTTTTCCGTATGTCCCTTCCCCAACCGAAATGAATTTCGGTGGTTCCAACCCACGCAATAAATGTGTATGTGACCCACCAAATACAGAGCGAGGGACCGATGTCGAATTCCAAGGCTTTTCCCGTTTCCTGGGACCAGTTTCACCGTGACTGCAAGGCTTTGGCCTGGCGGTTGGCCGGCATGGCTGAGGCAAAGGGTGAGTGGAAGGCAATCGTCTCCATCACCCGTGGCGGTCTGGTGCCTGCGGCAATAATTGCGCGCGAGCTTGGCATCCGCAAGATCGAGACCGTCTGCATCGCCTCCTATCATGAGTACAAGGACCAGGGCGATCTCGTCATCCTCAAGGGGATTGCAGAAAGCCTGGTCGCTGAATCTGGCGGCGACGGCACCGGAATTCTTGTCGTCGATGATCTCACCGACACCGGCAAGACCGCGATGAAAGTGCGTGAACTGCTGCCCAAGGCCCATGTCGCCACCGTATATGCAAAGCCCAAGGGCGTGCCGATGGCCGACACTTTCGTGACCGAGGTAAGCCAGGACACCTGGATCTATTTCCCCTGGGATCTTGATCTTGCCTACACCGCGCCGATTTCCGGTCGCGGCGACGGCTGAGAAACAGGACTTTGCCTTCCCGCGCCATTCTCGTGGTCCTTGCCACCGTCATGATCAACATGACAGGTGTTGGCCTCGTATGGCCGATCCTGCCCAAGCTCATTGAAGAACTTTCAACCGGAACAATATCGCATGTGGCCATCACTTATGGCTCGATTGCGGTCATATTCTCCGTGATGCAATTCGCCTTCGGTCCGATTTTTGGCGCGATGTCGGACCGCTTTGGCAGAAGACCCGTCATGCTGGTCGCCCTGGCAGGACTCGGTCTCGACAACCTGCTGCTCGCAATGGCACCGAACCTCACCTGGATATTCGCCGGGCGTGCGCTTGGCGGCATTTTCGGCTCCACTTTCTCTGTCGCCAATGCCTATATGGCCGATGTTTCCACCGGCAAGGACAGGGCCGCCGCCTTTGGAATGGTGGGGGCCGCCTTCGGTGTCGGATTTGTCATTGGGCCGGCCATCGGCGGACTGCTTGGCGAAGTGGACCTGCGCCTTCCCTTCTGGTTCGCCGCCGGCCTTTCCTTCGCCAATCTGGTATTCGGCCTGTTTTTCCTCGAGGAAACCCTGCCTGCCGAAAAACGCCGGATGGTCACCTTGCGCGAACTCAATCCGTTCGCCGTCCTTGGCTGGCTGGTAAAACAACCCACCCTTCTGCCGCTCGCAATTGCATTTCTGGTATCCAACACCATGCAGCGCGGCCTGGAAGCCATCTGGGTGCTTTTCACGGGGCTTCAATATGGCTGGGGGGCACGCGAAGCCGGCCTCTCACTGGCTATTGTCGGGCTGTCTTATGTCTTTGTGCAGGGCCTGCTGGTGAAACGCACCGTCGCACGATTCGGTGAACGGGCAACCATGACCGGTGGATTTCTGCTGTCGGCCGTCATCTACGCGTTGCTGTCGGTCAATACGTCCGGCATCGTCGGCTTTGTCGGCATTGTACCGCATGTGATTGGCTGGGGCTTGGCTGGCCCGGCCCTCCAGGCCCTAGCCTCGCATCAGGTCGATGCGAAGTCGCAAGGCTATCTGCAAGGCAGCCTCAGCGCCATTGGCGGGTTGTCGGCGATTCTCGGTCCGGCAGCCTCATCATCGCTGTTTGCCCTGTTTACCAGCCCTTCAGCGCCATTCGCATTCCCCGGAGCATTCTTTGCCATCGGGCTCATTGCCCTGTTGCTTTCCGCCTGGATCGGAACGATGGCAGGAGGACCTGCTGTCAAACTCCGCACCGATTCGTGATTCCCGCAGGATCAGCCAAACAAGTCCGCAATCCATCTGCATTCGATTCGATTGCCGGGACGAGCCCGGCGATAGAGGCAAATGTGATCAAAGCCCTTGGTTTTCATGGCCCTTGGCGCATGTTGGAACAGCACAATGTCCACAGCAGGCATAGCGAATCCCGCAACCGTCGATTTGGCAGGTTTTGCAATAGGAAAAATAGTCCGTTTTCTGGCCCAAATCCCTCAAAACCTTGAAATGAAACCGGAATCCCACCGAGAAGTTTTTCCTCGGAATTCACAGGCCCGGCACAATATCTGGTATGCGGGCATTTCTTTGTGACAACTGCTTGACGTAAAAAACAGAGTCGGAATAGGTTCGCTACCGTTGCGTATGTAGTGTCGGTTCGGGTTTTTCTCACAAGGCAAGCCGATAGGGGTGACTCTCCTTCGGCAATGCAATGGGTGAAAACTGAGGGGGCTCGCTTCCCGAACCATTTTTCGCGTTTTGTAATCTTGTACCGGGCTGGAACCCGTTCCGGCAACGGCTGGTTTCGTGCGTCGATTTCCGGCCGGGTGGCGTATTCAACCGGTTGTGGCTGCCCAGTTCGGTCAATGTCCGGAATGTCAGCCAAATCCGGAACGAAGCAACGAAAAATTCTTGGGGTAAGGTTACGTTAACCCCATATTTAGTGTTTACGAGTATCGTGACAACAACATATAGAGTTCTGGCGGTGAGCAGGAGAGCGCGTGATTCACGCCTCCAGATCAGCGAAAACAGAAACATGCGAGGCGAATACAGGGTCTGAACACGGACTCGGGGGCTGGCTGGTGACCTGAACGTCAACCTGTCCGGCTAGCGGCGGACCATGCCAGTCTGATGCCACAAAGACGGCGCAGACTGGTGACATTGAAAGGGGAATGGAAATGCGCATAGAGCGGCGGTACACGGCACAAGGCCAGACACCATACGAGGGTATCGAGTTCCGCACGGCGACGAGTGAAATCCGCAATCCGGATGGCTCAGTCGTTTTTCGGCTTGCAGGTATTGAAGTCCCGAAGTCCTGGAGCCAGGTGGCAAGCGACATCCTCGCCCAGAAATATTTCCGCAAGGCCGGCGTTCCGGCACGCCTGAAAAAGATCGAGGAAAACTCCGTCCCCTCATGGCTGTGGCGCTCGGAGGCCGATCTTGATGCGCTCCAGGAACTGCCCGAATCGGATCGCTACATTTCCGAAATGGATTCCCGCCAGGTCTTCAACCGGCTCGCCGGCACCTGGACCTATTGGGGCTGGAAGGGCGGCTATTTCGACCGCGAGGAAGATGCACTCGCCTTTTATGACGAGCTTTGCTTCATGCTCGCCACCCAGAAGGTCGCACCCAATTCGCCACAATGGTTCAACACCGGCCTGCACTGGGCCTATGGCATCGACGGACCGGCACAGGGGCACTATTACGTCGACCCCTTCACCGGAAAGTTGGTCAAGTCGAAATCGTCCTACGAGCACCCGCAGCCGCATGCCTGCTTCATCCAGTCCGTTGGCGATGACCTCGTCAACGAGGGCGGCATCATGGACCTTTGGACCCGTGAGGCACGCCTGTTCAAATATGGTTCCGGCACCGGCTCGAACTTCTCCTATCTTCGTGGCGAAGGCGAGAAACTTTCCGGCGGCGGAAAATCCTCCGGCCTCATGAGCTTCCTCAAGATCGGCGACCGTGCCGCCGGTGCCATCAAGTCAGGCGGCACAACACGCCGCGCCGCCAAGATGGTCGTGGTCGACATCGACCACCCCGATATCGAGGAATATATCGATTGGAAGGTCAAGGAAGAACAGAAGGTTGCGGCCATCGTCACCGGTTCCAAGGTCGTTTCGCGCCACATGAAGGCGATCATGAAGGCCTGCATCAATTGCGAAGGCCATGATGACGATTGCTTCGACCCCAAGGTCAACACAGCCTTGAAGCGTGAGATCCGCGCCGCCAAGAAAGCTGCCGTGCCGGAAAACTACATCAAGCGTGTCATCCAGCTCGCCCGTCAGGGTTACACCGACATGCAATTCCCGGTCTACAATACCGACTGGGACTCGGACGCCTATCTAACCGTTTCCGGCCAGAACTCCAACAATTCCGTCTCGCTCAAGGACGAGTTCCTGCGCGCAGTCGAGAATGACGGAGACTGGAACCTGACCGCCCGCAAGGATGGCAAGGTGATGAAGACCCTCAAGGCGCGTGATCTTTGGGAAAAGATCGGAAACGCTGCCTGGCAGTCGGCTGATCCGGGCCTGCACTACAACACCACCATGAATGACTGGCACACCTGCCCGGCGGCAGGGCCCATCCGCGCCTCCAATCCGTGCTCGGAATACATGTTCCTCGACGACACGGCCTGCAACCTTGCCTCGCTCAACCTGTTGCAGTTCCGCGACAAGGAAAAGGCAACCGCCGAAAACCGCCTGTCCTTTGACACGGCAAGCTTCGAGCACGGCTGCCGCTTGTGGATGATCGTGCTGGAAATCTCGGTGATGATGGCGCAGTTCCCATCAAGGGAAATTGCCCGTCTCTCCTATGAATACCGCACCACCGGCCTTGGCTTTGCCAATATCGGCGGCTTGCTGATGTCATCCGGCATTCCCTATGATTCAGCCGAAGGCCGCGCAATCTGCGGAGCGATCTCGTCGATCATGACCGGCATCTGCTATGAAACCTCCGCCGAAATGGCGAAGGAACTCGGGGCATTTCCGGGTCACAAGCCCAATGCTCAGGCGATGCTGCGCGTCATGCGCAACCATCGCCGCGCCGCGCATGGCGAAACCCAGGGCTATGAAGGCCTGTCGGTTAACCCGGTCCCTCTCGACCATGCTGCCTGCCCGGACAAGCACATGATCGAACGCGCACGCTCTGCCTGGGATCGTGCCGTTGCACTCGGTGAAATCCACGGCTACCGCAACGCACAGTCCACCGTTGTTGCCCCAACCGGCACAATCGGACTCGTGATGGATTGCGATACCACCGGCATCGAACCCGACTTCGCACTGGTTAAGTTCAAGAAACTGGCCGGTGGCGGCTATTTCAAGATCATCAACCGCGCAGTACCCGAGGCGCTTTCGGTGCTTGGCTATTCGCAGGGCGAGATCAGCGAGATCATCGACTATGCCGTCGGGCGCGGCACCTTGAAGAATGCGCCAGGCGTCAACCACCTCACACTCGCAGCCAAGGGCTTCACCGAACAGGCAATTGCTGCGGTCGAGGAAGGTCTTGCATCGGCTTTCGACATCAAGTTTGCCTTCAACCGCTACACGCTTGGCGACGAATTCTGCAAGTCAGTGCTCAAGCTCACTGACGAGCAACTGGCAGACTTCTCGCTCGACATCCTGGCCCATGCCGGTTTCTCGAAGAAGGACATTGAAGCCGCCAACATCTATTGCTGTGGCGCGATGACGCTCGAAGGTGCGCCGAACCTTGACGAGAAACACTATGCGGTTTTCGATTGCGCCAATCCCTGCGGCAAGATCGGCAAGCGCGCACTTTCCGTCGACAGCCATATCCGCATGATGGCAGCGGCCCAGCCCTTCATCTCCGGCGCAATCTCCAAGACGATCAACATGCCCAATGATGCGACCGTCGAGGACTGCAAGGAAGCTTACATGCTTTCCTGGAAGCTGGCGCTCAAGGCCAACGCGCTTTATCGTGACGGATCAAAACTCTCGCAGCCGCTCAACGCATCGCTGATCGAGGACGAGGATGATGAGGAAGCGCTTGATGATTTCATCGACGCACCAACGGCCCAGCGCACGACAATCGTCACCGAAAAGGTGGTCGAGCGCATCATCGAGCGTGTTTCGCGTGAACAGGAGAAGCTGCCCACCCGCCGCAAGGGTTATACCCAGAAGGCGAAGCTTGGCGGACACACCATCTTCCTGCGCACTGGCGAATATGACGATGGGCGTCTCGGCGAGATCTTCCTCGACATGAACAAGGAAGGTTCCGCATTGCGCGCCTTCATCAACAACTTCGCCATCTCCGTTTCGCTTGGCCTGCAATATGGCGTGCCGCTGGAAGAATATGTCGAGGCCTTCACCTTCACCAAGTTTGAGCCGGCCGGCATGGTCATCGGCAATGACGCGATCAAGAACGCCACATCGATCCTCGATTACGTGTTCCGCGAACTCGCCGTGTCCTATCTGGGCCGCCATGACCTCGCCCATGTCGACCAGTCGGACTTTGCCAATACACCGATGGGCAAGTCGGTGCAGGAAGGAAAGGCCGAGCCGGTCTCTTCCGGCCTGACGCGCGGCCACAAGCTGGCCATCGTCAAGACCGGCGGCACAGCTGAACCGAAGGGCCAGGCGGGTTCGGTTTCCACCCCGTCCTCGCGTCCGGTGGTCACGGCAAAATCCTCCGGCGGCTCCCTGACAGCGCGCGTCGCCTCGCTCGCTGTCTCGCTCAACGAGGAACCGGCAGCCTTCAAGCGCGACTACCAGACGCCTGCAATCGAACCTGAAACCACGGTGGAGACCACCAAGGAAATCAGCGTCGAAACCATCATCGAGCGCCTGGCGGATGAAGCGTCCGCCCTGCCCGCTGCAACCGCACCAGCCTCCGACGCGGCCAATGAGCGCCGCGCCCGTGCGGTGATGCAGGGCTATACCGGCAACAGCTGCATGGAATGCGGAAACTTCACCATGGTGCGCAACGGCACCTGCGAGAAGTGCGACACCTGCGGCTCGACCAGCGGCTGCAGCTGATCGCCGCCAACGCCTGCTTCAAATTGCAAAAGGCCGCCTGAACCTGGTTTCGGGCGGCCTTACCTGTTTTTGGGTAGGCATAGTTTGCCAGCTCTCATACTCAGAAACGCTCGCCCAGCAGACGATAACACCAGAATGGCTCTTCATACCTGATCGCCTTGTTCAGCCGGTCCGGCGTGAAGCCGGTGGCGCGTTTGACCGCACGGCCCATATGCGACTGGTCTGCAAAGCCGGAAGCATAGGCAATTTCTGCCAGACTTTGGTGGGAATGGCTCCGGGAAGCCTCATGAAGAGCCTCGAAACTGCTGAAAAAGTCCAGCGACCGCCTCGATTGTCCACTCATCCGCCGCAAGCGCCGGTCCAGTGACCGCAGACTTCGGCCCGCTGCTCCCAGCGCAGCCCGATTCATCGCGGCACGGGCCCAATCGGCAATGCTGTGAGTTGCCGTCCAACCCGAAGGGCGACGCGAATGCCACTCTTTCCCCAGGATTTCACAAAAACTGCGCCAGCCCTCATGCGGATCCGGTGCCTCACCAAATGCTGTCAGCGCGTCGTCAAATACCTGCGGCACCATTTCGAATTTCGCGTCACCACCCAGACAAAGCCAGGCGTCATGGAAAAGGCCGACCGAAATGGCAGCCACCTCACCTGCAGACCAACTCGAAACCGGAGTTTCCGTAGGCCCCATCACCATGAGAGTGGAAACTTCCCCCTCTCCAATCCGGCTGCCGCCATCCGAAACGACCTGCAGACTGCCATGCAATACCCGAGATACGCTGACCAGCGGAGAGGCCGGAAAGTGGTTGAACCGGTCCCGGTCCGAAAGGATTACCCCGCGCGTATCACGATAAATGCCCGCGAAAACACAGCCGGCAAGATCGGACGGCGGCTGAAACAGCAGTGATAGCGTTGCCACGGCTCCCTCCAGACTTGTCGAAACCGTTCTATATCGCGCTGAATTTTGCGGTCAAGAATCCGGGCAGAACGCAAATTCGTGACAAGGAGACATGAATGCCCAGGATGAGGTTTTCGGGCCCGCTTCCAATGCGCCTGCAAAGTTTTCTGGCGTTGAACAAGATAGCAATGGGCACCTATTTTCGGCATGCAACAGGAAACAGGATCGCCGCCGATTGGGGGGCAAATTTCGAGATCGGCATCAGGTTCGTGCGCCACCAGTTTACACGCGCCATGGCGGAAGGCGACATGACACGTGGCCGGATGATTTTCGACAGCCTTGTTGCCATGACGGACGATCAATACGACGTCACAACTGAGCCTTGCCGGGAAACCAGGGGCATGTGGTTCCACCCCGACAAACCCCGATGTGACACAACCCTGCTGCATTTTCATGGCGGCGGATATGCGTTCAACTCTGCCATTTCCACACGCCATGCGGCAATGTTGGCACACCACACCGGCGCTTCGGTCTTTTGCCCGTACTACCGCCTGACACCTGAACATGCCCATCCCGCCCAGGCCGAGGACGCGTTGGCAGCGTGGCACTACATTGCCACAAAGGCCCCCGCTGAACAGGTCGTGATCAGCGGCGACAGCGCTGGCGGTCACATGGCGTTGATGTTGCTCCAGACACTCAGGACGCAGCAATTGCCACAGCCTGCATTGTGTATTGGCCTTTGCCCCTGGACCGACATCGGCCAACGCGGTGACAGCCTGGTCACCAACAATGTCCATGACCTTGTCCAGGGCTGGATGGCCCTGAAATTCGGCGAATGGCTTGATCCCGAAAACCGGTTCGGACGCCAAACCCTTTCACCGATCGAGCATGACTTTGCAAATCTTGCCCCGATCTACCTTCAGGCAGGCGGACGCGAAGTCCTGCACGACATGATCCTTGATTTTGCCAATGTGCAAAGGCAAAAGGGCGCGGAAATCGCCCTGGATGTCTGGAAAGACATGCCACACAATTTCCAGGCCTATGACAGCATGACATTGTCATCGACCGCGGCCCTGAAAAAGATTGCCATGGCCGTGCGTCAGCGCAAGCTGCCGTCGCCCCGGTGGTCTTGATTGACTGGTAGGGGTCAGGCGCGGCGCGACCGGCCCAATTCATCCGCCCAAAAAAGTCCCCTTTCCGACCGGCACGCCATTATGGCGCAATATCGCGTATGCTATTGTCACATGGAAATAGAAATTCGGCATGGCGAAGCGCTGCAGATAATCCATCGCCGCGAAATCCAGCTCGCGCCGCGGCAGTTTCAGATGGATCTGGCGATTTTCCGCGCCATCAAAATCCTCCAGCTTGAAACCCTTCAGCAATTCCCGGATTTTCGCAATGCGCTCCTGAAGATCGGCAAAGCTTGCTTCATTGTCCTCGAACTTCGGAGCTTCGCGCCCGGCGAGCCGGAACGGTGCATTCTTGGCGTGGTCGGTGGCGATCTGCACCTGCCGCGTCAGCGTAAACATGTCCGGTGCCAGCCGCGCGGTCAGGAACACATTCGGATCGATATTGCGTTCGGCGGCGTTCTTTTCGCCAGTTTCCAGAATGGCAGACAGGTTTTTCAGCATCGCGGAAAATACCGGAACGCTGATGGAATACATGTTGGTCGCAGATGACATTGGAACCCCGGATATGGCTTGAGTGGCACGAGAATCAGATTGCCGTCACACACGGCTTGATGACAGCTATGCCTGCCGCAAAAGCTCCGCAAGGGTCAAAACCCATTCCATGAAGCCTATTTTTCTTTGTTTTCCTGCATTTTTTCACCGGCAGGGTTGCATCAGCCTGTGACAGACTGCACACTATTGCAGCAAGAAATGGGGCATCTAGGATACATCGGCAGATCGAACTTCCCTCGAAATCCCGATGTGTGGATGAAACAGACCGCGATGATGTCGCGACAACCGAACTGGAGACCAGGATGACCAGACTTCGCAAAACCACAATTGCTACCCTCGCCTTTGCAGTGCTTTCAGCCTCTGCCACACTGGTGCCGGTAACAAGTGCCAATGCCAGCGGCTACGGCTATTATTCGCAGGGCAACGGCTATTACTACAGCTGCCGCAAGGTCAAGGTCCGTTATTGGAACGGCTATGGCTGGTCATGGCGCTGGGTCAAGCGCTGCTGGTAAATCCGGCCCGAGACCCTGCAGAAATTCGGCCCCGGCGTTCCGCCGGGGCTTTTTTGTTGCTATCGAATGGTGTGGAATCCGGTTTGCAGGCATCAGGAAGGTTGGGGCATGAAAGTCAGTGAAGCTGTCGAGCGGCGTATCTCGGTTCGCGCCTATGATGACAGGCCCGTGGAAACGGCAGCAATCCTCAGGACTCTGGAAAGGGCAGCACGCGCGCCATCCGGCGGCAATCTCCAGCCGTGGCGGGTTGGAGTTGTGAACGGTGAAAAAATGCGCGAGTTCCGGGCCATCATGGAGCGGCGCATCTCTGGCGATGATCCGCGCAAGGGCGGCGAAAGTGCTGAATACCGGGTCTATCCTGCAGACCTGAAGGAGCCGTACCGTTCCAGCCGCTTCAAGGTTGGCGAGGACATGTATTCCCTGCTTGACATTGCCAGGGAGGATCGGGCCGCCCGCCTCAAATGGTTTGCCAACAATTTCCGTTTCTTCGGCGCGCCGGCTGCGATCTTCTGCTTCGTTGACCGCCAGATGGGTCCACCGCAATGGTCTGATCTGGGCATGTTCCTGCAGACATTCATGTTGCTCCTCCAGGAACAAGGTCTCGACAGCTGTGCCCAGGAATGCTGGTCGATGTATCCAGCTACAGTGCATGAGTTCTGCAGCATGGAGGACGATCTGATGCTGTTTTGCGGGGTCGCCATCGGTTATCGCGACGAGAGCGCGCCGGTCAACGCATTGCGTAGCGAGCGCGAGTCACTGGAAACCTGGGTGAAGGTGGTTTAGCCAAACCCGTGACCCGCCTCGCCTGGCTTCATCCGGATCAGGCGCGACGTTCTTACCGCTGCCTGTCGGTGGCGGACAGCCTTCTGGTACCCGCTGTCACGGATCATTGATATGAAGGCTTCCGCGTTGGGATATTCGGCTATGAAACAGATGTCCCAGCGTTCCTCCTGCGGACCTATCAGCATCAGTTCGAAGCTGCCGCTCCAAACAATCCTGCCGCCCAGACGCTGAAATATTGGCGCGCTTTCCCGCGAATAGGCGGTATAGGCTTCGCGGCCCGTTACCATCATGCCGTCATCATAGGTGGCCGTTTCTTTCAGCCGGACAAGATTGAGCATATGGATGCGGTGGTCACGCGGCAGATCCTTGAAGCGGCCGAAACTCTCGCGATCCGGATCGATGAATTGCTCGCCCATGGTCCTGCCCCCAACTTTAACTTCCCGAAAACCGCATCGTCCCGTTCAGTTCATATTGCGCTGACTTGTTGTCATAGCTGTAGAATTCCGCGACGAAACCACCACCGTCAATCCGGATCACCTGCCGCGTGCGGGTCAGGTTGCCTGTGGCATTATCGACCAGGTTGGAGTTGATCACAAGCTCACCGCCATTGAGCGAACCGCGCGAACCGGTAACCGTCGATCCGTCGACACTGGCAATCAACGCTCCCGAAATCGAATTGCCATTGTGGGTGATACTGCCATTGACCTTGCTTTTGCCCTGCGCACTGGCGCATTCGCCATTGACTTCGAGTTCTGACTTTTCCGCGACATAGACATTGCTGACCTTGCACGAAACGGGCTCTGCCTTGTCGCGGTTGAGTATCTTGGCCATGCCCCTGCCGCGATAACTGCCACCAAGCTGCGCAAGGAAATCCCCGGCCGGATCGGCCAATGCAGGCGATGTGTCAAGGATTGTCCCAGACAAGGCACAAACAGCCAGGGCTGCGGCTAACAAATTTCCGGTATTCATCAAGACTGGCTCCTCAAGCTTCATTTCAGTTTCGCAGACCCAGTTTGGCCATCCAGCGATTAAGTGTCAGGATGTTGGCAGGCAGGATTGCAAGGTTCGAAATGAGTGCCACGATCAATGTGGCAATCATCAGGCGTCCAAGCACCGGAACCACCGGCAGGTTGGAAATCTGGGTCACCAGGCAGGCCACACAAATGATCATGGTGCTGGCGCCCAAAGCCGGGCCAACCTCACGCACCGCCCGCTCCAGCGCGATGTCAGGCGCGTGGCCGTCCCGCTTTTCCGATGAATAGACATTGATCACATGCACTGCATTGTCGATGGCAATGCCGAACGCGATCGTCAAGGCGATGACCTCGGACAGGTTGATGGTGCCGCCCTTGAGCCAGACCACGAATTCAACTGCAAGAACAGGCAGCAGATTGGGCGTGAGCGCTGCAACAGCCAGATATGGAGCGCGTGTTGCTATACCCACAATGATGACGCCGAGAAAAATGGCCAGCAACAGGCTGGTCCGCAATTGTCCGATCAGTTGCGTGAATTCCCGCGCCATCAGCACATCAAATCCGGTGACAATCACCTCCTTGCCATATCCGAGATGGGCAATGCCTGCTTCAAGCGCATCGATCTGTTCAAGCGTCAGCTGAATGGACTGCCCCGATGGTATGCGGGCAGATACCAGCAGCCGCTTTCCGTCACGCGACACATAGCTGGTTCTTGCCTCCGGCTTTGCTTCGTCCACCGTCCGGGCGAGATTGTCGATTGCCTCCCTGCCCTGCATCCGCCTTGTCAATTGCAGGATTGAAAATACTCGCTCCGGCTCGAACACTGTTTTCACAACAGTTTCCACTTCCTCCAGCCGGTCCAGATTGTCTTGCAGGAATGGAGACCCCTCCTGCGCAACAGGAACGGAAACGAACAACAGCGAGCGTCCTCCAATCACTTCATTGGCAATTTCCTCACCTGTTCTGACTTCCGAATTGAGCGGAAGGTAGTCCGTGATCCGGTATTCCGCACGGATCAGCGCGTGAACGACCCCGAGGCCCGCAACGACCAGGATTGCCAGCATCGCCAGCAGGCCCGGCCTTGGCTTTACAAATCCGAAGAACCGGTTGCCAAGCTGCGAGAATGACGGCTGCGTCGCTTTTCCCGGGCTCACCAGGCCAAGCCGGATCGCCCAGTGGATTGCAACCGGCAAGCCGGTGATCACGGCCAGAAACGCGATTGCAACAACACTCATCCCCAGCCACGAAAACACCTTTAGCGCCGATCCCGATGCGAAGGAAAACGACAGGAAGGCGAGTAGCGTCGTGATGGAGGTCAGCGCAGAGGCAGGTCCGACCCGTATCAGCGCATCAGTGAGATTTGCGTCAGCATCGGGGTTCTCGTTGTTCGAAACCTGCCAGCGAAAATACAGGACAATCCCGTCGGCAAAGGCGAGTATCATTGCCAGCGTCGGCAAGACCGTCGACAGGTAATTGATTGGCAGTCCCAGATAACCGACCAAACCAAGCGCCCACAGAACTGTAAGCGCTGGCGGAATGGCACAGATCAGCGCTGCCAGCAGGCTGCGAAACACATAAAGTCCGATCAGCGTTCCAAGGATCATGCCGACGACCGACAGCTTGAACTGGTCGGAAACAAGCGCTCCGACAATGGTCACTCCTATCGGCGTCAGCCCCGAGAAATACAGCTTGAAGTCACTTGGTGCGGCCTTGCTTGCTGCATTCTCCAGGTCCTTGAATGCTTCATAGACCTTGCCATCATCGCTTGCCATGCCGGTGTTGAGCGTGACGAGGATAACAGCCGTGTTTCGCTCCGGCGAGATCAGCGACGCGGTTGCGGGATAGGTCTCGATCAGGCGATTTACCTCACCTGCCGCAGCAGCATCATCAGTGAAGGTATCGGAAAAGAAGTTGCGGATTTCACCACTCACCGGGTCCGGATCCGGCGTGGAGAAGATCGAGACAGCGTTCTCCACATTGTCGTTTAGCGCTATGTCAAGTTGCAGGTAGCGCAGGTCATCAAGTCCGGAGGCACTCATCAACCGGTCTGACTGGACGATGATGGTGATATCGCGCGAGAAGTCACGGAAGCGGTCGCGTTGCGCAAAATAATTGCGATAGGCCTCCGACTCCTCAGGCAATACCGATGTCACATTGCCATCGAACCTGACCTTGGGAATGTTCCACAATGCCATCGCCGAGACGACAAGGATGAACAGGGAATACACTACCGGATGGCGCTGGGCATGGATCCCGATTTTTTCCAGCCCGAAACCAATTCCACCCATGTCTGCCTGCCTTGAATTGTGGGAAAGATCACCAGATCGATTCTGGTCCAAGTTTGGTGACAATACACGATATAGCCGCGATGCAGGCGGTTTCTACCCGGCTTTTTCACCAATTGCCACGGCACATTGTCCCATTGAATTCACCAATTGGCTTGAAGCATTGGCCTAAAAACGCCAAATGCTCTATCAAAGTCAAAAAAGCGGCATCACGGAAGCAATCGTATGCAAAACTATATCGACGCCAGCCAGGCTCCCCTGAAGAATACCGGAACCATCAAGCTCTATAGTGAGGACGGCTTCGAAGGCATGCGCCGTGCCTGTCGGCTGACCGCGGAGTGCCTCGATGCCGTGGGCGCCCTGGTAAAACCCGGCGCAATCACTGCAGACATTGATGACTTCATCTTCGAATTCGGCAAGGCACGCGGTGCTTTTCCTGCAACGCTGAACTATCGAGGCTACACCAGGTCATGCTGCATCTCGATCAATCATGTCGTCTGCCACGGCATTCCCAATGAAAAGCCGCTGCGCGACGGGGACATTGTCAATATCGACGTAACCTTCGTGCTCGACGGCTGGCACGGTGATTCGAGCCGCATGTACACCGTCGGCACGGTAAAACGCGCTGCCGAGCGGCTGATCGAGGTTACCTGGGAAGCGCTGATGCTCGGCGTTGCAGAGGTCAAGCCCGGCAACACTACTGGCGATATTGGCGCTGCCATCCAGGAATATGCAGAAGGCGAGCGCTGCTCGGTCGTGCGTGACTTCTGCGGCCACGGTGTCGGCCTGCTGTTCCATGACGCGCCGAATATTCTGCACTATGGGTGGCGTGGCGAAGGTATCCAGTTGAAACCGGGGATGATTTTCACCATTGAACCGATGATCAACCTGGGCCGACCTGGCGTCAAGGTCCTCGCCGACGGGTGGACAGCGGTCACGCGTGACCGCTCGCTGTCGGCGCAGTACGAGCACACCGTCGGCGTGACAGAAACAGGTTGTGAGATATTTACCCTTTCGCCTTCTGGTTATACAGTCCCCCCATACGCATAGCAGCTGGATTCCATCGGGGGTTGAAATGGCGGACCAAAGCGAAGACCCCGCCGGGGGTCTTGCTGAAAGATCGCAGGGCACAAGCGGATTTGCTCCGGGCAAGCCACACCATGCCGGTCACAGGGACCGGTTGCGCAAGAAATTCCGCGAGCATGGTGCCGGACCGCTTGCCGAGTATGAAATACTCGAACTGCTGCTGTTTCGATCCATTCCCAGGCGGGATGTGAAACCGCTTGCAAAACAGTTGCTCGCCGAATTCGGATCGCTCGCCGAAGTGATTGCAGCTCCCCCGGCACGACTGGAAGCGGTCGCAGGAATGAGCGCCAATCTCGTTACCGATCTCAAGATCATCCATGCTGCAGCCATTGCACTGACCGGCGGGCAGGTGCGCAGCAGAACTGTGCTGGGTTCCTGGACGCAGGTTCTGGAATACTGCCGTGCCGCCATGGCCTTCGAGGAGCGCGAGCAGTTCCGTATCCTGTTTCTCGACAAGAAGAACCAGCTGATCCGCGACGAGGTGCAGCAGGTCGGCACAGTCGACCACACGCCGGTCTATCCCCGTGAAGTTGTGCGGCGCGCGCTGGAATTGTCCGCCACCGCCGTGATCCTCGTGCACAATCACCCCTCCGGCGACCCGTCCCCCTCGCGCGCTGACATCGACATGACACGTACCATCATCGACATCGCCCAGCCGCTCGGCATCACCGTGCATGACCACATCATCATCGCCCGCGATGGTCATGCAAGCCTCAAGGGGATGCAACTGATCTGACGCTGAAAGCGGCGTGGTGCGCGCCATCCCTGCGCAATGGCGAAACTGGAACTGGTGTCAGTACTGCCGCAATGAGGCAAAGGAAACCGGGATCAGGCACTGATCGTGCCGCCGGCCTTCTCCAGAGCCTCTGGCGTATCGAGATCGAGCGATGCTGCCTCGCCCAGTTCAACCATGACGGTCTCATCGGCAAGCTCGCCCAGCAGGTCGCGCGCGCCCTTGTCGCCTGTCAGTTTCATCAACCGCTCCAGATGACGCTTGGGCCAGATCACCGGATTGCCACGCTCACCATTATGGGCGGCAACCACCACTGGTGCAGGCGAGGACGCACCAAAGGCATTGGCCATTTTCTCGATCATCGCGCCACTAACAAGCGGCATGTCGCCCAACAGCACGATCACGCCATCGCTGGCATCATCGACCGCCTTGATACCCGCGACCAGTGATGACGCCATGCCGGAGGTAAAATCAGGATTGTGCACCAGCCGGAGCGTCTCGTTGCTCAATGCCGCGCCAACCGCATCTGCCTCATGGCCCGTCACTACGATCACCTCGGCTGGATGCGCCGCAAGCGCCGCGTCCGCCACATGCACTACAAGCGGTTTGTTGCCGAGTTTGGCCAGCATCTTGTTTGCCGTTCCCATCCGCTTCGACTGGCCGGCGGCCAAAATAACGGCTGAAAGCCTTGGAGCTACCCGCCTGCCCTCGCGTGGTTGCGGCCTTGTGCCGATCTCCATCAGCAACCCACCAACACCCATGCCGGTGATTTCGTTTGCCGAAACTTCACGCCCAGCAACCAGCCTTTGCAATATCCAGTCAAAACCGTTTTCTGCCGGACTTCTGGCGCATCCCGGCGCTCCGATCACAGGCTTGCCGCCGATTTCGCCCAGCAGCATCAGATTACCCGGATCGACCGGCATGCCGAAATGCAATACAGAACCGCCTTCGGACCTGATTGCAGTCGGGATCACGTCGTCAATGTCGCAGATCGCAGATGCGCCGAAGACCAGTACGATATCGCACTTGTCGATCAGCTGGCGAATGCCCTGCGCAACAGCTTGCGAATTATGAGCTGTCCTGATCTCACCGGAAATGACCGAGCCGCTGATCGCCAATCGTCCTTCCAGCACCCGTATGGTCTTGTCCATTACCGTGGGTTTGAGCGACGGCAATTGCGTCGCCACCACACCGATGCGCTTGGGCGAATAAGCATCAACGCCGATCACTTCGCCCTTTGCCAGGCTGACCGCGCACGTCACCGACCTGGCACTGACGGCATAGGGAATGATCTTGACGGTAGCGACCATGCGCCCCGAATTTACTTCGACGAAATTTGCCAGCGTCGCCAGCGTAATGCCGGGATCAATCCGGTTGATTGCATCAACCAGTTCCACGCTGGCGCGGAACACGCCATCAGCGGTGGAATAGATATTGACCCGCCCGGTGCTGGCCGCCTCCGCCCGCAATCCGCTGGAAAGCAGTGCATCCGCAATGGCAAGGGCTGCATCATTCTCGCCAATGTCATCCGGGCCTGCACGTGCCACGATAACGGCATCAATTCCGGCCGCGACGATTGCACGGACGTCGGATTGCCTGAGCAAGGTACCCTTGCGGATCGTTTTGCCGTCCGGCAATCGCAGCGCATGGGCGAGCACGCCACCTTCCGCTTCGCTGACCGGTACGGATCCGAATTTCATGACGTGGCAGCTTCCGCCCTGGCATTGCCCGCATTGCCCAATTTGCGCTTGCGGAAGGCAGAAATGATTTCAGCCATGACGGCAACCGCGATTTCGGCGGGGCTTGACGCCCCGATATCAAGGCCGATGGGGGCCGCGATCCGGTCTATCGCATCAGCGGGAATTCCAAGCTCCGCCAGTCGCTCGCACCGTTTTGCGTGGGTTTTGCGGCTGCCAAGCGCACCAACATAGAAGCAGCCTGTGCGCAGGGCTTCGGCAATCGGAAAATCGTCGATCTTCGGATCATGCGTAACAGCAGCAAGCGCCGTATAGCGATCCAGCGGACGCGTCTTCAGCACATCTTCGGGCCAGTCTGCATGGAGCACGACACCATCAATACGTTCGGGCGTTGCAAAGGCTGTCCGCGGGTCAATCACTTCGAGATCAAAGCCTGCAATCTTCGCCATCGGTGCCAGTGCCTGGCTGATATGGACTGCACCGATCACCACGATCCTCGCTGGTGGCACATGGACATTGAGAAAGAACCGGTTGTCGCCAATCTCGACAGTTCCGGATTTGCCGCTGCGAAAAACCTTGTCGATAGCTTCACCCAGCGCGCCGGGAATGGCATCGCCTTCGCGGATCACCCGGTCACGCCCGTCACCAAGATCGGTGAGCAGGATGACCGCGCGGCGATTGCGGCGTTCCTCATTGACCTTCTTGAGGCTGAGTGGATCCATCAGCCGACCCTCTCGACCCAGACGCGGATACGTCCGCCGCAGGAAAGACCAACCCGCCATGCGGTTTCGTCGGCAACGCCGAATTCCAGCATCTTGGGTTCGCCGGATTTCAGCACGTCCATGGCTTCAGTGACGACCGCACCCTCGACACAGCCTCCTGAAACCGAGCCTTCGAAATTGCCATCCTCGTCAATGACGAGATGCGAACCGACCGGTCGCGGAGCTGAACCCCAGGTTTCAACCACGGTGGCAATCGCCACCTCGCGGCCTGCCTTCATCCAGGTCTCGGCAGTGGCAAGTTCATCAAATTGCGCTGCACTCAATTCACTGCCCATCATCACCACCTCCACATTTACAACGTTAGGCCGCAATTGCCTTCAACCAGGCCTTCGGGTCAGCTGCCCTCGTTTGCGGTTTCGACAATGCCCAGCACAAATCGCTCAATGCGTCGAGCGAATGAACCGCCCTGAACTCATCGACATGCGGCAGCATCGCCCTTACCCCGCGCGCCCTCGCTTCGAATCCGTCGAAGCGCAATAGCGGATTGAGCCAGATCAGCCTGCGGCAGGAGCGGTGCAGCCGGTCCATCTCATATGCAAGGATATCATCACCATCACGCTCAAGGCCATCGGTAATCAGCAACACCACAGCGCCTTGCGACAATACCCGTCGCGACCACAGCCGGTTGAACTCGTGGATCGTCGAGCCGATCCGCGTTCCGCCCGACCAGTCCTCGACAGCGCGGCTGGCTTCCATCAGCGCATCATCCGGATCCTTGCGCCGCAATTGTCGCGTCACATTGGTAAGCCGAGTACCGAACAGGAATGTATGCACCCGCCTGCGCTTTTCCGTTATCGCATGCAGGAAATGCAGGAATATGCGCGAATATTGGCTCATTGAGCCGGAAATGTCGGCAAGCACCACCAATGGCGGTTGCACGACGCGGTGTTGCCTGAATTTCGGCAATACCAGATCGCCTCCCGTTCGCAGGCTGGTTGACAATGTGCGGCGCGGGTCAATAACCCCCGGCCTGCCAACTGCTTCGAACCGGCGCTGGCGAACCGTGTCCATCGGCAGGACCAGATTGGCCATTGCGCGCCGTGCGAGCGCAATTTCAGCCGCGGTCATCTGCGCAAAATCCTTGGCCCGCAGCACTTCACGCTCGGACGCCGTCATCATCGCCTCTATTTCGATCTCTGGCTTTTCGATTTCCTGCTTCGGTTCCTGACCGGCAAAAAGCGATTGCGATACCCGGCTCTGGCCTGCCCTGCGCTCCTCTTCCTTGGGAGCAGCATTGGCCATCGGCGAGAACATCTGCAGCATCTTCTCGACCAGTTCGCGCGAACGCCAGAACAACCGGAACGCCTCGTCAAATACCGGGTGATCCTCATGCCGGGAAACGAAAACGCAATGCAGCGTCCAGTAAAAATCATCGCGGTCGCTGATACCGGCCGCCTGCACCGCCCTGACTGCATCCACCACCGAGGCCGGACCTACCCGCATTCCCGCACCGCGCAGGGTGCGGGCAAAATACAGGATGTTTTCGCCAAGCCTTCCCGATTTCGCTTCGCGCGGCAGTCCTGCTGATTCTGGGTCGCTGTCCATCATCCCCTTCGCCCGATCGCTCAGCTGCCCTGCATCACCGCTGCAGCCCGCATTTCCGCCTTCACTTCGTCCAGCACCTTCTTGCCATCGGAAGACGCGATTCGGGCAATGTCATCCTGGTATTTGAGCAACACACCGATCGTGTCGGAAACCGTTTGCGGATCAAGCGCCAGCTTGTCGAGTTCGATCAGTGCCGATGCCCAGTCGAGCGTTTCGGCAACACCGGGATTCTTGAACAGGTCGAGGTGGCGCAACTTCTGCACATAGGCAACGATTTCGCGGGAAAGTTCATCACCGGCTGCAGGGACCTTGGCTTTCAGGATTGCCAGTTCGCGCCTCGCATCAGGATAATCCACCCAGTGATACAGGCACCGCCGTTTCAGCGCATCGTGAATCTCGCGCGTCCGGTTAGTAGTGATGATGACAATCGGAGGTTCCTTGGCCGTGATGGTTCCAAGTTCGGGAATCGTAACCTGAAAGTCGGACAGGATTTCCAGAAGAAAGGCCTCAAACGCTTCATCAGTACGGTCAAGCTCGTCAATGAGGAGTACCGGTGCCGACCCTGCCTCGCCTTCCAGTGCCTGCAACAAGGGCCTGCGGATCAGGAAGCGGTCGGAATAGACACCCTTTTGCAATTCCTCCCGGCTTTTTCCGCCGCCCTTGCCACCGTCAACGGCTTCGCGCATGCGGATTTCGACCATCTGCGCCGCATAGTTCCATTCATAGACCGCCGAATTGACATCAAGCCCCTCATAGCATTGCAGGCGGATGAGCTTGCGTCCAAGGCTCGAAGCCAGCACCTTGGCAATCTCCGTCTTGCCAACACCGGCTTCGCCTTCCAGGAATAGCGGCCGTCCCATTTTCAGGCTGAGATAAAGCACGGTGGCGAGCGCGCGGTCGGCCACATAGCCTGCCGAGGCCAGCATGGAAAGCGTTGCGTCTATGCTGTCGGGGATAGTTTGCTGCATGTCACATTCCGGAAGGGACAGGATTTCATTTTTCGAGGCTGCGATAGGCCCGGTCAAGGTAAAGAAGGGCGGGGTCATCGTTGAAGGGAGCAACAGCCACCACTTCCGCCATGATCACCCAATGGGTGGCAACCGGCTGTACATCGCGCACCACGCAATCAAGCGCCATGCGGGCACCTTGCAGGATTGGCGAACCGGTGGAGAGTTCCTGCCACTGTCCCATCGCGAAACGCTGCTCCATCGCCAGATGCCCTTCGCCAGCAAAGGCCCGCGCGAGACTGATCTGGTCTTCGCACAATGTGTTGAGGGCAAGCACGCCGTTCTCTGCAAAGAAGGCATTTTCCGCACGATTGCGATTGAGGCAGACCAGAATGGTGGGTGGACTGTCCGAAACCGAGACCGCCGCTGAAACGGTGACGCCACGCCTGCCACTGTGGCCCGATGTCGTGACTATGTTGACCGCCCCTGCCAGACGCGCCATCGCATCGCGATATGTCTCCGACGCGACCGGCTTCAGATTGTTGTTGCGATCAAGCACTGGGCTCAGCTTTCATGTTGCATGTGGCGAAATCTCGTATGGCCGAAACTGTGAATGTAAGGCATGTCCACCCGTTTTCACCACAGAAAGCGGCAAAATACAAAATTCTTTTGGAAGACAGGGTGGGCGCAGGTTCCGCCTTCGTCTCTTGTGATTGCGCCCCACCCCCCCTGTTGCTATGAAAACCCGAGCCAATGCTGCCATCAGAATACAGGGGAACCATGGCACCCATTATCGAAGTCAGGGATGTAACGAAGCGTTTTGGATCCTTCCATGCCGTTCGCGATTGCTCGCTTTCCATTGAAAGCGGTTCGATCACCGGCCTGATCGGTCCAAATGGCGCGGGCAAATCCACCCTCTTCAACATGGTCGCGGGGAATCTTGCGCCAAGCTCGGGCCGCATCCATTTCGACGGACGCGACATTACCGGGCTGGCGGCGCATGAACTGTTTCGGCTCGGCCTGCTGCGCACTTTCCAGATTGCGCATGAATTTTCCAACATGTCGGTCCTTGAGAACCTGATGATGGTGCCGCAGCCGCAAGCCGGTGAAAACCTGTTTTCAGCCTGGCTTCAGCCTGGCCGGGTTTCACGCGAGGAAACACAGGTGATGAAAAAGGCCGACGAGGTGATCGATTTCCTCAAGATCAGGCGTGTGCGCGACGAACTCGCAGGCAATCTGTCCGGCGGCCAGAAAAAGCTGCTGGAACTCGGGCGCACCATGATGGTTGATGCCAGGCTGGTGCTGCTCGACGAGATAGCGGCAGGGGTGAACAAGACCCTGCTGATCGACCTTGCTGACAACATCAAGCGCCTCAACCGCGAATTGGGTTACACTTTCTTTGTCATCGAGCATGACATGGATTTCATCGCCGAGCTCTGCGACCCGGTAATTGTCATGGCATCAGGAACCGTCATGACTCAGGGCCATATTGACGCCATCAAAAAGGATGAACGCGTGATCGAAGCCTATTTCGGCGGCTCCCCCACCGGCCATGCCACCACCGGCGCAGATGCCAGGGGGATGACCGCCTGATGAGCTTTCTCGAAATCAGTGACCTGACCGGCGGCTACGGCCAGATGACCATCCTCAACGGGGTCAACCTTTCGCTTGAGCAGGGCGAAATCGGCGTGATTGTCGGCCCGAACGGTGCCGGCAAATCGACATTGCTCAAGGCCATTTTCGGTATTGCCAGTGTTCGCTCCGGGAGTGTCAGGTTGGGCGGCACCAACATCACCTCGATAGCACCGGAAAAACTCGCCGCGCACCGCGTTGCCTATGTTCCGCAGGAATACAACATATTCCCCACGCTTTCCGTCCACGAGAACCTCGAAATGGGCGCCTATTCGCGCCGGGACGACTTTTCCGCCCTCATCGATCACATCTACCACATCTTTCCGCCGCTCGCGGGCAAGCGCAAGCAGGCAGCCGGTGAACTCTCCGGAGGCCAGCGCCAGATGGTGGCCGTCGGCCGTGCCTTGATGATCGAGCCGCAATTGCTATTGCTTGATGAGCCGACGGCTGGCCTGTCGCCGATGTTCATGAGCGAGATATTCGACCGAGTGCTGGCAATCAATGCCACCGGCGTCACCATCGCCATGGTCGAGCAGAACGCCAAGCAGGCGCTAGCCATTGCTCACAAGGGCTTTGTACTCGCCAATGGCACCAATTCCTGGACAGACACCGGCGCTGCGCTCCTCGCAAATCCTGAGGTCGCCCGCAGTTTCCTGGGAGGCCAACAGGCGTGAACGCGTTGAATCAGTTTCTACGACAAGGCAGATAATTCATTGGAACCATTTGTTTTCTTTCTCAACAAGGCAGTGATTTCCGGTCTGATCGTCGGATCGATCTATGCGCTCGGCGCGATTGGCGTGACGCTGATCTTCGGCATACTGCGCTTCGCCCATTTCGCCCATGGCGACATCATGACCCTTGGGGCATTCGTGACGTTGATCCTTGCGGGCCTTGCTTCTTATGCGGGGATTTCCACACCAATCCCGCTGGTCCTGCTGGTCTTGCCCCTGGCCATGGCGGCAACCGCCGCGATTGCAATCGGCATCGATCGAACCTTCTACAAACCGCTTCGCGAGCGCGGTTCGGCGCCGATCATCATCGTAATCGCTTCGCTTGGCGTAACCTTGATGCTGCAGGGTCTGATCCGGCTGTTTGCCGGTGTCGGCACCCGCAACATGTTCTTCGACCAGCCGAAGGATATCTACCGTATTCCCTTCCCTGGCTCGAACCGCGGGCTCACCGTGACCGAACCGCAACTTGTCCTGGTCATTGTCACGATCCTTGCTGTCACCGCACTGCATCTCTTCCTGACCCGCTCGCGGCTTGGCAAGGCTATGCGCGCGGTATCCGACAACGCCGATCTTGCGCGCATTTCCGGCATCAACCTCAACCATGTGGTAATGGCGACGTGGATCATCGGCGGCTCGCTCGCCTGCCTGGCGGGATCGCTTGTTTCGATGGATGTGGTGCTGAAGCCTGATCTTTCCTTCAATCTCCTGCTGCCGATTTTCGCGGCCACCATTGTCGGCGGCATCGGCCAGCCCTATGGCGCGATAGCAGGCGGCTTCCTGGTCGGGTTCTCCGAGACGCTGGCGATCTTCAACTGGTCGATCCTGCTCAAACCGCTGAATGAATGGCTGCCCGAATTCATGCAATTGCCGCAGGACATGGCGCTGGTACCGACCGAGTACAAATTGATGGTACCTTTCGTCATACTGATCCTCGTGCTGATCTACCGCCCGACCGGCATTTTCAAGGGGAGAGTGCTGTGAGCAAAACTGCAAATCCCGGCCGGGGCATTTCACGCGACATGATCGCATTTGGCGTGCTCGCCGTTGTCATTGCACTGGTTTTTCTGTCCCAGGGAGCCGTCTATTCGACACGGATGTTTGTCGAGGCCGGCTGTTATGCGCTCATTGCGCTCGGCCTCAACATCCAGTGGGGCTATGCCGGCCTGTTCAATGTCGGCGTGATGGGCTTCATCGCCGCCGGTGCCGCAACCTCGATGATTGCCACCTACCCGCCAAACCCGGATTTCTGGAACTCCGACGGCCCGCTCATGATGCTGGGCGTGGTGGTCCGATTGATCCTCGGCTTCCTGCTGATCTTTTTCGCCAATCGCTCGGACCGGATCGGTGCCGGACCGAAACTGCGTGCGCTGCTGATTGCAATCGCAATCGCCATGACCTGGATCATGGTCACCGCAGCCGTCAATCCGATGGCCGCCGAAATCGAGGGCAAGGCAACCTGGATGGGTGGATTCGGCCTGCCGGTCTTTGTCGGCTGGATGCTTGCGGCAATCGTTGCCGGCCTTATCGCCTGGTTCGTCGGCAAGGTCTGCCTTGGCCTGCGCACCGACTATCTGGCAATTGCCACCCTTGGCTTTGCCCAGATCATCAAGACCTTTCTCAAGAATGCCGATTGGTTGACCAAGGGAACCCTTACCGTCTCCCCCCTGCCCTGGCCGGTTCCAAAACCCGAAGATGGCGAATTCCTTCTCGCGCGCTCGCTCTATCTGGTGATCGTCGCTTTGCTGATCGTCATCTTTTATCTAGCCCTGCAACGCGCCTATCACGCCCCTTGGGGTCGCATGATGCGCGCGATCCGCGACAACGAGGAAGCAGCTGAAGCCATGGGCAAGGACGTCAACTGGCGCCGCCTCGAAATCTTCGTGCTGGGTTGCATGCTGATCGGATTCGGCGGTGCGGTTCTGATCCAGTTCACTTCCGTCTTCGACCCCGCCGGTTTCATTGACCTCAACCATACCTTCCTGGTCTGGGTCATGGTCATCATGGGCGGATCAGGCAACAATCGGGGTGCAATTTTCGGCGCGCTGCTGGTCTATGTGATCTGGACAATGTCGGAACCTGCCGCGGCCTGGCTGTTTGACCATGTCCGTATTTGGGGCGAAGCCTGGTTTGGCTGGCAGGCCCCGGCTGATTTGGACAGCCGGGCATTGCAAATGCGCGTATTTGTGATTGGATTGACTATAACGCTCGTGCTCCGCATCGCCCCGCGCGGCGTCCTGCCTGAAACCATCGCCCACAAACCGGCAGGCAAGTGATTTTCCGGGTATTTGGCGTCAGGCCACAGGATTGTCGTGATGAATGAAATGCGAAGCAATATCGAAATGGCGGAAATCGTGGTTCCCTGCCGGGAACTGACCGATACCCTGCCATACTTCCTGAAGGAACTAGGCTTTCGGCTCGACCAGATCTTTCCCGCCGACAATCCCGCCGTTGCAGTAATTTCCGGCTACGGCGTCAGATTGCGCCTGGATCGTCACGCACAAGGCGAGCCGGGCACCTTGCGGTTGCTGGCCCACGACCTTGCAAGACTGGCCCAGGGTGGCGCCACCCGCACTGCGCCGAACGGCACCCGCGTCGAATTCGCGATGGCCAATCCGCCGCTCGTCATGCCGGACCCTGTTCAATCCTTTGTCGTGCGCCGTCTCAAGGATGGCGCTCCATGGGTTATTGGCAGGGCGGGAATGCACTATCGCGACCTCGTCCCGGACCGGCTCGGCGGCTCGATGATAGCGTCGCATATTCGTGTGCCGGATGCCGGCCCTGTTCCGGACAATGTGCATTTCCATGTCATCGGTTTCCAGATGATCTACTGCTATCGCGGTTGGGTCCGCCTCGTTTATGAGGACCAGGGCGAACCCTTCATCCTGGCGGCGGGCGATTGCGTACTGCAACCGCCGCAAATCCGCCATCGCGTGCTGGAATCATCGGGCGGTCTGGAAGTTGTCGAAATCGGCTGTCCGGCAGAACACATAACACAACTGGACCATGAGATGCCGTTGCCGACCGGGCGCATCAACCCGGACAAGGATTTTCACGGCCAGAAATTCTGCCGCCACGAATTGTCAAAGGCTGAATGGAAGCCATGGCGGATTGAGGGCTTTGAAGCGCGCGACACCGGGATAGGAGCCGCCACTGGTGGCGTTGCCTCAGTAAAGGTCGCAAGGCCGGTATCGGCCAGCCAGACGCCCTGGACCAGCCACGACGCCGACATTCATTTCAGCTTCGTTCTGGAAGGCACTCTCACCCTGGAAGGAAACGACGAAGCACCACGCGACCTGGAGGCAGGCGATGCCTTTGTCATCCCGCCCGGGCTAAAGACAAGGTTTTCAAACTGCAGCAAGGATCTTGAAATCCTCGAAGTCACCTTGCCGGCAGAGTACGGGACTATCGTCGCTGGTTGAGGCGAGCCGGATACCATAAGCATAAAGGCCCGGGATTTCTCCCGGGCCTCTGCATCTCGTGAAAGGGGTCGTTCTTTCGCTCAGTTAGCCTGACCGACCTCGAACACCTTGCCGTCCTTGATCTCGGTTTCAATGAACACGGTCGAGACATCGCCAGCGGCATCGAATTCCGAACCGCCGGTAGCGCCCTCATAGTTCACGTCCTTGCCGGCCTTGATCGCCTCGACAGCCTTGCTCCATTCGCCCGGCAGGATCACTTCGCCCGGTGCCGTGGCAACGTCACGAACCGCCTTGGCAATTGCCGCACGATCAGTGCTTCCGGCCTTTTCGATTGCGAGCGCAACGATAAAGGCCGCGTCATAAGCATTCGGAACAAACGGGCCGTCGGCCTTGATGCCCGCATCTGCCGCCAGCTTGTTGAAGCTTGCAGCGCCCGGAATTTCCGGTGTGCCTGGCTTGGTCATGACGAATTTGCCTTCAAGCTGGCCGCCAAGTTCGCTGGCGATCTTGTCGGAGACCATGCCGTCAGCGGAGAAGAACATGTTGAAATCGCCGGTTTCCAGCGCCTGGCGCAGAATGTTTCCGCCCGAACCGTCGGCATAACCGATGATCACAAGATCGGTCGCGCCGGTCGCCGCAAGCGCACCGAGCTCCGCGCGATAGTCCGCCTTGCCGTCTTCATGCGCCTGGCTGATCGCAACCGTTCCACCATCTTTCGGGAAGGCATTCGCCAGCGATTCGGCGAGCCCCTTGCCATAATCGTTGTTGACATAGGTAATGGCGATATTCTTGACACCGCGCTTGATGATCAACCGCGACAACACCTCGCCCTGATAGGCGTCCGAGGTTGCGGTCCTGAACAACAGGTCCTTGTCGTCAAGCGTGGTGATCGCCGGAGACGTCGAGGCCGGTGAAATCATTGCCACACCGCCTGGAATGGCAGCATTGTTTGCGGCTGAAATGGTGGCACCCGAACACAGTGCGCCGACAATTGCCACGACCTTCTCGACATTGACAACGCGGTCGGCAGCATCAGCCGCCTTGGTCGCGTCGGCACAAGTCGTGTCACCGATCACCATCACGGCATTGTTGCCACCGAGCAAACCACCCTGTTCATTCACGTTGCGAAGTGCCAGCTGTGCTCCATCGACGATTGGTGGCACAAGGCTTTCAATCGGGCCGGTGATCCCGCCAAGAAACCCGATCTTGATGTCTTCAGCATTGGCCGGTCCGCTGAAAGCGATTGCTGCAACGCCTGCAGCCAACAAAAACTTGAGCCTGATGTTCATTCATTCCACTCCCTGAAAGGCAGTACGCCCCGCGCACTGATCCAAAACTTTCTCCCGGGCAAGTGACTGCCGGAAACTTCCTGCCAACACTCCCCGAAGTGGCAAAACGCAATCGTCTTGCCGCTTGAATCCGATTGTGGCCATTTGCAATCATGCTGTAAAGGGCGTCATGCAATGGTTGCGCGAGCGAATTGCGGTTCGTAATGTCACCAACGACCCATGGGAGCAGGATGACGGGAATGCCCGCAATTTCAGCAACAACACAGCCAACGCACCTGCGCTTCCTGCGAAAGATTGCTGGGGTGCTGCTTGCTGCCCTGGTTTTGCAAGCACCTTCACCGGCACGATCGGAAACCCTGAAAGTGGCGCTGTCGCTTCCGCTGTCAGGCAATGCGAGCCTGCTTGGCAGACAGTTCCTGCAGGGTGCAAGACTGGCGCTGGATGTTCTCGCTCCCGGTGGCGAAATTGAACTTGTCACTGCAGATGATGGTTGCGATGAAGAGATCGCGCCGCTTGCAATGGCCGAAATTCGCGCGGCCAATCCGGCGATCATCACTGGCTTCCTTTGCAATGATCCTGCCCGCATCGCGGTCAATACCTTTTCGCCCGTTTCCGTCCCGGTTCTCGTGGCAGGCGCGCGCAGCGAAAGACTGCTCAGGGACGCGGCCAGGGAGGGATGGCGCACATGGCGGATGGCGCCAAGCGACAAGGCAGGTGCCGAAGCCGCCTTTCACCTGCTTTCGCAGCGTTGGCGCGGTATCCCCTGGGCGGTAGTCGATGATGGCACGGTATATGGCCGAACCATCGCCGACGAGTTTCGCGCCCGTATGGAGGAATTTGGCAACCCTCCGCAATTTGCAGACAATTTCCGTCCCGCCCAGTCGACACAGGCCGGACTGATCCGCCGGTTGCAGAAATCCGGCGTCTCAGCCGCCTTCATTGCAGCGAGCCCCGAGGACACGGCCATCATCGCCGCCAATATCCGCGATTTCGGGGCCAAGTTCGAAATCGCGGGCGGAGAATCGCTTTCCGGCCTGCCCTGGTCGCAGGAGGCCGCCAACATACCAGACGGCTTGTTCGCCATACTGGAAAGCGCCCCGTCCGCGCGTGCCAGCGCCAAATCGCTGAACGCCCTGCTGGAAGATCGCGGCATCGAACCCGAACCGGATGTCTATTTGGGCTATGCCACCATCGAACTCGTGCTCGCTGCCCTTCGATCAACACCAGCCCAAACCATGGACGCACTCGACAACACTGTTTTTCGCACTGTGCTCGGCAATATCGGCTTCGACAGCAATGGAGCCAATGTCGCCGACAATTACGGACTCTACGTCTGGCGTGAGGGAAGTTTCGTGCCGGTGGAGGCAAGCCAGTGAATGCAAAACCCGTCTTTTCCGGCCCGCGCAATGCACTCACCGATGTTGCGGGTCTCAAGGTTGGCAATGCGCAAGATGATCGGCTGAAGTCAGGCGTCACCGCGATTATCTGCGACAAACCTTGCGTCGCCGCTGTCCACGTCATGGGTGGAGCGCCGGGAACCCGTGAAACTGATTTGCTCTCACCTGAAAACACGGTCGAGACGGTAAACGCCATCTGTCTGTCCGGCGGCTCGGCTTTCGGCCTTGACGCAGCTTCGGGCGTGCAGGCAAACCTGCGCGAACGCGGCATCGGCTTTGAACTGGGCGGTCAGGTGATCCCGATTGTTCCTGCTGCAATCCTGTTTGACCTCATCAATGGCGGCAAAAAGGATTGGGGCCGCTACCCGCCCTATCGCGAACTGGGATATGTGGCAGCACAAAACGCGGCGCAGGAATTTTCGACCGGTACGGCAGGTGCTGGAACCGGCGCCATGGTGGCAACAGTCAAGGGCGGCCTTGGCACGGCTTCTACCGTACTGACCAACGGCGTGACCATCGCAGCCCTTGTCGCCGTCAATGCGGTAGGCACGCCTTTGATCGGCGACAGCAGGCACTTCTGGGCCGCTCCTTTCGAGATGGGCGATGAATTTGGCGGCCTCGGCCTGCCGCATCCTGTGCCCGACAATGCGAGCGATCTGCGCATCAAGTTCCGTGAACGCAACCATCCCTCGGCCAATACCACCATTGCCGTCATCGCAACCGACGCAGTCCTGACCAAGGCACAGGCCAAGCGTCTGGCCGTTGCTGCCCATGACGGTTTTGCAAGAGCCATCTGGCCTGCGCACACGCCATTTGACGGGGATCTGATCTTTGCGCTTGCGACCGGCGGCAGCGGTATCGCCCCGGCGTTGGATGACTGGATCGATCTGGGTGCATATGCGGCAAGCACCATGGCCCGCGCCATCGCACGAGGCGTGCACGACGCAACGAAAGCCGATAGCGACATGGTGCCTGTGTGGTCCGATATTGGATAACCGCCGAAACCGGTGATAATCCCTTGCCCGCGGTTGATGCTAGTTCCCGCGCCTGTTATGCGGTGCACAACGCTTCGAACCGGCAGGAAACAACATGATACCGCGCTATTCACGCCCTGAAATGGTTGCCATCTGGTCACCGGAAACGCGCTTCCGCATCTGGTTCGAGATCGAGGCCCATGCCTGCGACGCGCTCGCCGAACTGGGTGTGATCCCGAAGGAAGCCGCAAGAACCATCTGGGAAAAAGGCGGAGCAGCGACTTTCGACATCGCCCGAATTGACGAGATCGAGCGTGAAACCAAACATGACGTCATCGCCTTCCTGACCCATTTGTCGGAAATCGTCGGGCCCGATGCCCGCTTCGTACATCAGGGCATGACGTCTTCCGATGTGCTTGACACCTGCCTCAGCGTGCAATTGACCCGTGCATCAGACCTGCTGCTGGCTGACCTTGATGCCCTTCTCGCCGCTCTGGAAAAACGCGCCTTTGAGCACAAGGATACTGTCACCATCGGCAGAAGCCATGGCATCCATGCCGAACCGACCACCTTTGGCGTCAAGCTGGCGCTAGCCCATGCCGAGTTCGCGCGTTGCCGGGCACGCCTGGAATTTGCCCGCTCCGAGATCGCCACCTGCGCCATCTCGGGCGCGGTGGGTACCTTCGCCAATATTGACCCCCGCGTCGAAGAGCATGTCGCAAGCGCGCTCGGCCTGACACCGGAGCCGGTTTCGACGCAGGTCATTCCGCGCGACCGTCATGCCATGTTCTTTGCGACCCTTGGCATCATCGCCTCCTCCATCGAGCGGCTCGCCACCGAAATCCGGCATTTGCAGCGCACGGAAGTTCTGGAAGCGGAGGAGTATTTTGCGCCCGGCCAGAAGGGCTCGTCCGCCATGCCGCACAAGCGCAATCCTGTTCTGACCGAGAACCTGACAGGCCTTGCCCGCATGGTGCGGGCCTATGCGATGCCGGCCATGGAAAATGTGGCGTTGTGGCATGAGCGCGACATTTCACATTCCTCCGTGGAACGCATGATCGGGCCTGACGCGACCGTCACCCTCGACTTTGCACTTGCCCGCCTGACCAGCGTCATCGACAGACTAGTTGTCTATCCAGGGAACATGGACGCAAATCTCAACAAGTTCCGTGGGCTCGTGCACTCGCAGCGTGTCCTGCTGGCTCTGACCCAGGCTGGGGTCAGCCGTGAGGACGCCTACCGACTGGTCCAGCGCAACGCTATGAAGGTCTGGGAACAGGGCAAGGATTTCCTTGCCGAGCTCCTTGCTGATCCGGAAGTCACCGCCGCCCTGCCAGAAGCCGAGATTCGCGAGAAATTCGACCTCGGCTATCATACCAAACATGTCGACACGATTTTCAGGCGGGTATTTGGCAGGGCTTGATATCGCCCTGCACCTTAGCGATTGCGACAAATCGAGTTGCAGGCAATTCCATCGTGATTGCCGTCGAGTTTCCTGTTGCCGCAGGTGCGCAGGTGAAAGGTCGCCTCCTCGCAAATCACCATCTGCTTGCAACTCTTTCGCACCGAACAGTCAAATTGCTGCGAAGAAGATCGCGGAGGCGGGACGAATTGCACCGCGCCGCCTGCTGCATCCGGATCAACGTCGCTTGCCTGCAGTCGCTTGCGCAAGATTTCCAGGCTTTTGCCGCAGACATTTTCGCACGGTATGCCGTCGCCATCTGCGTCGCGGCCCGTGTCGCCACACACCTTGAGATGATACCACGCCTCGCCGCAATCGCCCATTTGCGAACAATATTTGGCCCTGCAATCATATTGCTGAGCCATCGCCCACCCGCCAAACAGTTCCAGCATCGCCAGTCCGGCAAGCACTGCTATCCACGAAAATTTGCGATCCATGGATCCACGTCAACACAATCGATGGTTTTTCTTCAGCCCGCCTGTGGCTTCCTCAGCATAAATCACCGTTTGATCAAAGGTGAAAAGCTGACAGTCCCATGCATTAACCACGATCTAAATCCGAGATCAGAATTTGAACGCCATATTAACAAATTGTAATTCCAAATTAATATTTTGTTAACCTGAATAATTCGCATTTTATTCAAATCTTAATCAATGGATTCCGCCGCGTTAAGAAATTTGATAGGTTAATTTTACGTTAATCATGTACGGGGTAACAAACGTGACCAACTTGTCTGCGGCGGACGAGACGGTGGCGAACGAATCCGGTCAGTCTCCGGCTTCCGCTATCGTCAGCAATTTCAAAACCAACTCATCGAACGACAATCGCAGGCTATCGCCAATGACGGTTGCCTCGGCAGCACTTAGCGGCTTTGCAGTACTGCTCGCGACCAGCCTGAAATCCGCCGCCAACGGCAGCGGTGAGAACGACGAAAGTTTTCAAAGCGCCAAGCTCGACACCGACGATGTTGGCAGCCACGCCCGGTTCAATCCCGATCCCGGCGCATCAATAGATTCACTGATGGGCAGCGTGCACCAGACCAACGGCCAGGCAGTAGCGGAAGACGCCAAGATCCGCCTGGCCTCCATGTTCGGCCAGCCTGTGACGGATGCCTATCTTGGCGGCCAGGACCATGCAGGCGGGCTTGACCTGACAAATGGCGGCATAGCCCAGAGCCTGGGTGTTTCCGACCCGGCGCAAGGCATTCGCGGCATTGTGGTGAACCATGACAGGGAGGCCCTGCCCGCGTCCAACACGGTTGTCGTATCGGGCGGCAGCAGCACTTCCGACATGACAATCGAGGAGCACAACAGCTACGAAACCACCAATGTCTTCTACACGACCAATGTGACGGAAGTGACAGAGGTTACGGAAATCACGAACATCACGAATATCACCAACGTCACCAACAACTATTATGACGGCACCGACAATCCGGATGGTCCACAAAACCCCGGTGGTGACAACAATGACGGCGATGAGCCCACAGACGTCACCGATCAGGTCATTTATGGTACAGCGCTCGCCGATGATCTCAAGGGTGCTGGCGGCGCGGACCTGATCTACGGCCTTGATGGCAATGACATCCTGACCGGGTTTTCAGGCCAGGATGAGCTCTATGGTGGCAAGGGCGACGACATTCTCAAGGGCGGCCATGGTGCCGATATTATCGACGGTGGCGACGGCAATGACACAGCCGACTATTCCGCATCCGACGAGGGCGTTGAGATCGATCTTGAACTGGGAGACGCCATCGGCGGCGATGCAGAGAACGACAGGCTGATCTCCATCGAGAACCTGATCGGTTCCATCCATGACGACTTCCTGTATGGCGACGACTTCGACAACGTCATTTCCGGTGGCGCCGGCAATGACGACTTGTATGGCGGATACGGCAAGGACTTCCTGACTGGCGGCGCCGGCGCTGACTGGATTGATGGTGGCATGGGCACCGAGGATGTCGCCGAATATGTGACCTCCTCCGAAGGCGTTACCGTATCGTTGATCGACGGCTCAGGTCATGGCGGCGACGCCGAAGGCGACACCCTGCTCGGCATCGAATATCTGCATGGTTCCTTGTTCGACGACTTCCTTGAAGGTGATGATGGCATCAACCGGCTGATGGGCCGTACCGGTGATGACTGGTTGGTGGGCAATGGCGGCGACGACACGCTGATCGGCGGCTATGGCGCTGACCATATGGACGGTGGCGCGGGCATCGACACGGTCGAATACGCGTCTTCCGATCATGGTGTCACCGTCAACCTTGCCACCGGCTATTCCTTTGGCGGCGAAGCGACGGGTGATGAATTCGTCTCCATCGAAAACATCGCTGGCACTGAATTTGACGACATCCTGACGGGCAATGCACTCGACAACCGCCTCACCGGCCGCGACGGCGATGACATCCTGGATGGCGGTGCAGGCAACGACGTGCTGGTGGGCGGCGAAGGCGCGGATACGTTGATAGGCGGCGCCGGTTCACGCGATGTGGCCGACTATTCCGCAGCCGGTTCCGGTGTCGGCGTTGACCTGAAAAGCACCGGTTTCGAAGGCGAAGCGACCGGCGACAGCTATTCCGGCATAGAGTTTGTCTATGGTTCCAACCAGGCGGATATCATTCACGGTAATGATGAAATCAACCGTCTGGTCGGCAATGGCGGCGACGACTACCTGGCCGGACGCGGAGGCGACGATTATTTCGTCGGCGGCCTTGGCAATGACACGCTCAATGGCGGCTCGGGCGCGGACGTCTTCATATTTGGCGGCACTTTCGGCAACGACACCATCGAGGACTTTTCCGCCGGGCTTGGCCGTACTGACCGCATCTGGATCAACGACAATACCGTCAGTGGCTGGGAGGTGCTCCAGTCCCTTCTGACCGACACTAGCGACGGCGCAATGATGCAACTCAATGGCGGCACAGTTCTGATCGAAAACGTCCATGTTGCCGATCTGGTGGCGGACGATTTCATCTTCGCATAGTCCGCAGAAACGTAAGCGGCAACGCATCAAAACCGCCAGGGAGGCGGAATTCATGGGCGCAGGCGGGAGGAAAAATCCAACGCCGCGGACAGGCAGGCTGCTTTACATCGCGCCCGCCAATTCCTAAGTCTGCGCCCATGAAGACATCCGAAGCTGAAATCCTGATCGTACCCGGCTACAAGGGCTCAGGCCCCCTGCACTGGCAAAGCCGCTGGGAAGCAAAACTTTCTGCCGCGCGCCGCGTCGATATGGGAGACTGGCATAAGCCGGTCTTCGAAGACTGGCGCGACAATCTGGTGAGCGCAGTCAACGCTGCCACCAAGCCCGTCGTGATGATCGGCCATTCGATTGGCAGCCAGGTCATTGTGCAATCCGCGCCGCTCTTTCACAAGGCGGTGGCGGGCGCCATGCTGGTCGCACCACCTGACGTGGAAAACCCGAAAATCCGGCCCCGCCATCTCCTGACCTTCGGCCCCGCGAGCCGCGAACCACTGCCCTTCCCCTCCATCGTCATCGCCTCGCGCGATGATCCGTTCTGCGCCTATGAGAAGGCCGAG
Organism: Nitratireductor sp.; assembly: GCA_041397525.1. Taxonomy (GTDB): domain Bacteria; phylum Pseudomonadota; class Alphaproteobacteria; order Rhizobiales; family Rhizobiaceae; genus BOKV01. Next base: position 175,240 of record JAWKWL010000001.1, read on the forward strand.
GAAATGGCTGCCGCCTGGGGATCGCTGTTCATTGACGCGGGCATCAGCGGCCACCTCAACCACGAAAGCGGCCACGGTCCCTGGCCCGAAGGGCTGATGGTCTTCGCAAAGTTCATGGGCAGGCTGTAGCAAGGGACAGGATGTTATAGCCGAAAGCAATCATTAACCATGTTTGTTTACTGTCTTTTCCGGGCAATCCTGCCCCGGAAAACAGGTCATGAAACTTCGGGCCGTCTTTGTTTTGTCTGCGCTCGCAACCGGCTTGGCCGCCCCTTCCCCAGCTTTGGCTGCCGAGTCAATCGTGATCGAGGCACCACAGGAAGCGGAGGCTGAAAAATTCTCCTCCCGCATTGACTTGTCATGGGGTGTGGCACTCACTTCCAACTACGTGTCAAACGGCATCACCCAATCGGATGACAAGCCTGCGGCGCAGGGATATGTCGAAATCAGTTCCGGCATTGTCTACACAAGCCTGTGGATGTCGAGCGTCCGGCTCGGCGACGACATCGACGGCTATGACAATGTCGAATTTGACCTTGCCTGGGGCATCAGGCCGGAACTGGGCCCACTTGCCTTCGATATCGGCTATTACCGCTATTTGTATGACAGAACCGGCAATTGTTGTGGCGAGTGGATTGCCACCGCAGACTGGAAACTGACGGACGCCCTGACAGTGAAAGGCGGTGTGAAATACGACCCCGCAAGCCAGAGCCGTTTGGCCAAGGCTGGTTTCGAATTGGGCTTTGCAGAAAAATTCTCTGTTTCAGCCGAGTATCAGGAAAACCTGGTCGATCACGTCAACGACTGGAATGCAGGTTTCGGCTACCAGTTGTCCGACACGTTGTCGCTTGACCTGCGCTATCACGATTCGGAAATTTCCGATCCGCGCTATGTCGCTACCCTTGCATGGGATTTTTCCACCGCTGAGTAAGTTGGGAGAAACCTCCAAAGCCTGGTTTTCCCATTGATGGGACCAACCTCATTACGTCAGGCTTGCCTGATCGGAACCGTGGCCTTCCCGGTGCTGCCGGCTTCGCGTTCCCTGCCGTCACTGTACATGGGTGGAGCCATGATCGGCTTTCCGTTTGTGGCGGCCGAACTTCTCCCACAGCCGGTTCCAGCACACATCTGTATCAGGGATTGCATCAACAATCCCGACCTGGGCGGCTTGGTCAGATGACACTGGATGCCAACGGTCATGGTCTCCACTTCATCATCATCACTGTTGAAACTGGAAAGCAGCAGCACCGGTACACCGCCATACACTGCGTTGGCGCGGATAGCCTTCACGCACTCGACACCGCTCATGTCCGGCATTCTGTCATCCATGATGATGGCATCAACCCGAACTCCACGAATGGCTGCCGCCTCAAGGAACCTGAGCGCTTCCTTGCCACCAGTTGCCGCCGCACACTCGAAATTCCACGCAGACAGCTGTTCTTCCAGACTTGCCCTGGTTACAGCGTTGTCGTCCACCACCAGAATTCGCGCTCCAGCGAATTTGGCGGGTACAGTCCGGGATTCCTGGAGGTCGGGCAATACCGGGAGGTCAATCTCGAACCAGAACGTCGAACCGTTTCCGACCTGGCTTGTTGCCCCGATCTGTCCACCCATCAGTGTGACCAGATGGTGACAGATGGAAAGCCCCAGCCCGGTGCCGTGATGCCTGCGCGTGGCTGTATTGTCCAACTGGCTGAACCTGTCAAAAACGGTGTCAAGCTTGTCTGCTGGAATCCCGACACCAGTATCCGTGACCGAGATGCAAAGTCTGGCCACCCCGGCGCCATCGGAACGTTCGAACTTCTGGTCCAGCAATTCAACTTTGAGACAGACATGGCCCGCCTCCGTGAACTTTACCCCGTTTCCCATAAGATTTGTGACGATCTGACGAATTCGACCAACATCACCGACCAGGATGGAGGCAACATCGGGTGCCACCCTGACGATAAGTTCGATCCCCTTGGACGCAGCCTGGGATGATACCAGCGTGGCAACGTCTTCCATCGCCTCACGTATGTTGAAGGGCGAAACGTCAAGCTCCATGTTCCCGCTATCAAGTTTGGAGAAATCGAGTATGTCATTGATGATCGTCAACAATGATTGTCCCGAATTCACGATGACATCGGCATACATTTTCTGCCTGGCATCGAGTTTGGTATTGGCCAGCAGTTCCGCCATTCCCATGACTCCGTTCATCGGAGTCCGGATTTCATGGCTCATATTGGCCAGAAATTCCGATTTCGCCCTTTCCGCCATCTCAGCGGTTTTTCGCATCTGGTCACTGAGAATGAGCCGCTCATTCGCAGATTCGGCCTGGATGCGGGAAATGGAAAGCTTGAGCATGAAGGTTACAGCGATGGAGCCAATCACGAATATGAGCAAACCGCTGATCGCTCCCACTATCACGGCTTCCTTGCGGAAGGCAGCAAATCGCGCTTCTACCGGCGTATCCAGTACAAAGGCTCCCATTACTTCGCCCAGTTCCCAGGTCTTTTTGCCCAGTTGCAGTTTATTGTGACAGGAAACGCAGGATGGGTCGGAAGCCAGGGAGGGACTCATCATTCGGAAAACAAGGCCTGTGGGCGTCTTCACAACACCGTCCCAAATTCCCTTGATTTCACCTTCATGCATCCGACTTACAATATCTGCTGATTGGGCATCCCCCGGCGGCGTCTTGATTTCCGCCCCGGCAAGACCGATCAGGTCCATCCGGGTAGTGTCCTTTTCGCCGATATCGGCACGGAATTTCTCCATCGACTTCGCCCGCATCATGGCAGGCACGGGCATGTCATTGCCTTTGGCTTCGTTCCGTACGGATGAATAGACACTGGTAAAGGCAGCAGCCAGTTTGATCAGTGATGATTTTTCCTCGATTTTTCGATCATGGAATATCTGCCTGCTGTATTGATAATAGCCATAACCGGCTCCACATCCCAGCATTGCTGAAATTGTCAAAACGACCAGTAGTGGCATTACCAACTGTTTTGTCTTCATTTTTCACCTGAGGAGCGATTTCCCGGGCGAAAGGATAACTGTGACAAATTAACAATGCGTCTAGCCGGGTCGACAGTTGATTTACCTGCCCCCTGGTCCACAGCAACAAAAAAACCCGCGGATCGCTCCGCGGGTTCTGATTTTCCGGTGTCCTTGCGGGCATTACCCCTCTTTGGCTACCTGCTCGCGCGCCTGCGCCATCAATTCGTCCATGGTCCGGCGGATCTGATGGTCCGACTGCTCAACATTGGCCGCGTCGAAATCGGTGCGGATCTTGCGAAACACGTCCTCGTCGCCCGGCTCCTCGAAATCCGAGCGGATCACGGCCTTCGCATAAGCGTCGGCCTCGTCACCGCTCTTGCCCAGCTTTTCCGCCGCCCACAATCCCAGCAGCTTGTTACGCCGTGCTTCGGCCTTGAACTTAAGCGCTTCGTCATGCGCGAACTTGTTTTCGAATGCTTTTTCGCGATCGTTGATGCCGCTCATGCCTGTCTCCCGGTTTGCCGCGTGGCCGCAATAAGATATGGTGTCTGCACCGGGTCTGACAAAATGACAGGAACCGCTGCACTTTCCAGTATATAGGCGGATAACACGGCTGTTTGAATAGTCGCCACAAACAAAATGCCACAGTCACAATTTTTCCACCCAAAACCGGCATTGCAGCGAAATTCGCCGCACACCATATCAATTGTTGAAAGCTGCGACCATGCGCACCCTTGCACCCGTCGTCCGGTTGTTTATTGGCAAGCCTTCCACTAGGGTCTTGGGCAAACACGCGATTCCGCGAAAAAGGCGCCAAGGCAGCTTGCCAGGAAGAATTGCCATTTGACCGGCTGCAAGCAGCGCATTCCAGACAGGAACCCCTCACATGAGCAGACGCCGCCGCATTTATGAAGGCAAGGCCAAGATCCTCTATGAAGGACCGGAACCAGGGACACTGGTGCAGTTCTTCAAGGATGATGCAACAGCATTCAACAAGAAGAAGCATGAAATTGTCGAGGGCAAGGGCGTTCTCAACAACCGCATATCCGAATTCCTGTTTACCCATATGAACCGGATCGGCATTCCGACCCATTTCATCCGCCGCCTCAACATGCGCGAGCAGCTGATCCGCGAAGTCGAGATGATCCCGCTGGAAGTGGTCGTGCGCAATATAGCCGCCGGTTCGCTGTCGACCCGGCTCGGCATCCCCGAAGGCGAGGTTCTGCCGCGCTCGATCATCGAATTCTATTACAAGGCCGATGCGCTCAACGACCCGATGGTCTCCGAAGAGCATATCACTGCATTCGGATGGGCCACGCCGCAGGACATCGACGACATCATGGCGCTGTCGATCCGGGTCAACGACTTCTTGTCCGGCCTGTTCCTCGGCGTCGGCATCCAGTTGGTGGACTTCAAGATCGAGCTTGGCCGCCTGTATGAGAACGACATGATGCGCATTGTCGTGGCGGACGAGATTTCACCCGATTCATGCCGGCTGTGGGATACGGTCACCAACGAAAAAATGGACAAGGACCGCTTCCGCCGCGACATGGGCGGGATGCTCGAAGCCTATAGTGAAGTGGCCCGCCGTCTCGGCATCATGAACGAGAACGAACCGCCGCGCGGCACCGGCCCCGTTTTGGTCAAGACCGATAGCGAAGATTAATCAGGGCGTTCCACCCGTTACCGGAATCACAATTTCAAGAAGAGCAATGATCAAGGCACGCATTACAGTCACGCTGAAGAATGGCGTTCTGGACCCACAGGGCAAGGCAATCGGCGGCGGCCTCGCAGCTCTCGGCTTCACTGGCGTCCATTCCGTGCGCCAGGGCAAGGTGTTCGATGTCGAACTGGACGGCACGGACAAGGCAAAGGCCGAAACACAGCTCAAGGCCATGTGCGAGAAGCTTCTGGCCAATCTGGTGATTGAGGATTACGCTATTGCCATTACCTGAGGTAGCTGGAGATAACCATGGCTGGAGTTGTGCGGCCGAACCTTTAAGAACTGGCAGAGCCTGAAACCGGGTTTCAAAACGATCCATGAAATCAGCAGTCATTCTCCTTCCCGGCCTCAACCGTGACCGTGACATGATCGCGGCGCTGACCAAGATCAGCGGCCAGCCGCCGGTATCGGTCTGGCAGACCGAGACCGAAATTCCCGATGTCGATCTCATCGTCATTCCGGGCGGCTTTTCCTATGGCGATTACTTGCGCTGCGGCGCGATTGCAGCCCGAATGCCAGTGCTCGACGCCGTGCGCCGCAAGGCCGCGCAGGGCGTGCGTGTGATGGGCGTTTGCAATGGCTTCCAGATTCTTACCGAAGCAGGTCTCCTGCCCGGTGCACTGATGCGCAACAAGGGCCTGAGATTTGTCTGCCGCGAGGTGAAATTGTCGGTCGAGAATGCCGATACCGCTTTCACCAGCCACTATGCCAGGGGACAGATTCTCCGCTGCCCGGTCGCCCATCACGACGGCAATTTTTTTGCCGATGGCGAGACCATCGACAGGATCGAAGCCAATGGCCAGGTGGTATTCCGCTATGCACAGGACACCAATCCCAACGGGTCGCTCAACGACATTGCCGGCATCATCAACGAACAAGGCAATGTGCTTGGCATGATGCCCCATCCCGAAAACCTGATCGAACCCGCCCATGGTGGCACGGATGGCAGACCGCTGTTTGAGAGCGCGCTGGATATGGTGGCCTGAAATGAAAAACCGCCTCGCATTCCTCTTTCTTGCGACCGCCGCACTGGCCGCCTGCCAGGCAGGCAAGCCGTCCGACCCGCTGAGCCTGAACACCAAGACAGACCCTACCGACACCATGGTGATGGTCGCACAAGCTGCGCAGAAATGCTGGTTCAAGACCAAGGACCCCGCCTTTACGCAATATCGCCTGGCCAATGAGGTAAATGCGCCAGCCGGTCGCCCGCGCTTTCTGCTGGTTCCCAGGCGCAACCCCGGCGGCTTGCCCCTGCTGGTCGTGCAGGCCGAAAACAAGGGGGACGCGGCAACCGGCGACTACACCAATGTCCAGACCTTTGGTCCGATCCTGTCAACCCCGGTTGGCGAGAGGATCACAAATGATGTCAAGCGCTGGTCGGGCGGCAATACGGCCTGCGCCTGAAACTGCTTGCAGATGTGAAAGACGATGATCAGGAATTCTATCGAAATCACCCCGGAACTGATTGCCGCCCACGGCCTCAAGCCCGACGAATATCAGCGCATCTTGACCTTGATCGGACGTGAACCGAGCTTCACGGAACTCGGCATATTTTCAGCGATGTGGAACGAGCACTGCTCCTACAAGAGCTCGAAGAAATGGCTTCGTACCCTGCCAACCAAGGGTGCCCGCGTCATCCAGGGCCCCGGCGAAAATGCCGGTGTCGTTGATATTGGCGACGGCGATTGCGTGGTCTTCAAGATGGAGAGCCACAACCACCCTTCCTATATCGAACCCTATCAGGGGGCGGCGACCGGTGTTGGCGGAATTCTGCGCGATGTCTTCACCATGGGTGCACGACCAGTTGCCGCGATGAACGCGCTGCGGTTTGGTGAACCGGACCACCCCAAGACCCGCCATCTCGTTTCTGGTGTGGTCGCTGGTGTAGGCGGTTATGGCAATTCCTTCGGCGTGCCCACGGTCGGCGGCGAAGTGGATTTTCACCCGCGCTACAACGGCAATATCCTCGTCAATGCCTTCGCAGCCGGTCTCGCCAGGACAGATGCGATTTTCTATTCCAAAGCGGAAGGCGTCGGCCTGCCGGTTGTCTATCTGGGTGCGAAGACCGGACGCGACGGTGTCGGTGGCGCAACCATGGCCTCGGCCGAATTTGATGAGAAGATCGAGGAGAAACGCCCGACTGTGCAGGTTGGCGACCCCTTCACCGAGAAATGCCTGCTCGAAGCCTGCCTAGAACTGATGCAGACCGGCGCCGTGATTGCTATCCAGGACATGGGCGCAGCCGGCCTTACCTGCTCCGCCGTCGAAATGGGTGCGAAGGGAGATCTCGGAATCGAGCTTGATCTTGATCTCGTACCCGTGCGCGAAGAGCGTATGAGCGCCTATGAGATGATGCTTTCGGAAAGCCAGGAGCGCATGTTGATGGTTTTGCGCCCGGAAAAGGAAGCCGAAGCCGAGGCGATTTTCGTCAAATGGGGTCTCGATTTCGCGATTGTCGGCAAGACCACCGATGATCTGCGCTTCCGCATCCTTCACCAGGGCGAGGAAGTCGCAAACCTTCCGATCAAGGAACTGGGCGACGAAGCGCCCGAATATGACCGGCCGTGGACAGCAGTGGAAAGGCCCGCCGACCTCCCCGCTTCGCAAGTACCTGCCGTGCCCGACTTCAATACGGCCCTGCTGAAACTGGTCGGCTCGCCCGATCTTTCCTCGCGTCGCTGGGTCTGGGAACAATATGACACGCTGATCCAGGGCAATTCGCTGCAATTGCCGGGGGGTGACGCCGGTGTCATCCGAGTTGAAGGCCACCCGACCAAGGCGCTCGCCTTTTCATCCGATGTAACGCCGCGCTATTGCGAGGCTGATGCCTATGAGGGCGGCAAGCAGGCAGTTGCGGAATGCTGGCGCAATCTTTGCGCGGTGGGTGCCGAACCACTTGCCTCGACCGACAACCTGAATTTCGGCAATCCTGAACGGCCCGAGATCATGGGCCAGCTGGTTCAGGCGATCAAGGGCATTGGCGAAGCCTGCACGGCACTGGGCTTCCCCATCGTTTCCGGCAATGTATCGCTGTATAACGAGACCAATGGCCAGGGTATTTTGCCCACGCCAACCATTGCCGGTGTCGGTCTGATCGACGACTGGCAGCTCACTGCCCGCATCAGCGGTGCGCAACCGGGCGACATCCTGTTCATGATCGGCACCGAAGGCACTCATCTCGGCCAGTCGCTTTATCTGCGTGAATGCCTTGGCCGCGAAGACGGCCCGCCTCCCCCGGTTGACCTGATGATGGAAAAGGCACGCGGTGATTTCGTCCGAGCCGCGATCCGCTCCGGCAATGTCACGGCCTGCCATGATATTTCTGGCGGCGGCATGGCCGTGGCGCTCGCTGAAATGTGCATGGCTGGTTCGATGGGCGCATCCTGTATGCTTGGCGACAGCGACCAGCACGCGATCCTGTTTGGCGAGGACCAGTCGCGCTATCTCCTAGCCGTGAAACCCGAATATGCGACCCTCTTTGCAGCGAACGCAGAGGGATCGGGCGTCTCTTTCCGCCAACTCGGCAATTTCACCGGCGACCGGCTGGAAATCGGCAAGGCAATCTCCATATCCGTCAGGCGATTGCGCGAAGCCCATGAATCATGGTTCCCTGACTTCATGGACGGCGGGACTGGCATCAGCCAGGCCGCCGAATAGGACAATTGAGGTTTGACGGAGTTAAAACATGCCAATGTCTGCCGGTGACATCGAGAAAATGATCAAGCAGGGCATTCCCGATGCGACTGTGACGATCCGCGACCTTGCAGGCGATGGCGACCACTATGCGGCGGAAGTCGTGGCGGAAAGTTTTCGTGGCCTCTCCCGCGTCAAGCAACACCAGCTTGTCTACGATGCCTTGAAGGGCAACATGGGCGGCGTCCTGCATGCGCTGGCACTGCAGACTGGCGTACCGGAATAGGCGCGAAACCATGTCTTCAGGCCTCGAAAAGACCCCCAATGTGTTTGACCGCCCGGTATGGCGCGACCCGTTCTTCTGGGTCATGCTCGCCATGGCGGCCGTTTGGGCAGCTGGGATCTGGTATTTCTTTTTCTCCTGACCAGCTTGCCCGCCTTGGAAACGCTTCGCAAAAGCGCTATTTACACCCAATAAACGACCCATTCCGTCGGGCCTTGAACCCGAAACAAGCCCCGAACCGGGGAAGGAGACCAATATGAGCGCCCATGATTTCATCGACAATACCGTGAAGAGCAACGACGTCGTGCTGTTCATGAAAGGCACTCCCGATTTTCCGCAATGCGGATTTTCCGGCCAGGTCGTGCAGATTCTCAACTATCTCGGCGTCGACTACAAGGGCGTGAATGTTCTGGCGGACGACGATATCCGTCAGGGCATCAAGGATTACACCAACTGGCCGACCGTACCGCAGCTCTATGTGAAGGGCGAATTTGTCGGTGGTTGCGACATCGTGCGCGAGATGTTCCAGGCCGGCGAATTGCAGCAGCACATGAGCGAAAACGGAATTGCCGTCAACGCACCGGCCGCCTGACATTTTCCTTGCCAGCTTCCATTCCTCTGGAAAAAAGCAATCCCCGGCAATCACTCGCCGGGGATTTTTGATTCAGCTTCGCAGCCCCTTGATCAACGCGACCCCGTAAGGATCGGTGTGATCCGGCGGATGGTCACACGCCGATTTTCAGGTTCTTCGAACTCGGTCGGAATGCGCGGATATTCCTCGCCATAGCCGACAATCTCGATATTGCGCACCGGAATGTAGAAGAAAGTGGTCAGTGCATCGCGGATCGCCGCAGCGCGCCTGAGCGACAGGGCTCCGTTATAGGTGGCACTGCCGACAAGATCGGTATGGCCTTCAATGAGGAAAACCTCGTTTGGATTGCCAGCCAGAATGCGTTCAATGATCTCACCGATACGGTCAAGTTTGTCGACCTCGCTTTCCCTGACAAAATCCTCGTTGAAGCCAAACTTCACCGTGTCAACTTCGATGCCTGGCATCAGACTGCGCAATGCCGGAGTTGCCTTGTATTCCGAGAGGCTGTAGCGCCGCGTGATTGTACGAACTGGCGGGGCTACAAGCTGGCGCTGCACGTCCTCGTCATATGCTTCTGCCAGTGGAATGGTCGGCAGCGGGATCGGCCGCAATCGCCGGTCGATCACAATCGCATTCTCGCGGTTTGCCAGACGACGCTGCCTGCCAGCCCTCTCTTCCAGCAACCGCCGCCGGAATTCCTCCCTGCTTGCCGGTTCGCCTTGTTGTACGCGGCCGCTGCCACCGTCAAGCGACTGGCGTTGCCTCGCCCTCGGCTCCTCACGCTGCGATACGCGCGAACGCAATTCATTGCGGTCATTTTGCAGCATTGCCCGCAATTCATTCTCGAACCGCGGCGCAAGCCCTGGAATGTTCAGAACCGTGCGAAGCGCCTGCACCCGCTCGCGCAGATCATGTTCGTTCAATCTTGCCGCAGGGCGCGCATCGCTCAAAACCCGCCTTGCCTCGCGATTTGCATCAAGATCGCTTACATCGGTTCCGGTTGTTGCCTGGATGCGCGCACTCAATTCTGCCTGGTCCGCTTGCACCATGGCAGTTATTTGCCCAAGCAGTTGCCTTGGCATGCGACGGTCAGCCGATTGCAACACGTCAAGACCGGCAGCAATGCGCTCGCGCAACTGCGCGTCGTTCAACCGACCCGCAGGCCTGTTGTCGGTCAACAAAATGGCGATCCTCGGGTCAAGTTCCCTGCGCTCGGCTTTCGGCAACATTGGTTGCGGCCCCTTTATGACAGGCTGCTCTGCAAAGGTCTTCTCGCGCTGCCTCTTTGTCGGCTGGGGCTGCTCAGCCGCTGGTTGCGGAGCAACAGGCTGTTGCACAACAGGCTGTTCGGGCACCGGCTGCGGCTGTTCGGCCACTGCCTTCTCCCGTCGCCTTTTGGTCGGCTCGGGCTGTTCCGCAACAGGTTGCTCTGCGACAGGTTGTTCCGCAACAGGCTGGTCCGGTTGCTCGGCTACTGCCCTTTCCCGTCGCCGCTTTGCCGGTTCGGGCTGCTCGGCAACGGGCTGCTCTGCAACAGGCAGCTCCGGCGCGGGTTGTTCCGCAACAGGCTGTTCCGCAATGATCGGCTCCCCGTTGCTGCGCCGCTTCAATTCCTGGCGGTCCGCGCGAAGCATTTCTTCCGCACCTGGAACATCGTTGCGTACCATACGGCGCAAAATCTCGAGTCGCGCACGCAACTCATCATTTGCAAGCTCCGATGCCGGTCTCATATCGATGCCATCCATCTGGACTTTGACCAGTGGCAACAGGCCACCATGTTCCATCACGGAAAACCGCGGCGCAGCCGCCAGCATGCTGCCAGACATCAGCAGCAGAGCCAGTGCGCCAGCAACGGAACCAAAATTCTTGTATCGGAAGGTACTGGTCTTTTCAGAAAAGTTCATGGGACTTCCTCGCTTTCTGGCTCAAGCTGATATGTGCCAATCATGGCCAAGGCTTGATGCAGTTGCGGAAATTCTGACAAACCGTCATGAACTGTGCCTGAACGGGCTTTTTGCAAAAATTCAGGATTCAAACACCTGCCGTGTCCGTTTTCCTGCCGCATTCGCCTGCTTTGAGAAAAACCTGATTTCGCTCAATGCCCCTTTCACCGGCGGCTGGTAGCATTCTCTTAATGTTAACGCTTCTTTGCTTCCATGGAGCATCGGATGAGTGTTGAGTACCGGTGGACAAATATGAAAAACAGACAAGACCGCGCAATTGCGCATCGCAGATCAGCAGGATTTCTGGCGCTCGCTGGCGCTCTGCTACTACCTCTGGGCGGATGCATGTCGTCTGGCGCATCAAGCCTGGCGGATGGATTGGTGCTGGAAAAACCAGCCAGTTCGTCATCCGCACAGTCGGCGACAAGCACCAAACCCGTTCCCAGTTCAAGCGGGCCGACGGCGCGCAAGGAAATCTACAAGGATGGAAAGCTGGTAGACACCATTCAGGTGCCCATTGGTCCATCCTCCATGCTGGTACCGCAGGATGAAAACCTGCCTGACGCTGGAATAGTGACAGCGTCAGTCGAAAAAATGCAGGCTGAAAACGTGTCCGCACTGGTTGAAGAACCGCCGGTTCGCCCAGTTGAGGTGGCTCATTCGGCAGTCATCGCACCGCTTGCCGCAGAACCAGCCGATGAGCCGATAATTGATGACGCGGAGGCTGCGGCCGAGGCCCGTATCAAGCCGCTTTTTGCCGGCATTGATCACGGCCAGTGCAAGGGCGGCTGGGGCCCCAAGCCACATATGATCAACGCCAGACGGGTAACCAGTGGCGATCCCTATTACATCGAAATGCGCATGCGCCACACGCCGCCATTGCCGATCGGGCATGTCTATGTTGCCTATGGCAGACTGGGTGCTGACGGAGAGCCGCTGGACGAGCACCTCATCATGCTCGCACCAATCGGCGGCTATGGCAGTGCAAATCCGGCAAAATCCTCGGAAATCAGCCGCATGAAACCCGACATGACCGATTGCAGCCTTCGCCCTGTCGGTGCCTATCGGGTGTCCCTGAATGCCCAGAATTATGAAAAGCTGCTGAAACGCATCGCACAGGCAAAACGCGAAAAGCCGATGTACCAGGTCTGGTCGTACAATTGTAACCACTTCCTGTCCGACATCGTCGCTCCGGTCGGTATCCTGCCACCGGTCAACCGCCAGACTGCGTCATTGCAGTATTTCTATGAAATGATGGACCGCAACGAAGGCCGCAAGGTTGCACGTGGTCCTGCCAGTCTCAAATTCGCCTCGGCGAATTGACACAAGACAGTATCGCAACATACGCCGCCAGCCTTGGGTAACCTTGGTTGGCGGCGTTTTTCATTGTGCCTCGAAAATCCAGCTGTCATACGCAAAGAAACCCATCTGCCGAGAGGCATGCCCGCGAACCGCGTGCGGATTGCTGCCCCCTGCCCCATAAGCAAAGAACAATGGCATCAGATGCTCATCCGTTGGATGGTTCTCGCGCACATGCGGAGCAAGTTTGACCCAGTCGAGAATGGCTTCACGGTCATTGTCGGCAAATTTCTCCGCAAACCAGTCGGTAAAGGCAGCAACCTTGCCGGCCATTTCGGAATCGGGTGAAATGCCGCCGCGCATCGCACCAAACACTGCCCGCAGATTGTGCGTGATATGGCCAGAGCCTATCAGCAGGATATCTTCCCCGGCCAGCGGTGCCAGCGCCTGCCCGAGTGCAAAATGATAGGCTGCATCGCGATTGGGGTCGATGGAGAGCTGCACGATCGGAATATCGGCCTGTGGAAAGGCAAGTTTCATTGAGGTCCAGGTGCCATGGTCGTAGCCACGCTTCGGCGCGATCCTTGGCGCAAGCCCGGCGTCATCCAATAGCACAGCTACACGCATCGCAAGCTCCGGCTCACCAGGTGCCGGATAGACCATTTCATAGAGTTCAGGCGAAAAGCCCCCGAAATCATAGATCATTTCCGGCGCCGGATCGGTGACGACCACCGGCCCTTGCGTCTCGAAATGCGCCGAGACGATTACGATTGCCTTCGGCCTGCCTATCTTGTCAGGCAGCGAGACCAGATAATCACGCGCCTCGGACGGATCAGTGATGATGTTGGGGCCACCATGGGAAATGAAGAGCGACGGCATCGACATGGCAATACTCCTTTGCGACGGCCCTCATATACGCATGGCCACGCGCAAATGCAGCCGCCAAACCGGCAACGCAGTGTTCACCGGATCAACGGCGGCCCATCAATAGGTGTCAAGCTTCGGCAGGTCGTCATTCAGCGAATAATAATCGCCCATGTCCGCGCAGAAGATGTGGCGTTCACCCTTGAGCCCGGTCTTTCCATCCAGAGAACCCGCGAGGATCGAGGTATGCGGCGCGGTTTCCATTTTCCAGAACAGCGCTGATCCGCAAATGCGGCAGAAGCCGCGCCTTGCATGGCTGGATGCGTGATACCAGCTGATATTGTCTGCGCCATCAATGCTCAGATCGCCGTCGGCTACCGCTGTCGCGGCATAGTAATGCCCCGTCTGCTTGCGGCACTGGCTGCAATGACAATAGGTGACTGGTCGCAACTCGCCCCGCGCCGTGTAGCGTATGGCGCCGCACAGGCACGAACCCTTGTGTGTTTTTTCGCTCATGGTGAATCTCCTCCAATCCCCGCGAGGAAACCACAAATGAAAACGGCGGGAACCTGCCCCGCCGTCGTGCATGTCCAATTTCCGACACCGCTCAGGCGATTGCCGCAACCTTCTGATCCGCCGCTTCGCTTTCGGCCTGCAGCAGTTCCGACACCAGGAATGCCAGCTCCAGCGCCTGGGACGCATTGAGACGCGGGTCGCAATGCGTGTGATAGCGGTCTTTCAGATCCTCGTCGCTGACGGCGCGCGCACCACCGGTGCATTCCGTGACATCCTTGCCGGTCATCTCGAAATGCACGCCACCCGCATGGGTGCCTTCCGCCCTGTGGATCTGGAAGAATTCCTGCACTTCCTGCAGCACCTTGTCGAAGGGCCGGGTCTTGTAGCCGGTCACCGAGGAAATCGTGTTGCCATGCATCGGGTCGCAGGACCAGACAACCTTGCGCCCTTCCCGTTCGACCGCACGAATGAGGCCCGGCAGGTGATCACCAACCTTGCCCGCACCAAAGCGGGCAATCAGCGTCAGCCGCCCGGCTTCGTTTTCGGGGTTCAGACGGTCGATCAAGTTCAGCAATCCGTCGGCGGAAAGCGACGGACCGCATTTGAGGCCGATCGGGTTTTTGACGCCACGGCAATATTCGATATGCGCATGATCGGGTTGGCGTGTGCGATCGCCGATCCAGATCATGTGGCCGGAAGTCGAATAATAGTCACCCGAAGTTGAATCGACACGGGTGAAGGCTTCCTCATATCCGAGCAGCAGCGCTTCATGGCTGGTATAGAAATCGGTTTCCCGCAAGCGCTGGTATTCATCAGCCGAAAAACCGATGGCCTTCATGAAACGCAGCGTCTGGGTCAACCGGTCCGCGAGCTGGCGATAGCGCTCGGACTGCGGTGAATTGTCGACAAAGCCCAGCATCCATTGGTGCACATGCTCCAGATTGGCATAGCCACCCTGCGCGAAGGCGCGCAGCAGGTTGAGCGTGGCGGCAGACTGGCGATAGGCCATGATCTGGCGCTCGGGGTCAGGAATGCGCGACGCTTCGGTGAAATCGATGCCATTGATGATGTCGCCGCGATAGCTCGGCAGGGTCACATCGCCCTGCTTCTCGAAATCCGACGAGCGTGGCTTGGCAAACTGGCCGGCAATGCGCCCGACCTTGACGACGGGCTTGGCCGCAGCAAAGGTCAGCACCACCGACATCTGCAGGAATACCCGGAAGAAATCGCGGATATTGTCTGCGCCATGCTCGGCAAAGCTCTCCGCGCAATCGCCACCCTGCAGCAGGAAGGCCTTGCCTTCGGCGACATTGGCCAACTGCTTTTTCAGCGCGCGAGCCTCACCTGCAAAAACCAGCGGCGGGAAGCTCGCCAGACGGCCTTCGACCACCTTCAGCGCTTCCTGGTCCGGATAGGCTGGAACCTGCACGATTGGCTTGCTGCGCCACGATCCCGGTGTCCAATTCTCGGCCATCATCTCAATCCTTGCGCGTTACCTGACATGTCGCAGCCCGGCCTGTTTTTCTGATCCCGGCCGGTCGCGATGTTGCGGCGTTATAGCGGCGCAATTGCCGCCCGTCATCCCAATAATATGCGCAAAAAGCTGTTTATGTGAAACTGCGAACGCCCTTGCCGGCCAGCAGCGCATCAAACCACTGGCCCATCTCTTCACCGACGGAAACGGATCGCGGATAGACCGGCTGGTGTCGGTCCTTGACGATCAGCCGGTCAAAGCCAAGCGTCGTCTCCAGGAAATGATATACGCCCGCTTCACCGAATTCGGCATGAAATCCCGCCATCACGGCATCAAGATAGCTTTGTAGCAGCACCGGCGGTTGCGCCGCCTCGCTTGCCGCATGCCCGACATAGACATAGAGCTCGTCCGGCAGTTCCACGCCTGCCTCATCGTCGTGAAGCGCGATATCCCCGCGCGAAACCGGAACGCGCTCATAACGCGCCTCGCGCTTGTCGACTTCCGGCAAGTGCGCCTTGCGGTCGATCACCAGCATTCCCTGAATGGCAACGCCCTGGGCGGGCTCGATCGAAAGCAGCGCGAGTTCACGGCCATTGTGATGCTCATGCTCGACACCCCTGCTCTGCCAGTGGCGGCGCCATCCGCTCAGGCTCGCGCGATGCGACGCCACGAATTGCGTGCGCAATGTCTGCCGGTTGACCAGCGATCCATAGCCAAAATATCCGACCAGTTCTCCCGACATCCCGTTCCCCGAAACGGCAAACTCCTACCCCGAAGCGCTAATGTCGGTACACGCAATTTGCCTGCTTGACCACGGCACAGGCGCAATTATCGTGTAGCCATGGAAGAGATTGAAATCCAGACCGAAGACGGGCTGAGCCTGGAAGGAACGCTGTTTGAAAGCGTGGCGGGCGGGCATGGGCGCGGCCCGGCGATCCTGATTTCATCGGCGACTGCCGTGCCGCGCCGGGTCTATCGCCGCTTTGCGCAATATCTGGCCGATCACGGTGCCAGCGCTGTATTGACCTATGATTATCGCGGCATCGGCAAGCCACTGTCCCGGTCGATGAACCGCAAGGTGCGCATGGCAGACTGGGCAACAAAGGACATGCCCGCCGCCCTCAAGGCATTGAAACGGCACAAGCCGGACAGCGCGCTGGCAGGGCTTGGCCACTCCTTCGGCGGTCAGGCACTGGGCCTCAGCGGATTGGCACCGCGCTTCCTGCGCTACATGACGATTGCCGCGGGCTCCGGCTATCTGGGCCTCACCCGCGAGCGCGACAAGCTCAGCCGCAACATGAACCTGATCGGCCTTCCCGTTGCAGCAACGCTTGGCAAATTGCCCGGCTGGGCCGGCATGGGCAAGGATATCCCGTTCGGCGCCTTCAACCAGTGGCGCAAATGGTGCAATTCACCCGATTATTTCATGTCCGACAATGAGGTGCCGCAGCGCGAGCGCTTCGCCGAGGTTTCCATTCCCATCATGGCAGTCGGCTTTGACGACGACCCCTGGGCCACGCGCGAAAGCACCAACGCGCTCGTCTCTTGGTATGAGAATGCGCCTGTGAAGACGCGCTGGTATTCGAGCGAGGAATGCGGCGCACCGGTCGGTCATTTCGGCTTTTTCCGCGAAGACCACCGCGAAACCCTCTGGCCGCAGGTGGCCGACTGGCTGGTCAGGGAGTGAAATACCTCACCCTTCCCGCTTCCCGTCCTTCACCAGGTAACTTGGCTTGTACATCGTCACCAGTTCTTCCGCCGCGGTCGGGTGAACCGCCATCGTGCGATCAAAATCATCCTTGGTCGCGCCCATTTTCAGCGCAATGCCAAGCACCTGCGCCATTTCGCCCGCGTCAGGCCCAAGGATGTGCACGCCCAGCACCTTGCGCGATTTCGCCTCGACCACGATCTTCATCAGCATCTTCTCGTCGCGGCCAGAAAGCGTGTGCTTCATCGGGCGGAAATGCGCGCGATAGACTTCGAGTTCGCGATATTGCCGCCCTGCCGCGTCCTCGCTCATGCCGACGGTGCCGATTTCCGGCGAGGAAAACACCGCCGTTGGAATGAGGTCATGGTCCGGGCTCACCGGATTGCCGCGATATTCGGTCTCGATCAGGCACATGGCTTCATGGATTGCCACCGGCGTCAGCGCCACACGGTTGGTCACGTCACCCACCGCCAGGATGTGGCGGATCGAGCTGCGCGAATAGGCGTCGACCCGGATGTCACCGATCCGGTCGGTGACAACGCCAGCCTTTTCAAGCCCCAGGCCTTTCGTGTTCGGCAGGCGGCCAACCGCCAGCATCACCTGGTCGGCATCAAGCACTTCGCCATTGTCGATTGTCACTTTCTTCGACACACCATTGGCCTCGACCCTGGCGATATTGGCACCGAGAATGATGCGGATGCCCTTCTTTTCCATTTCTTCCCTGAGATGGAAGGCAAGGTCATGGTCGAAACCGCGCAGGATATGGTCGCCGCGATAGACAAGCGTCGTCTTGGTGCCGAGGCCCGCAAAGATGCAGGCAAATTCCACGGCAATATAGCCGCCGCCCTTGATGACGATCGATTTAGGCTGTTCTTCGAGGTGGAACACCTCGTTGGAGGAAATGCAAAGCTCGTGGCCCTCGAGCGATTCAAGCCTTGTTGGCGTCCCGCCTGTGGCAATCAGGATGCGCTCTGCGGTGACCACACGGCTTTCATTGACCAGCAGCACTTCGTGCGAACCTGTGAGTTCCGCACGCGTGTTGAAGATGTCAGCGCCCGCATTTTCCAGGCCCTTGCGGTACAAACCTTCCAGCCGATCAATTTCGCGGTCCTTGTTGGCGATGAGCTTCTTCCAGTCGAAGCTGCTTTCGCCAACATTCCAGCCAAAGCCTGCAGCATCTTCAAAGGATTCAGGAAAATGCGATGCATAGACCATCAGTTTCTTCGGCACGCAGCCGCGTATGACGCAGGTTCCGCCATAGCGGTATTCTTCAGCTATGCCCACGCGCTTGCCCATGGCCGCCGCAAGCCGTCCGGCGCGCACTCCTCCCGAGCCACCGCCAATGACAAAAAGATCATAATCGAAATCGGACATGCAAATCTCCCGGCAGGATCGAATGAAAAAGGCCCGGAAGCTGTTCCGGGCCCCTGTCTTTCATATGCTATGGCGCTGGACACAAATCCAGTAACGCCCTTGTCACCAATTATTCAAGTCCGGCTTCCTTGAGCCGCTTGGCGACCTCGGCCGAAAGATCGCGCTGCATGCCGTTGGTCCACACGCGCGCTGCCTGATCCATCGAGCGGGCAATGACCGGCGTTTCGCGAATGAGCTTCTGACCGGCTTCGGTCTTGTAGAATTCCTCAATTGTTTTCAGTTCCGCTTCCGAAAACACATTGGCATAGATGCGCGCAACCTCGTCTTCGAGATCGCGACGGCGCGCAGCCAGAGCAATGGTTGCTTCATCCACAACCGCGGAAATCTTGTCCGCCTCATCGGGACGGTTGGTGATAAGCTGTTGCTTGGCCCGTTCACCGATTTCCGGCAGGATGTTGTCGAGCGAAGTGGTGGATGCGGATGCAGCAACCGCAGCACGCGCCGCGCCGAGATGTGCTTCGCTCACTTCCTGTGCCGAGGCACCCTGGCTTGCCGCAATCCCAAGCATGCCAGCCAGCAAGGCGCCCTTGCATACCGTTCTGGCTGTTGAAAACAGGTTCATGTCATTTCTCCGTCTTGTTGCACGCCTGCCTGTCGGCTGAGCGCAATATCCTTGTTCAAATTCCCAATTCGCGCAATCCGCCCGGTCCGCTGATGATTGCCATGCTGGCCATTTCCAGAAAAAGGCCATGCTGAACCACACCGGGAATTTGCAGGAGCGCTGTTGAGAGCGCATTTGCATCCGGAATACGGCCAAAAGATGCATCGACGATGAAGTGGCCCTCATCCGTGACAAAGTTTTCGCTTCCCTGCATGCGCCAGTTCAGCGCAGCGGAAAGCCCAAGCCTCTCGCCTGCCCTGGCGATCTGCATCCTGGTAGTCCTGGAACCAAAGCGATTGACCTCGATCGGCAGGGGAAACGCACCAAGTGTGTCGACAAGTTTGCTTTCATCGGCGATCACGATCATGCGCTTCGAGGCGCCTGCCACAATCTTCTCTCGCAGAAGCGCACCGCCACCGCCCTTGACCAGGGACAGGCCCGGGCCAATCTCATCCGCACCGTCAACAACGAGGTCGAGTTCCGGCAATTCATCAAGTGTCGTCAGCCCAATGCCCAGTTCACCACAAAGGGCTGCAGTACGCTCAGATGTGGACACACCGGAAATCACCAGCCCTTCGCGTACCCTTTCCGCCAGCAGCCGGACAAATTCCTCAGCTGTGGAACCGGTACCGATACCAAGGCGCATTCCGTGCCTGACATGGGCAAGGGCAGCGCGGGCCGCATCGATCTTGTATTGCCTGCTCATGAAAAGGTCGTTCCTGTCGCCTTTGCCGGTTTGGTCTGGCGTTCGCCTATCACGCAACAATTCCGATTTCCAGTGTTGATCGGCCTTGCATCGGGCGCTATGGCTCGCGCAACCCCGTCGAAATGGTGATCCATGACCGCAAGCATCCGTCCAACCCTGGTTCTTGACCTTGATGGCACCCTGGCTGACACCCGGCTGGACCTCGTTGCGGTCCTCAACCGTGTTATATCGAGCCAGGGCCTTTCACCACTTGCCATCGACGATGTCGGCTTTCTTGCGGGACAGGGTGCCAGACGGATGATCGAACATGCCTTTGCCCTGCGCGAGACCGAGCTCGACGGCATGACGCTCGACCAGTTGTTCGATGATTTCCTGACCGACTATTCTGCCACCATGGCAGACAATACCGTACTCTATGACGGGGTCGAGGCTGCGCTCCAACGATTTTCACAAGCGGGATGGCTGCTTGCTATCTGCACCAACAAGCAGGAGGCGATGGCCCGCAAGCTGGTTGCGGAACTGGGTCAGGCGCATCGTTTCTCCGCGATTGCCGGTGGGGATACCTTCCCGGTTCGCAAGCCCGACCCGGCACATCTTCTTGGCACGATCACCCAGGCGGGCGGAAACAGTGACCGCGCTGTGATGGTGGGCGATTCGGTTACCGACATTTCCGCCGCCAATGCCGCCCGTGTTCCGGTGGTCACGGTGGATTTCGGTTATTCAGACAGGCCGATCCGGGAATACTCCCCCGATTACGTCATTTCCCACTTCGACCAGCTTTGGCAGACGGTGCAAACCATTTCCGCCAACTGGGACTGATTACTCCATCAGGCGGAAATCTTCATTCGTTTGGCAGTTGCACCGATCTGCTTCAGTTCCGCGGCGGAACGTTCTGCGATCCATTCCATCAAGGCGTTGATCGGCATGGGCCGTGCAAACAGATAGCCCTGCGCCGACATGCAGCCTGCATCTGCCAGGATTTGGCGCTGCTGTTCTGTTTCAACGCCCTCGGCAACTGTTTCATAGTTGAGGCTTTCAGCCATCGCCATGATCGTCTTGATGATGACAATGCCGTGCTCATCGGCTTCGTCACTCAGCATCTGCACGAATGACCGGTCGATCTTGAAGACATCGAATGGCAGGCGGCTAAGTTGGGCCAGATTCGAATATCCAGTGCCAAAATCGTCGATGGCTATCCGGATGCCTGCACGTTTGAGTTGGCGAATATGGTTGAGCGCGCGCTTTGGATCGCTCATCGCCATGCTTTCCGTGATTTCGAGTTCCAGATTGGCGGCATCTATGCCGGCTTCCCTGACGATTTCGAGAACCCAGCCTGAGAAGTCCTGCTGTTCGAACTGCTGCATGGATATGTTTACCGCGACCGGCAGCCTCAAGCCGGCATCCTGGAATTCGCGGATCTGCGCGCAAGCCGCCTTGAGCACCCATTTGCCCAGTTGAAGGATCAACCCGCACTCCTCGGCAATGGAAATGAATTCGCCTGGATGCACCATGCCGTTTTCCGGATGATGCCAACGCACCAGCGCTTCGACCGATGTTGGAGCGCCTGTCTTGCAATTGACCTTGGGCTGATAGTGAAGTTCCAATTCGCCATCCACCAGCGCACGGCGAAGATCGGTTTCGATCTGCATGCGCTTTGACGCACGTTTGTTGAGTTCCTCCGAGAAGAAGCGGAAGGTATTCTTCCCCTCTTCCTTGGCCAGATACATGGCCATGTCGGCGCTCTTCAGCACGGACTGGTAGTCGGCTCCGTCCCGCGGGAAGGTCGCTATTCCCACCGATGCACCGATGCGAACTTCGCTGCCGCCAATGTCGAACGGTTCGCTGACCGCCTTGATGATCCGGCGTGCGACTGTAGCAGCATCAGTCTCTTCACGGATTTCGGCCAGAAGGATGGTGAATTCGTCACCGCCAAGGCGGGCCAGAACCTGCTTTTCCTTTTCGCGCGCTTCCTGCTCTTCGCTTTGGGAATTGCGATCTGCTGCTGCCTGGTAGGAAATCGTGTCGTCAGAGCGCACCACTTGCGAAATCCGCTCGGCAAACTTGCCCAGCAACTTGTCCCCGAGGTCATGGCCAAGCGTGTCATTGACCCGCTTGAACCCGTCAAGATCGACAAAAAGCAATGCACCCGCAACATTGGTGCGCTGCGCCTTGTTGATAGCGCGCGTCAGTTCCATCCGGAAATATTCCCGGTTCGGCAATTGCGTGATGCGATCCACATAGGCGAGTTCGTAAATCTGCTCGATATTGGCCTTGAGTTTCTCGATCATCGAGGAAAACGCTTCGCCAAGCTGGCGGACTTCGCGCGCGCCCTCAACCTTGATCTTGAGATTCAGGTCGCCGCTGGAAAATGCCATCGCCGCAACCGACAACCGCCGCAAGGGCAGCGTGATCTGGCTGACAAGACCTGCAGAAAACAACAGTCCCGCAATCAGGATGGGCACCATGGTCATCAACCGTGATCCAATGATCGGCAGTACTGTCTCGATGAAACCGGGATTGCGGAAGCGGATATAGACGGAACCGATCGCCTGCCCGTTCGAGAGCAGGGGCTCGCCGATCTCGATGCCCTTCTCGCTGACCTTGTGTTCGGTCTTGGCGGTCTTGAGCGCGCGCAGCTGCACATCCGAATTGTTGAATGATGCGATCGGCGACGTGCGCAGATCGCCGTCCAGATAGAAGGTCAGGTCGCGGTCAACGACGCTGAGCTGCAGCACGCCAGGGCGATTGCGAACGGAGGAAAGAATTTCTTCGATATCGGAAAGTTCAAACCGGTCAAACTGCTTTTCCAGGCTGCGCGCCATGACGGCCGTGATGCTGAGCGCATCGGCAATCTGGCGTTCATTCGACTTTCGTATCTCGTTTGCCGTGTCCGTGACCAACTGTGCCGCAAGCATTGCGATCGCCAGCCCGGAGACCAGAAGGAGAAACCGAAAATGTAGCCCTGTACGAAAGGCGCGGAATTTTCCGAGCATTGTCTGTCCACCCCATGCCGGCGCATGAAAATTGTTTTTGTTTTTGCCGGACCCTGCTTCAACCAAGCTAACAGTGACACCCAAGAAAATCGTAAACCTGACAAGTTCGACGCGGAAAAGCTGATTTGACGCTGAATCATTCGTTAAGAACCGGCCCCCGGTTGGCGGAAACTCCCTGCTAAGGTTGCGTTGCACAATGTCCGAAAATCATTAGATAAGGGTGGTAATGCTCAGACGGGAGAAAGCACCATGGATACGGCCGCCTTTGAAATGTTTCCACATGGCAAGGACGAAACACCCTGGCGCAAGCTTGAGGGGGATTTTGTAACCAACGACACATTCCGGGGCGAGGAAATCCTGGTCGTGGATGCACAAGCGTTGCGCAGACTGTCGGAACAGGCTTTCATGGACATCAACCATCTGTTGCGGCCTGGCCATCTGCAGCAGTTGGCTGCAATCCTTGAAGATCCCGAAGCAACCGAAAATGATCGCTTCGTCGCATATGATCTCCTGAAGAATGCCAATATCGCGGCCGGCGGTGTGCTGCCGATGTGCCAGGACACAGGAACCGCAATCATCATGGGCAAGAAGGGCCGCCGTGTCTGGACCGATGGAACCGACGAGGCTGCGCTGGGCTCAGGCGTTCTCGATGCTTATGAAAAGAAGAACCTGCGCTATTCGCAACTGGCACCGATATCGATGTTCGAGGAAAAGAACACCAGAAACAACCTGCCGGCCCAGATCGACGTCTATGAGGAAGGTGAGGACGAATACAAGTTCCTGTTCGTAGCCAAGGGCGGCGGCTCGGCCAACAAGACTTTCCTGTTCCAGGGCACTCCGTCACTGCTGACGCATGATCGCATGATCGATTTCCTGAAGGAAAAGATCCTGACGCTCGGCACTGCTGCCTGCCCGCCATACCACCTGGCAATTGTCATTGGTGGCACATCGGCAGAGATGAACCTGAAAACAGTGAAGCTCGCCTCAACCCGCTATCTTGACGACCTGCCAACTTCCGGTTCGGAGGCAGGCCACGCTTTCCGTGATCTAGAAATGGAAGCCGAAGTTCACAAGCTCACGCAACAGATGGGTGTTGGGGCACAATTTGGCGGCAAGTATTTCTGCCATGACGTGCGGGTAATCCGCCTGCCCCGCCATGGTGCGTCACTGCCGATTGGCCTTGGCGTATCGTGTTCGGCGGACCGCCAGGCGCTCGGCAAGATCACCCGCGACGGCGTGTTCCTTGAAGCACTGGAAACCGATCCGTCCAAATACCTGCCCGAAATCACTGACGAGGCACTGCACAAGGGCGAAGTGAAGATCGACCTCAATCAGCCGATGAATCAAATTCTCGCAGAACTGTCGAAACACCCTGTAAAGACTCGCCTTTCCCTGACCGGCACCATCATCGTTGCGCGCGATCTGGCCCACGCCAAGATCCGCGAGCGGCTCGAAAATGGCGAGGGAATGCCCGACTACATGAAGAACCATCCGGTCTACTATGCGGGTCCTGCCAAGACACCAGCCGGCTTTGCCTCCGGTTCGTTCGGGCCGACTACAGCCGGTCGGATGGATTCCTATGTTGACCAGTTCCAGTCCTTTGGCGGGTCAATGGTGATGCTCGCCAAGGGAAACCGCTCGAAACAGGTGCGTGATGCATGCCAGCGCCATGGCGGTTTTTACTTAGGCTCGATTGGTGGCCCGGCTGCGCGTCTCGCCCAGGATTGCATCCGCAAGGTCGAAGTCCTCGAATATCCCGAATTGGGCATGGAAGCGATCTGGAAGATAGAGGTAGAAAACTTCCCCGCCTTCATCGTGATCGATGACAAGGGCAATGATTTCTTCAAGGAATTGAATCTCGGCTGAACAGGAACTCACAAGACTGAATTGGTTTTGGCGAAGTGGCGTTGGAAAATTGACACCAAAACCGGTTATGCTTCGACGTGGTCAAGATGATTCGCCGTAATTTTTCGACGGAACTTCTTTTTATCTGATCAGGAGACTGGAATGTTTTGGGTATTCATTGCTACACTGGCGCTGCTTGGCTTTTTCTTCAACGTCAGCCAACAAATCAGGGCAGGAATATCGACTCGACCCGAAACGACAGAAATATTGCCTGAAAAGCCCGCGGCAGTCCGTTACCTGAGATCGCTCCTTTCCGGGACGCCGCTTTCCATCGCATTCCTGGCGATCGCACTGCTCTCCGCTGCGTTCACTTCCTATATCAACCCAAATGGCGGACAGATCGCGGTCTTCGACCGAATTTATCTGTGCTCGCCGATACGCGATGGCAGGGTGGTCGCACTTGCCGGAGAATGTGGACGCCAGGCTCGCCATGCGATGCCGGGGTTCCAGGTCATTCCGTTCGTCAATGTGTTGAACAAAGTGACCTATGTGAACATGCTGAATGTTCCCGATGGTGGTTACGCCACGCTGGTCGCACGTGATGGCATACCACTTGAGCCCGGACAAATTGCTGCCAAGCCATGGCCGCTCGTTGCCGCCGACGGCAACACCGGCAGCCTTGACGTGGATTTGCGAATGCTCGACGCAACCTATTTCCTCGCCGAAGGAAAAGGCCGAAAGGGCTTGCAGGCAACCGTGCTGAAACCGGGCGTCTATCCGGTTAATCCCTACCTGTTCGACTACGCAACCACCTCCAGCGACGGAACGCCCAACCTGGTGGTTGAAGTCAAGTCGGGTTTTGTCGGCGTCATCAAATCCGCTTTGGATGAAGACGCAGTGCCGCCATTCATGTCAACCGCTGGATCGCCTACCGGTTGCGGTGCTGGCGCGGCAAAGGAAAAGGATCTTGGCCAGATCAAAGCCGAATTGGTACCCGTTGGCTGTCGCGGCGTCTGGGATCATCCGCTTCCGCCCGGAAAATATTTCGTCAACGAGAACATCTACGAAGTGGTTCAGGTCGATACCCGCATCCAGAACTGGACCTACAAGGGCGGTTTCACCCGCCGCAGCATCAATCTGACGATTTCCGAGAAAGGCGGCATCGAACAGGAAGCCCGCTCCATCGAGATTCCGGTGACGGATGATTCGGTTGGCGATGTGATCCGTGTCATCGTCGAAGGCTGGACCGTCTTTGTCGAATTGCGGGTGCAGGTGCGCGCCCAACCTGATCTGGCACCGCTGGTGGTAGCCGCAGTCGGAGATCTCAAAGCGATCGAGGAACGGATTGTAACGCCGCAGATCCGGTCGATCATGCGCAATGTCGGCGGCTCGCGGATTAGGGTCAAGAACCGTGCCGCATATGAAATCGCCAAATCGGAGCGCGAAAGCCTCAAGGCCCGTCGCGACCTGCTCGCCGACCCCGCATCTGATCGTGGAGGCCTGAGCCCCGAACAGATCGCAGAATCATTGCGCCAACTGGACGCGGAAATAGCAGCCATCTCGCTTCCCGATCCTGATGAGGAAGTCGAACGCCCAACCGAAGTGCTTGATTTCCAGAACGAACGTGCGACGCTCGAGCAGATCGTCTCCGAGCAGGTTCGCGCCGTCGGCCGCGATGCAGGCATCGAGATTGTGTCCGTGAAGATCGGCAATGTCGACATCCCGCCGGAACTTCTGGTGGCGCGTCAGGTCGAACAGCTGTCCGGCCAGCTCCGCCGCGCCTATACCCAGCAACAAACCGCCCAGGTGCAGCGCCAGGCGCTGGAAGCCGCCCGCTCGCTTGCAGACAAGCAGGACCAGATTGTTCAGGCAAACGTGAACATTCAGGTCTCCGAAAAACTGAAGACAAGTCGCCGCAACGAGGGCGAGGCGGAAAAATCCTACGACATCGAGATTTCGCAAGGTCGCAAGGCACTGGCCGAGGTTCTCGGCCAGGATCGCGTCTTCATGATGCAATTGGCCGAGAAATTCCTGGAAACCGTTTCGGAAAAGCCCGAAATTCTTGGAAACATCCACCTTCCCTCGACCGTGGCAATCAACAACGGATCAGGCTTTGACGTGAATGGCCTGGGAGCGATCCTGAGTGGAACCAAGCTGTTCGGTGGACCTCAAACCAGTTCCGAGCCGAAAGACAGCACCGGACAGGCATCGCAATAGGCCAATTGTGTTGGAGTTGCCTGCCTTCATCGTGATCGATGACAAGGGCAATGATCTCTTGAAGGAATTGAATTTGGGATAGGTGCTTGACCTTCCAGTCGCGGAAACCTCTATTCTTCACCAGAAATCCGGAGGTTGGAGATCATGGGCAACAGCGCGCGCCTTGCTGTCATCACATTCGTAGCATTGCTGGCGGCGGGAGCCTACTGGCTTTCCCGTCCCTCGCCGGAGACCGTCATGTCTTCTGAAGGCGCGGATAATTCAGCAGAAATGGTAGCCGTCACTATGCCGGCCCTTTCGGCAGAAGAAGCCGCGGGCAAGGTCAAATTCGCCATGCTCTGCAGCCAGTGTCACGGTCCCAATGCAGGTGGCAGCCTGCAGGGGCCACCGCTCATTCACAAGATATATGAACCATCCCATCATGGAGACGTGGCGTTTTTGCTGGCCGCTCAGAACGGAGTGCGGGCTCATCACTGGAATTTTGGCGACATGCCACCCGTGCAAGGATCAAACGACGAGATGGTCACGGAAATCGTGACTTTCATAAGGGCTGTGCAACGCGCCAACGGCATCGAATAGTCCGACAAACTTGGCCAACGCCGCTGCACCCCATTGACGCTTGTTGGACGCGGACATAGTTTCTCGTGATGACCGATATTCCAGCGCAACATATCGCTTCCCCGGCCAAGTCGCCCGTCATGATCGACCCCTTCGGTCGTGCAGTGTCCTATCTTCGCGTATCAGTTACGGATCGCTGCGACTTCCGCTGCACCTATTGCATGGCCGAGGACATGACCTTCCTGCCGAAGAAGGACCTATTGACGTTGGAAGAACTCGACCGGCTCTGCTCCGCCTTCATCGACAAGGGCGTGAAGAAGCTGCGCCTGACCGGTGGCGAGCCGCTGGTTCGCCGCAACATCATGCATCTGGTACGCAGCCTGTCGCGCCATCTGCGATCGGGTGCCCTTGAAGAACTGACATTGACCACCAACGGCTCGCAGCTCGCGCGCTTTGCTGACGAGCTGGCTGAAGCCGGCGTGAAGCGGATCAACGTCTCGCTTGATACGCTTGATGAAGCGAAATTCGCCGAAATCACCCGCTGGGGACGACTTCCGCAGGTGATGGCCGGACTTGAAGCCGCAGAAAAGGCCGGGCTGAAGATCAAGATCAACGCAGTGGCTCTCAAGGATTTCAATGAACACGAAATCGAGGCGCTGATGCTGTGGGCGCATGGCCGTAGCTATGACCTGACACTGATCGAGACCATGCCACTGGGCGAAATCACCGAGGACCGGACCGACCAGTATCTTCCGCTCTCCCTGGTTCGCCAGCGGCTCGAGGAAAAATATTCGCTCAATCCAATCCCCTACAAGACAGGCGGCCCAGCCCGTTATGTCGAGGTAAGCGAGACCGGCGGTCGCATCGGCTTCATCACTCCGATGACGCATAATTTCTGCGAGAGCTGCAACAGGGTTCGCATCACCTGCACCGGTACCCTGTTCATGTGCCTCGGCCAGGACGACGCCGCCGATCTTCGCAGCCCCCTGCGCGCGTCGGAAGGCTACGAATTGCTGTCTAAGGCAATCGACGAAGCGATTGGCCGAAAGCCCAAGGGCCATGATTTTGTGATCGGGCGCAACTCAGCCCCGTCAGTGTCACGCCACATGTCCACGACTGGCGGCTGACAAACAGGAAAACCATCCGGAATTGGCGCTATGCATCCGCTGCAATTCTGTTTAGGGGATCGGCTGAAGTTTCTTTTTCGATTGCCATCCGGAACGCCAGCATGAAGCATCAAGGCGCAAGCACCAGCCCGTCCGAAAACCTTCGTGGCGCAGCCTATATGACGGTCGGCATGTTTGCCTTCACCGTGAACGATCTGGCGATGAAGTCCTTCACCGGCCAATTGAACCTGGGCCAGGTGGTTCTGATTCGCGGGTTGTTCGCAACTGTTCTGGTGTTCCTGCTGGTATTGAAACTCGGCCACATGCGCCCCCTGGGAATGGCATTCCGCCCGCTACTTTTCATTCGCGCAGCTGGCGAAGCTGCAGCGACCTATCTTTTCGTCACAGCCTTGTTTCACATCCCTATCGCCAATGTGTCAGCGATCATGCAGGCACTGCCCCTGGCGCTGACTTTCTTTGCCGCTTTTCTGTTTGGCGAGAAGGTCGGCTGGCGCAGATATACAGCCGTCATTGTCGGCCTCTTTGGCGTCCTGTTGATCGTTCGACCCGGGCTCCAGGGATTTGACATCTACTCGCTCTATGTATTGGGCGCAGTTGCCGGCTGCGTTGTGCGCGACCTGGCCACGCGCCGCCTGTCCAAAGAAATCCCTGCCCTGTTCGTGACCTTTGTCACGGCTATACTGGTAGCCACGATGGGCGGATTGATCTCGCTTGCCGAGGACTGGAAGCCGGTCGCCTTCCACCATGTCGCCCTGATGGGTGCCACATCGTCATTCCTGCTGGCTGGATATTTTTTCACAGTCACCTCCATGCGCACCGGTGACGTCGGCTTCGTCTCTCCGTTCCGCTACACGGTACTGGTATTTTCCGTGATCGGCGGCATGCTGGTCTACTCCGAATTCCCTGACGTCTACACCATTGCCGGTTCCCTGGTGGTTGTTGCTACAGGCATCTATACACTCTATCGCGAACGCATCGTGCATCGCCAACGCATCACGCCAGCACCGGTTCGCACCTGACCTTGCCAGGAAATCCGGTCTCACGGGCCACTATTGAAAGCAAAAACCCATACAATGAGCAGCCCGAGATTTCTGGATCGCACCACACATCCCCACATCATGACCCTTGTCATGGCGACGGCCTTCGGCGCGCTGGCGATGAACCTGTTTCTTCCCGCGCTCCCGAGCATGGCGCGCTATTTCAACGCCGAATATGCAACCGCACAATATGCGGTGTCGCTCTATCTTGCTGCAACCGCAGTCCTGCAACTGGGCATCGGGCCACTGTCCGACCGCTATGGTCGCCGCCCGGTGATGGCAGCCAGCATCGCGATAGCACTTCTGGCAACACTTGCCGGAATTCACGCCACCAGCATTGAGATGTTCCTTGCCGCCCGCATCATCCAGGGCACGGCGATTGCCGGCATGGTGATCGCCCGCGCTTCCATCCGTGACGTGGTTGAGACGAGCCAGGCCGCCAGCAAGATCGGCTACGTGACGATGGGAATGTCGCTGGCCCCCATGATCGGGCCTGTCATCGGCGGTTTGCTGGACGAGCAGTTCGGCTGGCAGTCAACTTTCTGGCTGTTGTTCGGATTTGGCCTCATTGCCTTCTTGCTGGTCTGGTTCGACATGGGCGAGACCAATACCAGGCTTTCCAGCAGTTTTTCAGCGCAGTTCCGCTCATATCCCGACCTGCTTGGCTCAAGGCGCTTCTGGGGATACTCGCTGACTGCCGCCTTCGGCTCCGGCGCCTTCTTCGCCTATCTCGGTGGCGGCCCGTTTCTTGCGACGGATTTCTACGGGCTTTCCCCCTCGCAATACGGGCTGTATTTCGCCTTTGTCTCGCTGGGATACATTACCGGTAATTTCATTTCCGGGCGGTATTCAGCCAGGATCGGCATTAACCGAATGACGCTTATGGGTGGCCTGACCATCTGCATCGGCATGGCATTTGCCATCATGCTGCAATATGCCGGTCTTCGCGATCCTCTTGCCTTCTTCATGCCCATCGCAATGGTCGGGCTCGGAAACGGCATCACGTTGCCCAATGCCAATGCAGGAATTGTCAGCGTCCGCCCGCATCTGGCAGGTGCGGCATCAGGCTTGGGCGGCTTCATTCAGGTCAGCGGCGGCGCCATGCTGGCAGTCATGGCCGGCGAAGTACTGTCACACGGGTCCGGCCCGCTGCCGTTGCTCTATCTCATGCTGGTTTCCGCCATGCTTTCGGTCACATCGACACTTTTCGTGATATGGGTGGCTGCCCGCGAAGATTCCAAACCCGCGGCAAACTGACGACGGACCATCAAGAGGACGGGTCATTGAAGCGCGAATACATCATCCAGCCGGCCCCGAGCGACCCAAGGCTCTCGACTGCGGTGACCGGTACTGACCAGGATGGCAATGTGGTTGAAACCCGCGTCGTCACCGAAAAACCGCTGACGCTGTTTTTGAACCGCCAGGAAATCGTCACGATGATGACCATTGGCGACCATCCCGATCTTTTGGCGCTCGGCTATCTTCTTAACCAGAACATGCTCAAACCCGGCGACACCGTGTCAGCCATCGACCATGATGAAGACCTTGGCGTTATTGTCGTTCGAACTCCGGTCGAGACCAATTTCGAGGCGAAGCTGCAGAAGAAGGTTCGCACCTCCGGCTGTGCCCAGGGCACGGTGTTTGGCGACGTGATCGACAGTTTCGATGGTATCAAGCTGCCTTCCACCGCCAGGCTCAAGACATCATGGCTCTATGCGCTTACAAAAAAGATCAACACCGCGCCCAGTCTCTACCTTGAGGCTGGGGCCATTCATGGCTGCGTGCTGTGCGAGGAGGACAGACCGCTCGTTTACATGGAAGATGTCGGCCGCCACAATGCGGTGGACAAGGTCGCAGGCTGGATGTTCCGTGAAAACGAGCCGGCCGACAACAAGATATTCTACACCACCGGGCGGTTGACCTCCGAAATGGTCATCAAGACGGTGATGATGGGAATCCCGATCCTCGTTTCGCGCTCCGGCTTTACCGCCTGGGGTGTCGAACTTGCCCGCAAGTCCGGCCTGACACTGATTGGCCGCGCCAGGGGCAAGCGGTTCGTCGTGCTGTCCGGCAAGGAACGCATCGAATTCGATGCAGACACGGGCTACGAACCCGATGAGGACAACAAGTACAGGCGCAAGGGTTCCAGTGACGCCCATGATGATTGAAAGCGATGAGGTGACCGGTGTCATACTGGCGGGCGGCCTGTCACGGCGGATGGGGGGGACGGAAAAGAGCCTGGCAGATCTCGCCGGAAAGCCGCTGATCAGCCATGTTCGCGACCGGCTGATGCGCCAGTTGAACACCATTGTCCTCAACGCCAATGGCGACCCTGCCCGCTTTGCCATACTGGGCCTGCCGGTGCAGAACGACACGATTGGCGGATTCGCCGGACCATTGGCAGGAATTCTCGCAGGAATGCGCTGGGCAAGCGCCAATGTGCCCGGTTCCCGTTTCATCGCCACTGTTGCAGCAGATACGCCGTTTTTTCCAGCCACCCTGGTAAACACGCTCCGCAACCAACACGATGGCAGCGACGAGATGATTGCACTGGCGACGTCACAAGGCAATCGCCACCCGGTATTCGGCCTGTGGCCAGTGTCGCTCGCCGATGCACTTGAGGATTTTCTCAACACGTCCGACAATGGCAAGGTCATGTTGTTTGTTCGCCAGTATGCTCTGGTCGATGTTGATTTCAGCCTGGACACGGCCGGTCATGACCCGTTCTTCAACGTCAACACGCCAGAGGAACTGGAAATGGCGCGCGCAATACTGGAGGAGAGCAACATTGGCTGAGCCGCATCTGATCTTCGGCGTAACCGGCTGGAAAAATTCCGGCAAGACCACGCTGCTCGCCCGCCTCGTCAGCGAATTGAGCAGACGCGGCCATGTCGTCTCTACAGTAAAGCACGCCCATCACAGCTTCGATATCGACCATGAAGGCACCGACTCGTGGAAGCACCGCAAGGCCGGCGCACGCGAAACTGCCCTCGTTTCATCAAACCGCTGGGCCATCATGCACGAATTGCAGGGGCACGATGAACCGCCCCTTGATGAAATCCTGGCGCGGCTCGCTCCTTGCGATCTTGTGCTCATCGAAGGCTACAAGCGCGAAGGTCACGACAAGATCGAGGTCCTGCGCGGCGAACGCTCAAGGGACGCGCCATTGTGGCCCGATGACAGGAGCATTGTCGCTGTGGCAGCTCAGACGCAGCCGCAGGGCTGTGCCCTTCCCTGCTTCGACCCCGACAACGTGGCCGCAATTGCCGATTTCATCCTGAAACACCTGGGCATTTCCAAAAAGGGCGGTCGCGATGCCATCGAGTGATCCGCGCAAATTGCTCGACGACTGCTTTCTGCATGACACGGAGCGGCTGCGCCATGCGGAAGCCCTGGCAATCCTGCGCGAGCGGCTGGTTCCATTGGCGCAGGTTGAAACCGTCCCGCTGACCAACGCATCGGGACGGATCTCGGCAGAGCCGCTTTTCGCACGCAATGATATCCCCGGATACGACAATTCCGCCGTCGATGGATACGCCTTCGCCTCGCGCGATATCACCGGCACGGCGACGACATTCAACGTGACCGCGCGCATTCCGGCAGGTTCGCCACAAGGTCTTTCGATCAGCTCCGGTGAAGCCGCTCGCATTTTCACCGGCGCACCAATGCCCCTGGGTGCTGATACCGTCGCCATGCAGGAAGATTGCGAGACTTCGCAGCAAGGCGAAAAAGTCACGATTCCGGCAGGTCTGAAACCGGGTGCGAACCGGCGCAAGGCCGGCGAGGATGTTGCCAGGAATGCCGAGCTCTTCGGCCCTGGTACACGGCTGCGCCCGCAGGAAATTGCCGCAGCGGCGTCTGCTGGCATTGCATCGCTTGCCGTCTACAAACCGCTCGACATTGCCGTTCTTTCCTCCGGTAATGAGCTTGTGCCGCCCGGAACGCCCTTGCTGCCAGGCCAGCTGCATGATTCAAACCGCTACCTTTTGCAGTCGCTGCTGGCGCCACTCAATGCCAACATCCAGGATATGGGTATTGTTCCCGACACGGCCAGCGCAACGCAGGCAGCCCTGGGTGAAGCAGCTGGCAGATGCCAGGTGATCCTCACCACCGGTGGCGCGTCACGCGGCGAGGAGGACCACATGGTCACCAGTCTGGAGCGGCTTGGGAAACGCCATATGTGGCAACTGGCAGTGAAACCCGGTCGCCCGATGTGCTTCGGCCAGATCGGGCAAACGCTATATTTCGGCCTTCCTGGAAACCCTGTCGCGGCCTTTGTCTGTTTCCTGCTTTATGTCCGTCCCGCATTGCTGCGCCTTGGCGGCGGCGAATGGAGCGAACCGCAACGCTTCAGGGTACGGGCCGGTTTTTCCGTCCCGCGCAAGAAATCGGATCGCCGGGAGTTCTGGCGGGCCTGGATCGAACACGATGACAAGGGCGAGCCACTGGCCTGCAAGTTCGAGCGCGACGGCTCAGGTCTGATCACAGGCTTGCGAAAGGCTACCGGTTTTATCGAAATCCCCGAGGAAACAACAGCCGTTGCTGCCGGCGATCTTGTCAACTTCATTCCGTTCAGCGAATTTGGCATCAACTGAATTGCGATGCCAAAAACATTGCCAAATTGTCACCTGGATCATGGTTCGACTCGGTTATGGTCGGGGCCAATGAAGCAAAAAACGGATTTTGTGATGCCCCTTCCTGCAAACCAGAACGCCTATTCCATGACCTCGATCTGGGCCCACTGGCTCACCGCGATCCTTGTGGTGGCACTGTTTTTCACTCATGAAAGCGAGCGCGGCAGCCTTGGCCAAATCTTCCATGTCTCGGGCGGTGTGCTGATTGCGCTATTCTTCTTCTGGCGCATCATTCGCCGTGTCCGAAACGGCGTGGCGGCAAAGCCGTCGCAGCCCGAGGCACTGAACTGGCTCTCACGCATTGTCCTTTGGGGTATCATCCTGTCGCTGCTGCTTGTCTCCGTCACCGGATTGTTGCTTCCTTGGACCAGCGGACGTGCCATCGACCTGTTTGGCCTTTTGATCCCCTCTCCGATCACCGGCAGCCGCTCACTGCATGGCTTTTTCGAGGAAGTGCATGACTTTGCTGGCCATGCTTTCATTCCGCTGGTTGGACTGCATGTCCTCGGCGTGATCAAGCATGCCTTCATGGATCGGGACAAGACGATTGCATTGCGCATGAGCAAGCCTGACCCGGACGGGCTGTAACAACACGAAAACAGGCAGTTGCGCATGGAAGCAGGCAATGCTTCTATCTGATCCCAGGAGTGGGGAGGTTTGATTGCGCATTTCGCAAGGCATTGAACGGTCTAAACGGTGACTGGCTCGCTCAGCCTACCGACCTGGATGGTGGTGGCAATGGCGATCTTTGCGACGATCGGCATTGTCGACCGGATATTTGCGCCGTCCGTGCGCTGGTTCTTTCGTCGACGCGTCAACCATGCAATCGATGAATTGAACCAGCGCCTCGACATGCGCATCCAGCCTTTCAAGCTGACGCGCAGACAGTCACTCATCGACCAGTTGATGTATGACCGCAAGGTGCTGGAGGCAGTGGAAGCCGAAGCGCTCTCATCGGGCACGCCGCGCGCCGTCGTCATGAAGCGCGCCGAGCGCTATGCGCGGGAAATCGTGCCTGCTTTTTCCGTGACCACCTATTTCAGTTTCGGTACCACTGTGGCCCGCTGGATGTCCGAATTCGTCTATCGGGTACGCCTTGGTTTTGCCGACGATGAAGCCCTCAAGCATGTCGATCCGCAGGCCTCGGTTGTCTTCGTCATGAACCACCGTTCGAACATGGATTATGTGCTCGTCACCTACATGGCTTCCAGCCGGGCTTCACTTTCCTACGCTGTTGGCGAATGGGCGCGTATCTGGTTGCTGCAAAGCCTGATCCGCTCCATGGGTGCCTATTTCATCCGCCGCAATTCCAATGATGAGCTCTACCGCCGGGTGCTCGGCCGCTACGTGGCGATGGCCACAAGGCAGGGCGTGACCCAGGCGGTGTTTCCCGAAGGTGGCCTGACCCGCGACGGAAAGCTCCGCGATCCCAAACTCGGCCTGCTGAGTTACATGGTTGCAGATTTCGCTCCGGCGCAGGAGCGCGACATCGTGTTTGTTCCGGTAGGGCTCAACTATGACCGCGTCATTGAAGACCGGATACTGACCGCAAGCGCTGAAAAGGAATTCTCCGGCCGCAGTTTCCGGGTGCGGCCAGCTGCCATTGCCGGCTTCATCTACAACCTGCTCAAACTTCGCTTGCAAGGCCGGTTGTACCGTTATGGCCATGCATGCGTGAGCTTCGGCGAACCGCTCTCACTTGCCAAATGGCAAAAGAGCCATGGTGTCGATTTTGCCGCAGATGACAAGGATCAGCGCTTTGCTGCTGTGTCGATGCTTGCCAGTGACCTGATGGATTCCATTGGCAGGATCATCCCTGTTTTGCCGGTAGCACTTGTATCCACCGTGATCCTGGAAAACGGCGACAACTGGATTGGCGAACTGGAGTTGAAATCAAGGGTGTTCGACCTGGTTTCGAGGTTGGAGGCGAAAGGTGCGCATGTCCATATTCCGCGCTCGGACCGCGACTATGCTGTTGGAACCGGCCTGCGCATGCTGACCCTTCGCCACCTTGTCGAAACGAGGGAAGACGGACTTTATCGCGCCAATCCCGGCGAAAGGATCCTGCTTGGCTACTACGCCAATTCGATTGCCCACCTGCCCCGGTGAGGTTCACACAAACAGCGGTACCTTCTCGAAACTGCGTACATCGATGATGCCGATATCCGAAATCCGCAATTCCGGGATCACCACCAGAGCCAGCAGCGAGTGCTGCATATAGGCATTGTTCAGCGTGCAGCCCATCTCGCGCATTGCCGCCACCATCTTGTCGGCCTTGGCCGCAACAGTCTCGGCCGGCTCATCCGACATCAGACCGGCGATCGGCAGCTCGATCAGCGCCAGTTCCTCGCCCTTGTGATAAACGCAGACACCACCCCCGACTTCCCGCAGCCGGTTTGCCGCCGCGGCCATGTCCTTGCGGTTGGTTCCAACCACGATCATATGGTGACTGTCATGGGCAACGGTTGCTGCCACAGCGCATTTCTTTGTGTAACCGAAGCCCGAGACAAAACCATTGGTTACCCCGCCAGTTGCCCGATGCCGTTCGACAAGTGCGATCTGGCAGATGTCGCGCTCGCGATCCATCATCACGATGTCATCCTTGACCGCAAGCATCCTCTCCAGCGCCCGCGTTGGGGCCTGGTTCTCGATGACGCCGATGACCTTGGCCTTGACCTTCTTGACATCACCAGGCGCGGCAATCTCGAAGTCGTCAGCAATCAGGTCGCGTTTCATGTTGACAGTGTTGCGTGCCGATTGCGGATATTCGAATTCCGGCATTTCGAC
The DNA here is from genome assembly GCA_041397525.1 of Nitratireductor sp. GTDB lineage: Bacteria > Pseudomonadota > Alphaproteobacteria > Rhizobiales > Rhizobiaceae > BOKV01. The sequence goes on from JAWKWL010000001.1 coordinate 212,190, forward strand.
ATGCAGTCCATCGCTGTCACTCAGCAGCTCTCCGCGCGCATAGACAGCGTCAATGGCCAGTTCCGCCAGATTGGAAACGATCAGGAAATCGCCGCGCCTGCCCGGCGCAATCGAACCCAGTTCGCGCTCGAGCCCGAAATGCTGCGCCGTGTTGATCGTTGCCATCTGGATCGCCGTCACAGGCTTCAACCCCTGTGAAATTGCATGGCGGACAACCCGGTTCATGTGCCCGTCATGAACCAGCGTTCCGGAATGGCAGTCATCGGTACACAGGATGAAATTGCGCGGATCAAGCCCCATTTCCGTGACCGCACGCACCTGTTCGGCAACATCATACCAGGCAGAGCCAAGCCGCAGCATGGCCTTCATGCCCTGACGCACGCGAGCGACGGCATCAATCATCCTGGTGCCCTCATGGTCATCAGCCGGACCGCCTGCAGCATAGGCATGGAAAGCAGGCCCAAGGTCGGGCGAAGCATAGTGACCACCCACAGTCTTGCCCGCAGCCATGGTCGCCCCGATCTCTCCCATCATTTTGGCATCGCCTGCTGCCACACCTGGAAAATTCATCACCTCGCCAAGGCCGATGATGTTCGGCCATGCCATCGCTTCGCGCACTTCGTCGGGCCCAAGCGAGGCACCGGCATGCTCAAGTCCTGGAGCAGATGGCACACAGGACGGCATTTGCACGAACACATTGACCGGCAATGCAGCTGCCTCGTCATGCATCAGCCTGACACCATCGAGCCCCAATACATTGGCGATTTCATGCGGATCGATAAACATCGAGGTCGTTCCATGCGGAATGACGGCACGTGCAAACTCGGTCACCGTCAGCATGCCACTCTCGACATGCATGTGCGCATCGCAAAGGCCGGGTACCAGGTAACGGCCATTGGCCTCGACGACCCGCGTTTCTTCGCCGATGCAATGGCTGGCATCTGGTCCGCAATAGGCAAACCGCCCCGCCGAAATAGCAATGTCGGTTGCCGGAATGATTTCACCGGAATGGACATTCACCCAGCGCCCGTTGCGTACAACCATGTCGGCTGGCGTGCGCCCGGCCGCTACATCGACGAGGCGCGGCGCAACTTCGCGCCATTCTTTCACTTGGCTCATGTCTGCTTCCTCATTGTTTGGCGGGCGTGAGCGTCCAAGCGCCATCAGCACCCGCTTCATACTCTTCACGTTTGGTCGTCATCGCCACATATTCGGACGCGGCCCATTTCAGAGCCATGTCGTCATAATGCGGCGACAGGAAATGCCCGCTCTGGCCTGTCGAGATCACGAACTGCGAGGCATCCGGATTTCCAAGGTCATACCACGCCCTGTATGCCGAAGCGTGAACATTGTAATATGGATTTTTCTCACGAAAATCCGTGCGTCCACGCAGCAATGTGTACGAGCCCCCGCCACTCTGTGGCATGACGGTGAAGAATTTCGCCAGCGGAGCCACCGATGAAAATGGCCGGTGTTCGCCAAACGCGAGATGCACGGCACCCCAGCGCCACTTCTTCCAGTCGCTTCCCTGCATACTCTTGAGCTCTTCATTGGCCGCCGCAAAGGACTGCGCCAGAACGATGCCGCAGGTCTCCACCTGTGGCGTCGATATGTTGTCACACCAGTCCCGGCTGGTACGCGCACGCAGCACCCCAAGCAGAGCGTCCATATAGCCCTTGCCGATCCGCGAAAAGTCCTTTCCAAGCTCGTCCTCGAACAGCATCCGGTGGAAGTGTCGCCACCATGCGGTCATGATCAGCGGCTCGGCCCGATCCATCACCATTTGTCCGTCCCATGCCTTGAGCGCATCCAGCATCGCCTGTTCCTGCCCGGCACCGCCCTGCAATTGTGCCAGCGCCTCGTCACGGAACTGGGCAAGTGCTGGCGAGAACTTGTCAGCCTGGATGTCGCGCATGGATTGCGGTGTATGTTTGGCATTGGCACCGATGACCAGTTGCTCCACCCGACCCTGACGGAAGTGCTCGTCCCAGTCAAAGGTAATGTGCTTGTCATAGCCCGTCGGCAGCCAGTTGGCATTGGCAGTTGCCAACGCACCGGATACCGGGTTCTTGATTAGTGGAAGTGCATCAAACGCAAGCCAGCCCTTCCAGTCATAAAGCGGATCCCAGCCTGGAACCGGAGCACGCCCGGCAATCAGATTGGCCGGATCACGAACCGGCACCCTGCCCGGTGCCACAAGGGCAATGTTGCCATCCACATCGCCAACCACCATCGACTGCATTGGCGACACGGCCTTGCGCATCGCATTGACATAGTCGTCAACGCTGTCTGCCATTCCGGTATCAATTGCCGCCTCCGCAGTCGTGTCATCTGGCGCCAGTGCTGTCCATTGAAGGGCTGCTACATGGCCAAGTGGAACGATCTCGCTGACCGACTTGTACTTGTCGGGAAGCACCGGTCCATGCCGGGTGGCACGCCGTGTAAACACGAAATCCGGCTCACCCTTGACCTTGACCGCGACCTCGCGCTTGTCGAAATCCTGCCAGCCGGTTGGCGTCAGATACTGGTCGGGATTTTCCGGGTTCAGACGCTCGATGAACACGTCCTGGGCATCAAGATTGGTGGTAGTCAGCCCCCATGCGACGCGATCGTTACGCCCCAGCAGGAACAGCGGCGTCCCGGGGAGCGTCGCCCCGATCAGATTGTGAACCTTGCCATCCTCGCTGGTCGCTAGATGCGCAAGATAGAACACTGATGGCGTTGTCAGGCCGAGATGCGGATCATTGGCGAGCAGAGGCTTGCCGCTTTCGGTCCGTGCGCCTGAAACGACCCAATTGTTGGATGCATCAACGCCGATATCCCAAGCCAGCCCCTCGATCGCATTTTTCGTGCCTGCGCGGGAACCACCGACATCAAGTGCGGCCTGCTTCTTTGCCAATGGGTAAATCTGGCGCAGATCCGGCATTGGCGGAGGATTGTCGCGCGGGCCATAGGGCATCAACTCATCGATCTCGCGCGTTGAAAAGCCCTTGTTGGCAAATGCCAGGCGCCTCAATTCCTCTTCCATGTTCGAATCAAGCGTCAGCGCCATGACTTTCAGGATCGCGATTGTCTGCCAACCTTCCCAGGGTTCCGGCGTTACGCCCAGTATCAGGAATTCAGGCGGCAGCCGGACTTCGCTGAGCCTTGTCTTGCGTTCCAACCAGGCGTTGACACCGGCTGCATAGGCTTCCAATACCGCTCGGCCGTTTGGCGTCAGCTTTTCAAAGGATTGTCGGGCGGTTGTTTCAATATCCATGGTTTTCAGAAAGACGTCGGTATCGATGGTCGGCTTTCCGAACATTTCCGACAACCTGCCTTGCGCCACCATTCTCAACACATGCATTTGCCAAAGCCGGTCCTGGCCGTGGGAAAAGCCAAGTGCGCGTACCGCATCAATCCTCTTTTGCGCCTCGATATGCGGAATGCCGTTGCTGTCGCGCACGATCCTGACATCACCCTCAAGATCCGCAATCTGCATCGCGCCACTACTGGCTGGCATTGATGTCCGCAACGCTGTGTAGCCTAGCCCGGCTGCAACGGCACCACCGGCAATGATGACGACCAAAATGCCAGCGAGCCATTTCAAAAACCGGCGCATTGCTGTATCCCCTCTCCATGATTGGGCGGACGGTATTCCGCATTCCGACTTTGGCAGAAAGGGATTTGACATGGCAAGAGTAGCTTTCATCGGATTGGGCGTCATGGGCTTTCCCATGGCCGGTCATATTGCCAAGGCAGGCCATGATGTAACGGTTTACAACCGAACACCTGCCAGGGCGGCAGAATGGGTCGCCAAACATGGCGGCAATTCAGCTCCTACCCCGCGCGAAGCTGCTGCCGATTGTGATTTCGTGTTTTGCTGCGTCGGCAATGATGACGACCTGCGATCGGTAACCACAGGCATTGATGGCGCGTTTGCAGCGATGAAGCCCGGCGCAATTTTCATCGACAACACCACCGCATCAGCGCTTGTCGCGCGCGAATTGGCGGCAGCTGCCGCAAGTGCCGGTTTCGGCTTCCTCGATGCACCTGTTTCGGGAGGCCAGGCGGGCGCGGAAAATGGCGTCCTCACCGTCATGGTCGGTGGCGACGCCGCCACTTTCGCCAAAGCACAGCCTGTCATCGACTCTTATGCCCGTATGGTCGGGCACATGGGCGAGGCTGGCGCTGGCCAGTTGACCAAGATGGTCAACCAGATCTGCATAGCCGGCCTTGTCGAGGGGCTGGCTGAAGGCGTGCATTTTGCCCAGAATGCCGGACTTGATGTCGCGAAGGTTATCGAGGTCATTTCCAAGGGTGCAGCCGGTTCCTGGCAGATGGAAAACCGCTACAAGACCATGAACGAGGGCAAGTACAATCACGGCTTCGCGGTCGACTGGATGCGCAAGGATCTCGACATCGTCCTGTCCGAAGCCCGCACCAATGGTTCGCGGCTGCCGGTCACGGCACTGGTGGACCAGTTCTATGCAGAAGTTCAGGCGATGGGTGGCAATCGCTGGGATACGTCAAGCCTGCTCGCCCGGCTCAAGAAATAGTGCGGGGCTTGGGGTTGATGGACAAGTCCGCCACAGCACCGCAAATCCTTGACTGGCTGCAACACAACGGTTCGACCGACAACATTGCCGGCATGGCGCGCTACGGCATTGACACTCAGCGCGCCTTCGGCGTCTCAAACGCCCAACTGCGTCCGCTGGCCCGGGCAATCGGAAGGAACCACGAGCGCGCATTGCAACTGTGGCAGTCAGGCTGGCGCGAGGCCCGCCTGCTTGCAGCTTTTACCGCCGAAAAAAAGCGCCTGACCATTGATGAAGCACGCAGTTGGGCTGGTGACTTCAATTCGTGGGAAATTGTCGACGGAACAGCAGACCTGTTTGCCGAGACTTCCTTCTGGCCACAACTGGTGGCAGAATTTGCCGCTGACGAGCGCGAATTCGTGCGCCGGGCAGCATTCGCAACATTGGTCTGGGCCTGCGTTCATCGCAAGAAGGAGCAGGACGAGGTCTTTCTGGCCTATTTTCCCATGATCCGGAAACATTCGGCTGATTCACGCAATTTCGTGAAAAAAGCGGTCAACTGGGCGCTGCGCCAGATCGGCAAGCGTTCGGCCAACTTGCACGGGCCTGCATTGGCGCTGGCGCAGGAATTGGCCCGGTCCGACGACAAGACGGAACGCTGGATCGGCCGCAATGCCGTGAAGGAACTGGAAAGCCCGGCCGTGAAGACCAGGTTGAAGATCGCGTGATCGCGATTTTGTGAATGCTTTGCCCTCGGATTCGGGTAAGCTCTTGCCATTTCCATAAAAGCGGATTGCGTTTGATCTGATCCGGGAAAGCAACAAAATTCGCATTCGAGCAACGCGAGAGGCAGCGAGTTTTGATTGAGAATAAATGCAACTCGCAACAAGGGAGGAAATCAGATGCTGACACGACGCAATTTTTCTTCGCTCGCGGTTCTAGGCGGTGCCACGCTTGCATCCGGCATCCGCACCTCGCCTGCATCGGCCACACTCAACGATGACGGCCTGCATGTGCAGCCTTGGCTGATCCAGAGTTTTCTCGACCTGCGGGAAGATCAGGCCGACAGCGCAGCAGCCAACAAGACCCTGATGGTGATGTTCGAGCAGAAGGGCTGCCCCTATTGCCGGGAGATGCATGAGGTCAATTTCACAAACCCGGAAATCCTTGAATATCTTCAGGCCAATTTCGGCGTGCTGCAACTCAATTTATGGGGTGCTCGCGGCGTAACCGACTTTGACGGCGAGGAAAGCGAGGAGCGCGAATTGGCGCGCAAATGGGCCGTTAATTTCACGCCGACCATCGTGTTCTTCTCCAGGGAAGAGCCGGAAATGAAGCCAGGCAACCAGATCGAGGTCGCACGCATGCCCGGCTATTTCAAGCCGTTCCATTTCATTTCGATGCTGGAATTCGTGCATGAGGAACGCTTCCGCGACACGCAGTTCCAGCGCTTCTTGCAGGAGAAATTCGAAAAGCTGGAAGCCGAAGGCAAGAAGCCTGACGTCTGGTGAGGCTCAGTCCTTGGCTTTGATCGGCTTTTCCAGCGCAATGTAGTTGAGCGGCAGTTGGGTGGTTTCCTTGATACGCTCCATGGCGAAGGCGGAGGACACGTCCTCGATGTCAATCTCGCTGACGAGTCGCTTGTAGAAGGCGTCATAGGCGGCAATGTCGGGAACCACCACTTTCAACAGGTAATCCACCTGCCCGCTCATCCGGTAAAAGCTGACCACCTCCGGATATTTCGCAATCACTTCCGAAAACCGCTTCAGCCATTCATGATTGTGCTTGTCGGTCGTGATCGAGACAAACACCGTAACCCCAACATTGACCTTGCCCGGATTGAGTACGGCTACGCGCCTTTCAATAACCTTGTCTTCCTCCATTTTCTGGATGCGTCGCCAGCATGGCGTCGTTGAAAGCCCGACCCGTTTTGCAATGTCAGCAACCGGCATGGTCGCGTCCTCCTGCAAGAGGCTTAGAATCATTTTATCTGTGCGGTCCATTGTTGTCACCAGTGCGGAAAATGGTTCCGGTATTTCCTAATTCGCAGAACAGACTTGCGCAATAGCGATTTTCACGCAGATGACCACAACACGTCACGACCCCCTACAGAAGACTTCGAACCTGTTTCTTCAGTTCAGGCAGCAGCTCATTGGAAAACCAGTGATTGCGGGAAATCCAGTGATTGTTGCGCCAGGATGGATGCGGCAGAGGGATGATCCGTGGATTGCTCCGGGCTGCCAGAACAGAGCACCAGTTGGCAACTGTATCGTTCACGGTTGCGTTCGCCAAATCACCCAGATGATAGCCCTGGGCATATTTGCCAACCGCCAACACCAGCTCGATTTGCGGCATCAGGGTAAAGATCCGGTCCCGCCATAATGGCGCGCATTCGCGCCGTGGCGGCAAGTCTCCGCCCTTTGCGTCGAGCCCCGGAAAGCAGAAGCCCATCGGCACGATGGCAATGCGCGAAGCATCATAGAAAACTTCCGGTCCGATCCCCATCCAGTCGCGTAGTCGCTCGCCGGAAGGATCGCTGAACGGCACTCCGCTGGCGTGAACCCTTGTACCGGGTGCCTGTCCGCAAATTGCGATCCTGGCTGTGGTTGACAGCGCTACCACCGGTCTTGGTTCATGCGGCAGCGGTTTGCCCGACGGCGCCTCGACGCATGCCCGGCATCTGGCTATGTCACCTGCAAGCCGGTCAAGTTCCTCCGCCATTCCCATTGTCACGCAACACTTGGCCGTACAGCAATCTGGCGCGCCCAGCGCGTCAGATGCGCAAGGTCTTCCGGATAGGCAATCCTGCCCGGCTTCAGAAATTGGTAGGCAACAATGCCGGTGATATCGGCAATCGTGAAGTGGTCACCGGCGATATACTCGCGGCCCGCCAATTCACGGTCGAGGAATTCCATGAATTCCCGTGCCCTGCCCTGGTTGACGACACCCCATTCGGCGATTTGCGGCTTTTCCAGATGCGCACCGCCGGGATGCAGATGCCGAAATGAGAAGGCAACAGGCAGCAGGAAATTCAGCTCCATACGCCTTTGCCACATTTCCACAAGCGCCTTGTCAAGCGCAGAAATGCCCATCAATGGCGGCTCCGGCCGGATTTCTTCCAGATAGCGGCAGATAGCGACCGTTTCGGCAATGACTGTGCCATCCTCAAGCTCAAGGACCGGCACGCGCTGCATCGGGTTTTTCGCAGTAAATTCCGCACTTTGTGTTTCGAGCTTGTTGATATCGACCTGAATGCGCTCGATATCCACTCCCTTCTCCGCCATGAAGATTTGCACCCGCCGCGGGTTTGGCGCCCTGCCGCCATCATGCAGCACCATGCCGGGAAGCATTTCAACCATACGTTTTTCCTTTCACAACAAGCTCTTGAGCCACTCTATCACGCCGGCAACCAGCCGTCTGGCACTCCTCCAAGGATTGAAACCTGTCCCCTGATTGCCGGACAGTTCTCCCGAATGATCCTTGCGCCAGTCCGAAGGTTCCTCGAAGCGGCCGGCCCACAGGCCACGTTTCGCGCGCCGTGCTTCCGCTTCAAGCATGTCATGATCGCCATAGGCCACAGCCCAGCCGTCACGCACCATGGCTTCATTGAGATTGGTGTCGCCAGCCTTGCAGACCGCAAGATAGCGGTCGTATTTGTCGATACCTTGCGAAGTGCACACGACCTCGCGGTTCCCGATCAGTTGGCGCAGGTGGTTTCGTGCCATTTTTCCGCAAGCGACCTGTTCGCCGAAGCGCGAGCATGTCTGCCGGTATTCAGGCGCATCCAAACCCTCAAGGCGTATGCGGTTTCCCTCCACCTCCAGGCTGTCTCCATCCACGACGACAGCGCTCCCTTGCAAAGGGTCCGAGCCACCGAGCACGGTTGCCGCCACGGCAATGACGGAAAAAACAGCCAGCAGCGTCGCCCAATCCAGCACCGAGCCTGACCGTCTTGTTCTGCCCTTGTTATAAATCCCTGCCAATGCGCTGTTTTCCTCTTTCCCGGGTACCCAAGATAACCCTGTGTTAACCAAAGGCAATTAACTGTTTTATGGGCTGATTTGCGTATTGGGTACGGCTTTTGTCGATGACTGGCAGGAAATCACAATCTTCAGACAAGATAATTGTCGATCGCACGCGAAAGCGCAGTGCGACCTCGCATCTTGTCAAGGATTTGCGTCATCGCTTCAGCCAGGGCAATGGCCAGCCTATCGCCTATGAAAAGGAACTGATGACAAGCTTCGCGGAGAACCACCGCAATGCATTCATCACCGTGCCTGCCTTCACGCTCATCATCGGGCTGATCGCAGGTTCCTATATCGGCTTTCTGGTGGCATTTTACTGGGTTTCGCTTTCAATACTTTCCTATGGATTGATGGCGATCCTTTCTGCGCGTTTCATCCGTGAAGCCGATGAAGAGGACGCGGTCGCCAAATGGCGCAACACCTATCTCCTGGCGCAATTGCTGGTCGCTGTCTCGTGGTCGATCTTTTCGCTCTATTCCTGCATGTCCTGTGGCGACAGCACCTACTCCATCATCCAGTTTTCGACAATTCTGGTGTTCCAGGCCATCACCATGATCCTGTCCTACGGATTTGGTACCAGCATGCTGATCACCTCGGCCCCGCCAACCCTGGTGCTGTCCATACGGTTCATGTTGACTTATGATCCGGCGCTGATGCTGATGGCGGCAATCCTCATCGGATCGCAGACCTTTTTCTACCTGATCGCCGACCGTTTCAAGCTGTCCGTCATCTCGATCCTTGAACACAAGGCAGAGAAGGAAGGGCTCATTGCCGAGCTTGAAACGGCAAAGTCGATGTCTGAAGAAGCGCGCCGCCGCGCAGAGGAAGCCAACCTCGCAAAGTCCCGCTTTCTTGCGACCATGAGTCACGAACTGCGCACCCCGCTCAACGCAATCCTGGGCTTCTCCGAAGTCATGATGGGCGAAGTGCTCGGCCCGATAGGCAATCCGACCTACAAGGACTACATCAACGACATCCATAATTCCGGCAAGCATTTGCTCAATGTCATCAACGAGATCCTTGACCTGAGCCGCATCGAGGCTGGCAGGCAGGAACTTGTCGAGGAGGCCGTGCGCCTCGTTCATGTCATCGATGACGCGCGTCACATGGTCCAGATCAAGGCAAAGAGCAAGAACATCAACGTCATTTGCCAGTTCGAGGAGGCCCTGCCGCAGATCTGGGCAGATGAGCGGGCCGTGCGCCAGATAGCCCTGAACCTGCTGTCCAATGCCCTGAAGTTCACGCCGCCGGGCGGCTCCATCTGGCTCAAGGTCGGATGGACGAGTTCGGGCGGGCAGTATTTTGCTGTACGTGACACCGGTCCCGGCATCCCCGAAGAGGAAATCCCGATTGTCCTTTCATCCTTCGGCCAGGGCTCCATTGCCATCAAGAGCGCTGAACAGGGCACCGGCCTCGGCCTGCCGATAGTCCAGGCCCTGATGCACATGCATGACGGTAAATTCGAGCTGCGCTCGAAGCTGCGGGAAGGCACGGAGGTTATAGCCACCTTCCCGCGCTCCCGTGTGCTTGAAGTCATGCCCCCCGTGCAAAATGCGGGCGTCAAACAGCCAAAGCCGAAGTCCATTCTGGCAATGCGCTATTCGCGGTGATGCCTGGCCGCATCGGTCGCTATTGCGTGACCGTGCCGGAATGCATGGCAGCTGCGGTCTTGGCCATGACCATGGCAAGCGCACCACCCTCTCCGTGTTCGAGACCCATTGCAAGGTCAAGCAATGGTTCCAGTCCCAGCGTTTCAGCCATGGCCTTCGAATGTGCATTGCCATGACCCTGACCCAGCCTGCAATGCGATATCGCATCACTGTTCAGCGCCTTTAGAACAGCTGCCGCCGCAAGCGCATGCGGCCCGTCCAGCAACAAGGGAACGTGCTGCACACGAGCCGCGATGATCGAACCGGCAATCGCGGCAGTTTCCCGGCCACCCAGCCTGCGCAGCGCTTCCAGCGGATCGGAAACCGCCTTGCCGTGATGTGCAATTGCAGCTTTTGCAATGCCGATGTCCAGCGGTGCGCTCGCCCAGGACGAAGGATCGCAATCGTGCAAAGCGGAAAATATCGCCGCGGGAGAAAATCCGGCTGCATCAACGCAAGACCCCGCAACCATCAGGTCGACGCCTCCAGAGACCGCTTCCATTCCGAACGCGATCGTGGCTGCACAGTCACGTTCGCTCAACGCTTCCTGCTCTGTGATATTGCCGGTTGGATAGGCTAGTGCAAGGTCGAACACTTTAAGCCCCAGTTCATGCGCCGAGCAAATCTGGTTGATGGCGGCTCCGCCCGCCGCAATCGCCGAAACGGTCTCGGGAACAGCGGCTCTTGCCACCTCGTTCTGCGCACCATGCGTCCCCGCAAACAGCGCCACCAATGGTCGATTGACCGCGGGTGACTTGCCGGACCATGCGGCCATCCATTCGCAGATCGCTGCTATGCGCCCGGCCCCGGCCTGTCCGAACAACTGCGCATTTCGCGACACCACCGCACCTACAGCCCGCTCATCCGGGCCTGCGAGCGAGGCTATGACAGTTCTGATATCATCAAATGGCAGGCCGGTTACTGGCATGACTAATTCCCGTTGCTGATGTCGCGGATGTATCCGCATTGCCGCGCTTTTTGCAATGCACCTGCGAGCCGGACATCATATTTCCGGCAAGGGTGTTGTCTTTCATCCCCAAATCGCTACTTGAATGCATGAAGTGCAACGGAACCGACAAATCATGAAATCGCCCTGCATCCTGGTCTGCTCCATCGACATGGAAACCGGATATTGTTTTGGCTGTGGACGCACAGGCGAAGAAATCCGCCTTTGGATCAACTACACAGACGCAGAACGCGACTTCGTCATGGCAGCATTGCCCGAACGGCTCAAGGTAATCAAACGCAAGCCGCGCCGTGATACCAGGCGCAGCCGCATGGCGCGCGAGCGCGCCGAAGCCCTGGTAACAGGCAAGGACCGACAATTTTGAACAGGCTGTGGCTCATCTTCGCGGTGATTGGAGCAGGCGCGATCCTGCTGATTGCCAGTGGTGACAGCGGCACTGTGCTTGGCATGAAGAGCGGCCAGTTTGCTGGCCTCGTCTATCTGGGCGTGTGGGGCACGTTGGTCGGAGCTGCCATCCTGCCAGGACGTGGCCAGTTCCGCGAGTTTGCCCGAAACGCCGTAATATGGGTGGCCATCATCCTCGCCCTGATGACGGGCTATGTCTATCGCTACGAATTGCAGGACGTCGCCTCCCGCATGACTGCGGGGCTGATTCCTGGAAGCCCGCTCTCCGCCACCAATTCGCAGGGCAGACAGACCAGCACGCTCTACGCTGGTGCCGATGGTCATTTTGTCGCCAATGCCGAGGTGGAAGGAAAAAAGCTGACTTTCCTGGTCGACACCGGGGCAAGTGCAGTTGTGCTGAGCCATGACGACGCGCAAGCACTCGGCATTGATACCGCGCGCCTTGCCTATACTTCGCCCGTCGCAACGGCCAATGGCATGACAACGGCAGCCAGGATCAGATTGGGCAACATCACGATTGGCGGCATATCGCGCAACGATGTTCCGGCCATGGTCGCACAGCAAGGCGCCATGGATGGCAGCCTTCTCGGCATGACGTTCCTGTCAACGCTCAGTTCATTCGAATTTCGTGGCGACCGGCTCATCCTGACCGAATAAACTGCGGGTCATATCCGTTCACGCCGCTTTCTGGGTCTCGGACCGCACTTCCGTGAAGGCGGTGTTGATCTGGCGGAACATGTCGGTCAGGTAGCGCTCGACTTCGGGTGGAACGGTGACGCCGGAATAGCTGTCCGGGTGATATTGTTTGGCCAGGCGATGGTAAGCTTCTTTCGCCTGGTCGAAACTGCATCCCCGTTGCAAGCCCAAAAGCCCGTAGCAATCAACATAGCGCGGATCATTCGGTGAAACCAGGACCGGCTTTCGCAGCGGCTCCACCGGCTCCACATAAGCAATCTGGTGTTTCGCGATGAACTTGCGCTGGCCGTCCTTGGACACAAATTCGAGGAATGGTGTCTCCTTGGAGAGCACCCCTTCAAGGCTCGAGGCATGGCCTTGCAGGATCGCACCGCGAATAACGGCTCCATCCAGCATGCGGATGGAAACATCAATGTTTTTCGATGAATTGTTGAACAATGCTGGCTCCCGAAATTACCGTAATGCGGCTTTTGTTTCAGGATGTCATGGCCACGCTAAAAACCCGTTAAAATTGAAATGCCGCACATGTCTCCACCTTCAACGCCAGCAACCAAAGCATCAAAGCAGCGAGAGGAAGAACCGGATCGCCACGAAGAACATGAACAAGCCAAAGGCAACCTCCAACTGCCGTCGCGACAGGGCATGTGCGATTCTGACGCCGATGGGGGCCGCGATCAGGGTGACCGGTATCAGGATGGCAAGCGCAAGCAGGTTGACATAGCCGATCGTGAAAGGTGGCATGCCTCCCACTCCCCAGCCGGCCCAGACATATCCGATTACTCCGGGGATCGAGATCAGCACACCAGTCCCGGAAGATGTTGCGACCGCCTGATGCATAGGACGGCCATACAGCGTCATGAAGGTGTTGTTCATCACCCCGCCGCCAATCCCCATGAAGGTCGAAAAGAAGCCGATCAGGAAGCCGATGATACCACGCGCAGGATTGCCTGGAATGTCTTCGGCGAGTTTCCAGTGGCTCTTGGCAAACAGCAATTTTGCACCCACGGCAAGCGCAACTACTGCGAATATGCCACGAAGGCTCGCGCCCGAAATGTAGGCGGTCACAACGGAAGCAGCGACCACGCCTGCCGGCACCACCCAAAGGAAAGAGCGTAACAGGTCCATGTCCACCGCGCCCTTGAGATAATGCGCACGGAAAGAGCGGATCGAGGTCGGCACGATGATCGCAAGTGAGGTTCCAACCGACAAATGCATGCGGATCGCATCATCAAAGTTAAGAATGCCCAGCATCTGGTAAAACACCGGAACCAGAATGGCGCCGCCGCCAATTCCGAAGACCCCGGCTAGCAATCCTGCAACGGCTCCGGCACCAACAAGCGCCAGCACAAAGGGCGCTATCTCGTAAAAATGCGTGTAGATGTCCAAGACTGGCCCCGAAGCTGTGTGTAGCCTTGAGGCTTAGGCCGCGGCATTGTCTCCGTCAAGGCGAACCGCCGAGAATGCCTTTGCGATGACTTGTGGACCAGCGCCATCCCTGACGCTTTCCACCGACAATATCTGGCGCCAGCGTCTGGCACCCGGCAGCCCCTGGAACATTCCCACCATATGCCGCGTCACATGGTTCATTCGTCCGCCATTGGCAACATGCCCGGCTGAATAGTCCATCATCGCGGCAATGATCTCTTCAAAGCTGCGCGGTTCCGCGTCCTGATTGCCAAACAGCCTGTCGACATCCATCAGGATCTGCGGGTTTTGGTAGGCCGCGCGTCCCAGCATCACGCCATCCAGCGACATCTCTCCTTGAATCATTTCCTCAAAGGCCTGAATCACCGTCTGAAGCCCGCCATTCAAGCCTATGAATCGATTCTGGTTTTTCTGCTTCAACAAGCGGACACGCTCGTAGTCCAATGGCGGTATGTCCCGGTTTTCCTTCGGGCTCAGCCCCTCGAGCCAGGCCTTGCGGGCATGCACCCAAAGGCTGTCACAGCCCGCGTCCCAAACCGCATGCGCGAGATCATCGAGTGCGGGACCGGAATCCTGTTCGTCAACACCGATGCGAGACTTGACAGTAACCGGGATATTCACTGCCTTCTTCATGGCACTGACACATCTGCCCACCAGTGCGGGTTCGCGCATCAGACATGCGCCGAATGCACCCGATTGAACGCGGTCGGACGGACAGCCGACATTGAGATTGACTTCGTCATATCCGTAACCCTCGGCGATCCGTGCGGCTTCCGCAAGTTTCTCGGGCTCCGAGCCGCCAAGTTGAACCGCAAGCGGATGTTCACTCTCATCAAAGCCGAGCAACCGCTGGCGATCCCCGTGAATAACCGCTTCCGCTGTCACCATTTCGGTATAAAGCAACGCATGCTGGCTCAACTGCCGGTGAAAATACCGGCAGTGCCTGTCCGTCCAGTCCATCATCGGCGCGACGGCGAAGATTTTCTCGACTGAGTTCAATGGCCCTGTTCTCGTTGCGCGTTTTTCTGGCCAGCTGGCGTGAATGCCTTGCCAAACGCGTGCCGTGTTTCAAAGTTTCGGCGGCTGAAGCTCGCCGATGGCTCCCCGCACATGCAGCGGAGCACCCGTAACCGCCTGCAATTCATCCACCGACAATTGCGGCAGTTTTTCAACCAGCACGAATTGCCCGTCATTGATATCCACGACGGCGAGCGAGGAATAGACGCGCGTGACGCAGCGCACTCCCGTCAGCGGCATCGTGCAGCGTTCCAGCAGCTTCGGCTTGCCATCCTTGGTGGTGTGGTCTGTAACAACAGCGACCCGCTTTGCCCCATGCACGAGGTCCATCGCGCCGCCGACGGCAGGCACCCCGCCCTTGCCGGTAGACCAGTTGGCCAGGTCGCCGCTTTGCGAGACCTGATATGCCCCCAGCACCGCCAGATCAAGATGGCCGCCTCGAACCATCGCAAATGAGTCAGCATGGTGAAAGAAGGCCGCGCCCGGCTTGAGGGTGATTGCCTTCTTGCCGGCATTGATCAGGTCCCAGTCTTCCTCGCCTGCAGGCGGCGCCTCGCCAAAACCGAGAACGCCATTCTCCGTGTGGTAGATCACATCGCGGCCTTGTGGCTGGAACTGGGCGATCATCTCGGGAAACCCGATGCCGAGATTGACATAGGACCCGTCCTCAAGGTCTTGCGCGGCGCGCCAGGCTATCTGGGCATTCGTGAGTTTCAGCTTTTCGAGTTGCGTGCTCATGCGACCACCTCCGGATAGGCTGCATTCTCGCGGTTGAGCGCTTCTTCCTGCTTTGGATTGGAGACCTCCACCACGCTGTCAACGAAGATGCCAGGCGTCACCACCTGCTCGGGGTCGATGGCACCGGCAGGCACGATGCTGCTCACCTGGGCGATGGTGTGCGTGGCGGCCATGGCCATCAGCGGATTGAAGTTCCGCCCCGCCATCCGGTAGGTAAGATTGCCCATCGTGTCCCCGGTTTCCCCTTTGATCAGGGCAAAGTCCGCTTTCAGCCAACGCTCGCGGACATAGGTCTTGCCGTCAAATTCCTCCACCGGCTTGCCCTCGGCAAGGTCGGTGCCAACGCTGGTGGGTGTATAAAAGGCAGGAATGCCGGAGCCGCCTGCACGAATCCTCTCAGCCAGCGTGCCTTGCGGAACCAGTTCCAATTCGATCTTGCCAGCGAGGTAAAGTTCGGTGAAAGCACGCGGGTCCGCCGAGCGCGGAAACGAACAGATTATCTTTGCCACCATGCCCTGTTCGATCATCGCTGCGATCCCGACATGGCCATTGCCGGCATTGTTGTTGATGACCGTCAGGCCACGCGGACGCAGGTCAATCAGTGCATGAATGAGTTCGATGGGTGCACCGGAGCCACCAAAACCACCGATCATGATGGTAGCGCCGTCGCCAATACCCGATACGGCTTCAGCCAGTCCTGATGTGGTCTTGTCCATGGGCCCCTCCAGTTGGTGGGGGACTAATAATCGCAAAGGCAATCAAATTCCACGAATTTCATTGACCGCGATCCCGGTGGTTCATGTAAGCGACTGGTTGAGCAGTCCGATTGCGCTCAGGCTCGCCAGCACCAGCACTGTCGCCCGGGCTTGTCTTCGACTGACCAGATGGCGAGTACGCCGCGCCAGCAACAACCCTGCAATCAGTCCGGGAAGAAAACCCAATGCCATCGCCAGTGTCGGCAAGCCAAGTTTGTTGACAGCGAAAAGCGCTGTGACTGAAAGTATGTTGGCGAAGATGAAGATCGCCGCAATCGTTGCCCTTATCTTGGCCGGAGGCTGGTGCTGGTAGACAATTGCCAGCGGTGGCCCGTGTAGACCGGAAACAGTCCCCATGATTCCGGCTGCAAGCCCCCCCGCCCCCAGTGTCCAGCCATTGAGCACTACCGGCGGCGTGAACAACGTTACGGCAACACCAATGAGGATAGCGCCGGAAAACACTGCTCCCGCCAGATGTACCGGCAGCACCAATGCCAAACCCGCGCCCAACACCGTTCCGACAATGACTACGGGGAGAAGCAGTCTTATCTCGCGCCAGTCCACTTCATGGCGCTCATCGAAATACATGATGACTGAAATGATCAACCCGTTTGCGAGCGAAGCTCCCGGCACGAGGCTGATCTCGACCAGGCCGAGGCAAGGTATCGCAATCATCGCGAAACCAAATCCGGCTATCGCTTGCAGCACGGTTGCGGCAAACACCACGGCATTGCCGAGGATGATGATCATTACAAGACCGTCCGGGACAATCATGTCCATGAAGCTGCCCGTATCAGGTTCGATGCCATGCTCAAGCGCGCATCGCTGCCTGGACCGCTGTAACGGCAATGGCCGCGACAACCTCATCAGCAACGCATCCACGCGAGAGGTCATTGGCCGGCTTCGACAGTCCCTGCAGGATCGGCCCGACAGCACTCAATCCTCCAATCCGCTGCGCAATCTTGTAGCCGATATTGCCTGACGCAAGATCTGGAAAAACATAGACATTCGGCCGTCCTGAAAGCCGGTAGCCTGGTGCCTTGCGGGAACGGATTGCCTCGTCAAAGGCAGAATCAAACTGGAACTCGCCATCAATTTCCAGTTGCGGTTCACGTTCACGAACCATGGCAAGTGCTGAACGCATCCGGTCAAGCGAGGGATGATCCGCAGAGCCCGCCGTCGAAAAGGAGAGCATCGCCACACGTGGCTTTTCTCCGAGCAGGAGTTGGCAGGAACGCGCCGATGCAATGGCAATATCCGCCAACTGCGAAGCACTCGGCTCAATCAGCAGGCCGCAATCAGCGAAGATCATCGGTGCATCCACCGAGTGATGCCCGGCAGGCGGCGCCATCAGGAAAAAGCTCGAAACCGTGGCAACACCTTTTGCCCTGCCCAGCACTTGCAGAGCTGTGCGAACCGTGTGCGCCGTCGTTGCAACAGCGCCCGCGACCATGCCGTCGGCCATGCCGACACGTACCCTCATGGCAGCCTCGACCAATGGGTCGCGCATCTGCTCATGGGCGTTTTCAGCCGCTACGCCCTTGGCCGCACGCAATTCGGCATAGCTATCGCAAAGTGTAGCGAATTCCGGGCTCGACCCTGCCACCACCAGATTGACACCAGACTTGTTGTTGCCGAGTTCAGCGGCGACGCCCTTTGCCTCTGCTTCACTGGTCATCACGCTGACTTCGGCGATTCCCAGCTGTGCAGCACTAATCGCCGCCTCAAGCACGCGTGGATCATTTCCTTCGGGCAGAATGACATGGCGTGGCTGCGAACGGGCTGCATTGTAGATCGCATCAATAACGCTCATGGGCACCTTCATGGCCGCCGTTGCGGTCGTTCAAATCGGTGTTTCACATGCATGCGGGGCGACATTGCATTGCCGCCCCGCATCAATCCCGGTTCTGCCGGAACTTCACGCCCCCGGATTTTGCGGCCGCATGTCGGCTGGATCAATTCCGGCAACCGAAACCGGCTTTTTCATTGCATCGCGGCGGAAGGGTTCGCCCAGTTCCTGATTGAGAACACATTCGATGAAAGTGGTCTCGTTGCGCTTCATCTGGCCTTCAATTGCATCCGCCAGCGCCTCGCTCAACTGGTCCATGGACGTGACCTGCACACCCTTCAGGCCACAGGCCTGGGCTATGCGCGCGTATTCGACATTGAGGTTCAGTTCCGTGCCGACGAAGTTGTCGTCAAACCACAGCGTCGTGTTGCGCTTTTCAGCACCCCATTGGTAATTGCGGAAAATCACCATGGTGATCGGCGGCCAGTCATTGCGGCCGCATGCCGTCATCTCGTTCATCGAGATGCCGAAAGCGCCATCTCCGGCAAAACCGACAACCGGAACATCAGGGCGACCGATCTTGGCGCCCAAAATGGCCGGAAAACCGTATCCGCACGGCCCGAACAGGCCGGGAGCCAGATATTTGCGGCCTTCCTCGAAGGTCGGATAGGCATTGCCGATCGCGCAATTATTACCAATGTCGGATGATATGATCGCTTCGCGCGGCAAGACCTTCTGGATCGCGCGCCACGCCATGCGCGGGCTCATGCGGTCCGGCTGGCGGTTGCGCGCACGCTCGTTCCAGTTGGTGCCCGGATCATCGTCCTCGTGATCCATCGATGACAGCAATTGCAACCAGGCGGACTTGGTGCGATGCACCAGTTCCTCGCGCTCCTTGCGACCCGCATTGCCTGCTGATGGCGACAGCTTTGCCAGCAACTGCTCGGCAACCGCCTTTGCATCCCCCTGAATGCCTACCGTCACCTTCTTGGTCAGGCCAATGCGGTCGGAATTCATGTCAACCTGGATAATCCTGGCGTTCTTCGGCCAGTAATCAATACCGTAGCCCGGCAGCGTCGAAAACGGATTGAGACGGGTGCCAAGGCAAAGCACGACATCGGCCTTGGCGATGAGTTCCATCGCCGCTTTTGAGCCATTGTAGCCGAGCGGCCCGACCGACAGGGGATGCGAACCCGGGAACGCGTCATTGTGCTGGTAGCCACAGCAGACCGGCGCGGAAAGCCGCTCCGCCAATGCGGCAGACGCCGGAATGGCGCCTGAAAGCACCACGCCTGCACCATTGAGAATGACCGGGAACTTTGCTTCCGAAAGAATCGCGGCAGCTTCTGCAATTGCCGCCTCGCCGCCGCGCGGGCGCTCAAGCCGCACGATCTGCGGCAATTCGATGTCGATGACCTGTGTCCAGTAATCGCGCGGTACGTTGATCTGCGCAGGGGCTGATCCGCGCCATGCCTTCTCGATCACCCGGTTCAACACTTCCGCCATGCGGGACGGGTCGCGCACTTCTTCCTGGTAGCAGACCATGTCCTCGAACAATTTCATCTGCTCGATTTCCTGGAAGCCGCCCTGCCCGATCGTCTTGTTCGCCGCCTGTGGTGTCACCAGCAGCAGTGGCGTATGGTTCCAGTATGCAGTCTTCACAGGCGTCACGAAGTTGGTGATGCCCGGTCCGTTCTGCGCAATCATCATGCTCATCTTGCCGGTCGCGCGCGTATAGCCGTCAGCCGACATTCCGGCATTGCACTCATGCGCGCAGTCCCAGAACTTGATCCCCGCCTTTGGGAAAAGGTCGGAAATAGCCATCATCGCCGATCCGATAATGCCGAAGGCATGTTCAATGCCGTGCATCTGAAGCACTTTTACAAAAGCTTCTTCCGTGGTCATCTTGGTCATGGTTGTCTCCTGTTTGCCCCACTCTTTACATCAGGCGGTGCAAATCAAAGGACCAGATTTCCCCTGACACACGGACCAGTTTGGTTTTGGTGACTTCAGCCTTCGTTGTCCTCGCGGACAAGATCACTCGCCTTCTCCCCGATCATGATCGCAGCGGCATTGGTATTGCCTGAAACAATCTCCGGCATGATTGAGCAATCCGCGACCCGCAAACCTTCAATGCCATGCACGCGCAAGCGAGCATCAACCACCGCATCCCCGTCCCTGCCCATCTTGCAGGTTCCGGTCGGGTGATAGATCGTCGTCGAATTGTCGCGCACCCATTCCAGCATGGCAGTATCGTCATCTATGTCGATTTCCGGCCCCGGGCGGAACTCGCAGGCGATCTTCGACTTCAGCGGCTCGGCGCGCCCGATTCGTCGTGCGATCCGCACACCTTCAACGATGGTGCGGCGGTCTGTTTCCGTAGCCAGGTATCGCGGATGGATTTTCGGATAGTCATCCGGCGATGAAGAGGCAAGCGTGATCTCACCACGGCTTTCGGGGCGCAACTGGCAAACCGACATCGTGAAGGCCGAAAACGGATGCACGCCTTCGCCCGGACTGTCAGCCGACCAGGGCTGGACATGAAACTGGATGTCTGGTGTGGCAACATGCTCGCTGGTCTTGAGGAACCCGGTTGCCAGGCTCGCTGCCATCGTCATCGGACCGGTCCGAAACGCAGCATAACGCGCGGCAATCCGCAGCTGGTTGAAATAGCTGCGCACTTCATCATTGAGTGTCGGTTCGTTGCACCTGAACACCAGCCGCGCCTGGAGATGGTCCTGCAGGTTCTTGCCCACGCCCGGCAGGTGACGGACAACTTCAATACCGTGTTGCTGCAACTGCTGCCCGTCGCCCAGCCCCGACAGCATCAAGATCTGCGGCGAGCCGATGGCTCCAGCCGAAAGAATGACCTCGCGCCTCGCCTTGACCCTCTTGAGCCTGCCTGCCTTGTCACGCCATGTAACCCCGGTGGCGCGGCCATTGCTGATCTCAATGCGCTGGACATGCGCACCTGTAACAATGGCCAGATTTTGCCGGGAACGAACCGGATCAAGATAGGCAACTGCCGTGCTGCAACGCCGGCCATTGCGGGTTGTCAGCTGGAAATAGCCGACACCTTCCTGTGTCGCGCCATTGTAATCTGGATTGAACGGATAGCCGACTGTTTGCGCCGCCTCCACCCAGGCATCGCAGATGGCGCGACGAATGCGCAAATCGGACACCGAAAGCGGCCCGCCGACGCCATGAAACCCATCTTCACCGCGCTCCTGGTCCTCGGAGCGGCGAAACAATGGAAGCACATCATCCCAGCCCCAGCCGGTATTGCCCATCTGCCGCCAGCGGTCATAGTCCTCCGCCTGACCGCGCACATACAACAACCCGTTCAGCGAGGAGGATCCGCCCAGCACCTTGCCACGCGGCCAGTCAAGCCGCCTGCCATTGAGCCCCGGATCGGGCTCCGTCCTGTAGCACCAGTCCACCGAGGGATTGTGCATGGTCTTGAAATAACCAACCGGAATGTGGATCCACGGATTCCAGTCCCTGCCGCCCGCTTCCAGGAGTACGACCGAACGGGAGGGATCGCCACTGAGACGGTTCGCGATAACGCAACCGGCAGAACCGGCGCCAATCACCACATAATCCGCCTCTGGGCCAACCATCGCCACCCTCCCTTGCGCAATTGTTTTTCAACATTATTGACAGTTGCACAATCAACAAATGCGCACCTGCCATTGCAGCCAAAACAATGGATCCTGCCACTGGGGGTATATGGCGCTGATCGGATGATCTGGACTGAAGGCATTCATGATGATGACATTGCCGGCTTCCACATTGACAAGATCACTTGAGGGATGGAGCGCCGTGTTATCCGGACTTGACCACGCCGCTATCACACCATTCATCGAAGATTGCCAAAGCCCGGTCGGCAAATTCCTGATCATTGATATGGCAGGCCAGTTCCTCGAGCCGGACATTGGCCGGGCAATGCGTTCTGATCGCGTCACAAAACGCTGCCAGCACCTTCGGATTGTGCAGCGGTTTGCCTGGACGATCCCACTCTCCGCAACCACCCGTCGGCAACAGGAATACACTGTGTGACTTCGCGGTTGCCAGATTGCGGCAATGCGCTTGCGCTACCATCTGCACTTCGCTTTCCTGCAGTACGATGGAAGTGATCAGCCGGTTATGCGCATGGGATTCGTGCCCGGCCCATTTCTCCGGAACGCCGCGCCAACCAGCTATGTCGACAAGATCATAGCAACCAGGAGCCACGATCTGCGGGATGCCGGCCTTGCCTGCGCCTGTCAACCGGTCAGGGCCGGCTGAAATATCGGAACCGTTGACATCATTGCCCAGTTCCTGGGTGCAGAAGTCCATGACGCAGGCAAAGGCACCTTGCGCTGCGAGGCTTTCGAAAGCCCGCCAGCCCATGCCGGTGGCATGGAAAACCGCCACCTCGAACCCACGCGCCTCCAGCTCCGGCTTCAGCGGCACGGCATAGCCAAGAACCGATTTGCCAAGTCCGGTTATCCCGACCAGCGGCTTGCCACTTGGCCGCTCAACCGCCCTTGCAGCGCCCAGCACTGCACCTGCAGCCTGGCTGAGTGAGGATTTGCACAGGGAATTGAGACCGTACAACCCGCCGGCCCAAAGGATCATCTGCACGTCAGCAGCAAGCCTGCCAGCAGGAATGAGCGGCGAAAATGCCACCGTTGATACGATATATTTCGGCACGCCAACTGGAATCGCAGCACATACATCAAGCGCCAGGTCGGTGCCCATAGAACCACCCAGAACGACGACGCCATCAACCCGGCCTTCGCGCCACAGCCTCTGCGCCAGGGCGGATGAACCTTGAGCCATGATCTGCATCGCGGAATTCTCGTCGCCGCTCGCTATTACTGCCTCGATACTGCTTCCTGCTTCACGGGCAACATCGTGCTTGGAATGATCTACCGCCGTGACGGGATCGCCGAGTACGCTGACATCCATCGTCACTACATTGCCACCCTGGGCACGAATGCACCCAGCCAGATAGGCCAGTTCATCATCCTTGGTGTCATAGGTGCCAACCACCAGGATTGTCTTGTTATCAGCCATGAACCCCTCCTTTGCTTGTGCGCATATATTCGGCTGCCCTGCGGCAGGCTTCGTCAATGAACCGGGCATTGCGCTCGCGCGATCCGGGCTCGGCCATTCGTGGCACGATCCAGCCAACATAGGTGAAGCTGCGCAAGAGTTGAAACAGACCCAGGAAGCGCGTGTCGATCTGGCGTCGGCGTCTGTAACCCTCAAGCAATGCATTGGCCCATTCACCGGACAGATCAATGCGCTCGAGCCGGTTCATCGTGGTTGCGAGATCAAACAACCGAAAACCAAAGCCGCCATCGTCGAAATCGATCATATGGATTTCCCTGCCGTCAAACATCACATTTTCAGGAACCAGGTCTGCATGGACAAGGCCATGGTCAAGTTCACCAGACAGTGCCGCCAATTCTTCGCGAGCCCTCTCGCGCGCGGCAAGCAGCAACCTCGACTCGTCCGGTGCCAGCCTGGGATTCTCCCAGAACCTTCCCCATAACGGGTTTTCGCCAAGCAGGCCTTCAAGGTCCCAAGCCGGTCTGGCGAAATCCTCAGGCAACACCCATGCATCGCTAAGATCATGCATCCATGCCATGGTTTCACCAACAGAAAGAAACACTTCGACGGGATTTTCCAGGGCTATAACGCTGCCACTCGCGCCCAGCGGTGTCGCATCAATCCATTCGAGGACATCAATGGCGAAACCGTCGATGACAACGCATTTTTGGCGATCCCGCGCCGTCACGGGCCTTGCCACCGGCAGACCGCCCTTGTCGAGCATCGTCATCCAGTCAAGTTCGGATCGCAGTTCCGCAAGGCTTCGATAGCCTGGCCGGTGCACCCGCATCGCCAATGACCCGGTTGCAGTGTCCACCCTCCAGACCGAGTTTTCACGCTCTGCCATGAGCGCAACCGCACAGCCTTCAAGCCCCCAATGGCCCAGCGCCTTGCGTGCAACCACCTCACTCAACGGTTGGACCCAGGTCAACAAGAACGCTGTCCAGCGCTTCCAGCATGTAGTCTGCATCGGCGATGCTGAATGGCATTGGCGGCCGGATTTTCAACGTGTTGTAGTGAATTCCCAGCCGGTTCATCAGTATGCCACGACGCCGCATTTCATTGGCAACCTTCTCGGCGTGCTTCGTGGCAGGCGCTTTCGTGTCACGATCGCTAACCAGCTCAGCACCAAAGAACAGTCCATAGCCGCGCACATCGCCGATGCATTCATGCCTTTCGCCAAGCATTGCAAGGCCTGCGCGCGCATGTTCGCCGACTATCCTGGCGTTTTCCTGCAGGCCTTCCTCCTCCAATATGTCGAGAACGGCCATGGCCGCTGCACAGGAAACGGGATTGCCCCCGAATGTGTTGAAATAGCGAAATGATCCTCGAAACGCCGCCATGATTTCCGGTGTGGTAACCAGTCCCGCTACCGGATGGCCGTTGCCCATCGGCTTGCCCATTGTCACCACATCCGGCTGGATGCCGATGCGCTGATGCCCCCAGAAACGGTATCCGTTCCGCCCGAAACCGGGCTGTACTTCATCAGCGATGAAAATGCCGCCCGCCTTGTGCACGACTTCCATCACAGGATCGAGCCAACCCGGCTCCAATACCGGGAAGCCCTCATTGAGAAATGCCGGGCAGAAGATCACCGCAGAAAACCCGTGCCCCGATTTTTCGAGGTCGCGAATTGCGGCTTCCACATGCGCGGCAAATGCCTCCGCCGGTGCAACCCCGTCGATCCCCGGCAATTGCCGGTAGCTGTCAGGTGCAGGCACATGCCGGACATGGCTGCCGTCACCGGTTGCAGGGAAATTGGTGCGCGAGAGCTGTGAGACCGCCGAGGTATTGCCGTGATAGGTGTGATCAGTGGCAATTATGCCCCGTTTTCCTGTCACTGCCTCAGCCATGCGCAACGCGATGTCATTGGCCTCGGAACCCGTGCATGTCAGGATGGCCGTGGAAAGATCACCATCGAATGTCGCGGTAAGCCGCTCGACATAGTCGAGTATCCCTTCATGCAAATAGCGTGTGTGGGTATTCAGCCTCGCCGCCTGCTGGCAAATCGCTTCAACAACCCGTGGATGACAATGGCCGACATGAGGCACATTGTTGTAGCAGTCAAGATAGCGCCTGCCTTGCGCATCCCAGACCCAGACCCCCTCACCCCTGACCAGATGCACCGGCTCGTCATAGAAGGTCGGGACATTGGGACCCAGAAGTCGAGCACGACGCTCGACAAGCGCCTTGTCGGCAGGTGTCATAATTGTATCCATGCCGTTTTGAGCTGGTGGTATTTGTCCAGTGCATGCAGTGACTTGTCATGCCCGTTGCCGGATTGCCCTGCGCCGCCAAGCGGCACGGTATTGTCCGCCCCGCCATAGGTGTTAACATGGACCAGCCCGGCCCTGATTGCGCCGATCATGCGATGCGCCCGCGACAGGTTGGATGTCCAGACCGCTGACGCCAGGCCGTAACTCGTGCTGTTGGCTATTGCCACTGCTTCGGCTTCCGAGGAGAATTTGGTTACTGCCAGCACTGGCCCGAAAACCTCGTTTTGTGCCAGATGGTGCTCAGGCCGAACCCCGCCCATCACCGTGGGAGCCATGTAATAGCCGCCGGTGGCTTCCAATATCCGCTCACCTCCGGTCAGACGCTCATTGCCCTCAGCTTCCGCCTTCCGGACAAAGTCCAGGTTCTGCATCAATTGCCGTTCGCTGTTGATCGCTCCAACATGGCTCGACAAATCCAGCGGATCGCCGACTTTCAGTTTTTGCGCCTCCTCGCAGACTGCGGCAACGAATTCATCATGGATGCTTTCCTCGACCAGCAGGCGCGAACCGGCAACGCAGACCTGGCCTGAATTGCGAAAAATTCCCATCGCCGAGACCTTGGCCGCCTGACCGAGGTCCACAGCATCGCCAAACACGATATTGGGGGACTTGCCGCCAAGTTCCAGATAGACCCGCTTCAGGTTGGAGCGCGCCGAATATTCGAGCAACCGTCGTCCCGTGGCACCCGAACCGGTGAAGACCATCACATCGACATCCATCGACAGGCCCAACGCTTCACCGACAACCGCGCCCTGCCCGGTGACTATGTTGAAAACGCCCGGTGGGACACCAGCTTCGAGCGCCAGTTCACCCAAACGCAACAGGGACAAGGATGCTGTTTCCGCTGGCTTGAGGACAACCGAATTTCCCGCGGCCAGCGCAGGTGCGACTTTCCAGGCTCCGATCATCAGCGGGAAGTTCCATGGCACGATCGCCCCGACCACTCCGACTGGTTCGCGATGGATCAGTCCAAGGACATTGTCCTGTGTCGGCGCGATCTCGCCATAGACCTTGTCAATCGCCTCGGCATAATAGCGGAAGGTGCCGGCCGCCGAGCCCGCTTCCGCCTTCAACGCCATGTTGATTTCGGTACCGTTGTCGCGCACGCCCAGTACCGTGAGTGCCAGCGCCTCACGCTCGATCAGATCGGCCAGCTTGTGTAGCACTCTCTTGCGTTCACCAGGTGCACGCCGCGACCATCTTCCATCGTTGAAGGCCGCCCGTGCCGAGGCTATCGCATCGTCCATGTCGGCTTTCGAGCCGGCGGCCATGCTGGTCAGAACCGTCCCGTCAATCGGCGACAGGACCTCCATGGTTTCTCCGCTGATCGCAGGTCTGAATTGTCCGTTTATCAGGAGCCTTGCGGCAGCGACTGGAAGCGCCCGCAATTCGTCGATGCTTGCCTGGTCCATGCCCTACCTCACTTGCGTGTCATGCATGTCATGGTCGGTTTCGGGTTCATGAGCGCGAAATTCCCTGATCATGGTCCTGACATGCAAGGCAATGACGAAAATGATAGCAGCAAAAAGCAGTGCCGCGATGGGACGGTCGATGAAATCCAGGGGCTCTCGCACCCTGGCCATTGAGCTTCGGAGTTTCACTTCCATAATATTGCCGAGGACCATGCCGAGAATGATCGGCACGACCGGAAGGTTGAGCCGTTTCAACACCAGTCCGAGCACGCCGAAGCCGGCAGCAATGGCGCAGTCGGTTGCGGAATTGCGCAAGGAATAGACTCCGACAAATCCCAGCACCAGCACCAGAATGCCGAGAAACCTCGTCGGTACCTGGATGATCTTCATCAGCATGTTGGTGGAGAATGCGAGGAAGCCCATCACCAGCAGGTTCAGGATGATCATCGACATGTAGAGCGCATAGACGAAGTCCATCTGGTTCTGGAACAATTGCGGGCCCGGAACCACGTTGTGGACATAAAACACCGACAGCATCATCGCAGTCAGCGCTTCGCCGGGAATGCCGAGGGCCAGAAGCGGGATCATGGCAGCTGGCGGCACGGCATTGTTTGAGGCCTCCGAGGCAATCAGTCCTTCCGGCGAGCCCTTGCCGAACAATTCTGGTGTCTTCGATGTCTTTTGCGCATAGGTGTATGACAGGAATTGCGCGGTAAACTCACCAACACCCGGGATGATGCCCATCAGCACTCCGAAGCCTGATGAAACGGTTGCAACCCGTTTGTTTTGCCACAGCTCCGTCATGCCATGCATGGGTGAGCCGTCAAGGCGCTGCGCGCGCGGGCTCTCATCCTTTTCCAGAAGCAGCAGGAATGCCTGGCTCAAGGCAAAAAGCCCCAATACCACCACGATCAGGTTGATGCCCGAGGTAAGCCAGCTCTGGCCAAAGGTGAAACGCGGCGTATAACTCACCGGGTCCAGCCCGATCGTGTTGAGCAGAATTCCGAATGCTGCCAGCATGCCCGCGGCATAGACCTGTCCACGATGAGCGAAGATCACCAGGATGATTCCCAGCAGGGCCGCCAGGAAAATTTCGCGGCTGCCAAACATTGGCGCGACCCATGCCAGCACCGGCGACAGCAGGATCAGGCACAAAATGCCCAGTACACCGCCATAGAACGAAGCGGAATATGCCAGCGAAACCGCCCGGCGCGCCTCCCCCTTCACAGTCATCGGATAGCCGTCATAGGTCGACAGTGCATTCACGGCTGTACCTGGCGTATTGATCAGCACTGCTGGCAGCGCACCGCCATACATCGAGGAACCATAGATGCCGAGCAGCATCGTCAACCCGACAATCGGCTCCATCGAAAAGGTTGCCGGCAGCAGGATCGCGATTGCAACAGCCGCACCGACGCCGGGAATGGCACCAATGATAACGCCACCCACCGACCCGACCAGAAGTGCCATCAGCACGTCCCACCGGGCCAGAAGTTGAAGCCCGCCCAAGAGATCCGCTATCATCGCCAAGCCCCTAGAAGTAGTTGATCATGAAGGCACGCAAAGCCTGTGGCAGGCCCTCGTAGATTGCGCCGCCCGGTATCTTGACTTGCAGAAGTGTTTTGAAGACCACGACGATGACAACAGCCGCAAAGGCCGCGAGCAATAACGCTCTTGTGTCGCGATAGCCCGCCCGCAGCGCGAGGCCGACACACACCAGCAGGGTTGAAGCCAGATAGCCCAGATGAGGAACCACAAAGACATAGGCCATGAACCATATGGCGTATTCAAGCGACCTGACCCAGAACCAGACTTCGCCCCAGCGCCCGGCAATACGGGGCGAGCAGGCTGATCCAATCAGGTGAAGCGTGGAAAACACGACCATCAGCCATACAGCCACACTGGGCCAGAATGGCGCCTGGGCAAACAGCTTGCCGCCGTCCTTCCATGTTGTCTGGCTGCCCAGTTGCGTAAGCAGAAAGACTGAAAAGACCACGAACAACCAGGCAAACACGATGTCGCCCGGTCGGCGGAACCGTTTGAACAGCGCCTTGAGCGTAACGATCCTGGCGGATATGGCAGTCTTGTTGGTTCTGGCAGTCATATTCCACCTGCACTCGTCAGTGCAGCGGGCACCGTTTCCCCGGCGCCCGCTGTCAGGGATTCAGCTCAATTTGCGATCGCCTTGTTGACGGCGGCAACTGTTTCCTTGTCGCTTTCGATCTGGGCTTTTGCCGCGTCTGCGTCCTCCCAGTAGACAAGCGCGCCAGTTTCCTGTGCGAGCTTCTTCGCGCGGTCGGAAGCCATCGTCTTCTTTGCCACTGCAATGATCTTTTCGCGCACATCAGCGGGCGTGTCCTTTTTGACGAACAAGCCGTTCCACAACGCCACGTTCAGTTTGGGCACGATCTCACCGACTGTTGGTGTGTTCGGGATCAGTGGAATACGCTCACCGCCGATCGAGGCCAGAACCTTCACCTTGTCGAGGCAAGGCAGAATGAGTTGCAGGGTCGTGTTGATGACATCAACATCGCCTGACGCGAGTGTGTTGCAGTCAAGCGCATCAAACGCGGCGTCAGAAGCGAAGGCAAAGCCCTTTTCCTTGGCCAGCGCGAAGGTAACCTTGGTCGGAATGAGCGGCGCACCAAAATGGCCAAGCGCCACGTCATTGCTTTTTGCATGTTCAGCAAGGCCGTCAATGTCATTGTATGGCGCATCAGCGCTGACCGCGATCACGAACGGATAGGTCAGGAAAATCCCCAGCGGATCAAACGGATCGGGGTTGAGTTCGGGAATTCCCACATTGGGGCCGACCACCGGCACGGCGATGATGAACGAGCCGATCGTGTAGCCATCCGCTGATGCATTGGCAACTTCAACAGCACCGGGGAACGGACCGCCTCCTCCGCCGGGCTTGTTCACGACAGCTGCTGCTACGCCATATTCGGTCTGGAAATCCTCGGCAATCATGCGGGTAAGAACGTCTTCCAGGTCACCGGGAGGCCACGGCACAATGAACTGCACCGGCTTGTCAGGATATTCCGCCGAGGCGGGTGCGCACATCGCGGCTGTGGCCATTGCTGCGGCCAGCGCGATCTTCATCACGGTTTTCATGAATTCCCTCCGTTTGTCGGTTCATTATTTGAACCATCGTTGCATTTTTTAGCTTGATATGTTAATCATATGCTGTCAATCTTTTTTTGAGGCATCAATGCCCGTCAGTTTTGCCTTTTAGTGCTGGATGAGCCATGTCGACCGTCGAGAAAGCCATGGAACTGTTGAATCATTTCTCGCTCGACAGGCCTGAGATCGGCCTGTCGGAGTTTCATCGTCTGCTCAAACGCGACAAGGCGACAACCTTCCGGCACCTCAAGGCCTTGCAGAATGTCGGCCTGCTTGAACAGGATGAAGAGACCCAGCGATATCGTATTGGCCCTGCTGTCCTGAGGCTCGCGCATCAACGAGAAATCACCATGCCGCGCCGCGCGGGTGTTCGTGCGGTGCTGCCGCAGCTTGCGGCAGCAACAGGCGAGACCGCCCATGCCTCCTTGTTTGAAGGCGCGCAACTTCTGACACTTGCGCATCATGAGGCATCCCTGCACAGCAACAGGGTCGTGATGAACGACGCCATCCTGCCACTTCATGCAACCGGCTCCGGCCATGTCGTTCTGGCTTTTGGCGACGACAACTTGCGAAAGCTGGCAATCAGCAAGATGACCCGCTTCACCGAGCATACGGTCGTGAGCGAGGAACAACTTGCCATCCAGTTGGAATCGACAAGGCGAACCGGCTTCGGCGTCTCGATCGAAGGCTATGAAAGCGGCGTTCATGGTATCGCCGCACCGCTGTTTGATCATTCCGGCAAGGTGGCAGGATCGGTTGCAGTTGCTTGCGTCGCATCACGCATGACCCCGGAACTTGAATCGACCATAAAACAAGAACTGGTATCGGCAGCAACAAGGATCACGCGGAGCTGGGGCGGAACAATTCCCGATGCACTCGAACACGCATGGGGTGACCTCGGCAAGGATGCAAGATCAAGCCGGAACTGACCCAGGACACCGCACAACAGACACCACAAGCAAGAGGCACACGTGAAAGACTCCAATTTTCTGAAGGAAAACAACGCCCGCCACATGTGGCATCCGATGGCACATCCCGCCGACAGCATGGCCAATCCGCCCGCCATCATCGTCGCTGGCAACGGCGTTCACATCACCGACATCAACGGACATGAAGTGCTCGATGCCGTAGGTGGATTGTGGAATGTCAATCTCGGCTTTTCCTGCGAACCGGTGAAACAGGCCATTGCCCGCCAGCTTGACGTGCTGCCCTATTACTCGACCTTTCGCGGCACCACCAATGACGCGATCATCGAATTGTCGTGGGAACTCTCGCAATTTTTCGCTCCCGACGGTCTGAGCCGCGCATTCTACACTTCCGGCGGGTCGGACAGCGTCGAAACCGCACTGCGCCTTGCACGCCAGTATCACAAGATACGCGGTGAAGAAGGACGGGTGAAATATTTCAGCCTGAAGAAGGGTTATCACGGGACCCACTTTGGTGGTGCGTCCGTCAATGGCAACGCCAATTTCCGCACCCAGTATGAACCCTTGATGCCCGGCTGCTTCCATGTTCCCGCCCCCTATGCCTACCGCAATCCGTTCAACGAGACCGATCCGGCAAAACTTGCGCAATTGTGCGCGGCAGCTTTCGAGGATGAAATAGCTTTCCAGGGTGCAAAGACCATTGCCGCCTTCATCATGGAACCGGTATTGGGTGCAGGCGGCGTGATCCCTCCGCACGAAAGCTTCATGCCCATGATACGCGAAATCTGTGACCGTAACGGTATCCTGCTGATCGCAGACGAGGTGATTACCGCCTTCGGCCGGACCGGTGCCTGGTCAGGGTCCCGGCTTTGGGGCGTGAAGCCGGACATGATGTGCACGGCCAAGGCGATCACCAATGGCTATTTTCCGTTTGGAGCTGTCATGCTGAGTGAAAAGGTTGTCGATGTATTTGAAAACGACAAGACGGGAGCTGCCGCGATTGGTCACGGCTACACCTATTCCGGTCATCCTGTAGGTGCCGCCGCAGCGATTGCCTGCCTGGCGGAAACCAGGCGTCTGGACGTGGCGTCAAACGCAGCCAAACGCGGAGCAGAACTCTTTGCCGGCGTCAGTGCCCTCAAGGAAAAATACGAACTTGTCGGCGATGTACGAGGCGGCCATGGCCTGATGACGGCGATTGAGCTGGTTTCCGACCGCGCCCGCAAGACACCCGTCGACAAGGCAACACCCTTGGCCTTGCAGGAAGCTGTCTACCGCAATGGCGTAATGGTCAGGGTTTCCGGGCCCAATGTCATCATGTCTCCACCGCTGGTTCTGACCGCAGATGATGTCGCCAAAATCCTCGATGCCCTGGATGCCGGTTTTGCAGCCATGCAGGCAATCCACTGAAAACTTCAACGGCCCGCAATCGGGAACGAGCCGAAAAAGGAAATTTGATGAACGAGACACAGCTTGCCGGTGACAATTGGGTAGCGCTTCTGGGCACCAAGGGTGGGCCGGCCATTCGCCCCGGTTCCACCATGCCGACCTCGAACCTGCTTTGTCTTGATGGTCAGCGCATCGTCGTTGACTGCGGCCTTGGCGTAACCCGCAACCTCACCCTGCAGGGAATGCAGTTGCGCGACCTGTCGCTGATCTTTGTCACCCACATGCATTCCGACCATTACCTTGAACTTGGTCCGCTCCTTCACACCGCCTGGACTGCCGGCTTGAAGACACCAGTCTCCGTATACGGTCCGCAAGGTCTGCATGAATACTGGAACGCATTCCTGCTTTCGATGAAGGCGGATATCGACCTTCGCATCCAGGACGAAGGCCGCCCCGATTTGCGGGATCTCGTCACATTTGAAACTATCAACGAAGGCCGCGTTTGCGAAAGGCACGGCATTGCAGTCGATGCAATCCGCAACGAACATCCGCCGCTGGTTGAAACATTCGCGTTGCGCTTTACCGGTTCGACCCGCAAGGTCGTCTTTTCAGGCGACACCACTTATTTCCCGCCACTGATCGATTTTGCCCGCGGCGCTGATTTGCTGATTCACGAAGCGATGCTGGAAGAAGCCCTGGCACCGCTGATGGCACGAATCGGCAATGGCGACGACCGGCTGATGAAACACTGGCTGCGCTCACACACTTTTGCCTCGGACGCGGCAAGAATTGCCACAGCGGCCGACGTCAAAAACCTGGCGCTCAACCACCTTATCCCTTCTGATGATCCCGATTTTACCGTCGAACACTGGCTTGAGGCGGTGAAACCGAATTGGTCCGGAGAATTTCATCTCGGGCGGGACGGCTTGCGGATAGGTCTTGATTGAGCGAATGGCGCAAGGCGGTATCACAGCTTGAGGGCGCGTAGTTCTTCCAGCAGATCAAGCAATTGATCGAGTTTCTCGCGGCCATAAAGCCCCTCCAGTCTGCCGAAGATTTCGGCGTTCTGCGCTGCATGGTCCGCAATCAGCTGCCTGCCACTGCCGGAAATCGAGACCATGGACTTGCGCCGGTCGTCCTTGTCGGTTCGACGTGTCACATAGCCCTCCTTTTCCATGTTTCGCAAAATCCTGGTCAGGCTTGGCAATTGCAGGCAGGCAGCCTTGGCAATTGCCGTCTGCTCGATCTCGCCGCTTTCCTCGATCACGCGCAACACCCGCCATTGCTGTTCGCTGACATTGCTCTTTTGCAGCATGTCGCGAACCGGGCCCATAACCGCTTCACGCGCACGCAAAAGCGCAATGGGCAATGACCGGGAAGTCGGGCCAAACGCAGCCCTGTTGATGCGGTGATCAGAATCTTTTTCGCTCATGGTGCACATATCGGCATTTTCGAAGCGATGCTCAACCCATTTCGGGCATGAAAATATTACTTAACAAAGCAATTAAACCGTGGTAATTCGGATTATGCCACACTTTCAAATAGACTACTCGAAAAACCTCGAAAACCGGCTCGACATCGCTGGGCTTTGCCGCGAAATTCGTGACGCCGCTGCTGAGACCGGTGTGTTTCCCCTTGCCGGTATCCGGGTTCGAGCCATCGCGTGTGATCATTGGGTCATCGCCGACGGCAATCGGGACCACGCCTTTCTTGACATTTCCGTGAGGCTTCGCGCTGGACGCTCACTGGAAACCCGCAAACAGGCGACCGCCCAGATTTTTGCTGCAGCCGAAGCCTTTTGTGCACAGGTGATGGAATCGTCATCTTTCATGCTGTCCCTGGAAATGCGCGACATCGATCCTGAACTGAGCCCGAAGGCCAGCTCCATCCGAAGATATCTTGCCGGAGACCAAGCATGAGCGACCTGCAAACACGCCTTGCCCAACTGGAAGGCCATCTCTCCCGTTTTCGGGAGACCGGCATCCTCAACCTCATCGGGGGAAAAAGTGTTGGCGCCAACTCCGGCACAAGTTTCGAGACACGCTCACCGGTCGATGAAAGTCTGATAGCTTCGGTCGCCAGCGGCGATGCGTCAGATATCGATACTGCCGCCAAAGCCGCCAAGGCAGCCTTTCCAGTCTGGGCAGCCATGGACGGTGACAAGCGCAAGGCAATCCTGCACAAGATCGCGGACGCCATTGTCCGGCGTGCCGATGAAATTGCCATATGCGAGTGCTGGGATACGGGCCAGGCATGGCGCTTCATGTCAAAGGCAGCACTTCGCGGCGCGGAGAACTTCCGGTTTTTTGCTGACATGGCTCCTTCTGCGCGCGATGGCCAGTCCCTGCCCTCGCCCAACCACCTGAATGTGACATCGCGTTCGCCAATCGGTCCCGTCGGGGTCATTACGCCGTGGAACACACCATTCATGCTGTCGACCTGGAAGATCGCACCAGCACTTGCCGCTGGCTGCACGGTCGTCCACAAACCCGCTGAATTCTCGCCCCTCACTGCACGGCTTCTCGCCGAAATCTGCCACGATGCAGGCCTTCCCGATGGCGTCCTCAACCTCGTCAACGGTTTTGGCGAGACTGCCGGCAAAGCCTTGACCGAGCATCCTGACATCAAGGCCATCGCCTTTGTCGGTGAAAGCCGCACCGGCTCGATGATCATGAAACAGGGTGCTGACACGCTCAAGCGCGTACACTTTGAACTCGGCGGCAAAAATCCCGTCATCGTGTTCGATGACTGCGATATCGAGCGCGCCCTCGATGCCGTCGTTTTCATGATTTACTCACTCAATGGCGAACGCTGCACCTCCTCGTCGCGGCTGCTGGTGCAAGATACCATCGCTGACGAGTTTCATGCCCGCCTCGCTGCCCGGGTCCGCAATCTGAAGGTCGGACATCCCCTCGACAATGCAACCGAAATCGGCCCGCTCATCCACAAGACCCATTTCGACAAGGTGCTGTCCTATGTCGAAATCGGGAAAGAGGACGGTGCAACGCTCGCTGAAGGCGGCACCCGTGTCGGCGATAAGGGTTGGTTTGTTCGCCCGACGCTTTTCACCGATGCGGCGAGTTCAATGCGCATTGCCCAGGAAGAGGTCTTTGGCCCGTTCCTGACATCAATCACCTTTGGCGATGAAGCCGAGGCCCTGGCGATTGCCAATGACGTGCAATATGGCCTGACCGGCTATCTGTGGACCAGCGATGTCACCCGTGCCTTGCGTTTTTCCAATGCGCTGGAAGCCGGCATGATCTGGGTGAATTCGGAAAATGTGCGTCACTTGCCAACCCCGTTCGGCGGCGTAAAGGCAAGCGGTATCGGCCGCGACGGCGGCAATTGGTCCTTCGAATTCTACATGGAACAGAAGAATATCGCCTTTGCGTTGGGTCAACACAGTATCCAGCAGTTGGGCGTATGAACAAATTCCGGGAGAAGACGCAATGCCTATACCATCAGCCAACCTCTATCCGCCCTTCAACATCGTCCGCCTGAGCCATGTGGAGCTCAATGTTTCCGATCTCGCCCGTGCGCGCGCATTCTATGTTGATACGCTCGGGCTCCAGGTCACCCACGAGGACAGCACCGCGATCTGCCTGCGTGCGATGGAGGAACGCGGCCACCACTGCATGATCCTGAAAAAGGCTGATGCCGGCAGCGTCAATGTGCTGGGTTTCAAGGTCTGGGATGAGCCGGACCTCGACAAGGCGGAAAGCTGGTTCCGCTCGAAGGGCCGCCAGACCGAATGGATAGAGCGCCCCTATATGGGGAGAGTGTTGCGGACTTCCGATCTCTTCGGTGTGCCGCTGGAGTTTTACGCCCGGATGGACCGTCTGCCGCCTATCCACCAGAAATACAAGCTCTATCATGGCGTGAAGCCTCTGCGAATTGACCACTTCAACCTGTTCTCACCGAATGTCGACGCTTCGGTCGAGTTTTATGGCGAAATGGGTTTTCGCGTCACCGAATACACTGCCGACGAGGAAACCGACCGCACCTGGGCGGCATGGATGCATCGCAAGGGTGGCGTGCATGACATAGCCTTCACCAACGGCACTGGTCCCCGCCTGCACCATACCGCCTTCTGGGTGCCAACGCCGCTGAACATCATCGATCTCTTGGACCTGATGTCGACCACCGGCTATGTAGCCAGTATTGAGCGCGGCCCCGGCAGGCATGGCATATCCAACGCCTTCTTCCTTTATGTTCGCGACCATGACGGCCATCGCACGGAAATCTACTGTTCCGACTACCAGACTTGCGATCCGGATCTCGAACCCATCCGCTGGGACTTGAAGGACCCGCAGCGGCAGACCCTTTGGGGTGCTCCCGCACCACGCTCGTGGTTCGAGGAAGGAAGCCTTTTCAACGGCATTGCGACAAGCGAAAGCGACCTCAAGGCCCAACCGATCATTGCGCCGTGAAGGGACGAGCGCCATGACAGGAAACCTGAAATTCGCCACCATTTCAAACGGCACCACCACTGTCTACGGCGCAGTGACCGACAGTGGCATCATTGCGCTGTCGCAGGATTTTCCACATTGGAAGACCTTGCGCGATGTCGTTGAGAACCACGGTTTCGCTGCCCTTGAACTGGCTGCGCAAGGGCGCGACGTCACCCATAAAAACGGCAGTTTCCGCTGGGAAATCCCGATACCCGATCCTGAAAAGATCATCTGTGTCGGTGTGAATTTCCCCGACCGCAATGCCGAATACAGGGACGGCCAGGAAGCACCGGCGAACATGAGCCTGTTCGTCCGATTCGCCCGGTCCTTTGTTGGCCATGAAGTGCCACTGACACGCCCGCCAGAGACCCCGCAACTCGACTATGAAGGCGAAATCGCGATCATCATCGGCAAGGGCGGACGCCGGATTTCGGAGCAATCCGCCCTATCGCATATCGGCGCGCTGACCCTTTGCAACGAAGGCACGCTGCGTGACTGGGTGCGCCACGCAAAATTCAATGTCACGCAAGGCAAGAACTGGGACGGATCGGGTGCCATGGGCCCCTGGCTCGTGCCATATTCCAGTCCCGCCCAGATCACCGATATTCGCCTCCAGACCCGCGTCAATGGCGAGACGCGGCAGGATGACCGTACCAGCAGGATGTTGTTTCCGATTGCCCGCCAGATCGCCTATATCTCGACATTCACCACGCTGGTTCCAGGCGACATTATCGTTACGGGAACCCCGACCGGTGCTGGCGCGCGCTTCGACCCGCCAAGATATTTGGTGCCCGGCGATGTCGTCGAAATCGAAGCGGAAGGCATCGGCATATTGCGCAACGGGGTCGTTGACGAATGACGCCGCAGGAAATCGACAACGCTGCCGCCATGCTTGTCGAGGCGGAAAAATCCGGCATCCAGTGCGGATTGCTGAGCCTCGCCTTTCCCGACATGACCATGGACGACGCCTATGCTGTCCAGGCAGCCCTTGTGGCCCGAAAGCACGCTGCCGGACGGACTTCGATCGGCTGGAAGATCGGCCTGACTTCTCGCGCCATGCAACAGGCGTTGAACATCACCACGCCCGATTCTGGCGTCTTGCTCGACAACATGCTTTTTGCAAATGACGCAACCATACCCGCTGGCCGTTTCATCCAGCCCCGCATCGAAGCGGAAATCGCCTTCATCATGAATTCCCCGCTCGCTGGAGCGGACGTGACCCGCGATGACGTGATCGCCGCCACCGGACATGTCGCCCCATCGCTGGAGATCCTCGATACCCGCATCCTTCGGGTGGACCCCGGAAGCGGCAGGGCTCGCATCATCACCGACACGATCTCCGACAACGCTGCCAATGCCGGAATTGTACTCGGCAGCCAGCGTCACCCGGTCAATGCATCGGCGCTGCGTTGGGTCGGCGCCATCGTGAAGCGTAACGGCGTCGTTGAGGAGACTGGCCTGGGTGCCGGCGTACTGGATGACCCCGTTACCGGCATTGTCTGGCTGGTCAAACGCCTTGCCCAATATGGCCACGGTCTTGCCGCAGGCGACATTGTCCTCTCCGGCTCATTCATTCGCCCGATAGAGGCACCGCCGGGCAGCCACTTCGTCGCGGACTTTGGCGATTTCGGTTCGGTCTCAGTCAGCTTTGGCTGAACTGCGCCAGCATTGCCGTTTTTCATGCTTGAAACCGGCGCTTTGACAGTCCACCGTGGGCATGAAGCGAAAACGGATGAACTGCATGCCTTTGATCGACTGCCTGCAATATGCCAACTGGTCGGAGAAAATCTTCCGGCAAATGCATGAAGGCGGCGTCGATGCGGTCCATGTGACCATCGCCTATCATGAGAATTTCCGCGAAACGGTGCTGAATTTCGAACGCTGGAACCGCTGGTTCGAGCAATATCCGGACCTGATCTTCCCCGGCAGGACCGGCGCTGACGTGCGCAAGGCGGAATCAGAAAACCGAACCGCGATCTTTTTCGGTTTCCAGAACCCCTCGCCCATCGAGGATGACATCGGTCTCGTTGAAATCTGCCACACTCTTGGCGCACGCTTCATGCAACTGACCTACAACAACCAGTCCCTGCTGGCGACCGGCTGCTATGAGGCTGAGGATACGGGCATCACCCGCATGGGCAAACAGGTGATCGCCGAGATGAACCGCGTCGGCCTTGTCATCGACATGAGCCATTCCGCCGAACGCTCCACCCTTGAGGCGATCGAACAGTCTTCGCGCCCGATTGCCATCACCCATGCCAATCCGCACTGGTGGCACCCGGCCCTCCGCAACAAGTCCGACACGGTATTGCGCGAATTGGCCGCGAGCGGCGGCATGTTGGGCTTTTCGCTTTACCCGCATCACCTCAAGGATGGCCCGGCCTGCACAGTGGAAAGCTTCGCCACCATGATCGCCGAGGCTGCCAGCCGCTACGGCGTCGACAATCTGGGCATCGGCTCGGACCTGTGCCAGGACCAGCCCGACAGCGTCGTCACCTGGATGCGCAATGGCCGCTGGACCAAACAAACCGACTATGGCGAGGGCAGCGCCGAAAATGCCGGTTTCCCGCCGCAACCTGACTGGTTCCGCGACAACCGGGATTTCGACAATATCCGCAGCGCGCTGGCGGCAAGGGGATTTTCGAGCAGTGAGGTGGATGGCCTGATGGGCAACAACTGGCTGCGCTTTTTCGACCTGGCATTCGGGCCGGCAACATGAACGGCAATCCCCGGACGACAGCACATCGAACCGTAGCGCCACGCCCGCCAGAGGCAGTGATGAAATTGGCAGCCATGGGCGCGTCTCATGCCACCCGGCTCAGTTTCATGCGCATTCTGCTTCGCCGCCTCAAGAGCGAAAACTGGCGGTTCGAGCGCAAGATTTTTGATTTTGACAAGAAGGGCGTCGGTACCGCCGTCTATGTCGCGCATGGCCCGCAACATGCCTATTCGCTGGTCTGTTTCGGGCATGACCTGCCGCCCGAAATGCGCTCCGACAGGGTAATAGCCACTGCCTGGGACGCTACTTTCTGCCTTCATGACGGCATTGCCGACCAGCAGACAATCGAACGGCTTCGACAGAATATTCCGCTACAGGAAGCAGGCCGCGTCCTTTCGAGCGAATTGTCGGTCTCCCGCGCCAACCGCTCGGTGCGCCTGTTCGATCACGTTGTTGAAAGACTGGCCATGGGCCAACAACCGGATATCGCCCGCCTCACCGAAACCGGCTACCTGATGCGCACCACGGCGGTTTACGGTTCAGGCAAGCTCGGCGCTGCCGACCGCGAAACCATTCACGAAAGGGCGGAGTTTTCCGCGCCCTTCCAGGTCGAAATGCTGTCGGTCTATCTCACCCGCGCCTTCATCCTCGACCTTGTGGAAGCCATGGCGCGGAAACGCTCGCCCGATACTGCCGTGCGGCTACAACCACATTTGCGCCGCAGCCTGGGCGTCGGCAATTCCACCGGGCTTGGCATGGCACCGTTCCTGATCAACCACCCGGCCCTGCTCAACAACTGGATTGCTGCACGCGAAGAGGCACTGGCGCGCGTCAGAAACCTGGACACCGCAACACCCCAGCAAATCGGATTGTTTGTCGAATTGTTGCAACGCTCCCGTCTCAATGCCGCGAACTGGCGCTCCAGCGACGGGCGCCAGACCCGCCATATTGCGGAGTTGAATGAGGATCTGGCAAGGCTTGATGATGCCACTGCGAGGCATCTGCTCTCAGGCGCACTGCCGTGGAACGCCCTTTATCAATGGGCCGCAACCAAGCTCTCGGCGGAAGGACGCGAGCTGGTTGCAGCCTTGCTGCTTGAGCCGCATGGCGAACTGGTTGACGATCTTGCCGCCAACATGAGTGCCGACGAAACTGCCGGTTTCCGAATTGATGGTGCCATCACAATCGGCCGGATGCGCGAAATACTGGAAAACGTTCATGGCGAATTGCTGGATCAGGACTGGTCAGCACCTGAGGCCAATGCGCGGTTGTGGTATTATTCGGAGGAAAAGCTCGAACCCCGTCTCGGTGAGCGCGAGGAAGAGCCGCTGGACGCATATGAGCAGCCCTTGGCACCTGCGCGCGACGCGGCACATCTGGCCCGCGATCTCGAGGGAGAGGACGGTGCAATGCCACTCGCCGGTTTCCTGCTGAAACACCCGCAACACCGCCACACGGTTCGCCGGACCCAAATTGCCACAAGCCTGCCTTATGCCGAAATCCGCGACAACACCATTGCAGCCGACATGCTTCCCGTCGATCTCCTGCGCTGCAAGCTGGCATTTTTCGGCGCACAGCAATTTGACCCTCGCTCAGACCGCTGGATCAGGATCAACATGTTCAAGGGTGCCCCGTTTCCCGACGAGTTGCATCAGGCCGACGCTGACTTCTGGCCCTATGCAGTACCGGAAACCGGCAAATGACGCATTGGTCGCTGAATGAAATCGAGGCGACGTCGAAACGCGCCGCTCGCGGTGCAGGTCGCTCCTGGGGCATGGCTGAGGAAGCCGGTAAAGCCGTGCGCAGCCTGCATGAGACCGGCTTGCCCGGCGTGAAACTCCTCGCAGCCCTCCTGCACGAAACCGACAACCTGGCAGAAACCACGCTCGCCCCTACCAGGCTTACCGGCGTCTGGCAGGCAGGGAACAACTCGCTTTGCCCGATCGCAACCGGCGCAACGCTGTGCGATATTGCTGCTGAAATCGCAGCTGGCCGCGAGGTGACTACCGGCCCGGTGACCTGGCCGCTGCTGGTACTCCCTTTTGCCAGGGCGCTTGCCGGCATGGGGGCAACAGCCATTCGCCTGCGCTGGGCGGATGTGAGCGTGGATGCGCTGCGCGATGGCGTTCTGCTGAATTCGGATTTCGATGCCTTGTTTGCCGCCCGCGCGGAAAGTCTGACCTGCCGCCGCATAGAAACCTGTGCAAGGGCAAGCGCAGTGCAGCCGCTTCACAATGTGGCCGCGGACGATTGGGAGAGGCTCAACGCCTTTGCGTTTCGCACCTTCGCACCGGAGAGTGAAGCCTCGCGGCGCAAGGGTGCCGGTTCCAGCCTGCCCGACAATGATTGACGGTTGGGGTGGACCGCAGTCAGGCTCTGCGGTCGTGCTGCTGCTGTTTGTGAATACTGCCAAGTGCGCAACCGTTGCACCCTACCGTGCAACCCGCCGCTTCTGCCTGTGGCGCGCAGGGTTCCCTTCTGCCTGACAAGCGGTGGCGCAGAACAGTCTTCAAACGCACCGGCAGAAATATCCTCCAGACCACGAAACAGGCTGCCGCCAACACGATCATGAAGGTCAATACGGTATCGAGCAGCATCACGGGATCATGCATCTTCGCTATCCTCCCAGCGCCACTGCCACCTGGTAAACGATCAGCGAGGCAAAATAAGCGAGCACCATCATGTAAACGAACATCGCAACAGGCCAGCGCCAGGAATTGGTTTCGCGCCGAACGACGCCAAGCGTTGACGCGCATTGTGGCGCAAACACATACCAGGCCAGCAGCGAGAGTGCAGTGGCAAGCGACCATTGCGTCGCAAGCGTTGACGAAAGCGTTGATCCGGAAGCATCACCGCTGATGGCATATACCGTCGCCAGAGCGCCGACCGCGACCTCACGGGCGGCAAGCCCCGGGATGAGCGCCACCGCAATTTGCCAGTTGAAGCCGATGGGTGACAGAAGCGGCAGCAGCGCATGGCCGATAATACCGGCAAAACTGTAATTGATGGCGGGATCTGCCGCCCCTTCCGGCGGGGCCGGAAATGTCGACAGGAACCAGATCAGGATCATCATCGACAGGATGATGGTGCCTGCGCGTTTGAGAAAAATGACTGCCCGCTGCACCACACCCAGAACCACACTGCGCAAAAGTGGCCGCTTGTAGCCGGGCAGTTCCATGATGAAGGGCTCGGTTTTTCCGCGCCAGACAAAGGTCCGGAAGACAAATGCCACCGCAAAGGCACTGACAATTCCCGCAGCATAAAGCGAGAACATGACGAGCCCCTGTAGATTGACGAAGCCCCAGACCTGACGGTTCGGGATGAAGGCCGAAATGATCAGCGTATAGACCGGAATGCGTGCAGAGCATGTCATCAGAGGCGCAACCATGATGGTCGCAAGCCGCTGACGCCGGTTTTCAATGACCCGCGTCGCCATAATGCCGGGAATGGCACAGGCAAAGCTCGACAGCAGCGGAATGAACGACCGTCCGTGCAGGCCGGCGCCGCCGACGATCCTGTCCATCAGGAAGGCCGCACGCGCCATATATCCGAAATCCTCGAGCAGGATGATGAAGAAAAACAGGATCATGATTTGCGGCAGAAACACGAGCACGCTGCCGACACCGGCGATCACCCCGTCCGTGATGAGGCTCGACAACAACCCCGATGGCAAGACCGCTGCAACCGTGGCTGCAAGCCAGTCAAAACCGCTGGCAATCCATTCCATCGGCAAAACCGCCCATGAAAACACAGCCTGGAAAATCAGGAACAGCACCGCCAGAAGGATCACAATGCCGCCAACCGGATTGAGCAGAACATTGTCGAAGCGATGCGTCCAGTCTCGGTCATTAGCCGGTTTCGAGACGAAACGCGCGACCAGGGCATCCGCCAAGTGATGCGCATTCCTGACCTCACCTGCATCAAGCGCATGCCAGTTTGGCGCATTGCTCGCCAGTCCCGAACTCGCCAACCGGTCGATCTCACGGACCAGGCTGCCTGTCCCATCCGGGTTGACGGCGACAGTTGAAATCACCGGGATGCCAAGCTCTGCCGACAGGCCCTCCGCATCAATCCTGATCCCGCGATATTGCGCTATATCCATCATGTTGAGCGCCAGCAGCATGGGAATTCCGGCACTCGAAAGCTCGATCACCAATCGCAGCATGATCTTCAGGTTGGTGGCATCCGCCACGCAGACCAGCAGGTCCGGGCGCGGATCCCCTTCCAGCCGCCCAAGGATGGCGTCGCGTGTGACAACCTCGTCCGGGCTCCTGCCGCGCAAGGAATACGTACCCGGCAGGTCAATCGCCACGACATGACGCCCGGCAGGCGTGACAAAAACGCCTTCTTTGCGCTCCACGGTAACACCTGGATAGTTCGCGACCTTCTGCCTGCTGCCGGTAAGCGCGTTGAACATCGCCGTCTTGCCGCAATTTGGATTGCCCACAAGCGCCAGCTGCAATGGCTTCACATTGCTGACAGCGATATTCATGACCTGCCCCGACCTGCGACGCGCGCATCTGGCTCGATCAGGATGGCATTGGCCTCGTGCCGGCGCAGTGCCACCCGCATCGTGTCCACCTTGACGGCGATGGGGTCGCGGCCAAACAGGCCCTCATGCAAGATCTCGACATGGGCACCCTCGACAAAGCCGATCTCCAGCAGGCGCCGTTCGAGCTCCTGATCGAATTCAGTGTTCGCAGGATTGTCGCGACCACCAACGGCAACGACAACTCCGCTGAGACCGCACGCCCCCTCTCCGAGCCGCACCGCGGCAGGAACTGGCGGTGTTTTGCTGTTTATTGCCGCGGACATTTTGCTGACCAATTGCAAGTATTCTGGAACTCCCGAAGGCTCCAAAGCCTTGGAACCAGCATCAGCAATTGTCAATAGCCGCTTGAAATATTGGAATTATTCTAATTGTAAATCAGGGGGTTAGCTGCTTCCGCAACAAAAGCTCGGTAAACGCATCGCCAACCAGACCGGGCAGCGCTACGGCCTGCACAAAGCCGGCACGCTCATAGAACCGGATGGCGGAAAGATTGAAATCCGACACAGCCACCCAGAGATTTCTTTCGTTTCGTTCACGGGCATGAGCCTCGAACCAGCTCAGAAACCGCGATCCGATTCCAAGCCCGGATGCTTCGGGAAATACGCAAAGCATTTCCAGATACGGACCACGCAGCCAAGGCCTGCGCATGACCGCAACGCCAGCCATTTCACCATTCCATTCCAGCGAAACCCGCATGGCAGCCGGATCGTCACGCGTGAGATAACCAGCAAGGCCGTTGGCAGAAAATCCCATGCGCAGCCAGGGATCGATGGCTGCCAGGCGTCGGGCAACAGCATCGACACTGTCCGGATCAAGCGGTCCAAGTCCGAAGGCAGTCACTGCGATGTCGGGTTCAGGCATCTCAGTCCCCGGTCCCCCGCCCGAATATCCGGTCATAATGCTTGTTGTCACCCGGCTTGCGTTCATAACATTCCCGGGCTGCGACCGGCTCTCCCATCTGCAACAATTCGGTGACCGTCACAAATTCGAACCCGCGTCTTCGCAATTCGGGGATTGCCACTGGCAGTGCCTT
This sequence comes from Nitratireductor sp., assembly GCA_041397525.1. GTDB lineage: Bacteria > Pseudomonadota > Alphaproteobacteria > Rhizobiales > Rhizobiaceae > BOKV01. Next base: position 257,154 of record JAWKWL010000001.1, read on the forward strand.
TGCCGTGTTCCAGCCCCTGCCATTGGCATGCATCACCACGATGGCACCTGGCTTCGCATTGATCAGCACTTTTGCAATGGCTGCCGATGTCTGGCTCCATGCCGGATCGGCAGTGACCGTGTCCCATTGGACAGCCGGAAGCCCTGCGGCATTGACGAGATCAAGCGCCTCGGAGCGGCAGGTGCCATAAGGGAAGCGGAAGGTCATCAGGCGCGGGGGTATTTTTAGCGCCTCTTCCTTGCCAATGTCCGCCGCACAGGGCTTTCTGAGCAGATGTTCGCGCAATAACTCGTACTGCGCCTCGGTAAAATAGGTCTGTTCCTCGATCTGATCGGCGCTCAGTACCCGGTAATTGCCATGCGTCCAGGCATGGTTGCCCATCTCGAACAGCGGGTCTGCAATCAACTGCATGCTACGCTCGGGATGCGTCGCCATCCACTTCCCGCCCATATAGAGCGTGGCTTTGACCTTGTTGGCCCGCAGATAATCGATAATGGCCCCGTCATAGCCGGCGAAATCATTGTTTTGTTCGCCGATATCGAAGCCAAGCGCTATCAGCTTGCGTCCACCGGTATTCACACGGCGGATGGAGCGCGTGTATTTTCGATCCAGAACATAATTGGGTGCCTTCGGTTTCAGCCGCACCGGCGGCCCCATGAAAGCCAGCGGGCTGTGTTTGTCTGCCTTCTTTTCCCCCAGCCTTTCCCGCAGCGCCTTGCTGTCGAAACAGGCATTCAGAATTTTTGCCGAACCAAACACCTCTCCATGTTGGCCAGGCCATTGGCCACCCGCTGTTTCGATGCCGGGAGGCGCAAGGCCACTGCCTGCCTCCCCGCTTGTATCATCAACTTTGCTTGCCGCCGCCTCGCCAGGCTTCGCCGTGGTGGCACTCGAAGGCCTTTCGGTCGGAATATTCCGCGCCTCCACATCCGGAACACAGTCGTCAGGCGTGATGCAATTTTCTGAAGGACGCTCTTTCAGCATTTCGGGTGGAAACTGCTCCGGCGGCATGTCCGGCGCTTCCTTGTCTCGATCAATAGTGATCAAATCCCCTGCCTCGCCATTGGGGGCAACTGCACTGTCGTCTTCCGCCTTGGCCGCTGGCACCGGTTCCTCCACTGCGGCTCGCTCCGAAACAGTTTTCTCCTCACTGACTGGTTCGGAGGAGGCCATCTGCGTCCCACCCGAAGCATTCTCGTCCGGCTTGTCCGCAGGGTCAGCGCTGGCTGCCGCTTCCGTTGTCTGTCTCTCGCCTCGTGTATTGTCGTAGTCGGCAAGCTTGCGTGCATGGCCAAAAGCCTGCCCGAAAACGTCCCTGATGGTAGTGTCAACATAGGTCTTCAGATCAGGTGCCGTGGCGAAGGAACTGTTTTCGAGTGCCCATTTTCCCTCGACATTCTCAAGCAGTACAAACCCCTTGAATTCCTCGGACTTTCCGGAGCGGACATAGGCAACATTGAAACGGAGAATGACCCAGCGCTCGAATTCCCAGAAAGCAGTCACCTGCGGCAGGTCCGTAATTTTCGCCACTTGCTTGCAAGTGTCTTCGGGATATTGGGGTCGCAACTCGCCGGCACGCTTGCAATCACCGGCCGCGACCGCATTGTAATAGTCGCGCAGGACAGCCGTCGCGTCATCCGCGGGCGATGCTTCTGCATTGGCCACAATCGCCAGAAACAGCCAGACTGCCGCAAGTATCTGCTTCATTTCATCTCAACTTGCCGGAGCCATCGAAATTCTGGATTTGCCAGCGCGACGAAATGCATTGCAGTTCCGACCGCATTGCATAGTCCTCTGCTCTGCCGCCTTGCGCCCGCACCTGCGAGTTGAAACTGGCATAGGCCCGCCCTGATGATCCGATGACATTGACACTGATACCGGAAGTGATCCTGGCCTCGGCAAACCGGCTGATGCTCGCTGCTGTCTTGGGGCCGATCGTCGGAAAATGAAATTGCGCAGTCGAGCGGTCAGCATTGTCGAGTGCATTGTAATAGGCAATGAGTACGTTCCTCGCCAGTTCCTCAAGCCTCTCCTGCGGGGCATTGGGCGTATCACAATTGGCATTGGCGGTGCGCAGCACGTCTATCAGCCGTTGCATCTCGTCACGATAACGCCCGACACCTACGGGGTAATCCCTGAGATAGCGCTGTGCGAGCGTCGCACTCCTTTCATTGGATGCCTGCTGGGCCAACTGGAATTCGGAATTACGCAGACGGTCCAGCATTTGCTGTGCTTCGCTGCGGTGGCGGGTGAAATCGCGACCGTTGAGATAGGCCGAAACAGACTGGATGTTTCCGATCTGCTGCGCGGTACTCCATGCTTCGTCGTCCAGACGCGCTTGCATTGCAGCAGCTGAGGTTGAAGCCAATTCGGCCAATAGCGCCCTCGCCTCGGCTACATGCCTGCCGTTCCTGAATTGCGAGAGATAACCATTGATCGCCTCTTCGGTGCCTCTTGCCCGCGCAGATTGCCACGCCTCGTCATCACGCAGGTTCTGAAGCAGGTTCCGCGCTTCACCGGAGAACTTGCCGGAGGGGAACTGGCCCAGAAATGCTTCGACAGCCGCAGCGGTATTTGTCGTGCGAGCAAGGTTCCATGCAACCAGTTCGCCTGTGTCTCCCAGTTGCCTTATTCGCTCACGGGCGGCACTTGCAAATTTACCGGCAGAATATTCATCAAGATAGGCGCGATAGGCATCTATCGTGTCGGCTGCCTGGGCGCGCCGCCAGGCAGCAAGTTCGATTTCATCTTGCAACACCTTGATCCGGTCCTTGGCTTGCAACGAAAATTCACCAACCGGATAGTCATTGAGATACTGTTGATAGGCGGCAATAGTATCCGCCCTCTGCGCCTGCTGCCAGGCAACCCGCTCGGTTGAAGATTGTTCTATCTGTGCTATACGCTCCCTTGCCTCCGGTGCATGTACACCATCAGGGAAGCGCGCAAGATAAGCTTCGAAAACTGCTGCCGAGCGTGAATCCGAAATACCCTCCCAGTGTTCCTTTTCTTCGGCCCGCAATTTGCTGATCTGCTCATCCGCCCGGCCCAGCAACTCGCCGTCGGGAAATTCCCTCCGAAACCCCTCCAGGTCGGAAATCCGCCTTGAAAACTCGACCTCGGCAAAGGCCTCGCGCTCAGCCTTGCGCAAACCGGCAATCTGGTCACGCGCCTCGCTGGCATGCCGCCCTTGCGGGAAAGCGTCAAGATAGGACTGTATCCTTTTGATCGAACGCGCGCCTGAAACCTGTGCCCAACGCGCATCATCAGCTTCGAGCTTTGTTATTATCGCCTGGGCTTCGTCTTCATGCAGCCCATCCCGGAATTCTCCCACATAGCCGCGCAGGGCTTCGAGACTGCTGCGATCAAGTGCGGCCCATTTTTCATCTTCCTTGGTCCAGTCATCAAGTTGCCGTTTGGCTTGATCGACGAAATTTCCACGCTTGGGTTCACAGTTGTTGATGTAGTTGCGCAACTTGGCGGGGCTTTTGTCGGCGATTGCCGCCGCATAGTCCTCCTGTTTGGCACAGGTGTCAGCCTCCCCCTGGGAAGTGTTAAGACTGTAGAAGGCCAGGAAGGCGAAGACAGCCGCCACGATCGCGAAGATTCCTGCCGGGGCCATCCAGTTCTTCTTTGGGGGGAGCGGCTGCTGCGGTGAGTCCTTCCCGGGTATTTCGCTAGGTATCGGAACCACTGGAGGTTTTTCGCCCTTCAGGCCACGGGCATTCCAGCCCAGCCCGATTGCGAAATCCTTCATCGTTGCAAAACGGTCAGCTGGAAAATACGACATCGCCTTGTCGATGGCCGCAAATTCGGCAGCCTTCATTTCAATTTTCGCGTTCTTGGCGAGCGGCACATACGGGTCCGGCTCTCCGCGCGCCAAACATCCGGTACGCCTTTCCGAAGCGACTGGTAACTCCTTGGCAATCAGCTGGTACAAGGTGGCGGCAGTTGCATAGACATCTGTATGTGGGCCAACCGGATGGTTTTCGCTTTGCGCGGTTTGTTCAAAAGGGGCATAATCAAGATTGACCTGTGTTTGGGTCGACATCCCAAGCTTCTTGCCTTCTGATTCCAGGTCCTGCTTCAACGCACCGAAATCAATGATGATCGGAGTATCGTCCGTCTTGATCATGATGTTCATCGGAGAGATATCGCGATGATACATCTTGCGGCTGTGCAGGTAGTCCAGCGCACTGAACACCGGCTTCATGAATTGTCTGATCTGTAGCGCGGTTATATCGCCCTTTTCGTCCAGCCATTGCTTGAGTGTTTGGCCTTCCACATAATCCATGACCATGTAGCCGGTATTGTTCTTCTCCTCATAGCCCAGAACCTTCACGATATTCGGATGGTTCAATGTGTGTAGCAGGCCGGTTGTTTCCCTGAATTTTTCCAGAAAACGGTCGTAGGTGGGCCGTCTGCTATTGTCGACGATCACCTGTTTGGTGCCATCTCGGCCAGTATCCATATTGCTTGGAAAATATTCCTTGATTGCAACTCTTACCTTAAGAATTGGATGGAACGCCTTGTAAACAATTCCAAATCCACCTTCGCCGACCGATTTTTCAATCCGGTAACCCGAAATCATGGTATTTGCGCGAAGTGGTGCCCTTCTGGTCACAACCTTGGTGGCTTTCACCATTTCCCCAGCCTCCAAAATCCGTCAATCCCAATTACAGACGCCCCAATAGCCAAGCATCTGTCGCGTATTTCTGAAATCAATTGTTCGGTCAATGAAACAGGATTGGTTCCTTGGCGTCAATGCCGGGACCGGGGCCAAACACAAGCCAATATTCTGGCTGCCGTCCGTATTATCAGTTCATTCGCAAACAACTACTACCGCCGTCGCGTTGTCATGCTCAGAACCCTTGAATGCCACGCCATGATTCTGGGCCATTTCCATCAAGGCAAACACGATTGCCGCTGCTCCATCGTCGCGATGTTCATAAACCAAACGACGGATCAACTGGTGCGGCAGAACTTCAATCCCATCGCTTGCGAGGATATAAATGTCGCCATTTTCAATAGGCCGCTGTGCAAATTGAACAATATCAATGGGCACACCCGTCACGGCAGAGGTGATGGCTTTGCGATTGCGGTCCGACCGGACAACATCCCAGTCCAGCCTGCCCGCGGAAACGCCACAATCAAGATCATGCCCATATATGTGGTGCTGGTTGACCAGATGCATTTCGTTGTCACGAAACCGGAAAATGGAAGAGTCACCGACTGAAAGGAAACTTAGAACATCGTCGTCAAAATAACCGGCTATCAGGGTAGTTCCCATCATGTCGCCATAATCGTCACTGCCCTGCTTGATCCTTGCAAGTTCATCATTGGCAGCAGCAAGCGCCTGGCGCATTGCTTCTTCGCGACCCGTTTTGCCGCTGTATATTTTTGGAGCAAAGCTGTTCGCTACAACCCTGCTGGCAACGTCCCCATTGCCGCCACTGCCAACACCGTCGGCGACAACAACCACCAGGCCAGCCGATGCTCCCGGAACTGTCTGGGATTTTTTTGCAGCACAAGATGCAATTTTCTTGCTGACGGGATCAAAGGCGAGCCAGTAATCTTCCTGATACTCACGCCCACCCTTGATGGAATTTCCTGCCACGCTGAATTTCATTGATAATCCGCCCAATCATGCCCCTGCCCGCAAAACGGTATGAACTCCAAAGTGGTCGATCCGATCTTGATCTTGTCGCGGGCCTTGAGTTCAACTGGCTGAAGGACAAGCGAGCCATTGCAATGGATATTGTTGCGCTCGCCACCATCGAGCAAATGAAACCTGAAATCGCTCTCGTCATAGACAACAATTGCGGCCTTGTCGCGAGATATCCCGGTATCCCCGAAATCAAGCGGAACTGTATTGTGCGCTCCGCGCCCGATGAAGTTTTTCGCATGGCCAAGCTCAAACGATTTGCCTTTTCCAGGCCCCGATATCACCACGAGCCATCCTGTCACTGCAGTCTCCTGGCTGACCACCGTGACAACCGTCGTCTGACGCTCCGCCGTCGCTCTGCCAGAAACTGGATTTTCCTTGGCGCGCTCAGCCGGTATTGGCTGCACTTCATCGCGCTGATGGTCAGGATCGTCATGCAGCAGGATCGCGGGTTTGGTGACGTCACGCTGCTGCGCTGCCGAAGACTTGACAGGCCTGACAATCCTTTCAGCGGGTTGGCTTTGCACCACTTGTGCAGACACATGAACAGGCTTCCCGACCTGGCCTGGACGGGTTTGGGAATTGTCGTCCGGGCCCGCATTTGTGGATGCCTCGCCGTAGTGGGGGCTTCGGGTCCTTGCAACTACCGTCGCACCATTGTTATCAGTCGGCTTCGGCTTGTCAGCCTGCCCTGGGTCTCGTCCTCTCGAACTGCCGCGAGAGACCAGGCGGGTCGCCCCCGATTCAGATGTGCCGTCTTTGCGTTCTTCTGCCACCAGCACCTCTCCCTTCGCGATTATGTGTTGCACAACCCTTACTATGCCAGCCGAACATCGTCATGAACAGGCCAAAGCGCGGCAACTGCCGCGCCAGGCCGGTCACTCACCCATGCATGAACACCACAGGCAAAAGCAGATAAGCGGCCGAAAGCGTGATCCATAACGCCGCAAACAGCTTCAGGCGCTCAGCACCCAGAAGTGCCGCGAAAATCCTGGCTACATAGCCACCAGCCATGGCACCTGGCACAGCAAGCAACACAGCGGGCCAAAGCCCGTCAATCACGCCTGAAAACAGGTGCTGCCAAACCCCGCAAAACACAGTGACGATGGACACCCAAACCGCAGCCACGACGGACGAAATAGTTGGAAAACCTCTGAATATCAGATAGAGCGCCAGAAATTCTCCGACACCGACCGAGAAGAACGCTGTCACCACACCTCCGCCGATCCCGATAAGAAACAGCAGCCCACTGTCGAAGGAATTGGCATGATACCGGTATTTCTTCGGCTTGAACCGGTCCCTTGCGACCGTGAATACCAGCAGTACCATTCCAAGGATGATGGAGAAAATCTTGAACAAGGTCAGCAGTTGCCGCTGATCAACCTCGTCGCTCAAAATCTGCTGGGTAATCAGCAGGCTCGGGATACAACCGCACAGCACTGAAAAAACAATGCCCGCCAGCGCATGTGCCTCCATCTTTTCTGCAAGCTTGATCTTGCCGGAAACGAAGAATGCGTTCAGCCAGATCAGAGAGCCCACCGACATCCCGAAGCACTGGATCACAAAGCTCATCGCCACCGAGCGCGACGGCTCGATCTCGAACACCGCAAACACCGGCACAAAGACAACACCGCCGCCGGTTCCGGTGGAATTGGCAATAATGGCACCAAGGATACCAACAGGAAAAAACACAGCTGCCTCAAGCAAGGCTGCCAATTCGGGCGCGGCCCGGATCACAAGCCAGAAATAGGCGACAACAAGCAGAATGACGTGGATTTTGGTCCAGCCTCGCACCAGTCTTGCCAAAGCCAATTCCTGGCTGTTCATGTCTGGATTGTGCGACTGGCTGGAACTCGGTGACTGCATCAGCAAAATGCTCCTACAGCCGACCGACCTCGCCACCCTTGTACCGCCATCTGGGCAGGAAAACCTGCAGCGGGCCGAGCAGCGCAAGTATCGAAAATGTGACGACAACAGCAAAATGTGAAAACAGCATTTTACGCATTTCCGGATCATCAATCACAGAAGCATGCGCGAACGGCAGCCAGTCTGCGGCGATCAGTGCCAGCACGACCAGAAACTCGCAGATTGAGAAAAACAGCTGAAAAGCGAACGGCCAGTCATTTTCCCACCGCAACGACTGAACCAGAATATAGGCTGGGTCGAGCACCATTCCGACCAGAAATATCGTCATCAGCACCAGAAAGACCATTGTAAAACCGGGGTCAGAAAAATCACGGGTCCATGCAAGCGCAAACAACAGCGTTACCGGCAAGCCAACAATGAAAAACAGGATGATCCGGGTCTGCCAGCGCCCCATCAATGTAGGTGTCATGAAACAGTTCCCCCCGGCCCTTTGCCCTCAGACGTCATGGTGCCACTCCCCTGCACCATTTTAGCCAGCCGCTGAAAGAGCGCACCGGCCCCAGTGGGGGCACGGCCCCTCCTATTACGCTCAAATGGTCGACAGCCCTGAGCGCCGCATATTGCAGCCCAAGAAAACTGTCGACGGGGGCATAATGCCCGCCGCCACAAATCTGGCCGGAACAATGCACGCTGCCGCTGCCATGACGCATCCCGGCGATTTCAAAGTCATTGGTAACCATGATTCCGCCGCGACTGGCCGGTCTTTCCTTGCCCGCAGGCTCCAATTCGTTTCTCGGCAGGGAATAGGTTGCCAGCAAATCGGCAAGAAAACTCGAATTCGTAACCTCCCCGACCAGGCCTGTACAATCAATGACATAGTCCGCGTCAATTGCGTCTTTTCTCGCAATGTCGCCCGAGCGTTCGATCGTGACCCTGACAGTATCGCCATGCGGTTCCATCGCAATGACAGAGCCATAAATCTTGCGATACCATCCCTCCTCCTGGCCCTGCTCTGCCAATTCTATCCAGTCGGAGCGAATTGCAGTCGTGGTCCCACCCAGAACCGCGAGCGCCCGAGCCCTTTGCGCCTGCGGCATCGCTTCCAGCCGTGTTCGCAATTCACCGCCCCAACACGACTTCGGCCAGTTGAAGGGCTGGACTTCCACATCATTGAAAACACTGCGCCTTGCTCTGCCAAAGCGGGCACCGGCACGGTGATTTATGGGCGAACGCATCAAATGTACGACCGTGATATTCGCGGCGTTCTTCGCCCGTGTTTCGGCAAGTTTTTGCAATATCCTGGACGCGACAATACCGCGCCCGCGTACAATTACGGTTGTGTGCTCGGCAAGCGCCATATGCTCATAGACATGCTCGTGATCAAGATAGGCATTGACGACATGACCACTCCTCTCCCGATGCTCAATCCGGAATCTGGCCAGGTCATTGACAAAGTTAACCGCCGGATATCCGGTTGCAACATGGACATGCCTTGCCAAGGCAATGCAATTCCGCTTTTCACCGGCAACACCTGCAGCCGCCTTGAAAAACACCGCATACCGCCCGTCGGATGTCTTGCGCAGCGCCCTGACAATTCCCTTCCTGAACATCGAATCCCAGCCGATCCGCTGCATCTCGACTTCGAGCGAGCGAAACACATCGCCTGCACGCGGGGTATAGCTCTCGGCCAGGACCGGTTCCATGAAGACCTGGAAAATTCCCCTGACACCGCTGATTTTGCCTAACCGCAATGCCTGTATTGCCTCTCGAAGGGCATAGCCGGGAAACCCCCAGACATTATCCGGAGTCGAGGCGGAATTCGATCGCAGCCTTTCATGCCGCGGAATTTGTGAGGCTTGGCAATAACGCTCGTAATTGGCATGGCAGATCTCATTCTCGCCAATGACGCCGATCCTTTCGGCACCGACACCAAATACCCTGAGATGATCGACCCAGGTGAAGCTGCCAATCCCCCCGCCAATTGCAATGAAATCCCGCTCAAACTTCAAGTGGCCGGATTGCGAAATCGCATTTATGTCGACAATCTGCCGCCCCATGAACAGTTCATGGAATGCTTGGACTTCTCGTTCATGCTGTTCGCCAAAACTGCCGCGTTCAGCAACAATCGTTTGATGGCGGTCTTCAGCGTTAAGCGTTACCGGCCCTTCATCAATACCGACGGTCGAAACAACATGAAGCGTGACAATGCCAGCCAGTACCAATGACCGCCGCAAGTCCCAGACTTCCTTCCTGACTTCGCGACCGTCAATGGTTGTGCCATTTGTGCTGCCGACATCTTCAATCACGATTGCGCTTGGGCTGACATCAAGTGTGAGATGCTTCCCTGAAATCCGGTCGTCTTCGAAAATGATGCTTTGGTCGACATTCCGACCGACCGTGTAAAGGCCGGCCTCAGGCAACAGCACAAAGCTCGTTGCGGTCTCCCCGTTTTCCTGCTGATGGCTGATTTCGATCCTGAGCGGAAACATCACCCTGCCCCGGAGTCCATCTTGTCTAGGTCAGCGGTCATTTGCCCTCTCTCCGACAACGGTTCTGGAATTTACAAGATGATATCCGCACCACCGGCAATTGGTTCCGTGGTCATTGGCATTCAACAGATTGCAATGTTCGCAACGCAAGGCCGACTGGCCCTTGGCTGCTGTTTCAAGTCGATAATCGGCAAAAGAGATCACATCAAGCGGCTCCACCCTGCGGGTATTGCCGGGTTCAACCAAACCACTTTCAGCGAGATCACTCCTGCCGTTCAGGAAAACCTTGATCGCTTCAGACTCGGCCAGCCTTTTGATATCGGCCGCAGGCCCATTGGGATAAACTGAAAACAGCGGCTTCATCTGGTCACGATGTATCCTCGACAACAGGTTCTTGTGATCAGCATAATGCGGAATGGCCTCGAACTTGATCTTGCCGTTTCCACTTACCAGGAACATCACATAATAGGGGCCGATATCTATCGGAGCAAAAGCCTTTCCTGCACTGTCAGCCAATCTCGCGCCTTGGCTGTTTTTCAAGTACATCTGGAAAACAACCGGCGTATTTGCCGTATTTACTGCTGATGATACCTTGATCTTGTAGCCAAAAACCTCGAACTCGTCCGTGTCTTCCAAGGTCACCGTTTCCTGGTGGATGGGATTGTCACGATATTTGCTGCCATTCGTGCTTTTCTCGATCAAACTCAACTCTCCGATTTTGCCGGTGAGCTCGAGATGCACCCGTGAGATTGCTTTTGTTTCGTCGGGCAAATGCACGTCGCTGTCTGTCGTACTCCGTCCTATCTTGACCGGAAGTTTGTAGATGCCAGTGGTTTCCTGCCCGCCGGCAGGCGGTATTACCGAAATTCGGATATATTGCATGTTGGACATAGATAACCACCCAGCTTCTTGTTGCCGCAATGAAAGCAGGATCAAACCCAATCTGCAACACCAGCCTGCCAGTAACGACAAATCCAGGGCTTGAAAGGGCGATTACCGTTTCGTTAATATTGTCCGCATAGCGTTTGCCGATACTGTCCCAAGGTGCGAATCAATGGCACGAAACGCTGATGTCTATTACGCCCATTTCCTGAAGTTCGGTAAAATTACCGACTCGGAGGACGGGCCGATTGCGGGTAATCCGAGCGAGCGCATCACAAGCCATTCAAGGGACATTCCCCGCGGTCTGCGCCTGACGACATCTCCTTCCTCTGTCATCCCCGACCGGGCGGTGCGTCGCGATGATCTGGCAATCGGTGCCCGCGATACCGGTGCGCTGTTCATTCGCGAACCTGAACAAGGCAACCCTGCCCTTGTTGCCCGTATCCGGTTTCCATCAGAGGCAGGCAAGGACCAGGGTGGCCGCCACTATACCCAGATGACTGCTGCTTTTGTTCCACAAGCAGATTGGCAATCCTTTGCCCCGGCAATCCTGCTTGCCGGTTTTGACAATTTGCGAGCCAAATCGGACACGCTGGACGATATTTCTGCCAACGGCGAACTTCGGCCGCAGCTGCCTCTGGCCACACGGTCGCCACAGCCACTGTCCATCGATGATTTGTCTGCTTTGTGGATCGCATTCAACGCACTTGCTTCGACAGGCAGCTTCCGCGCTGATAGCAACCACTTTCATGATGAGCGAGGCTTTTTCGCCATGCTCAGCCTGCTGGTCCAATTGCGGCCACTGCAGATTGCAAGTGATTACAGACTGGTTTTTGCCACAGGCATCAAATCCGGATCACGCATCGCTGACATCAGTTTTAGCGAAGGCGAAACAGAAGCGCCGGATGCAAGAATCCAGGGAACCCAGGACTTTGCCAAGACATTTGTCAAACCTTCCAATTGGAATGCGTTGAGACAGGAATGCTCCCGCAACCACTGGAATGGCGTCATCGGTGATCGCAAGGAAAACATTCGCCGCCAATTTTCTCAGATCATTGAGTATTGCCGAGGCGTGATGTATCCGCAGGTCGAGCGTGCGGTTCATTCTGGTGGGCAGCAGCCCGTTGTGGCACGGCGCACCGCGCAGCCACCACAGGAACAGCGCATAAACGCATTATCGGGTAAGCGACAAATGCACGACCATGGCATTTACATGCAGGACAGGAACGGCAGGCCGGTCCCCCGCAATTTACAAACCTCTCCTGTGGCAGATACATCCGACCTGCCAGCTCCAGCCATGTTCAACGAGGCGAGCGGCATCCCGGTTCTGGAGGCGGTTGCGGAATGGGCCCGAAACATCCCCCGCACATCAACCGAACCTGTCAGCCATGGCACAAGGGTGCAGGTGCCAACACTGGACCAGGTGGCACGCGCCGCCAGCGGACAAAGGGTGGAACTGCAATCTGGTTCATCCGCTGCGCATGGCCATTACTGGATTTCGACTTCACAAGAAGGCCTCCGCCAATTTGATGGATGGCTTCGCGAACCAGGCATCGGTGATCCAGGCTTGCGTGAGGCGCTGGAACGATTTGCCAGTTGCTATCAGTTGTTGTTTGGCGATGAACTGGACCGACTGAAACGCTATCACCGGATTGCAGAGTTGCTGCGCAAGAGAATCGGGCCGCGTTTCGACGATATGCTGACCCGCTCAATGGAAATAGAAAAGGTAAGCCAGACCAGCCGTCAACGCTGGGCCAGGTTCGTATTTGAATGCCTTGCTTGCCGGCTGGAAAACGGGGTGCAATTGCCTCGGCCGGAACTCGTCCGCACAGCCTTTGAAAGTCTGCCGTATCAGGCAACAGACTATGTGGCCCGGTTGAACGTCGCCCTGAAATCCGCACATCCTGCGCCCGGCTCACTGCCGTCCGACATTCGCAGCTTCAACATTGACCGGTCGAGGATGGCGGAGATCATTGTCCCGGCAAGACAGCATGTTGGCGGCTTCTGATCTGCACCTTGTCGTGTGCGCTGAGATACAACCAGTTAGATAGCTGCTAATTTGACGTGATATCGTTGAGGATATCCCTTATGCTGGACATTGGATCCTTGTCTTCTTCGCTATCCGTTCCTGCCCTTGTGGTTCTCTCCTCTCCGTTCCGCCCGTGCTGGCGTTGATCAGGGTCCCGGTCGGCGCGCGCCGATTGCACGTGCGGGCCATCCGGATCACTCGGACCGGGTTTGCCTGTACCTGAAAAGCCGGTCGACGAATCTCTGTCAGCCGATTGAAATTGGGGCTCTGAACCTTCTTGCTGTCGGCGAAACCGTTTTTCACGGCTGCTTTGTGGTGGCGGAGTCGAATAGTCGTCCGGGACGTTCCTGCCTGCGGCCTGCCGTTTCCGGCTTGCTATCCATGCAGCCCGTTCGATGGGGGTCAGACCTTCTGGCGGTCGTGAAGCCCCATCGCCAAGATTCATGCCCGATTCCCTGCTTTCCGGACGCGAAACATTTCCGCCCTCCCGCCGATCCGCTGGCCTTTCACTGTCACGCAGGGCCTGCGCCGTTTCCCGCTTTTCGGGATCACGCAACCTGGCTTTCAGCGCATTATATCCCTCGGTCAGCAATTGAAACTCCGTTGCACTTGGGGTTTCCAGGAGTTTCCGCGCCCTCAAGTCAAACAGGATGTCATTGATCGCCTTGACCTCATCATCAGTCATCCTGGCCTTTTTCGCGTCATCAAACACGAATGCGTAACGGTCGTGAACATTCGGGACCGGTACAAGTCCGGCCATCAGTTTCTCGATAGCCCCTCTTTCACTGCCACTGAGAAATCGCCCCAGTTCCTCTGAACGGACATAGGTCCGTTCGCGTTTGAAGAATTCGACAATGAAGGTCATGATGAAAACGGCAATGTCCTGGACACCTGCGATGAAAGCCGCAAGGACAGCTAGCAGGGGCGATACCGAAAACGCCCGCAGGGTCTTGAGGAATTCATGCTGGGTAGGATCATACCGCTGCTGGAATGTACTGATCGCATCATTAGCCTCCGCAAAGGAGGGCTGTTGGCGCGGCACCCCGGCCTTGAGTGCAAGCGAATAGCAATCGCGCAATTCCGGGATGGCCGTTTCCAGCGTCAGCGCATCGGTGTTGATATTCGCGCATTTTGCAGAAAACCCGTTCAACTGCTCATTCTGCTTTGAAAATGCATTGATGTCCTGGAGCAACGCATCCTGCCCTATCTTGCACTGTTCGACATTGAATTGCGTTGCAAGTTCGGCATCTTCGGAAATCGCAGTGGCCAGATCTGAGCACAAGTTGCTCACTTGCTGCAGCCGCTCCTGCGTGGGCAGGCTGTCAAAAGCCTTCACTGCCTTGTTCAATTCGGCAATGTTCTGATCGACATTCTCGATCTTCGGTAAAGCCGGGCTGGAAGTTGTGGTATTTTCTGCTTGCGGGGCCACGCCGGGTTTGGTTTGCGAACCATCTTGCGCTGATGCCTCCGGTTCGGTGCCTGCTTCAGGTTTCGCTGCGGCGAGATCCAGTTGCGCCTGCTCAACCCTGATCGCCAATTCGGTACGTTCATTGCCCAATTTGTTGATACTGTCCAAATCGGCATTGATCCGGTTATCCAGCGCTTTTGCGTCCCTGTCTGCCTTGGTCGCCTCAGCCAGTGCTGCATTGAACTTGGTTCCGGTGCCCGGCTTGCGGCCATCGCAGCCTGCGCGCTCACACTCCGCCTCGTCACGTGCTGCTTTCTCGCGATCACGCAATTCCCTGATCTGGCCCCGAAGCCCCTCGATGCCCTCGTTCAGGCGCTTTGTTTCCTCATCGATTTCCGCAATGCGTGCCTGGTTTTCTCCAAGGCTCCTGCGGGATTTGTCTGTCAGCTGCTCCGCCTCGATGCGAAGGCGTATCTTCTCTTTTTCCGCATCGATACGCTCCTGGTTCAATTGCCGGACCCGGTCTTCCAGCTTGCCCTTGTTGGCTTCGGCTGTCTGCGCCAACAGGTTCATCCGCTCCACATAGCCTGAATCACGGACAGCATTCATGATCTCGTCACGCCTTGAAGAACGAAATTCTGCGACCGCCTGATTAAGGATCGATCCAACCTCGATCCCGAAATCAGGTACCGACGCTTCGGCAATACGCCGTTCCTCATCGCCCTTGTACAAACCGTTGAAATAGGTATTGAACGAAAAGAATGCCGAGATCAGCAGGCAAAGCAGCACCAGCACACCCATCATCGTATACCGGCCGATTTTCGCTCCCGTTGTCTGTCGATTGGTGTTCGATTCGTGCATCTTTGCGGTGAACGCCCGAGCCAGATCCTTGCCAAGAACCCAACAAAGAACAGTCAGGGCCGCCTGTACAACCGCCGTGATTACGAACGCCGCAGCAGTCGAGAAAAACGCATCTGGCGATGAAAGCACCGGATTGCTGTTTCCGAATATGCGCAACATGCCTTGCAGCGTTGTGTAGCCGGAGACCAGTGCCAGCAGGATTGCCAGCACATACATGGCTTTTTCAGCCAGATCACTGCCGGCTTCCCCGTCACGAAGCCGTTTTTCCTTGGCCTGATCAATGCTCATTCTGCCTCCGGGGCTTTACAAAGCAAAATATGGCAAACCGTGTGTACACTGCCACTTCATTGCTACTATGCTGTATTTCCATTTGTCCGCACAAGCGGCCCCATTCCTGCATTGAAAACATTGGCGATAAAACGGCGGGGCGGCCTGCGCTCTGCAAATACAACAGGTTTTAGCGAATATCTTGCCGCCAGAATGATGATCATCATCGCAGGCAGCACCATGAACAGATGATGCGAGGTTGCTGCTGCGATGAATGTCATGGGCTGCCCCATGATGGGCAGCAATCCAAGTACATTTGACCAGGCAATTGACCAGTGCAACATGAACAGGGTCGCAACACCCACAAGCGCCATGCGCAGAAACTGCCGGGTGAGGTACTCACCCGTCCCGACACGTTCTGGTGGCCTGACCGCAAAAAACAGGACGCCGCAAAACACAACCACGAGAGATTGAAGTATCATTACCGCGAAAGCTGCCCCGATGCCGAATCTGGCGACCAGATAGGCGCCAATGAAATCATTTTGCACCACGGGAACCGAAATAAGGTCATCGACAAAATACGGCTCTTCCTTTTTTTCAACTGGCACGCCTGTCCGGGCAGGAATGGCCGGGTCTGTGGACGTTGGATTGCCGACTGCGTCAAGCGAACCAGTACGCCGCGGGTCATAGGAAAGCGGAGCATCCTTGCAACCTCCGCCCGTCATAATCCGGGATACCAACTTGATGCGTGATTGCACCAAATCCCCTTCAACGCCCAGATGGTGGAACCCGCAAGGCGCATTTGCAACTGCAATTTTCGAGCGCAACGATTGCAGACCAACATCACGATCCTGCACCCGGAACCTGGCAACGTCCCCGTTGG
This sequence comes from Nitratireductor sp., assembly GCA_041397525.1. Classification (GTDB taxonomy): domain Bacteria; phylum Pseudomonadota; class Alphaproteobacteria; order Rhizobiales; family Rhizobiaceae; genus BOKV01. Next base: position 273,501 of record JAWKWL010000001.1, read on the forward strand.
GTCCCTTGATGATCTTGCGGTTTGCCGGGTCATGCGAAAGATCGATATAGGCATAGAAGCGTTGTGCGATGGTACCCAGCCCCCCGCTCAATTGCATTTCCTTGTAATTCTGCAATTGCTGCTCGGGATTGCCAGCCAGTCGCCAATGTCCGGTCAGAGACCAATTCAGGATATTGAAAGTGAACAGCATCAGGGCAAGCATGATCACCGCTACGCCGAATACCAGCTTGCTGATGAAAAGTCCGCGATTGATCGAACGCACCGGATAACGCACTGTCAGCGGCAACCGCAGTATGTTCTCGACCCGCTGTATGTATTCCATGCGCCGCTCCCAGGCCCATGGCAGCAGAAAGCTGAAAAACATCACCATCAGGACAAGTCCGGTAATCAGTGCTGGAGAATAATCACTCTTCAGCACCGGCACGCCCAGCAACAATCCCATGAACACCGCAAGCACGAAGGCCGCAAGGGCGACAAAAACCTTGAAGCTGCGGCTGTGCAGGCTGCTCATCGCCCTGGTCAAGCCGACCAACAAGATTGCAAGGATAATCACAATTGTAATCTTGGCAAATTCTACCGGTTGAAAGCCGCCCAACCCTTCTTCGCTTCCTGCAAACGCCCAAACTCCAATCAAACCGATTGGAACCAGCGCACCGGCGACCCGCGCACAATATCCTGCCCATGATTGCGACAGCACGAAACCCTGGATCAGGTTGCCGGCAAAGCCTACCGGAAGTATCAGCACGACCGCACAGGCCAGCGCCATGAGATCGAGAAACATGAGCTTGTGCTTGGCTATGAATGACAACCAGTGCGTCGTATCACCGTCAATGGCTAGCGAAAACAGCACGATTGAGCCCGCCGCAATCAGCCCTACCAACGCTGTGAAGCCTAGGCAGAATGCCGGGTTGGACCAGTTTTGAAACACCACCACGAGACTAAGCACGGCGTAGCAAACGACACTCAGCACCAGTCCGAGAGTCAGGCTGACCGGCGGAAGGCCAAGTGCTGCTGCAAATTCCGGTGCACCGACAAGTGCGAGAACCGCCAGTACCAACAACGGCGGCACAATCATTTCCTTGAGGTCGGGGAGTATGAACCTCGCTGAACGGCGGGAAATCCTGCTGGTGTAATACCGCCATACCGGCAGCAGGAACACGATCGCAAGCACCAGCAGGGTCAAGGCCGCAAATCCTGCCCGGACAATTCGCTCATACCGGTTGAGCAATGTCAGAATATCGCTCGCCTGTCCGCGTTCAAGGATACTGGAGGGTCGCTCAAGGCACCGTTTGAAGCCCTCCTGCGCCGAGGGAATCCCCGGGAAACCGTCGATACAGTCGCTCGCAGGCACTACAACATCCTTGGCAATGCGGAACAGATGATTCTTTGTGGATGGCTTGATAACCAGTTCGCCGCCTGATCCATCGTCGGGATATTTGACATCATAGCTGGTCTTGCCGGCTATGAAACGCTCCAGGGCGCGCGGGCCAGCGACATTTATCGGAAAGGCAATGCCTCCAAAACCGTCTACCCTTTCGCCTTTGGCTCTCGCGAAAGACACTATTGAAAGATCGGATGCTTTCGCCAGTTGTGGCGCAACTTGAAAACCCGTGCCATCGGTTAGCACAGCCATGCTTTGCCATTCGAGACCCGGCAGGGCAATATGCAGCACGCCTTCCACCATGCAGTCCAGTTTGCCACCAATCAGCATGACCACCCGCTTGCGATGCGAACGGAAGTAGGACAGCGGAGAAAAGCCCGCCGGCTCGCAAACGCGGGCAGGCGATCCGTCGGTCTCGAACCGGTCGGACCATCCGCCATTCGTATCCAGGTTGTAGCCGACAGTCACACCGTTTCGTTTCAGGTCAAACGTCAATTTGCCATCTTCAGCCTTCGTGAACGTGAACTCCGATCCCCTGATCCGCAAACTGTCGCCGGGCTCGATTTTCCACCTTGCTGAAGATTGGCCATCGCTTCCCCTGAATTGCACAAACAGGTTTCGCTGTTCGGCATTGTTGCGGATTGTGGCATTGGCGATGCCGTTCACCGCAGACAATTCAAGGTGATTGGCTTCGGCCGATGAGGCGCCGGGTCTTTGTACAAGGTCATTTCTGCCAATGATCAGGGGTCTTTGTGGATCAAGCTTTACCGTCAGGCTGGCAAGTTCGGTCGTGAGCGGCGCTTCGGCGGCAAGGTTGGCAATCGCCGAATACCAGAACCAGTGCAGCGGAACGACCAATGCCAGCAGCCATGCAAGGCCCGCCAGATACGGGATTATCCCGCTACGGGATCCCCTTTGTTTCAGCCTGACGGTCGGCTCGCTTCTTCTTGCCCTGGCCTTGCGCCTTTTTCTTTGGCGCATGCGGTCCGTGAACACACCACTCATTGACTGTCCGCCGGGATCGAGTTCAACACATCACTGACCAGAGGCGCGCAAACACTGCCACCAAATTCTCCTTTGGGCAGATGCGTCATCCAGCAGGTGAAAGCCAGGCGCTGTTTGATGTTCGCACCCGGCTCAACCCATCCGGTAAATGAAACCGAATTTGGAAGGCCCCGCCTGGTTGCAACTCCATCTCCGGTATCGGCCGTGCCGGTCTTGGCGAAAATCCTGCCCTTGTGTTGCCGAAAATCGACACGCCGCGCAGTTCCTCCCTCGGATTCAACAACCCCTTTCAAACCGGCTTTCAAAGCCTCGATGCCGGCGCGGGAAAATTCCGTGTCTTCGCTGGGAACCGGTTTGCCGATATTCTCAAAACCCGGCTTGTCACCGCCGCGCACAATCCGTGGGATGACCACATGGCCGGAAGCAATGGAAGCATAAAGCGATGTCATGGCCATGGGAGCGGCGCGAACCCCCTGCCCAAAGCTGTTGAGCGCAATGTCAATGCGTCCGGCAATTGGATTGCTCACCATCGGAATGTCGATCGCTTCAAGCTGCGTCCTGGCAGAAGGGATCGCTCCCCAGGTGAGGTCCAGGCATTGGTTGCAGCCAGCCTGCCCCTTGTCAGCGGGTGTCAGGACCGGAAACATCGACCCCACAACCTTCGCCAGATTGGAAGTTGTGCCGGCATCCTTTCGATTGGCGACGGCACCATCCACAGTGAGGTTAAGCCCCGCAAACCAGGGATTGGACGAAACAATAAGCGCTTCACAAACGCTCATCTGCGTCTGCACTGGACTGGCGTCCGGACAATGGCTTTTCGCAGGATCCTTGACAGCCTTTGCAAAGGCGCCGGAAATCGTGAAGTCCTTGATCCCCCTGTCCTGGACCACAATCCGGTCGCCGGTGCCCCCCAGGCGCCGCTTGGCTTCATCAGGTGAAATGCTGCCCAGTATCACTTCCTGAAGCGATATGTCATTGGCTGCCGCCTCAATTCCGGCAAGTCCGGATATCGTCTTGAACGATGAACCCGGTGTTGCATGCACGTCGCTCTGGCGCCAGGCATGTCCGGCCAGTGGATTGACTGCCCCACCCGCTTCGGCCAGTGCTACCAGATCCCACTCATTCAGGCCCGGATGGAACAGCGGCACCGAAGCAACCGCCAGCACATCACCGCGTGTGGCCTCATCGTCGCCAGCGTCAAGCAGCACCATGGCCCCTCGCGCATTTGCCCGCCGGAACGCTGTCGGCGCGTTCTTCTCAACCGCTGCCACTATCGACTTCAGGGCCGCAGCCTGAATTTCAGGATTAATGGTCAATGTGTAGTCGGTGTCTTCATCCAGTTTGAGCCTGGCCAGACCAGCAGACAGCGAACCATTGTCGCGCGGTGAAAACCCGACCAGCGCAGCCAGCCCAAGGTCAAAAGTCAGATTGGTCGTGCGTCCGTCGGCGTCAATGAGTTCGCGCTTGTCTGACAGCAGCAGCCGATAGCGTTTGCGCTCCAGTTGCTCCAACTGTTCGCTGATCGACCATTCCGGTTCGCAGACTACGTTACCCTGTCCCTGCAAGCGACATGTTATTCCCAGATGGTCGCTGCGCTTCAGTTTCACCGGGGCTGCGTCCTTCCCTTCGCCAACCGCCTTGTTGAAGGCAAGCAGGTCGTCGGGCAGGTTCTGCGAGAAACGTGCCGTAATTGCGATATCAATCTTGGCGTTCTTGGCAAGCTTTCCGATCCTGATCCGCCAGGAATGCGCCTCCCCCAGACCCGGGGCCGTTGCGCAACTTGGCTGGCCACCTTCCGGACCGGATTTTCCACACAGGAGGATTATCGAACCATTGACACCGCCAAGCCTGAAATCGCGCTCATTACCGCTCGACAACTGCTCGCCAATCACCAATCGGTCCTTGCCAATGACCATTGCGGTCGGTTCACCGATTAGGTCGATCAAAATCGCCTCATCATTTCCTGATAGGGTATTCGACAAGACGAAGTCGGCAACAGCATCCGGGTCAGGAACAGCCTCGCTGTTGGAAACCATCAGCCAGTCGGAGAACTGCACGCCGCCGCGCCGGGCGATGTGGCCAAATGCGCGATGCGGCGGAAAACGGCGAACAGTCTGGACAGCAGCGGTCCGTCCGTTGGCGTCTGCGGCCCTCACCACCTGCCACCGAGACGGCCTGCATCCCAGGGTCAGCACCCTGCCCGTTTCGCGATTGTCATCTGCACAATTGGCAGAGCGTTCACCATTGTCGCGAACAGCAAGAATGCCAAAAGACGCGTTCCAATCGGCGATTTCGGTTTTGATCGCCTTGCCACCAGTGGATCCGCAAAATTCGGACAACAACGCGCGGACACTGCCATCCCCGAGATTTCCGTGATGTGCCACCCCGTCGTCGACCAGTGCTTCGCACGGATCATGGGAGAATTCGGGTTTGTTGTGGTCGAATTGAACAAGTTGCGCCTGATACATGCTCTTCAGCAGCGCTTCGGAATCCTGTGACGCCCTGACGACAGTGACTTCCTTCTTCCAAACGTCAATTTCTGCAAGTTCACCTGACAGGAAGTAGACGACCATCAACGGTGCCGCGATTACCGCCAAAACAGCAACAGCAATCTTGCCCGTTCTGTTTCCTGCACGTCTCACACCGGTTCTCCAATAATCGTCTTTCGTTCAGTTCCACAATCAGGAATTGCGGGAAATGTTCAATTGTCGTGATACTGCACGATCATGCCGCCCATGATCAACCGTGTTCCGGTTTCCAGCGGGATCGATCTTGCCGGCTCGCAAGTTTCGCCGTCCGCCGATATGGCTAGCAGCAGGGCATCGCTGGACGCCAAATTCAAACTACTGCCCTCGTCGCGGATCAGATAAACTGCGCCCGCTCTTCCCAGCGCTGTTGCCAGACCCGTGATAACATCATCATTGATGAATTCAATTTTGCAGGCATGGTCAAGCCAATCGAGGCTGAACAGATCCTGTTGCTGTTCTCCACGTTCCGGTGGCTTGAATCCGATCATCTGACCAGGCATCGGCAGCTTGAAATAGCCAAGGCCTGGATGCCGCAAGACATCATGTCGTTTCCCGTTCACGACGATATAAGGTGCCGGTTTCCGTTTGCCAAAGCTGTTGTCTTGCCAGAAGAAGCTTTCCTGCGCGCCTGTATCGGCAATCAGGTTTTCCATCGATGTACAAAGCGATGAATTCGCCAGCACTGCCTCATTGCCGAATTGCTCGGTCAGTTCCAGCCAGAAGCGGTCAAATTCGTCCACGAACGGGCCTGGCACAAACCCTTCGATCGAAAAATGCGGGCCACTTTGCGGCCTGATCCGCAACAGGCGCGATGGTCGTGAATCAAGCGAGTAATAGACAGTGAACGCAGTCTTCTGCCGGACAATGACTTGCCAACAGCCATCCCATCCTTCCGTTGACGCCAATACCGGTCCCGGCACCACAGTCACCAGCTCGCCACCCGATGGATTGGGTTCACCCGAAATCCGGACCGGTTCATGAACCATTTCCAGTCTTTGGCTTCGCGTGGTCTTGCCGGTATATTCCTCACCCGGAAATTTTCCGAGGAAAAACAATGCGTTGTCCGGCAGTCCTGGAACAGTGGCTGGTGATATTTCTCGCGAAACCGAAAACGCCAGACCAGTCTGTCCCCTGTAAAAGCCGGCAGGCCTGTCCCCGGGCAGCAATGGTACTTCCAGTTTCGGTTTTTCACCCTCGAAAACCACAGCTATCGTGCCCACCGGCTGCTCATCGTCGAGCGGCTCGAAAACGCCATAACCCGTGTAGAGCAGTGCCACGTCCTCCGCCAGGTCAAGACTGGAATGAAATCCGCACCGAAACCCGGGATTGTCATCGACGAAGGCTGAATATTCGTTTTGCAGAGCCGCTTTCAGATCCAGCGCAAACTGGCGACTTGAAACCTCACTGTTGAAACCACTGAGCAGCTGCAAATTTGAAAAAGGTATACACATCGATTCAAGGTCGCGGCCATTGTTGACGACCGCCATGGCCTGGTCTTCGGTCTCCATGAATTGCTTGAGCGAGGCAATGCGTATCCTTTCGCCATATGGCACAATGCGCGTCTTGAGCGTACTCAACTTCCAGATATCATTCGCCGAAAGACTGGCCACGCCAAGTTCGGCGCCGCCTTTCATGTTTTGCGTGGTCAATTCATAGCTTACCACTGCCCGCTTGCGGGGCTCATATGCAAGCAGGTTTATGCGCTCCCCGATAGTCATGCCATGTTCACCATTTTGCGTTGCATTGCCACCATCACACCCAAGCAGACCTGCTGTAAACCACCACAACCCCTTTTCGAAGAAGCTGGCCATTCTGGATTACCTGCGCGACAGGGCAATCGACAACGAGTGCCTGGTCAGGATGAATGGATACGCTGATACGATCCACAATCGCCGAAACAGTATCAATTCTGGATATCTGGCGAACGTCATTGCCGGAAATTCGCGGATCGTTTCTCGAGATGATGACGAGCGGTTGCGGCACATCGATTTCAATCTTGCGGCGCAAACCCAACAACATGACATGCGCCTGCATCACGGCTGTCGCAGAGCGCAATGCGGTAAATCCACTGTCCCTTCGAAAATATGCATCCAGAAAACCGGGAAGTGCCAAAAGCGGATCAAAGCCACCTTCAGCAAAGCAAAGATCGATGACCCGGTCAGCATCATTTGAATTTCCCCTGGCGTCCTCCGTTTCGATCTTCCTGAACAATTCCAGAATCTGCCGCAGCTTCGTCGCAATCCTCAACCGCTCCTCGACTTGGGGCCATGACCTGGAACTGGCAGCCAATTGCAACCCGACTTCCAGAGCAGAGCCCAGCCTTTGTGTAGCCGCCAGCACAAGGCCATCGGGAGCAACTTCGCCACCATCGCCAAATGTCTGCCTCTCCCCGATCTCACTGTTTCCCGAGGCTGACCCGTCAGGCTTTTGCGAAAACTGTTGTGCGATCAACGGCAGTCTTTGCCGCGCCTCCTCAAGATCAACGACGCTTTGCGAAAAAATGGCGTTGAAACTGTTGAGGAAAGCCCGTTCAGCGCCACTATCCGTGTTTTTACGGGCTCGCCGCAGCCAAAGCAGAACACCTGCCAACAGGCAAAGCCCACACACTGCAACAAATGCGGCAATCTCTGGCTTTGTCATGGTCAAGAACATTGTTGGCTCCCCGGCCCTGTTTTTGCTGGGCTTTTTTTCAGATTATCAAGTCGATGACCGCAAGCTGATCCTGTCGCCATCAACATTGTATCTGCGCCTGAACTGGCCCTCGCTTTCCAGAACGATGCTCAAACGGTCTCTGCCGGTAAAGCTGGTCTGAGCGACAAGCATGTTATTCTTGACCCGGTTCTGGATGGCTTGCCCCGTGAGCGGCGAATGCACGATCACCAGTGGATCAACAGCCTGCAATCGAGCCAGGCGATCATTGGTGTCGAGGCCCGGAATAGCCCTGCCGATCAAATACCGGTCACGGACATTGATGTCCTTTACCATCGTCCTGTGGTGCGTATTTCCGTCAATCTGATCGCCCGCCGCTCTCTGGCCGGCAGATGAGTCATCCTGGAGATAATGTACAGCAATTGGCGACTGAATGTTCTCGATTTTTCCAGATGCATCTATTCCGCCGCTACGAATTGAAAGCTCTATGATGGCAACCGGGTTTCGCTTTGTCGGACGCAATTGCAAGTTCCTGGAATCACGCGCGATCAGGCTCGCACCGCTGGCAACTGCAATTTTCATCTCTTGAGGCGAGTAAGGTACCGACCTCAACATCCTTGCTTCGCCAGGCCAGTTTGAAACCGTTTCAGCTATGGCTGAATACAGTAGTGGCCACAGGCTCGTGCGTCCGGTGGCAATGACGTTGACCGGCCGCTGGTCCTTGCTGTTGAACGCGGTCTGAAGTGCAATTTCCGGAATGATTTCACCGAGCGCCTCGACCACCTGTGCGCAAGTGGAACGCCCGGATTCCTCACGCCATGGCCTGTCATCAAAGGCATCGCGGCCCAGTCGGAGATAGAGCCTTGCGCCGCGTTGGTCACCCTCCTCCCCTGGAAGGTTTTCCCCTGCCGCAAGCTGGTGCAGGATCACCGTTATTCCATTGATCTGATAACGATTGATCCGGCTCTTGCTGCCGGTAATATCGAATTCGACCAGCCCTTCGATCTCCTGTTTTTCATGGATAAGGATATCAAGGGTGTGTTCGTCCAGCCACCGATACTCTGCCGGACCAGTTTTCATGATCTGCGCCGACAAGCGAGCCTTGCCTCTTCGCAATTGCCGTTTCAACTGGGAACGCAGCCTTGCAGCCGCGGGAGCCACAGACTGGGTTTCCTCCGCCAGAATCTGCCGGATGTCTGGCGTCAACACCCCGAATTGACCCTCAACAACATGATCATCAAACAGTTCTGTCAAAATCGCGGCAATTCGGGCCAGCAAGGTCGAATCGAGTTTCTCGCCTGCCAGACCGAGCCCAAAACTTTGAACGACATCAAATCCGACAACCGGTCCCGAAGCTTCAAGTTCGAGGATCGATACATCATAGGTGCCAGCACCAATGTCGAGCGACACCAGCCGGGATTTCCCTTCATCATCGCAGAATTGGCCGAGCCCGCTGCCCAACTGGTCAATGACATGACGGGCAGACGCAACTGACTCCAGAATGAGCATCGGGTCATCCAACGCCTCATTGCCGCCGGTGTCATCGACCTCGAAATGCCTTGAACTGATCTTTCGCGATAGCGGACGGGCAGCAAGACGGTAAATGCCAAGTTGCTCCTCACCGATTCCTGCCGGGTGCGTGAGCACAATTTTCGGATTGGATATTATCCGGCGAATTTCAGGATCATCAACATCCACAGGCGTTTGCGCATTGTTCGAATAACCCAGAATGAACCGCGACACATACAGGCTCACTAACTCATCAAGATAATCGCCCAGCAATTCATGGGTAAAAACCTTGGATTGCCGCTTCATCGTGTCCGTCTTGCCATCACGCCGCCAGACTTGCCTGCCCAGGTAAATGGTCGACTGGCCCGTCGTCATTCGCTGCTTGATGTCATCAATGAAGATCGCATCTGGTTCGTTCATGTAGGACCGGTTGGGAAACGGCACCGAAATGTCCAGATGCCGGTCAAGCTGTTTCAGCCTGGCCCTGGTTGACGGTTCATCGTTTAATGCCAATTCAAGATTGCCCATGCTGAGCGGCAGGAACCGGGTCCGGATGCCATGCCTTGATCCGATACCAATATGGCTGGGCAGCAGAAACCCCCCTTTTCCTCCGCTATCGGGTGTCGTCATCTCGTCATGGGTGGCATCCAGCTCGCCATGCATTGCGCCCAGCGTCACCGGCAGCACGACCTGCTGCAAGACCGGCATGCCATTGTCCGGGACAGGCTTCTCAATCCAGATCGAAGTCGCAGACATACCCACATCAATGCAAATCGGCCAAAACGCACTTTCCTGTGCAAATCTGATTGCGAACGAAATATCAGGCAACCAGCCGAGCGGATTCTCGTCCTGTGCAACTTCCGCCTTGCGGACGCGGATGCGGCAATCAAGTTCAGGCAGGCGGCTGGATGTTTCCATCTCCTTGCGCAGGAATTCCCTGACTTCCCGCTCCATGATTGGCTGTGCCAGTTCAATGTTGTGGCTCGCCACAACGCCGGATTCACTGCCAAACTGCTGCTGTGAAAACAGGTGCTCGTGCCAATAATCGTCAAGTCGGCAAATTTCGCGGCCTTGCCTGTTCATCACGGAAATGTCGAAGACCACGGCAGTGGCAAGCTTTGCATTGGTTGCAATGCGCAGTTTCAGCTCATCAATATTGGCATGTCCCAAAGCGTCAATGCGGGCGGGGACCGAGATTTCAAATCCTTCCAGTTGCACCTCGGTTCTTGCATCATCGCGAAGCACATGAACTGTCTGGCCTTCAAGCGTGATGGTCGCCCAGTCACGCTTGTCTGTGACAACCGTAATGGCCGCATCACCCCCTGTTATTGCCCATGGTTCAAGTCGTCTGCCGGCCTGGTCACGCCAGAATGCGGCAACTGACACAGGAAATTTGCGGATCTCCAGATGGCCCTCGCTCGACAGTTCCCCGCCAGGCGATGTCAATACCGGGGCATTTGCCACAATCTGCAACGCGAACCCGCCCTGAACGGCCAACGCCCTGGGGTCGGCAATGGTGAAATGAAATACTTGCGCGTCTTGGGGCGCATTGGCAGCGGAATTTCCGCTCCCCTCCACCACCAGATCCAAAGCACTTGCAACCGGCACCAGGCCAAGCGGCAACTCGGATGCTTCCAACGGCTGAGGGCAGCTGATCTCGACTTCGAATGCCAAACCGGCTGCGCTGCCAAGTGCAATACTCTGGGGAACCCGGACGCTGATCTCGCCAGCCGGTGCCCCTTGTGACAGGTCAGCCTCATTCACCGAAACCCGGTCCATCCTGACCCTGGCTTCGCCAGGTGCCGGCTGCGTCACACCATTGACCGTGAAACTGACCGGCACCCATTGCCTTGCCTGGTTGTTGCGGTTTACCAGGAACCGCAACGAAAGATCGGTGCGGACACTGCCTGGCTCGAAAGTGGACCCGAGGCTATCCTGCAATGCCTCGCGCAATTTGTCGCCATCCACTGCCAGCACAGGGTCATGATCGTGCCTCGCCTCGATCTCGATGCCTGCCCTGTCTCCATTTTCTGTGAGCCAGAACGGTTCGATGGCATCAGAATCTTCAACTTTCAATTGAAGCCAGCCATTTCGTGTTCGATTGAGACTGCTGCGCGAAACGATCACTTTTGCAATGGGCACAGACCCGGACAGCGCATCGAAATCGACTTCCAGGGTTATGCCATCGGGATCGGACCTGCTGTCCTCCAATCTGATCAGCGGCAGGTTTTCATGATTGCCATTTGCGACACCGGATTGGCTCATGATTGCTTCTCCGCACGAGACAGGCTGCTGAAATCAAGATCGTAATTCGCAAGGCCTTTGACTTTTCCGGACTTCGCAGAGGCAGGCACAGCTGCAAGTTCGGCAAGTGCAGTCTCGCAATGCGAATACATTTTACCCAGACTTTGCGGCAGTGCATTTCGCAACCATCGGACTGCCAGTAATTGTTGCGATATTTCCTGTGTCAGCTTGCCAGCCTTGCCAAGCTCCAATGCCGCTTCCTCGATTGAGGCCGTCACCGTATCAAGGTCCTTCGTTACCCGATGGCAAACCAGTACGCGACAATAAGTAAGTACCGCATCACGATCAGGAAGATTTTCCGGCAAGTCGAGCAAGGATGCGGCCCCAAAAATGCGACCAACTTCACCCTGGATGTGAGTGTCCAGGTTCTGCAGTTTCGAAGCCCCCTCGAACCAAAGCCCCGATTGTGCAGGCGAACTGTTGGGAATCCGCCGCAACAGACCAAATATCCGGTCATGCAGGTGCCGATCTTCCAGCCCGTGAGCCTTGTTTCGCTGGAACCTCCCTACGAGATCAACCGCGCCTGCCCATTTTTCGACGTCACCAATCAACGAGCCGATTTGTTGAGGTAATGTCTTCTTGATGAAATGCTCTTGCAATTGTGTTGCAATCAGGCGCCATGTCTGGCTTCCAATTTCCTGATTGTCTGGCCCGTCAAATATCCCGGAAACTTCCTGATCAAACTGCTCACCGATTTCGACAAGCTTTTGATACCATTGTTTTGCTTGTGCCTGGGGATCATCTTTCCCGCTCGTGGGAGTTGATCCTCCAACTGCCAGCCCGGCCTTGCCGCCGAGTTTTTCGAGCCCTGCCCGAACCTTGTCGATGGTTTCCCTTTGACGTTCGGTTGAAAGAAAATACAGCCGTTCCAGATCATCATGGACGCCTGTTTGAAGCCACCCATCTGCACCTTTCACGCTGCCTTCCAGCGAGGAAGCGAGTTTGTGTCCCTCACTCTTGGGCGCCTGCTCAAGCCCCCATGCAATGGCCGGTTCATAGTCCGCCTTGCCCAACCGGATCCTGAAATTCCGGCATTTCTTCAGATATTGCCCGGCATCAAATTTCACACCTGGCGTCGGCAACAACCTGGCCGCCACTATTGCCGCACGATTGTCGGGATCTTCAATCAGTGACACGAACTCGGCTACGCTGAGCTTGTCCCATCCCCGAAAGGCCGCGGCTTCAGAAGACGATATGCCTAGCTCGGCCATGACCAGCGACCAGGTGTTCAAGCTGCCGCGCCCAACCTGCCCGACATATTTTTCATTTAGTGCATATCCAAGTGAAACCAAGGCATGTTCGACGCCACCTGACTTCTTGTGACGCGCGAGATCGCCCACCGCCATTCGCTTCTGATACTGTTGCGAAGATGCTTCCGCGACTTCAAGCAGGCTCAAATAGGAAATTACTTCGAGAAGGGAGGAACCGGCAATTTCACTCTCGGAGGGAGCTGGAAAATCGCATACCAGCGAATACGCCTCGCTGATCAGGTTGAAACCCTGCGCCAACTCCCTCGCTTCCTGAAAAATCGGAAGCCGAATGGAGAAGGTCTGGTTTCCGGAATATGCGCTGTTCCAGCGAGAAATGCCGGCATTGACCTTCGAATCGGCTTTCCGTCTGGCAAAGTGGATCTCGTCATTGTTCGCTTCAGCGCCTGTGCATTCGACAATTCCGTTGCTCAACAAACGAAAACAAGCGGCCGGATTTTCAATTCCCTGTCTGGAATGCATCAGTCGGCTGCTGTTGCCGCCCCATGACAAAACCTGCTTGATGTTGCGATTGCCAACAATGCCGAATCTGTCACCAGCAGCCAGCGCACCAAATGCGCGGGAAATATCCAACTGAAGGAAATCCTGCCCCGGCCTCGGCAGAATTGCGCCTTCATCCAGCTCGACCAGTTCCGCCAGTGTCAATACAGAGATATGGTCATGGTGGTCCTTCTGTCCGCCAGCATCCGCGTTTGGCGGAAACAGATTTTCCCTTATCCATTCTTCGTCCAAAAACTCGCGCAGATTGGCCAACAGGGAATCAAAAACCTGGTTGCTGTTACCCTTTGTCTGCTTGAAAGCATTGCGGGAGCGCAACCATGAATCATGAATTGCAAAAACCGCTATGCGATCCAGCCAGTCCGCAGAAAGCATCTGCAACCGGCCTTCCAATCGAAGCAATAGCGAAAGTCGGTCATCTTTTTCAAAACTTCGCTGGACTGCAGACAAATCCGGCTTTCGCGCCCCTCCCAAAGGCCGGCGCGAATGAATGAAACAGGAGCGGATTTCCAGATCCTCAACCGGATGAGACAGCCTGAGTGCAGTATGGGCTTCGTGCCCCGGTGATGATTGTGAACCAGCCTGGCTCATACCCTCGCTCGAAAGCGTGTAGCAGTGGCGCACCAACGGCTGGTTGTTTGACAACTCCCGTATCCACCTCGCAACTTCGCCGGGCAGTTTTTCATCGGGCGAAGCCAGATCGGATTGAAGTTTGACCAAGGGCCACAACTTGCCGGGGTCAGCAACATATTCTATCAGGCCCAGGTGCATGTTTAGCGATTTCAGGGGAAAATAATCGCCGGTTTGCTGGTCTCCCGACTGCTGGTTGCCGCCATTGGATGTTTGATAGGTGAAAACATGCTCCACAAACTGACCATCGAAATATTCAATCAGAGCATGCACGGTGTTGATAACCGTTTCGCCTGAGAAAAAATATTGCAACCCACTGTCAGTGCGTTCGACAAATACGCTGGTCAGATACGAAAAAGCCTCAAAATCATTGCCATCAGCATTGCCTCCCAATCCCGGCGGCAAATTTGGCAGTTCGGCAAAAAAATGTACTGACTTGACTTTGGGACCAGTGACCGCCTCGCTCACCCAGTCCCACGCGATGATGACTGTGTTGCCCTTGTCCCAGAACACTGAAAACGGCAGTTGGTCCATCAAGTTTGCGCTTTCCCCAATTGACCGCAAAGCTTGCGGACGCCCCCTTCACGAATTGCGAAAAAAACAAAATTCGGCAATAAGTTACAGTTACAACACGGATGGCAAAAACTGCAAGGCTGTGAAATGCAAACATCCAGAATTACTGTGATCGGACCTGTGAGCGCAGGCAAGACGGGGCTTATCCTGTCAATGGGTCAATGCATCAACTTTCCTGCGAACTCCCACGGTTTTCCTGAAGGGGATGAGTTCAGGGTTGTCGCAGCTGATGCTCACGACGATGGCGAAATAGAGTTCACCGGCGCTGCGCACATGAATTCCGAGGTGCGGGAATATTTGCTGCAGTTCAACAACGAATTCAAGAACACGGCCGGAGACGCATCGATAGCCAGAAAATTCAACTTCACCCGCGACAGCAAGGGTTCTGCCAATCCACTCTCGGCGGAAGTGGAGATCGTGGATACCGGCGGTGAAATGAGTGACACCAAATACTGGAGCCAGGTCTCCGATCTGCAAAAGGAATTGCGCGAGAATCCCAATGAGGACTTGAAGGGACCACTCAAGCGGGCATTGGCATTCCAGAATTTTGTTTTGAGTTCTGATGCAATTGTCATGGTTGTTCCTGCCATTGGCTTCAAGGAAAGGGAACATGTCAGGCAGTTCCAGACTTTCCTGAGCAAGACCACAAGGCAGGAAAAATCCAGGCTGCGCAGGATTATTGTTGCCTGGTCGCGCATTGACCTGCTCCTGGCTCCGTTCAAGCACAATGCGGCTGATATCGCCCACCAGCCGGAACTGGTTTTTCAGATTCTCAGAACATTGCTGCAAAGCCACCATGAAACGGCACAAATGCTGGACCGCTACGACACCGCCGCCAAAGGCAATGACCCCAAGGGGGTGTCGGTGCATCACATTGCCGTGTCGAGCCACGGCTTCCTGAACGAGACGGGCGGGGCCAACCTTGTCTTCAAAGACGACCCTGCCCTCTACGCGGGGACAACCGATGACAAAGAAGGCAGCGCCAAGGAAAACTGGCACCCCTATCTCGCGGCTGATCCTTTCCTTTGTGCTATTTTCGGGCCGAAAGGAAACCGCTTCTGTTTCCCGCACTCCCAATTGGTCGATACGGCTGCTGGAAGCGATGAACCACTGGAAAATACTCCCGATCCCGCCGATCGCAGAAATGGACGCTGGAACAAATTCCGGATTTTCGGTTTCTCCGGGAGTTCGGACGGTTGACTGCTCCCTCACCCGTCCTGTGACAGCCGCGCCAGCCATTCCAGCGTCAACCTTCCCGGCATGAAGAAGTAGCCACCGCCACGCATGGTAACGAAATTCGCCATCGGATCATTCGTGCCGTCCTTCCCGTCCAGCGCGATCTCGCGGTTTCCCGAAGCGCCCTGGATTGTGAAGACGTCGCCTTCGACCTTGGCCGCAACAATCGGATCTGGCGCGTTGCGCATGCCGTGAAATGCACGGGAATTGACCCATGTCTGCTGGATGAACTCGAACTGCCGCTCGATATTGGTGTTGAAGCACATGAACAGCGTGCCCTCTTCGCCGTTGTCGGCATAGCGCCGCCCACGTCGCAGCAACCGGTGGCGATTGTTGATTTCCGTCTGAACGGGATTGCCGGGTCGAAGGCTGTCTCGCGGATTGGAGCGCCGGATATGCGACCCGAGAGGACAGAATTGCCCCTGCGGATCATCCGAACCATGGTGCAGCTCCAGCTCTGGCACAGGATCGCGCAGCAATTCTCCGGGAATGTCGCCAATCCTGGCCGCGTTTTCCGGTTCCTGAATAAAGGCAAGGAAGCGCTGCCACTGTTTTTCATCCCAGACTACGCCATCGCGTTCGAATGGCAGACCCTTTGCAGTCTTCTTCGAAGCCGTGGCGGCCAACCGTTCGGCTACAAGGTCATGCAGCTTCAGCCGGTTGTGGCGGGAGGCTGACATCACCGGCCACGCCGTCAGGCTGCTGCCATCCGGCCAGCGACCAAACATTTTCGACTTCACCCGCTCGGTCTCGGCGATATGCCAGTATTGTGCGTTCCTGCCCTTGCCGGTGGGTGCACCGGGCGCATTTTTCGCTGCTTCCTCGCAAAATCTTGAAAATGCGTCCTTGTCTTGCGCCAGCTGGCGCACGACCAGAAAACTGCCATTACGGCCAATATCGCGCATGTCGCCAGCTTGCGGATGGTCAAACTGGGGGTCATCGCCGGGAATGGCCTCTGGCGGCATCGGCAGAATGTCCGCGCCTGCCGCAGACACCGAAACCTGCGGGCTTGGCGGAATGTAGCCGCGCGTGTCGCGATAACCGAAAATGAATTCACCCGGCCCGACCACATTGTCACGCGCTGTACTGCTTGCCCTGGAATTGCGGGTTCCACTCATCACAGGTTGCGAAATGCCATCACGAAAACCGAACGGCTCCTTGTGTTTTGCTCCAGCTATTGTCGGCATTGCGATCCGCCTGACAATCCGCAAACCGAATTGCCTGACCTCATATTCCAACTGGTTTGAAAGCTCCCCCAGTTCCTTGTCATTACGGGCATAGTGCAGCAGTACCGCATGGCAGATATTGCTATCGTCATTTTCACCCGCATCACGCCATTGCCATTGCGAGGCTCCCGCAGCACCCGGCACGTCATCCCCCAGAATTGCCGCCCGCGTAGCCATCCCCATGTAGAAAGCTGCAGGAAATGTCGAAAGGCCCGTACCTTCCGTATTGCCCTCGACACCCAGATGTTCGAGCCCCGCCGCCGAGAACGCAACAAACCGTACCGGCGCATCAGGATAAGCGTCACCAAAGGCTATGCCGGGTGCTTTCACTTCGCCAAACGGATTGGCAGTTTCCGCGCTGAACCAGTTGCGTGACAATTGCGAAATCCATTCGCCGGCCCGCTTGCGACCAGCCTGGTCAAAGGCGACGGCTATCAGTTCACCGCATTCATGCTTGCCTAGCCCGCCAAACAGCAGCGTTTGGACCTGGTTGGTCTCCATGGTGGTGGCAGCTTTCTGCGTCGAGCCGAACAGTGCCTCCCATCCCGCCTTTTCGGAAGCAGAACGCGCCCGTGCCAGCCCGTCCCGTACCAGTGCATTTATCTGTTTCTGGGCCAGGGTCAGTTGCGGAAAACGACTGTACCAGAACAGGTTTTCCACCTGCTGGCGCCGGACCCACCGCTTGAACTGGTCTCCGTCCTGCGCTCCGTCAAGATAGAACCAGTTGGTGCGCGGAAAGCCCACGCCATTGTTCCAGGCCATCGTCTGGCCACCATGCACCATGGTCACGAAATCTTCCAGGTAGCTTTCCCAGCTTCCATCGTAATTGGTCTGGAAGATCAGCTTGCGAGTACCCGGCAGACGGAACCATTTTGCATAATGGATAGTGCTGAAATCGGTGACAAAACCCTTCTTGAACCAGATTTGCGCCATCCGCTTGATGATGAACATCGCCAGCGCCATGGTTATCAGCCGGAAATTGCCCGGCTTCATCTGGCTGACAGAGGTCAGATGGTTCTGCGCATATCCGGCAAGGTCCTCGCCCGCCAATATCTTGCGCATGTGGTCGGGAGACGCAAACCGGTCATCCGGCTTGTCGAGGACTGTCTCATGGCGGCGCAATACCACCACGAAACCGATAATCCCGGTCAACAGCAGCAATAGCGGCACCATCCACGTATCGACATAAGCGGGCAGGACTTTCGCCCATTTGCCGCATGCCAGTAGCACGGCGGGTACGATTATGGTCAACACCAATAGAGCGACAGCAGCTGTGCTGAACGGAGCACCAGTAAAAAACCGTAAAAGGAAAGTGTTGAAATCGGAAGATGGTCGTCGCGAGAACTCCGGCCGCCTCGCCGATGGACGGATCAGCAGCTTGCGCAAGTCACCTGCATTGCTTGCCGGATCATTGATGATCGCCCGTGCAGCACCAAGCAAACTGTCGTGACCGGTGGTCATGTTGCGGTTTGCGCTCGAAATCACATTGTCCCTGACCCAGTTGTAGAGCGCCTGTTCCTTTTCCAACTGATTGGCTGAAAATTCGCCCGATCCGTCAAAGTTCAAACCGATTGCACCAAATGGATAAGTCTGGAACGTGACCATGTGATCTATGATCCGTCCGGCGATGCCGGACGATGGGTCCTGCTTCTTGTTGCCCTGCATCGGCTTGTAAGCGAGCCATGGCTCGAGCAATTCAAGCTGTTCGCCACATTCCGCCATGATCCGGCTAATCACACCGGCAGCCGTACCGTCTGCATTGATCTCGACCAGCAACGTCCAGCGCGGACTTCCCTCCTCACCGAGATCCACCACATTGAGACTCATGAAATGGACAATGCCACATGTGTCAATCTTGCTTTTCAGGGCATCTTCACGCATCCAGTCCTGCAGCAGTCTCCGCAAGGCCGGTTCATCGGCATCAGGCTTGAGCGGAATGGCCGAAGTGATCATCACGCGTCGCGCGTCACCTGTTTCCGGTTCGAAGACCATGTCGAGCTGCCACGGGATCGGCCCCACCCGCTTCATCTTTGGGCGATCCGAGGCAAAACGTATATCCTTGCGTGAGAAGAGGGTCGCAAACAGCTCCGTAATCACTTCCATCGCCACGAACTGTCCAATGCAGGCATGCAAACCGTGACCGAAGAGCAGATTGTAAGGTGCTTTCTCCCCCCTGAAACGCCCCGGCCTGAAACTGCCCGGCGACGGAAATTTTCGCGGGTCACGCAGGGCCATGCCGGTGGAAACCATGATGGTTTCATCATCCTCGAAACCCAGTTTGGCCAGCAGGCCTTCACCGTCATTCTCGCCATTGGCATGGCGGAACTGGCCGGGAAACAGTGCCGGGTTCAAACGCGCGGCCTCCAGCAGAAGATCGTGCAGTTCCGCCCGCGCTTCCGCAGATCCCTCACCCTCCTCTCTCACCTTTTGCGCAAGATTTCTGGCATTTTCGAACTGTTTCGGCCAGCGAGACAATTCTTCCAGCACATGCTCGGCACCCAGCGCATTGGTTGGCACGAAACCGGTGGTCATCCCCAGCATCATCGCGGTGATTTCTTGGACCGCCTTCTGGAAATCGGCACCGACCCCGCCAATTGATTCCGGATCAGCCTTGGCCTTGGCGACAAGCTTCGCCAGCATGCCATTGCCCACATTCCTGCCGGCGTCCAGATCAACCGATATGCGGCGAACATTCCCGCGAATGATCTCACGCAACCGTTTGGCACCAATCAGAGCCTGCCTGCGGTATTTCGGGTCCCCAAACGGATCGGCAAACAGCAGCGCCGAACCCGACATTGAATATTCGGCAAAATCATCCGCGTTGTCGACTACCATGCCATAGGTGTCGAGACAGGCATGGGTCGTTGCGCGCGTGATGAAGTCACGCACCGCATTGACCTGTCCGCCGCTGTCTTCGAGCAGCGCTTCACCGGCAAAGCGCGTTGCCTTGATGACATTTTCCACGATTGCCGGGTCCGAAAACAGCTCCATCATGATCTTGCGCTGACGCGCATGCAGCTCACCATCATCGCCCAGTGCGAAATTGGTGCCAGCACCCATGTCGGTCATTTCCGTGCCAAACGGAACGTTAAAAACTTCCGGGGCGGACAGGATCTTGACGACAGTGTCGTAGCGAACCACCCAGGTGAACGGCCAGCGCAATTTCCACCCGGTCAACATCAGCAAGGGCAGAATCACTGCCCGGTTGAACCGGTTGTAGAACGCGAGGAAAATCCGGGTGAAGAACCCCTGCGCATAGGCTGTCTCAAGATCGAAGTGCTTTTCCCGCAAGTCCGGAACATTCTCCCGTTCCTTTTGCGAGTATTCCTTCAACAGTTTGTATTTATTGGTGTATTTGGAAACGTAAGCCATGCCCAAACCCGTCGGGAAAGTGTTGCAGATTACTCTTTCACCTTGTCAGGAAATTCAGGCAACCGACGTGGCTTGCCCCCATCCCGCATACTCAGTCACAATCAATGATCCGGCCAGGCAAACTCGAGGCTCCGGACAAAAAACTCGATGAGATCCCGGTCCTTGAAAGGCAACCAGCGAATATCGGCAGCAGATAAACCGTGGCGCAATTCCAGCAACTGCTTGCGCGCAATATTCATGTTCCGGGCATCCCCAAGTGAACGGTATGCGAGGTAGCGCACCAGATGCGCATACCAGTAGGAAGGCCTAAGCATGATTGCCTGGCGGGCCGACGCGAGTGCCCGTTCATGATCTCCGATCATCCAGCAGGCCATCGCCTTTTCGCCATGGACGAAAAACACCTGCTTGTCCTTTGGACTGAGTTTCAAGGCAGTCTCAATGGACGGCAGTGCCTTGTCGGGCTGGCCGATCAAAAGATGGTTTGTTCCCTGTTGGGCATGCGCAATCGCAAGAGACGGCGATAATCGCACCGCTTCATCCACATAGGCAATCGCTTCATTGTGGTTCAGTAGCCAGGCTTCTGCCGTGCCGACAATCCAGTAGCCGCGCCCATCAGAACCATCGAGCTTGATAGCCTGTTGGCCCAACCGTCGGCCGGCATGGATTTCCTCCCGCGTTCCCCGCTGGATCCATGCACGCCAAAGATGCGACCACGCTAGCTGGACATGCGCCTCGGAGTTGTTGGGATCCCTTTCAAGCACAGCGCGGAAACATCGCTCGGCAATGTCGGAATCGTTTTTTGACAACTGGTTCAGATGCCAGCGGCCACGCCAGATCAGATCGCGCACTTCATTGCCGGTGCTGCTTTCAGTGCGAGCTGCATCCTGCTCTGCATTGGCCAGCATGCTGTCAATATTGCCTGCAATGTCGAACACCATGCCCGCCAGGTCCGGCACCGCGCCTGGTGTCGCAAATTCGAAACTTGTCGACCACACCAGGGAAGATGCGGGATATTTCATCAGCTCTACAGTGAGTCGAAGCCCTCCTGGCCCTTTTCCAATTTCACCAGTGACGACGTAGTCCGCGGCCAGTTCTCTGGCAAACTCAAGCAATGTCGGTCCGGGTTCGGAAGCGGCAAAGGACGAACCGCGCGCGATCACCGACAGCCAGCGAATTCGCGACAATTGTTCGATGACTTCTTGAGTCAGGCCATCAATGAAATACCCCTCCAGATCAAGGTTTCCCCTCTCCCTGAACGGCGCAACCGCTACCACCGGCATGGCAGGCTTTGCCCGATGATTGCGGACAGATTCAACATCGCCACCATTGCTCAACGCTGCGACTTCAGACCTGCGTCGCGTCGCCAGCAATTCAGCATAATAGGCACGCTGAACGCTAAGCCATTCCTCAAATTCCTCGTCCTGAATATCCAACCCTTCGAGAAAATCGGGCCACGCCTTGTCATCAATGGCAATTTCACCAACTGCTATTCTCTCAACATCAACGACAATGTTTTCAGAGATCAACCGCACGGAGTGCTTGTCGATATGGATGATATCATCCGCGTTAACGCCGAAACTCTTCCGGATCTGGCGCAAGGCCTGGCGCAAGCTGGAATTGGCGTGGCGCGCGTCGCTGTTGCTCCACAATTTGTCGCTCAGCCATGTCCTGCTGCGTTCATGGTGATCTGCGGTCGCCACCAGTGCCAGCAAGGCCCTTGCCTTCTGCCCAAGCGGCGTGATGTTGACCTTTTCAGGTGAAATCACCTGAAAAGTTCCCATCAGATTGAATGCTGTACGCGCGCGCACCAGATCAGCCCCTTTGAAACCCACCGCCACAAAGGAAAACAGATTTTCAGTGCTGCGTCCACGTTCACCAGACATGTTTCCTGTTAGCACATCTGGCAATAACTGCTGTAAATTCAAGGTCTTTACCTGCCGGGTAAGAATGTGTGCTGGGGCAACGGCACACTTCCCACATCCCCAACCGCCATCTGACACCACACCGCGTGAATCCAGCGTGAATCCGCGGAGCCAAATTCCTCAAGCGGATTCACGCTGGATTCCGCATGGGATGCGAAAAGGCATCAAGACACGAACTCGGGAATCACCATGAACTGGCAGCTGAGCAAACTTTCGCAGGAGCGAATCCAACTCATGCGCGTCTCTGCCGGTCACGCCGCGGCGGGCGGATTGCACAGCGTGTCCATCCTCCAAAAGCAATCCGCCCGACCGCGCACAATAATTTCGGATTGCATTGCCATGACACGATCACAAGGCAGACAAGCCGGGCGAACACCGCAGGCTGCCGGAAAGCTTGCAAGCCGGCTGGTGTCGGCGATCAAGCGCGGCAATGTTGGCGCTGTCGGCGAGTCCCGTTCCGATTCTGTAACGCCCGCAGGGTATGCGCTGCTCGCAAGGATGATACACAATGACGCTTCATGGGACTCCACTGGGGCCCCCGGCTCACCACAGAAATCCATGTTGCAAAGCTCGCTCGATCTTTCCAGCATTTATGGCTCAAAGACTGGTATTGATGCTGCGTTGAGTGATGAAAGCGGTTTGCGCTTCAGGATTGGGCGCACCGAGATATCAGGTGGCGCCGGTCATTCAGCACGCCACCTCCCGCATGACCTGCCGCGCGACAGCGGTGGCAGAGCAGCGATTGCCGACCAGCGTAATGACGCCAATCTTCTGTTTTCGCAATTCCAGCTGATCTGGATGAAACTGCACAATGTGATTGCAGACCGGTTGGCCGCGCTGGAATGCAGCGACCCTGTTGATCTCGCCCGTCAAATCACTGTCTGGCACTTCCGCCAGATTGTATTGCGTGATTTTCTTCCTCGAATTGCCACTGCAGCAAGTTCCGACACCAAAGCGGCAAGCGTCACGCCATCCAAACTGGAATGGGCGATGGCCATGCAGTGTATCTGGCCCGGAATGCGCCGCGACAGCTATGAAATCAATCTGAATTTTGACGGCAAGCCGGTTGAAATCAGCCAGATTGAAGCGTTGAGCGGCACAGGCGGCATTTATCCGGTACCTTCAAACTGGATCATCGACTGGCGCCGTTTTTTCAGTTTCCGCAACACCCTCGGCGACAGCGCCCATCTTGCCCACTACAACCGCACTCCGAAGCTGCGCCTGGAATCCTTTGCCGGTCTCCAGCCACAATTGTCGTGCGATTTGCTCACGGCGTCCCTGAGCGAGATGGAAGCGGCTTCAGCCATTTGTGACCGGTTCGCGATAGCGCCCATGTCGAGCCACAAGCTTCGGGCGGCGCTCCCCGTCGACCTTGCGGCGCAAATGGATGACGAAGGACTTGTTGCGAATTGTCCGCTGTGGATCTACCTTTTGGCAGAAGCGGCAAGCCAGCAAAATGGAAACCGGCTCGGAACGCTTGGTGCCAGTATCGTCCGCAACGGCATCCTTGCCATGCTACCTGGAACAGACGCAGCTGCAATTCCGTTTCCCCGACTGCCTTCGGACTCGGTCACGTTTTCCCTGCCCTTGACCAACGGCACTGCCGCCAAATCAATGGCCGAACTCATTGCCATGATTGATATTACCACACCGTTGATCGCCCCGCTTGAAGACCCGCGCTACGGGAATTAGATCGGCGTATTTTTCAGGAACAATGATTGCAATGTCCGCGCAACTCGACTGTCGACTTTGCCAGTTTGAAGTCTGCCCTGTGCGCCACCGCCTGTAACTGCACGCCCAGCCCGGCATCGGTGATTTCGTCAACCTTGCCGCAATCGGAGCAGATCGTGAAAATCACAGCCTCCTGGTTGTCACAGCCTGGATGGCTGCAAGCGACAAAGGCATTGAGGCTTTCAAGGCGATGTACCTTGCCATGTGTCACCAGCTTTTCAAGGGCGCGGTAAACCTGTAGCGGCGCCCGCAATCCCTTGTCGCGCAAGCGGTCCAGAATGCCATAGGCTGACAATGGTCCGCCTTCGCGCATCAGCGTGTCGAGCACCAGCGACTGGTTTTTCGTCAGGCCCTCACCTTGGTGATGGACATGCATGTGGGCAATCTCCTTCATCAACCATCCCCCCTTCCCATTCCGCTTCGCAATCGGGCCGGAAGCACGGTTGCAACCACGAACAGTACCAGTGCTGCAACGACGATCGCAGGGCCCGATGGCACATCAAGGCGAAGAGAGCCAAACAGTCCACCCGCGACGGCCAGTACCCCTGAAATGGCTGAAAGCAATGCCATGCGTTCAGGACCATTGGAAAAATGCCGCGCCGTTGCCGCCGGAATGATCAGCATGGCTGTGATCAAAAGCACGCCCACCAGTTTCATCGAAATGGCAATCACCACCGCCATCAGAAGCATGAATACAAGATTGCTGCGGCGTGGGTTCATGCCCTCAGCAGCGGCAAGCTCCCTGTTCACGGTCGCGGCAAACAACGGGCGCCAGATCATGGCCAGCACCGCCAGGACCAGCACCCCGCCGATCCAGATGATTGCGATATCGGTTTTCGATACCGCCAGGATGTCACCGAACAACAGACCCATCAGATCAATCCGGACCCAACTCATCCATGCAAGCACAACCATGCCGACCGCGAGTGAAGAATGCGACAGCAGCCCCAGCAGGGCATCGGACGACAGATTTGCCCGCGTCTGCAAAGCCAGCAACATCAGTGCTACGCCAACACAAACACCAAGCACCGCCAGCGTCAGGCTGACCTGCAACAGCAGGCCCAGCGCCACCCCCAGCAGGGCAGCATGCGAAAGCGTATCGCCGAAATAGGCGAGCCTGCGCCACACCACGATGCAGCCGAGCGGCCCGGCAATCAGCGCCATGCCGGTTCCCGCTATCAGTGCACGAATGAAGAAATCATCCAGCATGGCCGGTTCCCGACCTTTTCGGCCCATGTCCATTGTTATGGTCATGGCCGTGTTCGTGATGATGCCCGTCACCGGGGTGACAGTGATCGGTAATGCTGCCATCGGCATGGCGAACTGTTCCGTCCGGCAGATGCATATGGTCGTGGTGATGCTGGTAGACGGCAAGCGTGGCCGCTGCCCGTGCGCCAAACAGGTTGCGATACTCACTGCTCGCGGCAACGGCAGTCGGAGTGCCCTGACAGCAGACATGCCCGTTGAGGCAAATAACCTGGTCTGTCGCAGCCATAACGACGTGCAGATCATGCGATATCAGCAACACACCGCAGTTGAGCCTGTCGCGAAGCCCGCTGATCAATTCGTAGAGTGCAATCTCGCCGGAAAAATCAACCCCCTGAACCGGTTCGTCCAGCACCAGCAGATCGGGCTTCCGGGCTATCGCGCGCGCAAGCATTGCGCGCTGGAACTCGCCGCCGGAAAGATTGCGGATTTCGGCATTCTGCAGATGTGCAATCCCGGTCTCCTCCAGCGCCCGTCGTTCTTCACCTTTGGAAAGACGGGCAGTCAGCCGCATGAACCGCGAAACCGTCAGCGGCAGCGTCCAGTCAACATGCAGCTTTTGCGGCACGTAGGAAAGGCGCAGTTTCGGCGCACTATCGATACTTCCTTCATCGGGGGCCAGCACTCCCGATACCATTCTCGCGGTGGTGGACTTGCCTGAGCCGTTCGGACCGATCAGCGTGACGATCTGCCCTCGCATGATTGCGAGGTCAACACCACGCACGAGCCAGCGGCCGTCGCGCATGACTCCGGCCCCCCGCAAGCTGACGAGTGGCTTGTCGCCAATCATGTCATGGTTCGAAACCCGCATGTGGAATCTTTCAAGATTCGCTGGCCAACCCTGCCGACCAGTTTCGCCAGCCAATTTCCCTTGTGAACCTGTTTCGCACACGTTATATCATTACACAATAATGTAATAACATAACATTGAGAGCACCCGATGAAACCTCACAAGCGCCCATTGCTCGCTTCAGCCATTGCACTCGGCATATTAACGCTGGCGGCATGTCCGTCCATGGCCGCACCGGAGGTTGTCGTTTCCATCAAGCCGTTGCATTCGCTCGTTGCTGCTGTAATGCAGGGCGCTGGCATTCCCGCGCTGATAGTCGAGGGAGCCTCCTCGCCCCATACCTATAACCTGCGCCCTTCACAAGCTCGGGAGTTGCAGGACGCTGATGTGGTCTTCTGGGTCGGGCATGGTCTTGAGGCATTCCTCGAAAAGCCGCTTCGCTCGCTTGCCGCCGATGCTGTTGCCGTGGAACTGGAAGACACACCGGAACTGGTCACCCTGCCTTTGCGCGAGGGCGGCAATTTCGAGCGGGACGCTGACACCGACGGGTCTCACCATGACCATGGCGCTGTTGATCCACATTTCTGGCTTGATCCAGAAAATGCGAAGCTTTTTGTCAAACATATTGCCAACACGCTTGTGGCAGTCGACCCGGCCAATGCTGCGACCTACCAGCACAACGCTGACGGTGAAACTGCACGCATCAATGCGCTGATGTCAGCTGTGACAGCTGATCTTGAACCAGTCAGGGCCGGTAAATTCATTGTCTTTCACGATGGCTACCACTATTTCGAAAACCGTTTCGGCCTCGAAGCAGCGGCGGCGCTTACCGTCAATCCGGAGATAATGCCGAGCGCAAAACGCATTTCGGAAATCCGCCAGCGCGTGACGGAACTCGGGGCGACTTGCGTTTTTTCAGAACCGCAGTTCAAGTCAACGCTGGTGGACCTGGTGAGCGAGGGAACGGGCGCGCGAACCGGCATCCTCGACCCGCTCGGCGCCAGCTTGCCGGCGGGCCCCGCGCTATATTTTACCCTGATCCGCAACATGGCTGATGCGTTCAGGGACTGCCTTGCACAAACGCAATAGCGCTCATGACACGACGCGGGTCTCGCTGGAAACCGCACCCTCAAGGCCGGTTGAGCCATACAGCCACTCGATGATGTCATACCAGTCATCGGCAGATTTTGCCTTCATGACCGTATTGCGCAATTCTGCATGGGCACCAGCGGGATGGTAGACATGCTGGCCGATTTCGCGCGACTGCAACTGCACCCGCGCGGTGCGCAACCTGCGCCTTTGCTGATAGCCCTGCAAAACGCGCTCGACATCGCCCGATCCCGCTTCCATTTCAGCGGACAGGCAAACCGCGTCCTCCATCGCCATGCAGGCACCTTGCGCGAAATATTGCAGCATGGGATGCGCTGCATCTCCCAGCAGCGCCACCCTGCCGTCAACCCAGTTCATCACCGGGTCGCGGTCGCACAACACCCACAATTTCCAGTCCTTGCCGCGCTCAATGATTTGGCGGGCAACCGGGTTCACATGCTCGAAACCCTTGCGCACCTCCTCATGGCTGACCGGCTTGCCGGCAACCGGTTCCGGCGCATCATTGTGATAGGTGACGACCAGGTTGAACATCTTCCAGCCCGACAGCGGATAATGCACGATGTGGCATTTCGGCCCGGCCCAAAGTGTGGCCGCGTTCCAGCGCAGGTCTTCTGGCATTTCCTCGGTCGCAATCACCGAACGATAGGTCGTATGGCCCGAAACCCTCGGCCGCCCGTCGCCCACCAGCTGCTTGCGGATATTCGACCACAAACCGTCAGCGCCGATCAGCGCACTGCCCGTCACGCGAGAACCGTCGCCGAGGATAGCCGTCACACTTGTCCCGTCCTGCTCATAGCCCGCTACCTCACTTGAGGTGCGCAATTCGACCAGCGGATGCGCCATGCAGGCCTTGAGAAAAACACCATGCAAATCACCGCGATGCACGACTGCATAAGGGTTCTTGAACCTCGCGCGAAAGGCATCGTCGAGCGGTATTCGCGTGATCTCGTCACCGCTCATCGCATCCATCAGCCGCAGACTGTCGATATAGACCGCCATTGCGCGCGCCGCATCTCCGACACCGAGATAGTCAAATGCGTGAAAGGCATTGGGCCCAAGCTGAATGCCTGCCCCGATCTCGCCGAGGCTCGCGGCCTTTTCCAGTACGATTGTGGGAAACCCCTTCTGGGCGAGGCCCATCGCGGTTGCAAGCCCGCCGATGCCACCGCCGGCAATCAGTATGGGTTGGGTTTTCGACATGGCATGATCTCCCCGTTCGCGACCGGGCCCTGGCCGTCGCGTTGCTTGTTCCGGTTAGGGCATTCACGGTGTGCGTTATTCGGCGGCAGTGATTTTCAGCGAAATTGCATCCAGCCCGTCTATTGCGCCGTCAATCCTGTCCCCCGGCACGACAGGGCCGACACCTGCTGGCGTTCCGGTGTAGATCAGGTCGCCGGGTGCCAGATGGTAAAAGCCCGAAAGATGGCTGATGATTTCCTCGACCCTCCAGATCAGGTCTGCAAGATGCGCGTCCTGCTTCGTCTCGCCATTAACCGAAAGCGTGATGCGCTGCGGACCGACCGTGCCGAAGTCGGCAGCCCTGGTAATCGTTGAAATCACCGCCGACTGCTCGACATCCTTGCCCAGATCCCATGGCCGCTGCTTGGCGCGCTCCGCAAGTTGCAGGTCGCGGCGCGTCATGTCGAGACCGCATGCATAGCCGTAAACGGCATCAAGCGCATTTCCGACCGCCACCTTGAAGGCAGGCTTCCCGATGGCAATCACCAGCTCCATTTCGAAATGGAAATTCTCCGTTCCCGGCGGATAGGGTATCGCCGTGCCGCTTGGCTGCAACATTTGCGCCGATTTGGTGAAATAGAACGGCTTTTCCCGGTCAACTTCCACACCCATTTCCGCAGCGTGCGCCGCATAATTGCGCCCGACGCAGAATATGCGGTGAACCGGGTAAAGCGCCGCTTCCCCCTTGACCGCCACGGTTCTGGTTTCAGGCGCTGCAAACAGCAGATTGCTCATCGCGGACGTTCCTCGTAATAGCCGAGCTTCTCTTGAAGCGGGCGGTCATGAATGCGGACCAGGAAGGCATCTTCGCTGGCTTGATGATTGACATTGGCAAAGACCGGCGCCGTGAACGTGTCTTTCGGGCCCCACTCGATCCGTTCGCCGTTGATGGTGCTGGCGCCCCTGCCCCTTACCACATGAAACGCAGCCGAGGATGAGCGCAATACCGGCGCATCATTTTGCCCTGCCGGCAGATACATTGCGGTGAAGCCCATGGTCGGCAACACGTCGGTGCCGGTTTCCGGATTGACGTAATCCAGTTCAGCAATGCCATCCGAGCCGTATTTGGCCATTTGCAACAGGGCCGCCTCGGTACGCGCCCACGGATAGCGCATCATCGGGTAACGCCGCGCGGAAGCGCCTGACCGGCGCGAAGGCGCCAAGCCCGCCGAAAGATACTCAACCTGGCTCGCGTCAGGACGGTTGCGCTGGGCCTGTAGCGGCCCCTCCTTGGCGTAGGAACCCTCCAGATATACGAACAGCGGCAGGTCGAGCGCATCAAGCCAGATCACCGGCTCGCTGCCCTCATGGCCATGATCGTGCCATTCGCCGCCGGGTGTCAGCACCAGATCGCCTTCTTCCATCGGCAATTTTTCGCCATCGACAACGGTATAGCCGCCCTTGCCTTCAACTATGATACGAACCGCCGATGGCGTATGCACATGCGCAGGTGCCGTCTCGCCCGGCAGCAGCAATTGCATTCCGAGATAGATCGAGGACGTGGCCTGCATCGCCCCCGTCCCCCGACCGGGATCGGACAGCACCAGCACGCGCCGCTCGGCTTTTTCAACCGGCGTCAACTCGCCTGCGCGCAGAAGCAACGGCCTCAGTTTCGGAAAGGACCAGTACCCTGACCGCGTGACAGGCTTTGGCGCATCATGCGGCAGCACATTGCGCATCATCGGCCAAAGTGGAGCCACCCCAGCGGCAGACATCGCATCGCGATAGTCCTGCGGCAATTCCTCCAGCGTCCCCAGTTTCTCAGTCATGGCATCCTCCCGAACCTGATAAACGTAGTATGCTTATGATTAGCATGCTTGTCAATCACCCGTTTCCCTGTAATGTATGAACCGACAGCGGACGGAACCACGAGATGACCACCAGCCTTGAAATCCACGACATGGCCGGGCACCTGATCAGGCGCCTGCAGCAGATATCTGCCTCAGTCTTTGCTGAACGGGTTGGCGCAGCGGGTTTTGATGTAACGCCTGTGCAATATGCGGCACTCGTTGCCATTGCCGCCAATCCGGGAATCGACCAGGCTACACTGGCAGGCCTCATCGCCTATGACCGCGTGACGATTGGCGGCGTACTCGATCGCCTTGAACAAAAGGCGATGATCCTGCGTCAAACCAGCAGCCGTGACCGAAGGGCAAGGATATTGCACATGACCAGTGACGGCGAGGCTGCACTTGCCAAATTGACCCCGGTGGTTAAGTCTGCCCAGCGCGAAATCCTCACTGGCCTTGACGACAATGAACGCGAGACCCTCCTCGCTCTGCTGAAGAAAACAACACAGGCTGGCAACGAGCTGAGCCGCGCTCCGCTGAAAACCGCCTGATTGTTTATTGCTTCCGGCACGGTTCAATGCGGATGTTGTTGTCAGCCTCAATGCCGAGTTCCATGCACTGACCGCCACTGCATAGCTGCCAGCCCGAAATTGTGGCACCAGAGGCTGCGAGATTGAGTGCCTCGACAGGCGGATTTTGTGGTTTCCATACCCACCAGCCGTCCTCAAGTCGCGCCCCTTCTCCGGGGTCCATTCCCGCCCCGGACCCGCGCACCCGCGCCTCGATCAATAGCAGTTGCGAGCCTTCCATTTTCCAGACCTCACGCCATTCGGTCTTCTCCACCGAATGGGTCCAGGACAGCGTGAACAGCGCTCCCGCAACAATCACCTGTTTGCCGCCGACGATGATGCATGCGGCAAGGCTCATGCCGCTGCCATTCGCTCACGCCGCTGCCGCAACCAGGCAATCCCTGCAAATATCAGCGCCAGTGCAAACCCGGCTTCATCGGTTGCAGGCAATGCCGCAACCAGCGTGAAGGCGGCTATGGCTGCAAGCAGCCTTTCAGGCAAGCGCAAATTGCCACCGGCATAGCCAATGACCGCGGCTCCCCACAAACCGATGGCAATCACAGCCTTTAAGATGATGTAGGCCACTGCCGGGACATAACCAATGGAACCCGCCAGCGCGCCGCCGTCCTGCAACATCAGCGCCGGCGTGTAGACTGCCAGATAGGGTATGACAAAACCCGCAGCAGCAACCTTGATCGCCTCGAACGAAATCTTGAGCCCGCTCTCCTTGGCAATGGGCCCTGCGGCAAAGCAGGCAAGCGCCACCGGTGGTGTCAGGTCCGCGAGGATGCCGAAATAGAAAACGAACATGTGGCTGACAATCAGCGGGACGCCCAGTTCCAGCAGGGCTGGTCCGGCAATCGATGAGGTAATGATGTAGTTGGGAATTGTCGGTATTCCCATGCCGAGCACGATGCAGGTGAGCATGGTCAGCATAAGCGACATGAACAGGCTCTTCTCGCCAACCGACACGATGAACTGGCCGAACGTGTTGGCAGCTCCCGTCAATGTCATCGTGCCGATGATGATGCCGACAATCGCGCAGGCAATACCAACCGGCAGCGCTGTGCGTGCACCCTCTGCCAGGGCATCACGACAAATGCCGAGTGTCTGTCGCCCGCCCTTGGATACGGCATTCCAGGCCATGAGCGCGAGGATCGCGAATGCGATCACTTCGATGCCGAATTTGAAGAAGGCGGCAGCCACCACACCGAGCCCGATCCAGAAGAGGTAGCGGATAGCGCCTGCAGGCATTCCAAGCGCGATTGATCCGCCCAGGATCAGCAACACGGTCAGCGCCAGACCCACGGTTCCGGCGAACAATGGCGTGTAGCCGGAAAACAGCAGGTAGACCAGGACCGCCAAAGGCAGGATCAAATACCATTTCTCGCGGATTGCCTTGGCAGGCGATGGAAGTTCCGAGCGGGGCAAGCCTGCAAGTCCGCGCTTGCCGGCCTCCAGATGCACCATCCAGAAGGCGGAGGCGAAATACAGGATTGCAGGTACCAGCGCGGCTGTGACCACTTCGTGATACTCAACACCCAATGTCTCGGCCATGATGAAGGCAACCGCCCCCATCACCGGCGGCATGATCTGGCCACCCATTGATGCAGTCGCTTCGACTCCACCGGCAAAGGCCGCGCGGTAACCGAATTTCTTCATCAGCGGGATCGTGAACTGCCCCGTTGTCACGACATTGGCGACGCCCGATCCGGAAATCGTTCCCATCAGGCCGGAAGAAATCACCGACATCTTGGCTGCGCCGCCGCGCCTGTCTCCGACCAGGCCCAGCGACACATCGGTAAACAGCGAAATCATGCCCGCCCGTTCGAGGAACGAACCGAACAGGATAAACAGGAAAATGTAGGAGGAGGAGACATAGGTCGGAATGCCGTAAATCCCTTCCGTGCCATAGGCCATGTGATCGATGACCTGGGTGAAATCATAGCCGCGGTGGTTGAGCGGTGACGGCAGGTGTTCACCAAACAGGCAATAGGCGAGAAACACGCCCGAAATGATTGGAAGCGCCGGCCCCATGACCAGCCACGCAGCAGCAAAGACCAGCACAAGTGCCACGACACCGAAAGCAATGTCGATCGGCAGCGGATCGCCCGCACGCAGGATTAGTGGCGTATATTCGACCCACTGGTAGAGCGCCACGGCAATCCCCATGGCAGCCATGAGCCAACCCAGAGCCAGCATTGCCCTGCCCCGCTTTGCCGCAATCATGATCAGCGGAAACCCTAGCAGCATCAGGAAACCGACATGGAAGGCGCGCACCACCTGGGACGGAAAATCGACCAGATGCGCGGCAGTCGCAATCTGGAATGCGGAGAAGGCAACGGCAATCCAGAACAGCAACCGCCCGGCAAAGCCCGGTGGAAAGCCGGATGCGAGCGGATCATGAAGCGACAATTCCGCTTTTTCCAGATCTCTTTGGGTCTCGTCCGCAATATTCAAGTTCTGTCCTCCCCGGCCTGTCCCTGAAACGGCAACCGCCGCAGGAAATCAACCTGCGGCGGCTTTTTTTGCCAAAGGCGAGTCTCTTACATCAGGCCCTTTTCCTTGTAGTAGCGCTCGGCTCCCGGATGAAGCGGCACTGGCATGCCGTTCAGCGCATTTTCCAGTTTGATCTGCTTGGCAGCCTTGTGCGCCGCTTCCAGCTCCGGCAGGTTTTCAAACAGCAGCTTGGTCATCTGGTAAGCCATTTCGTCCGACACATCCGAATGCGTAACAAGGAAGTTGACGACAGCAACTGTGCCGACATCAGCGTCCTGACCCTGATAGGTACCGGCTGGAATTGTCGCCGAAATATATGGCGCACCCAGTTTCGCAACCACATCTTCCGGCACGGCCACCATGGTGACTTCCATGGATGCCGACAGATCCTTGATCGAGGCAACGCCGAGACCGGCAGACTGCAGCGTTGCGTCCAGCTGGCGGTTCTTGATCAGTTCGACAGATTCGGCAAAGGGCAGATATTCGGTCTTGCCCAGATCATCATAGCTCATGCCGGCAGCGGCAAAAATCTTGCGCGCATTGAGTTCAGTACCGGATTTCGCAGCTCCCACCGACAGGCTCTTGCCCTTGAGATCGGCAAAGCTCTTGATGCCGGATTCCTTCGAGGCAACAATCTGGATATAGTTTGGATAGACCGCCGCAATGCCGCGCAGCTTGTCGAGCGGAGCCTTGAAACCGGCTTCCGCATCGCCTTCCCATGCAAGCTTTACCGAATCGCCAAGTGCCAGCGCGATTTCACCCTTGCCCTGTTGCAGCAGGTTCAGGTTTTCAACAGATGCCTTGGTCGACTGCACCTGCGTGCGGGCACCAGGTATCTTGTCACCGTAGATCTTCGACAGGCCGACACCGAGCGGGTAATAAACGCCTGATGTGCCACCGGTGAGAATGTTGATGAACTCGTCTGCCTTTGCCGCAACACTTGCGCTTGTCAGCGTCAGTGCCCCAATGGCAAACGCCCCCAATGCCTTCCTGAAAAATGTCATGAAATCTCCTCCTTGATTTTTCTGTTGCATTCTCAAACCCGCATTCTCGCAGGGCCTGTATTCATTGTGGTTCTTTTTCCCAGCGAGTAAAGGTCGAACCGCATTTTCACGCGGAAGCATGCGTTCATCCAAGGGTACGCGCCATCCGCAGCGCCGCAATTTCCTCATCGTCAAAGCCTGCTTCAGCCAGAATGGCAGCGCCGTCACTGCCTGGTGCTGCCGGTGCCACGGGTTTGCGCGCTGGTGTACGGCCGAACCGCGGCGCCGGAGCCGCCTGTACAATTCCCCCAACATCGATGAAGACATTGCGCTCGACATTGGCGGGATAAGCGGCTGCCTCGTCGAAAGTCAGTACTGGCGCAACGCAGGCATCCGAGCCTTCGAATATCTCTTCCCACTCCGCGCGGCTCTTGCTGATGAACACGTCCTCGAAAAGGGCATGGTTTTCGCGCCAGCTGTCAACGTCATACTGGTTTTGAAGAATTTCACCTGGCAGGTCCGCAAGCTTGACCAGTTCGGCAAAGAATTGTGGCTCAAGCGGACCAACCGACAAATATTTGCCGTCCGAGGTTTCATAGCAGCGATAGAATGGCGCGCCGCCGTCGAGCAGGTTGCTTTCGCGTCTGGATTCCCATTGCCCGCGCGCGATGAACATGTGGAACAGCCCCATTAGGGCCGGAACGCCATCGACCATGGCGGCATCAACGACCTGCCCCTTGCCGGAGCGCTGCGTTTCATAAAGCGCAGAAAGCACGCCGAGCAGCAGGAACATCGTTCCTCCGGCATAGTCCGCAGCCAGATTGAGCGGCGGTACCGGCGGCTCACCCTTGCGACCGATCGCATGCAGCGCGCCAGTGATTGCCAGATAATTGATGTCATGCCCGGCGCTCGATGAAAGCGGCCCCTCCTGGCCCCAGCCAGTCATGCGTCCGTAAACAAGGCGCGGATTGCACTCATGGCACTCTTCAGGGCCGAGACCCAGCTTCTCCATCACGCCAGGGCGAAATCCCTCGATCAGAATGTCAGCGGTTTCGATCAGGCGCAACGCCACTGCAACGCCTTCTTCGGATTTCAGGTTGAGTGCTATGCGCCGCTTTGACCGGTTGTTGATGTCGCTGGGATCAGCCTTGCCGGACTTGCGCTCGATGAGGATGACCTCAGCGCCCAGATCGCCCAGCATCTGCCCTGCCAGCGGACAGGGACCAAGACCTGCAAATTCTATGACTTTCAATCCGGCCAATGGGCCGACCAACGGACCAGCCTTCGCAACAGCCATGCCAAACTCCTGTTTTTTCAGAAGCTTTCACAAGCAGCGTGCGCATGTCCAGTGTAACCACCGGTTTGGCTGCTCAAATCCTCAAAAAAAACCGGGAATTCAGCCGGTTATTCCCAGCAGCTTCATCGCATTGTCCTTCAGGATCAGCGGCCGAACATCGTCCCTGATATCGATCTTGTCGAAATCGGCGAGCCAGCGCTCCGGAGAGATCATCGGCCAGTCCGAGCCGAACAGCATTTTCTTCTTCAGGATCGAATTGGCATAACGGACCAGGATCGGCGGAAAATATTTCGGCGACCATCCCGACAGGTCGATATAGACATTGGGCTTGTGTTGCGCCACCGAAAGTGCCTCTTCCTGCCAGGGAAAGGACGGATGTGCCAGGATGATCGGCATGTCGGGAAAATCGACCGCGACATCATCGATATGCATCGGATTTGAATATTTGAGCCGCATTCCGTTGCCGCCACGCATGCCGGAACCAACACCTGTCTGTCCGGTATGAAAGAGTGCCGGCTTGCCCGTCTCCGCTATCGCCTCATAGAGCGGATAGGCCATGCGGTCATTGGGAAAGAAGCCCTGCATTGTTGGATGGAACTTGAATCCCTGTACGCCAAAATCCGCCACAAGACGCCGCGCCTCGCGCGCACCGAGCTTGCCCTTGGCGGGATCAATGGAGGCGAAGGGAATGAGGATGTCGCTGTTCTCGGCGGCGAGTTCCGCCACTTCCTCATTCTTGTAGCGCCGGTAGCCGGTCTCGCGCTCGGCATCGACGGGAAAGATCACCGCCGCGATATTCTGCTCGCGGTAATGCGCGGCCGTTTGCGGGATGGTCGGCGGATGCTGCCACGGCGCGCCAAAATACTTCGCCATCGTCGATTGCAAATCGTCATAGCCATCATCGGCGTGGCAGCCGCAGGGTTCTTCCGCATGGGTGTGGAAATCGATCGCCCGTACCTTGTTGAAATCTACCATTGCCTTTTCCTCATATGCGAATGACGGCAGGGTCATCCTTGCTGTGCAGGCGTGCAACGAGATCCGCCCGACCTTCCAGCACCTTGCGATTGTTGAGATTGCCCTTGGAAGTCACCTCATGGCTCTCTACTGATGGTGGCGCGGCCAGGATGATGGCCCGCGCGATCCTCGTCGAAGACCCGGTCGATGTGCTGGCGAGTTTTTCAAGGCGGGAACGGAATTCGGCCATCAGCGCATCGCCTGTCAGCGCGCCGCCGTTTTCGCTTGCTGCAAGCCCGGCCTGCGCCAGTTGCGCCCGGTCGGGAAATACGAGAATGCCGATATCATGCTTGTCATGGCCCGTAACAACAATGTCCTGCACGAGCGGTGCCAGCGCGGCAATCGCACTCAGCCGGATTTGAGCAGCCCGCACCCAGGTGCCGCTCAGCAGCTTGAAGTCCTCGGAAATGCGCCCATCAAAGGCAAGGCCGGTCTCGAGCCGGGCAGGATCGGCTAGACGCACCGCGTCACCGGTGATGAGATAGCCTTCCGTGTCAAAAGCCTCTGCCGTCTTTTCAGGGTCGTGGAAATAACCCTTCATCACATTGGGGCCCTTGACCCGTAATTCGAAACGTCCCTCCCCTTCCTCGGTCAGCTTCACGGAAATTCCGGGCATCGGCACACCGATAAGACCCGAGCGGTCTACCGGCTCATGCACCAGCAGCGTTGCAGGTGCGGTTTCCGTCATCCCCCAGCTTGATGTCATGAGCGGCCTTCTGCCGCTTTCGGCAATGGCGAAATCCTCCAATGCCCGCCAGATGTCCTGCGGCAGCGAGGCGCCCGAATAGAAAATCATGTCGAGACCGGCGAAGAAGCGGCGGCGCAAGGCCTCATCCCTGCTGAAAGCCTGAACCAGCATTGCATAGGCAATCGGCACGTTGAAGGCGATGGTACCCGCATGCATCGACAGGTTTTCAAGCGAGCGGGCAAAGCCGTCCTTTGTCGGCTTGCCGTCATCAATGTAGATGCTACCGCCATTCGACAGCATCAGGTTGAAATTGTGGCTGCCGCCAAAGACATGGTTCCAGGGCAGCCAGTCGACGATCTTAGGCGGATGCGCATGGAGAAACGGAAAACAGCCACCGATTTGCGCCTGGTTCACACACATCATGCCATGCGTGGTCATCACGCCTTTCGGCATTGAGGTGGAGCCGGAAGTAAACAGGATTTTTGCAAGCGTGTCAGGACCAACCTCGCGATGGACGGCATCAAGCCCGTCGCCGGCGCGCGCCTCCAGCAGTTCATCAAAAGCAGTCACACCTGCCCGACCCTGGGGCCTTGAACTGACAATCTCGATACCCGAAAGCACTTCGAGTGCCAAAGCATCGCCAAACCGCGCAGCATCATCGACAAAAACCAGGCCGGGCCGCACCAGTTCAATGACATGGCGCAGCCGGTCATGCGCGCCGCGGATCAGCGAATATTGTTCTGCAACAGGTGCAACTGGAATACCGGCATATTGCGCAGCCAGTGCCAGCAAGCCGTGATCGACGCTGTTGCCGGACAGCACGACCACCGGACGATCCGGCCCGAGGCCACGTTCGAGCAATGCAGCGGCAACTGCTCGAACCATGCCGAGCGCTTCGCCATAGGTGACTTCGCGCCATCCGGCACCAGAACGCTCCGCAATGAAGACCTGCTGCGGTTTCTCGCCAGCCCAGCGGTGCAGCCACTCACCGGTGTTGCGTGCGACTGGTCCAAGCGGTCTCGGCGAGCTCAGCAGGAAAGTGCCGCCTCCGCTATCCTCGCGACTAACGGCATGCGGAAGATACTGCCCGCCTCCGTTCAAGACCTGATGTAATCCCTGATCTGGATGCACGTATCAGTCCTCCACTATTTGGCAGCCATTTTCTCGATATGGTTGAGAACCCTTTGCGCGGCAGTAATGTCGTCCTCGCCCAACCCTGCTATCAGCCGGTCTTCGGCGTCCCTGACCTGCGCAAAGACCTTGTCGCGCATCCGAATTCCTGCAAGCGTTGCCCTCAGCGCATAGGTCCGGCGGTCGCCCTCAACCCTGTTCCGGGTGATGAGATCGCGGTTTTCCAGGTCGTCGACAATAAGCACCACGCCTGAACGCTCGATACTGAGTGCAGAAGCAAGCTGCGTTTGGGTCATGTCCGGCGTGTCACAAATCAGTACCAGCGCCGAAAAGCTCGCGGTGCGAAAGCCGGATTTTTCCAGGGTCGCGCGAATTTCCCCTTGCACGACCAGGTTTGCCCGCTTGATGTTGTAGCCAAGAAAACCGCGAAGGCTGTGGTCTGCGTCCCTGTTCTCATCAGCATTGCCACCGCCATCGGCAATCTTCGCCATCGGATCAGGTCTGGACCGCATTATTATAACCCTTTTCAGCGGAATGCCGGTTGGCGCTTTTCGAGAAAGGCTTTCAGCCCCTCCTGCGCATCAGGGCTGGTCTGGGTGAGTGCAGCACACAGCGATTCGGTGAACAATCCGTCGGCCTTGGCCATATCCTCGATCCGCGAGATCGCCTGGATCATGATATAGTTGGAAAGCCCGGCATTGCCGGCAATTCTGCCAGCTATTTCCCTTGCCATGGCGAGCGCTCCGCCCTCCCCGGCGAGATAATGCGCAAGCCCAAGCGCCACGCCTTCTTCGCCATTGTATTTGCGGCCCGTCAGCATCATCTCGATCATCCGGTCAGCACCCAATATGCGCCCGACCCGAACAGTTGCACCTCCGCCAACGAAAATGCCACGCCGCCCCTCGGGTAATTGGAAGATTGATGAAGGTTCGGCGATCCGCACATGCGTCGAGGCCGCCAGTTCCAGGCCGCCGCCTATCACGGCACCAAACATGGCCGAGACAACCGGTAGCCCGCCATACTGGATCATGTCCATTACACGATGCCAGCCACGCGAATGACGCATGGTGCCCTCCGCGTCGCGCGCAACATGCTCTGAAAGATCAAGACCAGAGCAGTAATGGCCTGCCGTTCCCGTCAGGATCGCGACTTTCACGCCCTTTGGTGGATTGGA
Organism: Nitratireductor sp.; assembly: GCA_041397525.1. GTDB lineage: Bacteria > Pseudomonadota > Alphaproteobacteria > Rhizobiales > Rhizobiaceae > BOKV01. The sequence continues at coordinate 312,883 of JAWKWL010000001.1, forward strand.
GAAAAACGCTTCAATGGCTTCCAGCAGCCCGTCGCACATCGCATTGCGCTTTTCGGGCCGGTTCATGGTCAGCGTTGCTATCGGCCCGTCAATCTCGACAAGCAGCATCTGCGACTGCGAATCCACCGATATTCCTCCCTCACCATGTAATTGAGGGATTGTTCATGTGCGTGATTGTTATGTCAAGTAACAATCACGCAACTGTCAGGGACAGGCGCGTTGGAGGAATTTACATGCGCACCCGAAGCGCCTGCGGGTCATACATCGGCTTGAGGGACGCCTCGGCCGCGAAACGCTCTCCGGCAATCTCTATTTCATAGCTTGACGCAAGCACGGCTTCAGCACTTTCGCCTTCGCAAGGCACATACCCCATGGCAATTGCCCCGCCGAGGAAATGCCCGTAGCTGCCTGACGTGACATGCGAAACGATCTTGCCGTCCCGGATGAGCGGTTCATTGTGATAGACCAGCGGCTCGGGATCGGTCAGCTTGAACTGCACCATGCGGCGTTTGAGACCTTCTTCCTTCTTGCGCAGCACCGCGTCCCGCCCGATGAATTCGCCCTTGCCGGTTCTCACGGCAAAGCCGAGGCCCGCCTCCAATACGTGGTCCTCGTCAGTGATGTCGTGACCGAAATGCCGGAATGCCTTTTCAATCCGGCACGAATCGAGCGTGTGCAACCCGCACAGTTTCAGGCCGTGGTCCTCACCTGCCTCCACAAGAGCCTCGAACACATGCGCTGTCTGGTCAGCCGAGACATAGAGTTCCCAGCCGAGCTCGCCGACATAGGTTACACGATGCGCCCGCGCCAGGCCCATGCCGATTTCGATTTCCTGTGCAGTGCCGAACGGATGCGCATCATTGGTGAGATCTGCGGGGCTCACGCGGTTGATCAGTTCGCGCGACTTCGGCCCCATCACGCAAAGCACCGATTCGGACGCAGTTATGTCGGTGATGACAACAAACTCATCGCCGCCGAGATTGCGCCGCAGCCATGACAGGTCACGCTGTAGCGTGGCACCGGGAACCACCAGGAAAAACGCATTCTCGCTGAGCCGGGTGATCGTCAGATCGCTTTCAATGCCACCATGCCTGTTCAGCATCTGGGTGTAGACGATCCGACCAGCCGCCACATCCATGTCATTGGCGCACAGCCTTTGCAGGAAGTTGAGTGCATCGCGCCCCTCTACCCTGATCTTGCCAAATGACGTCATGTCAAACAGGCCAACCCCTTCGCGCACGGCCATGTGTTCGCGCTTGCGGTTGTCAAACCAGTTCTGCCGTTTCCACGAATAGCGGTATTCGCGTTCCTGTCCGGGTTCGGCAAACCAGTTTGCCCGCTCCCATCCGGCCACTTCCCCGAAAACCGCACCGCGCGCTTTGAGATGTTCGTGGATTGGCGAGCGCCGCACTCCCCTTGCCGTTGCCATCTGCCGATAGGGGAAATGGTCGGCATACAGAAGGCCGAGTGTCTCCGTCGAGCGATGATAGAGATAGCTCTTGTTCGCCTGGAAAGGCTGAACGCGGCGGATGTCAACATCCCAAAGATCGAAGGGCGGTTCACCCGCATCCATCCATTGCGCCAGTGCCATACCGGCACCACCCGATGACTGGATACCGATGGAATTGTAGCCGCAGGCGAGCCAGTAATTGGCGACATTCGGCGCTTCGCCGAGATAATAGCGGTCATCCGGCGTAAAGCTTTCCGGACCGTTGAAGAAGGTGTGGATTCCGGTTTCTGCGAGCATCGGCATGCGCCTGACCGCCTGTTCGAGGATCGGCTCGAAATGGTCGAAATCCTCCGGCAACTGGTCGAAGCAGAAATCTTCCGGTATGCCGCCCATGCCCCACGGCTTGGCTACCGGCTCGAAGGCACCCAGCAATATCTTCCCCGCATCTTCCTTGTAATAGGCGCATTCATCGGGAACGCGCAGCACCGGCAACCGCTCCAGACCCGCAATGGGCTCCGTCACGATATAAAAATGCTCGCAGGCATGCAGGGGCACGGCAACGCCAGCCATGCGGCCGACCTCATGCGCCCACATGCCCGCACAGTTGACGACATGCTCGCATTCGATCGTTACTGTCTCGCCGCCTTGCGTGACTACTACGCCACTCACCCTGCCCTTGTCGGTGTGAATCGCGTCCACACGGGCATGCTCAACAATGGTGGCACCCATTGCCCGCGCGCCCTTGGCAAGCGCCAGCGCGATATTGGCCGGGTCCGCCTGTCCGTCCTTCTCGATCCAAAGCGCGCCCTTTACGTCGCCGATTTCCAGATGCGGGTATCGGTTTTTCGCTTCGTCAGGAGAAATCTCCTCTACCGCAACACCATAGGCCCTTGCCATCGACGCATTGCGATAAAGCTCTTCCTTGCGTTCGGATGTCAGCGCCAGCGAAATCGAGCCGGTGGCGCGCATGCCCGTCGCAACCCCGGTCTCATCCTCCAGGTTGAGATAGAGATCAGCGGAATATTTGGCGAGCCGCGTCATGTTGGCGGTGGCCCTCAGCTGCCCGATCAGTCCGGCAGCATGCCAGGTCGTGCCGCTGGTCAATTGCTTGCGCTCCAGGAGCACAACGTCCTTCCAGCCGAGCTTGGCCAGATGATATGCGACCGAGCAGCCCGAAACACCGCCGCCAATTATGACAACCCGGGCTTTTTGCGGAAGTGAACTGGCCATATAGTCACGCCTTTCCAGCATCGGTTGCGGAAATGGCGAACCTGAATTCACCCCTCACCGCCCCATGAAATGAAATTTTCAAGAAAAATTTCATTTTTCAAGAAAAAGCGCAAGCAGATTTTCGAAAATCAGGTCCCATGGCCGTCCGGCAAGGAAGCGGGACGCCGCTATTCCAGTCTTGAAGGAAAGCCCGGCGCACGAAGGTCCGTCTCAAGGACATCCTCAAGCAGCTTGACGATCTGCGTTGACTGCGCTGATCCACCATAAGCCGCCTTGCCCTTGACGAAGGTCTGGTTGGTCAATCCCGCAAGGTCCAGCGGAACCCCGAACTCACGACCAAAATTCATGGCAAAGCCGAGATCCTTCAGCGCCAGGTCCATCGTGAAGGCAATGTCATAGCTGCCATTGAGGATCAACTGGCCTTCGGTTTCATGCACGAAACTGGTGCCCGAGCTTGCCTTGATCGCGGCCCAGGATTTGGCGAGATCAAGTCCACCGCGTTTCGCCAGCATCAGCGCCTCGCCATCCGCCACCAGATGGATGAAGGCCAGCATGTTGGTAATCACCTTGATGATTGCGGCTGAGCCGAGCGGCCCCATGTGGAAAATCTGGTCGCCCATGGCTTGGAGCGCTGGCAAATGCCGGTCGAACATGTCCTGATCACCGCCGGCAAGCATCGTGATCTTGCCCTGCGCAGCCAGATGCACCCCGCCGGTGACAGGCAATTCCATTGCGCGCACCTGCTTTTCAGCTGCCATGGCCGCAAGCCGCTGGATTTCATCGCGCCCGAGCGTCGACATTTCGATCCAGTCCGTGCCCGGTCTGGCATGTGCCAAAATCTCACCCAGCACTTTTTCCGATACTGTAGGCGATGGCAGGCAGGTGATGACAGCATCCACGTTGGCGGCAAGTTCGCCAACGCTGTTGGCCCATTTCCCTCCGGCATCGGTCAGGCGCCTGCCAAGGTCACGATTGACATCGTGGACAGTTACCTCAAAGCCCTCACGCAACAGGCTTGCAGCCAGATGCCCGCCCAGATTGCCCAATCCGATATAGCCATAGCGCATGTTTTTCTCCCGGTTGCTGCAGCAAATTCAAGCCACACGAAACCCGATCCGGTCAACGGGTGCGACGTCCTTTCACGCCAGACGGTGTCGGTTTTGGAGAAGTCCGCAAATATCAGCGGCGCGGAGCAGCGATGAACTCGGCATCATCGCCCGGCGGCAACCGAAAACGGCCATGTTCGAAGTCCCCCGCACGCCAGGCTTCCTTTGCAGCCTCGATCCTGTCGCGCGAGGAGGCAACGAAATTCCACCAGATATACCGCGGCCCGCCCATCGTGTCACCGCCGAGCACCATGATCCGGGCTCCAGCCTCCCCGGCAATGACGGCCATGGCATCCCCGGGCCGAAACACCATCATCCGCCCTGCCTCGAATAGTTCGCCAGCGATCCTGAGTGAACCTTCAAGAACATAGATACCCCGGTCTTCATGATCCTGTGGCAGTGGCAGTTTTGCACCTGCCTTCAATACCGCATCGGCATAAAACATGCGGCTCGAAGTGGTAACCGGCGAGACCGCACCCCAGGCATCGCCCAGGATCAGTCGCACCGACTTCCCTTCACCCTCAATGAGCGGAAGGCTTGCCTTGCCGTGATGTTCGAAGCTGGCATCGATTTCCTCGGCATCTTCCGGCAACGCCACCCAGGTCTGGATTCCGCTTAGCTTGTGCCCGCCAAGCCGTGTCGCTTCGCTGGTACGTTCGGAATGTGTGATCCCCTTGCCGGCAATCATCCAGTTCACGTCACCGGGACGGATCAACTGGCTCGTACCAAGGGAATCGCGATGGCAGAATTCGCCCTCCACAAGATAGGTAACAGTCGCAAGGCCGATATGCGGGTGCGGGCGCACATCAATGCCCTGCCCCGTCAGGAACTCAACCGGCCCCACCTGGTCAAAGAAAATGAAGGGACCTACCATTTGCCGCTTCGGTGCAGGCAAGGCACGTCGCACCTCGAAGCCATCAATATCGCGCACCCTCGGCACGATGACCGTTTCGAGTGTCTCGGCAGAAGTCCCGTCTTGCCCAACCGCGCCGAACACCGGATTCCAGCTCATGACCTTCTCCTTCCGGTGAAATGTCCTCCCCAGATGGAAACAACGGAAATCAATTACAACGCGAAAGCGGCTCCAAGCCGGTAAACTCCGTGTTTACCGGCTCTGGAATTGCATCACATGAAAGCCTGGATGCCGGTCTGGGCACGACCCAGGATCAGCGCATGTATGTCATGCGTGCCTTCATAGGTATTGACCGCTTCAAGATTCATCACATGCCGGATCACGCCATATTCGTCCGAAACGCCATTGCCGCCATGCATGTCGCGCGCAGTGCGGGCGATGTCGAGCGCCTTGCCGCAATTGTTGCGCTTCATCAGCGAGATCAGTTCGGCCGGTGCACGGCCCTCATCCATCATCCGTCCAAGCCGCAGCGAGCCCTGCAATCCGAGGGAAATCTCGGTCTGCATGTCAGCGAGCTTCTTCTGGATCAGTTGGTTGGCGGCAAGTGGTTTGCCGAACTGCTTGCGGTCAAGCACATAGTTGCGCGCCTGTTTCCAGCACGATTCAGCAGCGCCCATCGCTCCCCATGAAATTCCGTAGCGTGCCCGGTTGAGGCAACCAAACGGACCCGCCAGACCCGAGACATTCGGCAGCAGGTTCTCTTCCGGCACAAACACCTCTTCCATCTGGATCATGCCGGTGACGGAGGCGCGAAGCGAAAACTTGCCTTCGATCTTCGGCGTTTCCAGCCCCTTCATGCCTCGCTCAAGAACAAACCCGCGTATCTTGTTGTCATGGGCGGCGGACTTGGCCCAGACAATGCAAATGTCGGCTACCGGCGAATTGGTAATCCAGTTCTTCGCGCCGGAGACGAGATAGCCGCCGTCAACGGGCTTGGCCCGCGTTATCATGCCGCCAGGATCGGACCCGTGGTCCGGCTCGGTTAGGCCGAAACATCCGATCCATTCACCGGCTGCCAGTTTCGGCAGATATTTGCGGCGTTGCTCCTCCGAGCCATAGGCATGGATCGGGTGCATCACCAGCGAGGACTGCACGCTCATCGCCGAGCGATAGCCCGAATCGATTGCCTCAACCTCGCGTGCCACCAGTCCGTAGGACACGTAATTGACGCCCGCGCCGCCATATTCTTCCGGGGTTGTCGGTCCCAGAAAGCCGATTTCTCCCATCTCGTTCATGATTTCACGATGGAAGATTTCGTGCCGGTTGGCCTCAATCACCCGCGATGCAAGCCGGTCCTGGCAGTAGGATCGGGCCGCATCGCGGATCATGCGCTCTTCTTCGCTCAATTGTTCCTCAATCAGGAACGGATCCTGCCAATCGAGTTCCGGCGGTTTTGCGCGGGCTTCTTCCGGTGTCATTTCTTACCTCTGGATCATTGCAGTGCGTCCGCGAAACAAGCACAAGCCAACTCCGGCGCAAAGCCCGAATTTGGTGAAAAGCGATATTTGTTTACAACAACTGGCCGATTTCATGCTGCAATTCAACAAACCACGGCTCGCACGGATCAAAATGCTTGCCGCCCTTCACCCTGGGGAACTCGATTGCACGCAATTCATTGCCGCGCTCAATGTCATGACCGGCAAGTCCCGAAACCCCTTCGAGAGCCGAACGGACAGCCAGTTCCGCCATTTCCGCAATCAGCTTGCGGTCCGCGGCATTCGCGGGTGCCGAACGGGCAAAATAGCCGGACTTCCCGACCAGCACGCGCTCTGCGTCAATGAGCGGCGCCAGACGTTTGCCGAGCCATTCGCCGGCATTGACCGTATCGAGCTTCACATGGCCGAATGCATCGCGCTTCACCTCTTCGCCGCGCGCCAGCATGTCCTCGACAATGATTTCTGCATTGGCTCCCTCACTGACAAAGACATTGACACAGTCATTGCGGTCCATCGCGATTTTCAGCCGCCTGCCTTCCGTTTCAAGATCGAAGGGCTGCTCCGGCACATAAACCGCGTCAAGTTCCTGTTGCGCTTGGGTCAGGTTGAAGTCTGGCAGATAGTCGCGCGCCTTCAGCATTTCGCGATAGGCTCTTGCGGTCGCTGCGGTGAGCCAACCCGAATGCCGCCCCATCACTTCATGCACCAGCAATGTCCTGGGCGCTGCACTTTGTTCATTGCCAAAATTGGCGAAATATTTCGCCCCCTCTTCTGCTGCCGTCAGCGCACCCAGCGACTGCGCCACCGGGAATATGTCGTTGTCGACTGTCTTCGGCATGCCGACAACCGTCAGGTCATAGCCATGCTCCTGCAACCATGCGGCCAGTTCGGCAGCAGTCGTATTGGTGTCATCCCCGCCAATGGTGTGCAGTATCGTGATACCATCGCGCTCAAGCTGCTGTGCTGCCACCTGCAACGGCACTTCGCCTTCCTTTACCAGCCCGCGCTTGATGCAATCTGCCACATTGGAGAGCTTGACCCGGCTGTTGCCGATTGGCGAGCCGCCATGCATGTGCAGCATGTGGGCCTTAGCCCGCACCTCGGACGTGACCTTCACCGAATTGCCGAGCAGAAGCCCCTTGTAGCCCCCCAGATACCCAATCATCTCCGCATCCGGCGCAATCTGGTGGTAGCGTGCTATGAGTTCGGCCAACGCGGATGAAAGACATGGCGCAAGCCCGCCGGCAGTCAGGAAGGCTATCTTGTGCATGCTCATGTTAGACCTGCAGGGCGTGGGGTTTAAATCGATTTGAACCCGTTATTACACCCCGCAGACCGATAACTTCAAGACGTCATGTCACTCGGACATTTGTTGCTGCAACGCAACAAAAGCCTGCTATGTTTGGCACGGGAAGAGACGACACCAATGCAACGGAACCTTTGCCCATGACCATCCGCAATCTTGAGAAAGCATTCCACCCGGCGAAGCTTGCCGTCTTTGGGGGATCGCGGAAACCCGGCTCCGTTGGCAATGTCGTCATGACAAACATCATCGAAGGCGGTTTCGAGGGCGAGGTCTGGCCGGTCAATCCGAAATATGACGTGGTCCATGGCCTCAAATGTTTTGCCGACGCGGCAAGCCTTCCGGCAGCCCCCGACCTCGGCATCATCGTCACCCCAGCAGTTGCCGTGCCGGCAATCATTGGCGAACTGGCGGCAACAGGATGTCACGCTGCGGTTTGCCTGACGGCCGGACTGACGAAGGATAACGGATTGCGCCAGCAGATGCTCGATGCAGCCAATCCGCATTTGTTCCGGATATTCGGACCCAATGTTCTTGGCCTGATCCTTCCACATGCCAAGCTCAATGCTTCCTTTTCGCACATGAATGCCAATCCCGGCGGCATCGCCCTGTTGTCTCAATCGGGAGCCATGATTACCTCAATCATCGACTGGGCAGCTGACAAGGAGATCGGTTTTTCAGCACTGGTTTCCCTCGGCGACATGGCCGATGTGGATGTTGGTGACTGCCTTGACATGCTGGCCAATGACCGCAACACGCGCGCAATCCTGATGTATCTGGAATCGATACCCAATCCGCGCAAATTCGTGATGGCGGCCCGCGCTGCCTCGCGGCTGAAACCCGTCATTGCCATCAAGGCAGGCCGGCACGAAAAGGCTGCCAAGGCCGCGGCCACGCATACAGGCGCCCTGGCGGGCATGGATGGCGCCGTCGATGCCGCGCTCGAGCGTGCCGGCGTTCTGCGCGTGCGTTATCTCGAAGAGCTTTTTGACGCGGCAGAAATCACATCCCGCTTCAAGCCGCTGCAGCGTGACCGCCTTGCCATCGTCACTAATGGTGGAGGCGCCGGTGTTCTGGCGGTGGACCAGTTGGCAGACACCAAGGGGCAACTGGCGGACCTCGAACCGCGCACCCTTGGCAACCTGGATGCCGCACTCCCTGTGACCTGGTCGCATACAAATCCGGTTGACATCATCGGCGACGCCCCGCCGCAGCGATACGCGGATGCGGTCGCAGCTGTTGCAGCCGATGAAAACGTTGACGCCATCCTCGTCATGAATTGCCCGACTGCCCTTGCATCACCCGTCGATGCAGCAAAGGCTGTTGCCAATCTGTCCGAAAACGGAATGATTGCAGGCAAGCCGGTCCTGGCTTGCTGGCTTGGCGACCACACGGCGCGCAATGCCCGCGCCATCCTGCAAAAGGCCGGGATAGCGAGCTTCGCAACACCAGGAGACGCCGTGGCGGCGCATGCATTCATCGCCGGTTGGTCGCGCGCACAGGCAGCCCTCTCGCGCGTGCCGGAAACCCGCTCAGAAGATGTTGGCGGCCAGCGGGCAAGGGTTGCGGCAATCCTGAAACAGGCCGCCGCCGAAAATCGCGCGCTGCTCACCGAACCCGAAGCCAAGGAAGTACTCGCCGCCTATGGCATTGCGGTGCCGAAAACCATGGTCGCTGATACGATTGACGCCGTGGAGGCCGCCGCAACCCGCATGCTCAAGACCAGCGAGCGCGTTGTCGTCAAACTCTATTCGAAAACCGTGTCGCACAAATCGGATATCGGCGGCGTGGTCCTGAACATCTCGACCCCTGTCGAAGCGCGTGCAGCAGCCTTTGGCATTGCCAAGCGTTTTTCCGAACACATGGAAGGGTTGATCCCGGACGGCTATTCCGTGCAACCGATGATCATTCGCAAAAAGTCGCGGGAATGCCTGCTTGGCATTGCCCATGATCCCGTCTTTGGTCCGGTGATCGTCTTCGGCACAGGCGGAACCGCGGTGGAGGTTGTGCGCGACACTGCGATGGCTCTGCCACCACTTGATGATCTGCTGGGGCGCGATCTCATCGCACGCACACGCATCGGCAAGTTGCTGGAAGGCTATCGTGACGTGCCTGCCGCCGACATGCCAACCCTGGTCAAAGCCCTCAACAGCGTCTCGCAACTGGTCGTCGATTTTCCCGAGATTCGCGGGCTCGACATCAATCCCCTGCTTGCCGATGCTGAAGGGATCATGGCGCTTGACGCACGCATTGAACTCGACCTGGACCGTTCCGGTGAACCCGGACCCAACAAGGACCTCCCGATACGGCCCTATCCGGCCGACTGGATTTCAACTTTCAAGTCGCATCAGGGCAAGCCTTACATGATCCGCCCGATCAAGCCGGTTGATCTCAAGCTTTATCCGCGTTTTTTCGAGGGCGTTTCGCAGGAGGACATCCGTTACCGTTTCCTTTCGCCACGAAGGCATTTCTCCGAAGCCATGGTCAAACGGCTGACCCAGATCGACTACGAGCGCGAAATGGCTTTCATCGCCATGCCGGAAGGCATCCAGGAAATAGCGGGCATTGCCCGCATTGCCTGCGATCCCAGCCGGATCAATGCCGAATTCGGCATTCTCGTGCGCAGTGATCTCCAGCGCGACGGGATCGGCCATGCATTGATGGAACAGCTGATTGCCTATTGCCGGGCCGAAGGCATTCACCGCATCGAAGGCCATATCCTGAGCGAAAACCGCAAAATGCTGAAATTCATCCGCGAGTTCGGATTTACAACCCGCTCCCGCATGGATGAACCGGGCATCACCTTTGCTATGCTTGATCTGGTGGGCGAACCGGAGTGACGGTCAGGCTTACCGGATCATGTCCGCCGCCTTTTCCGCGATCATGATCGTTGGCGCATTGGTGTTGCCGCCAATCACGCTCGGCATGACGGAGGCATCGACCACCCGCAGTCCCTCCACGCCACGGACCCGCAATTGTGGATCGACCACTGCCATCATGTCCGTGCCCATCCTGCACGAGCCGACCGGGTGATAGACCGTGTCGGCGCGCGAGCGGATATGGCGCAGCAAATCCTCGTCGCTTGTCACGCCATCAGTATAGACTTCGCTCTTCCTGAACGGCTTCATTGACGGCGCATCCATGATCGTGCGGGTGATCTTGGCACCTTTCAGCAGCAATTGCGCATCCCGCTCATCGGCAAGAAACGCCGGATCAATGAGTGGTGCTGCCATCGGATCGGCGGACGCCAGTTGCACGGAGCCACGCGAATGCGGCCGCAGCACGCAGACATGGCACGAGTAACCGTAGCCAAGATGCAATTTGCGTGAATGGTCGTCGACAAGTGCGGGAACGAAATGCAGTTGCAAATCCGGGCGGTCGAGTTTCGGATCGGACTTGATGAAGGCACCGGTCTCTGATCCCGGCGATGAAACGATGCCATCGCCGCTCTTGCGCCACCTGAAAATGTCACGGATCAGTTTATAGCTGCCAACCGCGCCCAATCCCAGACCATCCGTGTCGTCCGTCTTGTAGCAAAGGATGAAGTCGATGTGGTCGTGCAGGTTCCGGCCAACTCCCGGCAGGTCATGGACGGGCTGAATTCCCTTGGCCTTCAACTCTTCGGCCGGACCAATGCCCGACAACATCAGCAGTTGGGGCGAGGCAAAAGCCCCGCCCGACAGGATCACTTCACGCCTGGCCTTTACCGTGAACGCCTTGCCGCCGACGCGATATTCGACGCCGACCGCCCGTTTGCCATCCATCACTATCCTTGTGGCATGCGCCTGGGTGATCACGTTGAGATTGGGCCTGTCCATGTTGGGATGAAGAAAGGCAGCGGCGGCTGAACAACGTTCACCCTGCTTGCCATCGCGCCAGAACTGGGTCACCTGCCATGGTCCCGCGCCTTCCTGCTCCTCGCCGTTGAAGTCATCATTGCGCCTGATCTGAACCTCGGCACAGGCGTCAACAAACGCCTTGGAAACCGGACGGATACTGCGCTGCTCCGCCACGTTGAGCGGACCTTCCGCGCCGTGCAGGTCACTTGCCCCTCGCACATTGCCTTCCGCGCGTTTGAAATAAGGCAGAACATCGTCCCAGCCCCAGCCTGGCGCGCCATTGTCGCGCCACTCGTCATAATCGCGTTGATGTCCGCGGATATAGATCATGGCGTTGATCGCACTCGATCCGCCCAGCGCCTTGCCGCGTGGCTGATAACCCTTGCGACCATTGAGACCCGGTTGCGGCACCGTTTCAAAGGCCCAGTTGTTGATCTTCGGCCTGCCCGGCAGCATCGCGACAATGCCAAGCGGGGCGCGGATGAGAATGCCTTTGCCATCACCGCCCGCTTCCAGCAGGCAAACGCTTAGCGACGGGTTCTCCGACAAGCGGGAGGCCAGCGTGGAGCCAGCCGAACCGCCACCAACAATTACATAGTCAAATTCCATGACATTCCTCCGCTCAGCCCTTTCTCCCCAAGGCTCCAGCAGAAGGGTAGCAGGAAACCGGTCGCGCTCAAGCCCGGTTTTGGTAGAGCATCGCCAGGTTACGCTCGACGGATTCGATCGTCTCACCGATTTCGCCAGCGGTGTTGTAATTCGCAATGCCGATGCGAATGACGCCCTGGTCGGGCGGAATTCCCAATTGGTGGATTACGCCCCAGGCATAATTGTGCCCGGCCCAGCAGAAGATGCCTTCATCATTGAGCAGGCGGACCAGCGATGATGGCTCAATCCCGTCCACCGTGAATGAAACCGTCGGCACACGATCTGCCATCCGCTCAGGATCGGTTATCCCCTTGATGTTGACGCCGCGCAGGGTTTTCAGCGCCGCGACCAACTGCATTCCAAGCGGATTTTCATGCGCACTCGACGCGGCAAAACCCGCTTTGATCTTCTCGCGCCGCGTGCCTGTCGCTCCGGTCAGTTCACCGGTCATGGCAAGATAGTCGACGGTGGCGATCAAGCCGGCCAGCAACTCTATCGATGGCGTGCCCGTCTCGAAGCGCCCGGGCAATTCGTTTGAGGAACAGCGCAGTTTGTAGGGCCTGAGTGTCTCCAGCACTGCCTTGCGGCCATAAACAATTCCCAGATGCGGTCCAAAAAACTTGTAGGCACTGCATGCCAGGAAATCGCAACCAATCTCCTGCACATCGACATGGCCATGCGGCGCAAACTGCACCGAGTCGACATAGACCAAGGCACCAGCATCGTGGGCAATGGCCGTCAGCTCCTTCACACGGTTGATTGAGCCAGTCAGGTTCGATGCATGGCCAATGGCAACCAGCCTGGTATTTTCATTGACAAGGGTGCGCAGCGCATCCGGTTCCAGTTGCCAGCTTTCCTCCGAAAATGGCAGCCAGCGGATTGTGACTCCCTTGTCTTCTGCCGCCTGCATCCACGGGCCGACATTTCCCTCGTGGTCCATCTGCGACAGCACAATTTCATCGCCTTCCTTCCAGTCTCGCGCCAGCATCCGCGAAAACTGGTAGGTGAGGCTCGTCATGTTGAGGCCGATAATGATTTCTTCATGGCTTGCTGCGCCCAGCATGTCGGCCATCGCCTGGTGCGCCGCAAGATGAATGGCGCTAGCCTGCCGGGTGGTAGTGAAATCACCGCCCAGATTGGCATTGGTGTAAAGGATCGCATCACGAATCGCATCGCCAACCGGGGTTGGCACCTGTGTGCCCGCCGGATTGTCGAGATAGATGCGGCGCTTGCCACCATCCATCAGAGAAAGAGCCGGAAACAGCTTGCGAATTTCCTCGACCGGATAGGACATCAAATACCTGCTATCGGTTGGTTTCATAGGCCAGGATTGCCCCGGCAAGGTCTTCAAGGGCTGCACCGACCGACTTGAACAAGGTTATGTCCTGTGCGGAAGCGCGCCCTGTATGCTCGCCGCGCGTCAGCGCATAAAGGTCTGCCCGGATGTCTTCTTGTTTCAGCGCGCCGCTGCGGATGGCAAGCACAATGTCCCCCGCTTCCTTGGTGCCACCAGCCATCGTGTCCACAAAGACATTGGCCACCCGCATGCATTCGTCGTCGCTTTCGCGCATTTCGGTGGTGAAGGCGCCGATGAGGTCAAGATGCTGACCCGGCTTCAGCCAATCGCCATGGATGAGCGGTTCCGATGACAGCGTTGCACAGGAAATCATGTCCGCCGCCATGACAGCAGTCTTGAGGTCACTTGCTGCATCCGCATTGATGCCGAGTGCCCGCGCTTCAGCCGCGACCGCCTCAGCCTTGGAAGGATTACGCCCCCAAAATGTCACGCGCTTGAGATCGCGTACCGCCTGATATGCCTCCACGATATTGAGTGCCAACCGCCCCGTTGCGACCACCAGCAGGTGCGAGGCGTTCTTGCGTGTGAGATAATCAGCTGCCAGCGCCGAAGCAGCCGCCGTGCGCCTTGCCGTCAGTTCCCCGCCATCAATGAGTGCGAGGTTCTGGCCGGTTGCACCCGACATCAACATGTAGGATGCGTTGACTGCCGCCATGCCCCGCGCCGAATTGCCGGGAAACACATTGGCAATCTTCACGCCGACGTATTTTCCTGAAATCCATGCTGGCATCAAAAGCAGTTTTGCCGTGTCCTCACCTTTCATCTCGATGAAATGGTGATGCCGAACCGGCATCTCGCAGCCATTCCTGAACATGGCCCGGAGCGCTTCAACCAGACCTTTCATCGGCAGCGAATTGCGCGTAGTCGCAGCGTCCAGCATCAACATCGGTTCAGCCCTTTACCGCAGCGGTGACCATGATCTCGACTACATACTGGCGGGCGGCCAGCGAGGATTCGACAGTTGCACGCGCCGGCGCATTCGCCGGATCAACCCATGCTTCCCAGACTGCATTCATTTCCGCAAAGGTCGTGATGTCCGAAAGCCAAATCTGTGCCGACAGCAAATGCGACTTGTCGCTACCCGCACGCGCCAGCAAGTTTTCTATCTTCGCAAGAATGTCGCGCGTCTGCTCGCTCACATTGGCACCATCGCCAACCTGGCCGGCCAGATAGACCGTGCCATTGTGAATGACGGCCTGGCTCATGCGCGGGCCTTTATCAAGTCTGGTAATGCTCATCTCATGCCTTTCGGAAATCGCGCTTCATCGGGTTTTTAGAACAAACGGGCTGAATGCCATCAGTCCCAATATCTCGAACAGCACCTGTGCGCCAGCCTGTGCCGTGTTTGTGGTGGCATCATATTGCGGAGCAACCTCGACCACGTCGCCCCCGCACAGGTTGACGCCTTTCAGGCCGCGCAGGAGTTCGAGGATTTCCCGTGTCGCAGGACCGCCGATTTCCGGCGTTCCGGTACCAGGAGCATAGGCCGGATCAAGACTGTCTATGTCGAAGGAAAGATAGCAAGGTAGATCGCCCACCACCTCGCGGGCCTTTTTCACAATGTTCGGGATACCCATCGTCGGCATTTCCTCGGCATGGATCACCGTCATGCCTGCCTCATATGAAAACTCCCACAGATATTCGGCTGCTCCCCTGATCCCGATCTGGATCGTTCGTTCGGGGTCAAGAACACCATCAAGGACAGCATTTCTGAACGGCCCGCCATGATGGAATTTGGAATGGTCAAACGGTCCGCCAGTGTCACAATGCGCGTCAATATGGATCATCCCGACCGGCTTTTCGCGACCAACCGCCTTCAGGATCGAACCGCTGATCGAATGGTCTCCCCCTACCGAAAGCGGCACAACGCCCGCACCCACGATCTTGCGGTACCAGTCCTCGATATCCTGGTGGCACATTTCGAGACTGTAGCGGCTGCGGAAAGGCACGTCCCCAATATCGGCCACCCGCAATTCATGCACCGGCGCGCAATCAAGCACGTGGTTGTAAGGGCCGATCCGCTCGATTGCCCGGATCGCCCTAGGGCCAAAACGCGCTCCGGGACGATTGGTTACGCCAAGATCCATCGGCACGCCCACAAGTGCCACCTGCAAATCAGAAAAAACCGGATCGGACTTGTCCACCGGCATGAAGGGTGCGGATAGAAATGTCGGCACGCCAGAATACGGCGCGGCCCGAGTCCCGGTGGCCGAAAAAATGTTGGCGGCCACCCGCGCAAATCTGGGGTCATGCACTTCTCCGCCATGGCTTTCGCCAAAGCGGGCGCGCAGGGCTTCGAGTTTGCGTTGATCAAATGCCAATGATCTTTCCCCTCCCACGGCAGTTCTTGTTGCGGATGCCGTCGATCCGTTGACCCGTATCTGATTTCGAAGCGCGCAAAAAAGCAACCACGCTCCCGACATTCTTTTTGCTGTTTCAAGTTTGCCCGTTCTCTGGCCCAATTCTTGAGCCGGTCTTGATCCGGCTTGATATCCCGGCATTTGCCGACCAATGGACCGGGCGACATAATATACGGCTATTCCCACAAGGCTGTTGCCAGCCTTTTTGCCTTGTGCAAGTCTTGTGTCTGGTCGGGCTCGAAACAAGGAAGCCGAAACAAGAGGCCGCAAGCAAGGGGAACACGCATTGCAATCAAATGGCGCTGGAGTACAGGACAACGCTGTCATCGAACTCAGGGGAATTCACAAGAGCTACGGTCCGCTTGAAGTCATAAAGGGCGTCGATTTGGTTGCCCACAAGGGAGACGTGACCGCGCTGATCGGTTCTTCAGGCTCCGGCAAGAGCACATTGCTTCGTTGTGCCAACCTTCTCGAAACGTCGCAAAAAGGCGACATCATCTTCCAGGGTGAGGCGGTTCGCTGGAAAACCAGGGGCACCGAGCGGACGCCGGCAGACATGAACCAGGTCCGCAAGATCCGCACCAATCTTTCCATGGTCTTCCAGCAATTCAATCTCTGGGCACACCTGACCGTGCTTCAAAACGTCACTGAAGCCCCGATTACGGTGCTTGGTCGCGACCCCAAAGAAGCAGCGGAACTTGGCCGCTCCCTGCTTGAGAAAGTCGGCATTGGCGACAAATGCGACAACTACCCCTCGCAGCTGTCGGGCGGTCAGCAGCAGCGTGCTGCCATTGCCCGCGCACTTGCCATGGAACCGGCCGCAATGCTGTTTGACGAGCCCACCTCCGCCCTTGATCCCGAACTTCAGGGAGAAGTGGTTCGCGTCATCAAGGCACTTGCGGACGAGGGCCGCACCATGCTTATCGTAACCCATGACATGAAGATGGCCCATGACGTGGCAAACCACGTCATCTTTCTTCATCAAGGCGTGATCGAGGAGGAAGGCTCACCGGCCGAACTCTTCGGAAACACCAAATCCCAACGGCTCCAGCAATTCCTGAGTGCCACCGGGGCGTAACAACAAGCCAACTCCAAAGAGGGAGCAAGAAATGAGAAAACTGATCCTCGCAGCCGTGATTGCTGCAGTTTCCGCGGGCACAGCCTATGCCCAGCAGACCGTCCGCATGGGCACTGAAGGTGCCTATGAGCCGTACAACTTCATCAACGACAAGGGCGAAATCGATGGCTTCGAACGCGAAGTTGGCGACAAGCTCTGCGAAATCGCAGGATACAAGTGCGAATGGGTGAAGAACGACTGGGATTCGATCATCCCCAACCTGCTTTCCGGCAACTATGATACCATCATGGCCGGCATGTCGATCACCGATGAACGCAAGGAAAAGATCGATTTCACCCAGAACTACTTCCCGCCAACCGCCAGCGCATACATGGCGCTGAAGGGCACTTCGGCTGACGCGATCAAGGGCAATGTCGCAGCCCAGGTCAACACCATTCAGGCTGGCTATGTGGCCGAATCCGGCGCAACGCTGGTTGAATTCTCGATCGCCGACGAAACCGTCGCGGCGGTGAAGAACGGCGAAGCTGATGCCGTGTTCGCAGACAAGGACTACCTGCAGAAAATCGTTGATGAATCGGGCGGCGAGCTGGTCTTCATCGGTGACGACATTCCGCTTGGCGGCGGCGTCGGCATGGGCATCCGCAAGTCCGACACGGAAATGCGCGACAAGTTCGACGCAGCCATCACACAGATGAAGGGCGACGGCTCGCTCAACGCGATGATCGAAAAGTGGTTCAAGATCAAGAACGCCTATTGATCTGTCACATTATCGGGGATCCCGGCCTTCGGGGTCCCCTTTTCATTTCAGGGTGACATGATGATGGAATTTTGCGCCGACCCAAAAGCGCTTGAAGGCCTGCAATGGATGGCCTGCTATCTGACGACACCCAAGCATTTCCAGTTCTATTTCAGCTTCATCATCGTGCTCACACTTATCTTTGTGACTGCACCTGTTGTGATGCTGCTCGGCTTTGGTGGGGCGCTTGCGCGACGCTCTGATTTTCTGCCACTGAAACTGCTCGGCAATGTCTACACGTCCATGGTTCGTGGCGTTCCCGACATCATCTTTTTCCTTTTCGTTCCCATTGCGATGGACCAGGGTATCGAATACCTGCGCCACAAGACACTGTGCCCGGAAGTGACGGAACCCGTCTATCGCGGCAATGATTTCGTGGTCTGCCCACCAGCCAAGATGCCTTTGGGCGATGCCGCGCAATGGGTCCACGAGACATGGGGTTTCGTGCTTGCCGTCATCGCATTTGCGCTGGTCTTCGGTGCCTTTGCCGCAAACACCATCTATGGTGCGCTCGACGCGGTTCCACGTGCCCAGCTTGAAACCGCACGCGCCTATGGCATGAATGACCGCCAGACCTTCTGGCGCATCCACCTGCCACAGATGTGGACCTATGCGCTGCCCGGACTGTCCAACCTTTGGATGATCCTCATCAAGGCAACGCCATTGCTGTTCCTGCTCGGCATCGAGGACATTGTCTACTGGGCCCGCGAACTGGGCGGCTCCAAGACAAGCTTCTTCGAATATCCCCATCCCGACTGGCGGGTCTGGTATTTCCTTGCCTTGCTGATCTTCTATCTCACCTTCACCTGGCTCAGCGAGAAGGTGTTCAATCGCCTGACAGCGCGCGCCAATCCCGGCCAGTCAACAATGGGTAACATGGGGCAGAATTTGCGCCTGGAGGCAGGAAGATGAGTTGCAGCCAGACCATCGCGGACTATGCCCTGCGCTCGATCGGGATTGGCCTCCGCGCCCTGCCCAAGGCAGACATTACCCTTTGCGAACAAGCCGTGCTGATCGGCTCCGGCATGTTCTGGAACCTCTATTTCGCCTCGCTGGCGGTCATTACAGGTTTCTTCTTCGCCACCCTTCTGGCGGTGTGCAAGGCGAGCGACAATCCGTGGCTGCGCAAACCGGCGGAATGGTTCATCTTCGCCTTTCGCGGCTCGCCGCTCTTTATCCAGTTCTTCTTCGCCTATGAAACCTTCGTCCTGCTGCCGCGCGTCGGCTTCGACCTGCCGCTCGGTTTCACCACGATCACGGTCGAGACAAGCTGGCTGACCAAGGCATGGCTGGGGGCGCTGATCGTCCTGTTTCTCAACACATCCGCATACACCGCAGAGATATTCGTGGGGGCATTGCGGGCTGTTCCACGTGGCGACATCGAGGCCGCGGAAGCCTATGGAATGAGCGGATGGACGCGCTTTCGCCGCATCATCTGGCCCACTTTGCTGAGGCTGGCATGGCCGTCCTATACCAATGAGGCGATCTTCCTGTTCCACGCCACCACACTGGTGTTTTTCTCCGGCTTCCCGGCCTGGCGGCAGGAGGGCGATGCGCTGTATTATGCCAGCTATTTCGCCGAAAAGACCTTCAATCCTTTCGTCCCCTACCCGATCATCGCAATCTATTTCATTCTTTTCACGCTGCTGATCATCCTGGTTTTCGGCGCAGCCAATCGCCGCCTCAACCGCCATCTGGCACCCGAAGCCCGCTCCCGCATCAGCTACAAGCCGCAAATCTTCCGTTAGGATTGCCTTACACGTAGCGGTTGACGATGTTTTCCAGCAGTTCCTGCTTGCCCGAACGTGGCTGCGGATTGACGCCTTCGCGCTCAACCCAGTCCGCAATTTCACCAAGCGAGCGTTTGCCTTCCAGCATGGCTTTTGCACCCGGCTGGTTCCATCCGGCATAGCGTTCATCGACATGGCTCGATAGAGCCTTGTCTTCCAGCATCCGCGCAGCAGCCTTGAGCCCCCTGGCGCTGGCATCCATGCCGCCTATATGCGCGATCAGCAAGTCTTCCGCGTCAAGTGACTGACGACGCAGCTTGGCATCGAAATTGGTGCCACCAGTGGTAAACCCACCACCCTTGAGAACCTCATAAAATGCCAGAGCCATCTCCGGCACATTGTTGGGGAACTGGTCCGTATCCCAGCCCGACTGATAGTCATTGCGATTGATGTCAATGGAGCCGAAAATGCCAAGCGCATTGGCAAGCGCCAATTCATGCTCGAAAGAATGCCCTGCCAGGATGGCATGACCCTGCTCGATATTGACCTTGACCTCACCTTCGAGGCCATGGCGCTTCAGGAAGCCATAGACCGTCGCAACATCATAGTCATACTGGTGCTTGGATGGTTCCTGCGGCTTGGGTTCCAGGAGGATGGTGCCCTTGAACCCGATCTTGTGCTTGTATTCGACAACCAGGTTGAGGAACCTTCCCATTTGCGCATCTTCGCGTTTGAGATCGGTGTTGAGCAGCGTTTCATAGCCTTCGCGCCCGCCCCACAGCACATAGTTCTGGCCGCCCAGTTTCTGCGTCGCATCCATGCAGGATTTCACGGTCGCGGCCGACCAGGCAAAAACCTCCGGATCAGGATTGGTCGCGGCACCCGACATGAAGCGACGATGCGAGAACAGGTTCGCGGTACCCCACAACAGCCGAACGCCGGTCGCTTCCTGCTTGGCCGCAAACACGTCGACGATCTCTTCGAGGTTTCTGCGGCTTTCTGCAAAAGTCGTTCCCTCAGGGCGCACATCAGCATCATGGAAACAATAGAACGGAGCACCGAGCGCCGAGAACATCTCGAAGGCCACATCTGCCTTCAACTTCGCATGGTCCATCGTGTCGCCGAACCACGGCCGCTCGAAGGTCTGTCCGCCAAATGGATCCCCACCCTGCCATGCAAAGGAATGCCAGTAGGCAATTGCGAAGCGCAGATGATCTTCCATCCGCTTGCCCATGACGACTTCATCACGGTTGTAATGGCGAAACGCAAGCGGATTGACCGATTCCGGTCCTTCATAGGCAATCTTGCCGATATCTGCGAAAAAACCGGTGCTCATTCATGGGCTCCCTTGATGGCCGGGTAAAGTTTGCGATAGCGCTCATAAGCAACGGCGAATGCGTCAGCGAGCGCCCGGTCGGGTTCAATGGTTTCCGCGGTGGCTGGCGGCTGGCAAATCGCCAGCGGATCAGCCTTTTCAGCCGCGATAAGGCCGAGGCGTGCTGCGCCGAATGCCGCGCCAAAATCCCCGTCCAGCGGCAGGTCCACCGGCAACAGCAGTGCCGTTGCCAACGCCTTGAGCCAGTAGTTCGAACGCGATCCGCCGCCAATCGCGGTAACCCGCGTCAGTTCGGTTCCAGCCACCTTCAGCGCTTCGAGGCAGTCGCGGAAAGCAAAGCTGACCCCTTCCAGCACCGCCCGTGTCAGTGCAGCCCTGTCGCTGTCATGGCTGATCCCGGTGAAGGCCCCGCGTATTGTAGCATCATTATGCGGTGTGCGTTCGCCGGAAACATAGGGAAGAAAGGTAAGGCTGCCTGGCGCACGCAGTTCGTTCCCGAGCGCTCCCGTCAGCCTTTCCGCGTCAACGCCGGTAATTCCGGAGAGCCAGTTCAGCGAATCCGTTGCCGACAGGATCACACCCATCTGGTGCCATGTGTCGGGGATCGCATGGCAGAAAGTATGGACAGCACTGTCCGCATTGGGCAGATAGCTTGCATTGGCCGCGAACAGCACGCCCGAGGTTCCAATGGACGCAAAGGCTGATCCAGCCGCAACCGTGCCCATGCCGACTGCCGAGGCGGCATTGTCACCGGCACCACCGCCAATCACCACATTCGGCCCCATGCCCCACCGCGCGGCAAGTGCTCGATGCAGGGTGCCCGCGACCGCCGTTCCCTCAACCAGTTCGGGCATCTGGTCGCGTCGCAAATGCGTCACATCAAGCAATTCGTCAGACCATTTGCGCGCGCCGGTATCGAGCCATGAAGTGCCCGCTGAATCCGACATCTCCGACATGTGCTCGCCTGACAGCCAAAGCCGCAGGAAATCCTTGGGCAGCAAGACCTTGGCGACTTTGGCGAAGTTCTCCGGCTCATTGCGCTCCACCCAGACGAGCTTTGGCGCGGTGAAACCCGGAAATACGATGTTGCCGGTCACCTGCCGGAATCTCGCATCGCCATCAAGTTCCTGCGCCTCGCGATGTGAACGCGTATCGTTCCACAGGATGCAGGGCCGTATCACCTGGTCGGCCCTGTCCACCAGAGTTGCACCATGCATGTGCCCGGAAAGGCCGATACCCCTGACTGCTGCCAGTTCGGACGGATTGCTCGCCCGCAGCGCGTCAAGCACCGCTTCGCAAGCCACAATCCAGTCAGCCGGGTCCTGTTCAGACCAGCCATCATGTGGCCGGGAAACGCTGAGTGCCGAGCTCGCCTGGGCAATGATCCGCTGGTCTGCGTCCACCAGCAGACCCTTGAGGGACGATGTCCCGAGATCAAGACCCAGATACATTTGCTTCTCAGATCGCGCCAGGACCGGGTTCCGCGCCGGCGGGGCATTTGCCTGCGATGATCATGCCCAGTATCTCGTCATGATCGACAGCATGCACCGGCGCCGTTCCGACAACCTGGCCGTTCTTCATCACGCAAATGCGGTCGGCAAGGTCGGTCACGTCATGCAGGTCATGGCTGATCAGGAAAATTCCGATCCCTTCCGCCTTCAACTGCTTGATGAGTTCACCAACCTGCGCGGTTTCCTGCGGACCAAGGGCTGCCGTAGGTTCATCCATGATCAATACCCGCGCATTAAAATGGATGGCCCTGGCAATCGCAACAGATTGCCGTTGCCCACCCGAGAGTTTTGACACCGGTTCCTTGAAGCGGCGGAAGTTCGGATTGAGGCGATGCATGACCTTTCGGCATTCCGCTTCCATGGCGGCGTCATCCAGCGTTCCCCAGCGGGTGCGCAATTCGCGCCCCAGATAGAGATTTGCCGCCGCATCCACGTTGTCCGCCAGCGCCAGCGTCTGGTAGATCGTCTCGATGCCAAGCGCCTTGGCATCGCGAGGATTGGATATGTGCACTTCCTCGCCATTGATGAAAATCTTGCCGGAATCGCGCGGATAAGCGCCCGACAGGATCTTGATCAGTGTCGATTTCCCTGCCCCGTTATGGCCAAGCAGGCCAACAACTTCGCCGGGATACAAGTTGATGCTCACATGATCGACGGCCTTGATGCCGCCGAACGCGATTGAAATGTCGCGCATTTCGATGAGGGGTGATGTCATGATCTGGTCCTCACTTCACACGGCGGGAATAAAGCTGGTCAAGATAGACAGCCGTGACCAGAACCGCACCCACGACGATGTTCTGATAGGCCGCAGGCAGGTTGAGCAGCGACATGCCGGAAACAATCGACTGCATCATCAGCGCGCCGATCATCGCTCCGTAAATCGTACCCACACCACCGGCCAGCGATGTGCCGCCAATGACGGTAGCCGCAATGACATATAGCTCGTTTGAAAGCCCCAACGCATTGGTCGCCGCATTCAGGCGTGCCGACGAAATGATCGCCGAAATACCTACCAGCGCTCCCATCAGCGCGAAAACCTTGACGATCATCATCTTGGTATTGATACCGGCAAGTTCCGCGGCTTCGGGATTGCCACCGATGGCATAGACATAGCGCCCGAAGCGTGTCCGCGTTGACAGGAACATCATCAGGAGGCCAATGCCGAGCGCGATAATGACCGGCACGGTGTAGCCCGTATAGTAGATCAGCCCGTCCATGCAACGCACAACCTTGTCGCCGGCCATGCAGATCGCGTCCCCGTCCCGGTTTTCGACACCGGCAGGAATCGTGACATTGTTGGCTACCGCATAGTTCTCGATAAGCTTGAACGGCCAGGGATAGGAATTCATGACATGGGTGGTCACCAGAACAATCGCGCTGCCCGTTGTTGCCAAGAGCACTTCAGCCCAGACCGGGCGAAGCGGAAAGCCGAAGCGTACCCGCTGGCGCCTGCCGCCCAGGATGCCGAGCACGATGCCAATGCAGACAACTCCAGCCAGCACCCAGCTCCATGTATCGCCGATCCAGCTTTGCGGAATGCCGCCACCAAAGATTTCGAAAGTCTTGTCCATGGGTGCGACTGTCTCGCCGCGAGCCACCAGGAACGCCAGACCGCTATAGGCGATAAGGCCGCCAAGGGTGACAATGAAGGCCGGGATCTTCGCATATGCTGTCAGGTATCCGTTGAAAGCACCGATGGCAGCGCCAAGCGCGATGCAGGTCAAAACTCCCAGCAGCCAGATAGCCGGATGACCGACACCGAGCATGGGTCCAAGCTTGAACACCTGCACCACCGCGCCGACAACAGCCACAAGGCTCAACATAGAGCCAACGGAAAGGTCGAGCTGGCGCATCACAATAAGCAGCACCATGCCGGTCGACATGACCGCAATCGAGGAAGTCTGCACTAGCAATGTCCACAAATTGCGCGGTGTCAGGAATGACCCGCCAAGCAATCCGCCAAAATTGCCACGCAGATAACCGCTCGCGAGGTCAAAGGCACACCAAACCAGGATGAGTGCCAGGACCATTCCAAGCATGCGGGTATCAATTTCTGTGGCGCGAAAAAAACGGGTGAGAGCGCCGTCCTTTTGCAAGGTGGGTCCCCGATCAGCCTTTGGCTCACTAGACATCGTTGCCTCCGAAGTCCGGATTTGAAAAAAGCCGCGCCATTAATCAAAATGACGCGGCCTGTAGCGCAGTCAGTCGCCGCAGATCAGCAACCGTTGGCGGAGCCGGCTGCTACGCCCGCACATGCCTGGTCTTTGGTGATGTGACCGGCATCAATGGCAACGCTGATGTTGTCCTTGGTGATCGGCGTTGGCGCGAGCAGGATGGAGTTCATTTCCACGCCCTTCTTGCCGCCGCTGAACTTGGCCACACCCGGGATTGCTGCCATGTCTGTGCCGTCAGCAAGGGCATTCGCTGCTTCTGCAGCTACCTTGCCGAGGTCCTTGGCGTTCTTCCAGACCGAAACGGTCTGTGTACCGAGTGCAACGCGGTTGATCGCTGCAAGGTCACCGTCCTGGCCTCCGACCGGGATACCGGCCATGCCCTGCGCGGTCAGCGCTGCGACAACGCCTGATGCCATGCCGTCGTTTTCGGAAAGAACTGCATCAACCTTGTTGTCGGTCGAGGTCAGGCACTGTTCCATGTTCTTCTGCGCATTGTCCGGCTTCCAGCCATCAGTGAATGTCTCGCAGACATTCTTGATCTTGCCTGAGTCGAGGCCGTCCTTGAGTACTTCCATCATGCCCTGGAACAGGAATGTTGCATTCGGGTCGCCCTTGTCACCCTTGATGAAGGCATAGTTGCCTTCCGGCTTAACCTTCTGGATTTCCTGGGCAATGATACGACCGACGCCGACATTGTCGAAGGTGATGTAAAGTGCGTTCGGATCTTCGAACTGAACGTCATAGGCAATCGACTTGATGCCGGCATCGCTCAGCGCCTTGATCGACGGCAGGATCGCGTCGCTGTCGAACGCAACAACCATGACAACGTCCGGCTTCTGCGAGATCAGGCTTTCGATGTCTGCGGCCTGCTTCTGCGCGGAACCCTGGGCGTCGGTGGAGATGTACTTGTTGCCTGCTGCTTCGACTGCTGCCTTGATGGCTGCTTCGTCAGTCTTCCAGCGCTCTTCCTGGAATGTCTTCCAGGAAACCGCGATTGTCTTGTCTTTCGCGATTGCTACCCCACCCATGGACAGGGTGACAACGGCGCTTGCGAGAAGCGCTCCAACGATTTTCTTCATACTGTTTCCTCCCGGTGCATGCAGCACCCTGATAGCCAGGCACTCAAGGAGCGCCATCTTTGAATACGCTTTCCGGAATTCGGCGAAGCCATCCGCGAACCTCTTTAATTCGAGGATCGAAAAAAAGAGTGACTCAACTGGGAACCTGTGTCAACATGATTTTGAGACAAGCCAAATTATTGCAATGCAACAGGAATTTCTGCTGCAGTGCAAAATCGGCATGCAACGCGGCTTTCGCCGCATTGCATTCAAAATGAAGTTGCGAGGGGAATTCCAGGCATGTCCGCCATCGCGAGATCGGACGATTTGCGCCGCCAGAACCAGGGGCGTATCTTGACTGCGCTGCGCCGCAAGGCACCGCTGTCGAGAACAGAACTGAGCGCGGCGACCGGGCTTAGCGCATCAACCGTGACGGCGATCACGGCATTGTTGATTGCGTCGGGCACCCTGATCGAAACACATCCCGTCGACAGCTCGGACGCAAGTCTTTCCCGCCGCGGTCGGCCGCAGGTCGCGCTGTCCTTCAATCCCGACTATGCCAGCATCGCAGTGATATCCTATTCGCTGAACCGCGTTTCGGCTGCCCTCGTCGATTACAGTGGCGAGGTGCGGGCCGAACAGGTCATCCGTCTGGAAACCAGGAAGGCTTCCAGCCTGGACATCGTCAACGCTATTTCGCGCGTGCTGGACCTTGCCATTGCCGAGGCCATCACCAAAGGCCCGCTACTTCACATAGCCGTAGGCGTTCAGGGTGTCGTGGACGCGGCTGGAAAGACGGTGCTTTGGACACCGATCCAGTCAAGTCTGGACGTTCCACTCGCATCCCTTCTGGTCGAGCGCTATCATGTGCCGGTTTCACTGGCCAATGACTGCAGCATGATCGCAGAGGCGCTGCGTTGGCAGTCGCCTTCGCTCTATGGCAACAGTTTCGGGGCAGTCCTGCTCTCGCATGGCATCGGAATGGGCCTGTTCCTGAAGGGCCACCTGTTCTCCGGCATCGGCTCATCAGCAACCGAATTCGGACACATGAACCACATCCCGCACGGCGCATCCTGCCGCTGCGGCGGCAAGGGCTGTATAGAGGCCTATGCAGGTGACTACGGCATCTGGCGGCTTGCCCATGAAATGCCGGCCGACACACCTCCGAAAAATGACCTTCAGATGCTGGACATGAAGGGATTGGCTGACCGCGCACGCGCCTCGGACGGGCCGGAACGCGCTGCCTATCGTGCCGCCGGGCTTGCCATAGGCTCCGGACTGAAAAGCATGTTTGCGCTGTTTGACCCCTTCCCTGTTGCTTTCGCAGGATCTGGTGCCGCCGCTTTCGACCTGATGGAAGACGCAATCCGTGAGGCGCTTGGCGATCAGGCAATCGGCATGGCAACACCGAAAGTCGAAATGCGGTGTTATCCGGACGAGTTTCCGCTGGTACGTCTTGGCTGCGCCATGACAGCGCTGGTCTATCTTGATGCAAATGAATTGCTGGCACCCGATCAGTCACACAAGGCGGGCAAACTGGTCGAATATGCGGACGTTAATGACCGGGAAGCTGAGATGAAAGACAAGGACATGCAACATGCCTGCTGAAGTTGTCCGGGCTCCCTCGCTGGCCGTACTGGTGATACTGGCGGCAACAGGCCTGGCTAGTGCTGCTGATGCAATCGCAAGCCAGCCCTGGGCGGAACGTGCCATAACCAGCCATGTCGACCAGAACACGCTCAAGGGTGTTTTGTCCAAGGCCGAACTCGATGCACTCATCGCTGCGGGTGAGCACCTCTTCGCCGGCCGCTTCACCGCGGCTGATGGCGTTGGCCGCCCGATGGCGACCCAGGCAATCACACCCGTGAAGCGCAAGCGCCTGGTCAAGGACGCATTTTTCCGCACGGCAGGCATGGATGCCAACGGCTGCTCCAGTTGCCACAATCAGCCGTTCACTGGTGGTGCGGGCGATTTTGCCGTCAATGTCTTTGTCTCCGAAGGGTTCACCAACGCGGATTTCGACAGCCTTGACCCGCAGTTTTCCAATGAGCGTAATACCAATCACCTGTTTGGAGCTGGTCTGGTTGAACTGCTGGCGCGCGAAATGACCGCCGAACTGCACGAATTGCGCAAGGATGGATTGGACAAGGCTCATGCCTCAGGCCAAGAGGTCAACCTGCGCCTCATCACCAAGGGCGTCGACTTCGGCACCTTGAAAATCATGCCGGACGGCATGATCGACCTTTCCGGACTGGATGGCATCGACACCGATCTGGTAATTCGCCCGTTCAGCCAGAAGGGCGTGATGACATCGCTGCGACAGTTTACCGTCAACGCGCTTAACCATCATCACGGCATGCAGGCCGTCGAACGGTTTGGAATTCGCTGGACCGGCGAAACGGATTTTGACGAAGACGGCAAATCCGATGAGATGGGCGATGGCGATGTATCGGCCCTTGTTGCCTGGCAGGCCTCCTTGCGCCTTCCCGTAGCCAAGGTTCCCGAGAACAGTGATTGGCAGCGGGCTGCCAAACGCGGTAGCGCCGTCTTCGATGAAACTGGCTGCAACAGCTGCCATATCCGCTCACTGCCGCTCAGATCGCTCTCATTTTCCGATCCCGGCCCCTATGACGCCGCTGGAACGCTGCGAACTGGCGAATTGCCTGACCAACCGGTTTATGACCTTAGTCTCCTCGACTGGGCGAAAAACCTGGAAAAAGACGCTGACGGCAACTGGCTGGTACCGCTTTTCGGCGATCTGAAACGCCATACCATTGCCGACCAGCGCAACCCCGCGTTTGGAAACGAACTTCTGGCACAGCGTTTCGTCGATCGCGAGGTGTTCCAGACCAGCGAATTGTGGGGCATAGCTTCAACCGCACCCTACGGGCATCGCGGTGACATGGTAACGCTTGACGAAGTCATCCGCGCGCATGGCGGAGAGGCTGAGCCGGTGACAAAGGCCTACAAGGCACTCGAAGAAAGCGACCGCTCTGCCCTCATCGCTTTCCTGAAAACACTGGTGATCGAATGATGCGTTCCTTCTTTGCGATCCTTTCAGTCGCCGGCCTGGCGCTCGGCATCTTGTCATGCCCCGCCCTTTCCGCCGATACGGCAGCGGACGAAAATGAGCGCGCCAAACCGGTTATGGATGTACCGGTGATGCAGGAGGAAGCAATTGCCGCCGGTATCAACCATGCCTATCGCGGCCCGTGGGAATTCTTTGTCGGTGGCGGCGCTGCCGTGTTTGACTGCAATGGCGACCGCAGGCCAGACCTGTTCATCGCGGGAGGCACCGAACCGGCACAGCTTTACATCAACAAGTCTGAAACCGGCGGCGCGCTTTCATTTGAAGCCCGCACAGTAGACCTGCCGGAACGTGACCTGATAAGCGTTACGGGCGCTTATCCCGTTGACATCGACAATGATGGCCACATGGACCTGGCCGTGCTGCGCGTGGGTACCAACTTGCTGCTGAAAGGCGGTCCGGATTGCGCCTTCACCAATGCCGGGCGTGCTTTTAGTTTCGATGGTGGCCGCGCATGGACCACGGCATTCGCTGCCACCTTCGAGGAAGGCCAGCAGTTCCCGACTCTTGCTTTCGGCAATTATGTCGACCGTTCCGCACCCGGTTCGCCCTGGGGAACCTGCCATGACAATGAGTTACTGCGCCCATTGCCGGGCAAAAACCCCGATTACTCGGAAAAGACCGTGCTTTCGCCGGGCTATTGCACCTTGTCCATCCTGTTCACCGACTGGAACAAGAGCGGAATACCGGCCCTGCGCATGACCAATGACCGACAATATTACCGAGGTGGCGACGAGCAGCTCTGGCGTATTGATCCTGGCCGCCCCCCTCGCCTTTATTCAAGCTCTGACGGATGGCGTACGGTTTCCATCTGGGGCATGGGCATAGCCGAGGCTGACCTCAATGCAGACGGCTATCCTGAATACGCCCTGACATCCATGGGCGACACCAAATTGCAGACCCTGGACGAGGACGCCGAGGAAGGCCGCCCGGTCTATCGCGACATAGCCTATGAGCGCGGAGCGACCGCGCACCGCGCCTATACTGGTGGAGCCCTGAAACCCTCAACAGGCTGGCATGCGGAATTTGACGATTTCAACAATGATGGCCGCCTCGACCTGTTCATCGCCAAGGGTAATGTCGAACAGATGCCGGAATTTGCCTCTTTCGATCCCGACAACCTTCTGCTCGGCGGTTTCGACGGCAAATACACCGAAGCGGGCGACCTTGCTGGCATCGCTCTACCCACCAAGGGCCGTGGCGCAGCGATTGCCGATTTCAACCTTGACGGCATGCTCGATCTGCTGGTGGTCAACCGCGAACACAATGTCAGCCTGTTCCGCAACGTAGGCGCAAAGGCCGGCTGGGGCACACGCCCCATGGGCAACTGGCTTGAAATTGAATTGCGCCAGAAAGGGGCGAACCGCAATGCCGTTGGCGCGTCGATTTCCGTCAAGACCGGCAACACTACGCGGACGCGCAACATACAGGTTGGCGGCGGCCACGCCTCGGGCAAGGCGGGTTTTGTGCATGTTGGCCTTGGCGTATCCGAGCGGGCCGAAATTCGCATTCGCTGGCCTGATGGTGAATGGAGCGCATCCTACAGGGTATTTGCCAACAATTTCGTGGTGATCGACAAGGGAGCCGAACAGGCAAAATACTGGTTGCCGCAATAATTCCGCTGGTCCTGGCGCTTGTCTGGCCCGATAGGCTGTGTTCAATTGGCAACAACATCAGTTTGCGCACAAGTTTGGCCGCAAGTTTGGGCGCCAATTGCTGCAGGGCAAAACGCACATGCTGGACAATTTGCAACAGTGTGGCTACAAGCGCCGAGTCAACGGGTATTTTTTGGCCATCCGGACCTGTGTCCGGATCGTGGGGAAATGCCTCCGGCCATTAGCCGCTGACAAATCCGTGCGAAGGCGGTCTACCGGCTCATCGGACATTACTGAGGGATTATTGGTGGTTTGATCTTGCCCGGCCAGCGCCACAGCAAATCGCCAGATTTACGAACAAGAGGCAAAACGTGAGCACGACATTCGACAAGGTCGCCGACATCATCGCCGAGACAAGCGAAATTCCACGCGAGGAAATCACGCCTGAGAGCCATACAATTGACGATCTGGGCATCGACAGCCTCGATTTCCTCGACATCGTGTTTGCGGTGGACAAGGAATTCGGAATCAAGATCCCGCTCGAAACCTGGACACAGGAAGTCAATGACGGCAAGGCCTCGACCGAGGAATACTTCGTCATGAAGAACCTTTGCGCCAAGATCGACGCGCTCGTTGCTGCCAAGGCCTGACCCGTCAGGCTTCCAAGCAATTGCAGCACACGCGCTGAAGAACCAGGCCCCGCAAGCGGGGCCTCGTCGTTTGATAAAGACACTTCATCCAGGCAAAACCCAACGTGAAGTACTGGCAGGATTTCGATGCAACTTGAATATTTCCAGATGATTGATCGCATCGTCTCCGTCGACATGGAGGCGAAAGTGCTTGAGGCGACTTCGATCGTGCCCGACAAGAGCACGGTTTTCGAAGGTCACTTCCCGGGTCACCCTCTTGTTCCTGGCGTTTTGCTGATCGAAACCATGGCTCAGGCCTCCGGCATCATGATCATGCACACTATCGATTTTACCAAAATCCCGCTGCTGGCCGGTGTCAAGGAAGGCAAGTTGCGCGATTTCGTCGGGCCGGGCACTGAACTGCAGATCAAGGCCACAATCGAGCACGAAGGCTCCGGCTACGCGGTCACAAAGGCCGAAATTCGTTCCGGCAACAAACGTATCGCCAATGCACAGCTCACCTATACGATCCTCCCCTTCCCATCCCCTGATTTGCAGGGATTGATAAAGGGACAGGTTGCTGACATGAAGAAGCTGCGGGGCTGAAAAGCTTCTGCCGTCGGGCAGTGCTGTTTTTTGCTGTCAGGCAGGCCCGTATTGGGTAAAAGGATCACAACCGCCCGGCAATCAGCTGCCGGGATACCGGAAATTCGAACGGAATAGACGAACAACCGATGAAAAATCGCGAAGTCTGGATTACGGGTATCGGACTGGTATCCTGTTTTGGTGAAGGTGCCGCAACCCACTGGGACCTGCTCGGCGGCAAGAATGCCCCCGCCCCTGTTGTCGACAGCGAGCGTTTCAAACCCTATTCAGTGCATCCGCTGCCGGAAATGGACTGGTCAAAGCAGATCCCGCGCCGCGGCGACCAGCGCCAGATGGAAAACTGGCAGCGACTGGGCACCTATACGGCCGGACTGGCGCTTGACGACGCCGGTCTGAAGGACAATGAGGAACTTGTCAGCACGATGGACCTCGTCGTCGCCGCAGGCGGCGGTGAGCGCGACATCGCAGTTGACGATTCGATCATGAAGGACGCCGCAAGCCGCAACGACCGCGAGAACCTCCTGAACGAGCGGCTTCCCTTCGATCTGCGCCCGACGCTTTTCCTGGCACAATTGTCGAACCTGATGGCTGGCAACATCTCCATCGTCCACAAGGTCACGGGTTCTTCGCGTACGTATATGGGCGAGGAAACCGCCGGCATCACCGCGATCCAGAACGCTGTATCGCGCATCCAGTCCGGCCAGAGCACACATTTGCTGGTGGGTGGCGCATTCAATGCCGAGCGCATCGACCTGCTGCTTTCGATGGAACTTGGCCATTTTGCCCATCACGGCACACCCTCACCGATCCAGGCCCGCCAGAAGAATGGTGGCGGCATGATTACCGGAAGTGCAGGCGCCTTCCTCGTGCTCGAAGACGCCGAATTCGCCCGCAAGCGCGGCGCGGTTCCCTATGCCAGGCTCTCCCGCATCGTTTCTGATCTCGGCAGCCGCGCTCCTGACAAAGCCGCTGCGCGTATTGACGAACTGCTTGAAAGCCTTGACGTTCCAGCTGGTACCGCTGTCGTCACTGGTGCAAGCGGCTACGGTCCGGCAACTGAACTGGAATTCGCGGCGCTTGAGCGCAAGCTTGGCAAAGGCGCCGCGATCCGAGCCTTTGCCACGATGATCGGCAATCCGATCGAGGCTAACTTTCCAGCCGGTGTGGCACTTGCTGCATTGGCAATTCGCAATGGCGGCTTCTTTGCACCGTTCGAAAATGCCGAACTGCCGCTCGACGGCGCACCGTCATCTGTGCTGGTCGCAACCATTGGGCACAATCTGGGCGAAGGCTTCGGCCTGGTCGAAAAGGTCTGACTGGCAAATCGTGCTGAACTGACTGGAGAATAGGTCATGTCTGGAAAATATCTTGATCACCTGGGACGTCCGATCGTCGTTGTCACCGGCATGGGCGCACTTACTTCGCTTGGCCAGGGCAAGAAGGACAATTGGGAAGCTCTCACCGCAGGCAAGTCCGGAATCCACCACATAAACCGGTTTCCAACCGAAGGCCTCACCACGACCATCGCCGGAACTGTCGATTTCATGAAGCCCGAAGAGGTTTCGGCACCTGCCATTTCCTATGCCATGGCAGACTCGACTGCCGAGGAAGCACTCACCGAAGCAGGATTTGGCAAGGCTGGCTTTCCTGGCCCGCTTTTCTTCGCCGCCCCTCCCGTGGAACTCGAATGGCAGCACCGCTTCGACCTGATGGCTGAAAAGCCTGACGCTGAACCAGGCTACGCCCAGCTTCTGGCGGCAGCACAGGCCAGCCGCCATGAGCGCATGCACAGCCTGATCCAGCTGGGCACCATTGCCTTCCGCCTGGCGGAAAAATACGGCACCAAGGGCCTGCCGATTTCATTGTCGACAGCCTGCGCATCCGGTGCCACCGCCATCCAGCAGGGCGTGGAGGCCATCCGTCGCGGTGATACAGGGGCAGCCCTTTGTGTGGCCTCGGACGGTTCCGTGACGGCCGAGGGCCTGATCCGCTTTTCGCTGCTTTCCGCACTCACCACCCAGAACGAAAAGCCTGAGCGCGCCTCCAAGCCTTTCTCCAAGGACCGTGCCGGCTTCGTCATGTCCGAAGGTTCAGCAGCACTCGTGCTTGAATCACTTGAGCATGCCATGGCCCGCGGCGCGAATATCCTGGGCGTGGTCAAGGGCGTTGGCGAAAAGGCCGACTCCTTCCATCGCACCCGTTCGAGCCCCGATGGCAAGCCGGTCATCACAGCAATCAAGCTCGGCCTTGAGGATGCGGGCGTCAGCACGGACGATATCGACTATATCAACGCCCATGGCACCTCGACGCCGGAAAACGACCGCATGGAATACAATTCGCTGCGCGCCGTCTTTGGCGAGCGCGTACATACGGTTCCGATTTCATCCAACAAGTCGATGATCGGCCACACATTGACCGCCGGTGGCGCTGTGGAGGCAGTATTCTCCTTCCTCACAATGCGCGAAGGGGTCATTCCGCCAACCATCAATTACGACAATCCTGATCCGGATATCCCGCTCGACGTGGTTCCCAACGTCAAGCGCGAAGCAACCGTCAAGACCATCCTGTCGAATTCCTTCGGCTTTGGTGGCCAGAACGCCTGCCTTGTCCTGGGCGGCGACGTTTGACAACCATCCGCAAGTTCAATCATCCCGTTTGACGGAGGCCGACCCGTGCGCGCACTTCAGCTAGTTTCCGACCGCGAAGTAACTGTGACCGACATTGCCCCCCCGCCCCCACCGGGCGAAGGTGAAGTCCAGTTGCAGATTCGTGTTGTTGCACTCAACCATATCGACGTCTGGGGCTGGCGCGGCATGGCATTCGCAAAGCGGAAATTGCCAATGACGGTTGGTGCGGAAGCATCGGCGGTCATTTCAGCTGTCGGCCCCGGTGTTTCCGGCCTCAAGACCGGCGATCTCGTTGCCATTTATGGTGCGCCAACCTGCGGGCGCTGCCGTCCGTGCCGTGAAGGCCGCGACAACCATTGCGAAAATCCCAAGGGCGTTCACGGTTTTCACCTCGATGGCTATGCGCGTGAATTTGCAAACATGCCCGCCCGCAATGTGGTTCCTGCACCCGAAGGCCTCAGCGATATCGCAGCCGCAGTTGCCCCGGTTACCTTTGGCACTTGCGAGCACATGCTTTTCGACAACGCCAAGCTCGAGTCCGGCGAGACTGTCCTCATTCATGCCGGCGGTTCAGGCATCGGATCGGCGGCCATCCAGCTCGCAAAGAAGATAGGCTGTACGGTCATAACCACGGTTGGTTCAGACGACAAGATCGAAGCCTGCAAGGCGCTGGGTGCTGATCATGTCATCAATTACCGGGCCGACCGCTTCGAGGGCGCAGTGCGCAAGATCACGAAGAAAAAGGGCGTCGATGTCGTCTTCGAACATGTTGGCAAGGACACCTGGCAAGGTTCGATGCTGTCGCTACGACGTGGCGGACGTCTGGTTACCTGCGGCTCCACCAGCGGGGTATCGGCTGAAACCAATCTGATGATGCTGTTTCAGCAACAGCTTCGCCTGATTGGTTCGTTTGGCTGCAACATGCGCAACATGGTGGATGCGATGGAGAAGATGTCGAAGGGCATTGTCCATCCGGTGATCGATTCCGAAGTCGAATTCGGCGATGTCGCAACCGCCCTTGCCCGCATGGAAAGCCGCAAGGTTTTCGGCAAGATCATCATGCGCGTCAGCTCGTAATCATTCGACATGGCCAAATTCGGACAAACCCCGAGCCGCGTACCGAAATGGTACGTAGTCATCCGGAACCTGAATCATTGGCTGACCGCGCAGCTGTTTTTCGGTTTCCTTGCGCTGGTGAAACTGCTTCCTGCCGACGCAGCGATTGACACTATCGAGAAGCTCGGCCGCTGGTTCGGCATGCGCTACCAGCGGACCCGGCGCGCACGCGACAATCTCGTCCAGGCATTTCCGCAAAAGTCCGAAGCGGAAATCGAGACAATCCTCGATGAAATGTGGGGCAGCCTTTCGCGTACAGCCGCCGAATATGCCTATCTCGACCAGATTTTCGACTTTGATCCGGAAAAACCCGAAGGCGGCCGCTTCGAAGTCACCGGTATCGACAACTTTGTTGAACTGCGTGAACATCAGGGACCGGCAATCTGTTTCACTGCCCATACGGGCAACTGGGAGATGTTGACTGTTGCGGCAGCCGCTTACGGTCTTAACATCACCGCCCTCTTCCGCCCGCCAAACAACCCCTATATCTCGAAAAAGGTCCTGGCAGCGCGCCGCACAGCGATGGGCCATCTCGTGCCGTCAAAGGCGGGGGCGGCATTCGCGCTGGCCGATGTCATGCGCGACGGCGGCAAGGTCGGCATGCTGGTCGACCAATACTACAAGCGCGGCGTGCCCGTGACCTTTTTCGGCCGAAAGACGCTCGGCAACCAGTTGCTCGCCAAACTCGTGCGCCAGTTCGACTGTCCGGTCTATCCCGCTCGCAGCATCCGCCTGCCGGGCGGCCGTTTCCGCATTGAATTGCAGGACAAACTTGAAATTCCCCGGGACACCAAAGGCCGCGCCGACATCGAAGCCCTGACACAAAAAGTAAACGATGTCGTCGAGGGGTGGGTGCGTGAATATCCCGGTCAATGGCTCTGGCTGCACAAGCGCTGGAAATAGCCGACATCCTCACTTCAAGATTTTGCTGGCAGGATCGCCCCGGATTTGACCGGTGCGTGCTTTCGACACCCCTTTTGCTCAATATGTGCAAAACTTCTTGCCAAGATCAGGAATCTGATGTAGCAAATTCGCTAGGGGCAATCGCCGTTGAATTTTGCAGCAGCGGAAATGTCTTTGGCTGCGACATTCAACCCATTGAAATCACTGACGTATCCGTGTCCGAACACAGGCGTTCGCGGCAGGTTCGTCAATGGATGGGATTGCAGAAATGACACTCATTGAATTTCTTGGCGGAATGTTCGGCATCCGGTTGGTGGAGGTCGTGGCGGCCCTGTTCGGACTTGTCAATGTAGTATTGATTATCCGCCGCAGCATGTGGAATTACCCCTTTGGCATAACCATGGTGATCTTGTATTGCTGGATTTTCTATGATGCCCGCCTCTACAGCGATGCCCTTCTCCAGATCTTCTTTCTCGTCATCCAGATATTCGGGATTTTCTGGTGGTTGCGTGGCCGTGATGAAACCGGGCTGGTTATGGCAAGATCCCTCCCCTCCACAAACATACTCATTGCATTGGCAATCTCGGTGGCAGGCACTGCAGCGCTTGGCTATACCATGGCAACCTGGACAGATGCATCCCTTCCCTACTGGGACGCCTGTACAACAGTGCTGAGCGTGGTTGCCCAGGTGCTGATGGCGCGGCGTTACCTGCAAAGCTGGCTCGTCTGGATTACTGTCGATGTGCTGGCAGTGGGGATTTATATCGTCAAGGATCTGACACCGACCGCAGCACTTTACGCCATATTCCTGTGCCTTTCGGTCGCCGGCTATTTCCGCTGGCAGCGATCCATGGCAACCGGACGCGCAGTGGCAGCGTGATGAAACGCGGCTTTCTACTGGGAAAATTCCTTCCGCCGCATGCCGGCCACATCTTCCTTTGCGAAACCGCAATGCAGCTTTGCGATGAACTGACGGTGCTGGTTTGCTCGCTGGATCGGGAACCAATCGAGGGTATGCTGCGCCATGAGTGGATGAGCAAAATGCTGCCAGGTGCAAACGTCGTTCATTTCAGCGAGGATGTTCCGCAAGAACCCTCCGAGCACGCCGATTTCTGGCCTATATGGCAAGGCATATGCAAACAGGCCCATCCTGGACCAATCGATATCGTCTTCGGGTCTGAACCATATGTGATGCAGTTGGCACAGGTACTGGATGCAAAGCCGGTCGTTATTGATCCTGAACGACTGGCTTTTCCGGTGTCGGGCACCGCAATTCGCGAAAACCCTTATGCCCACTGGGAAATGGTCCCCGGTGCGGTCCGCCCTTACTACCAGAAGCGGATTGTGCTGATCGGCGCGGAAAGCACCGGCAAGTCGACCCTTGCCCCTCAACTGGCCCGCCACTTCGACACACTTTACGTGCCGGAATATGGACGCACCTATGACACGTTCCGCACCGGGGAATGGACAGCGGCAAGCTTTGTCGAAATCGAGGCAGGGCATGGCGCCATGCGCGCGGCCATGGCACCGAAAGCCGGGATGTTGCTTTTCGAGGATACCGATGAACTGGCAACACGAATGTGGGAAACGGCGCTCACAGGCGCCAGCCCCGCCCGTGCGGGGCCATCAAAGCTGGCAGATCTGTATCTTCTTCTTGCAACGGACCTGCCATGGCGCGACGACGGGACACGATACATGGCCGAAAACGCCTTTCGTGAAAACTTCCAGAAGTCGCTGGAAATTGAACTCAGCGAAGCTGGTGTTCAGTGGCAGGAGATACGGGGGTCTGGCCACCAGCGTCTCGAAGCGGCCATCGCAGCCGTCATTGAGGCGTTTCCTTTTGCGCGATCCGCACAATGAACCAGAAACGCCAATGAAAAACCCGCGGATTTCTCCGCGGGTTTCCTTGTCCGGACTTGGCAGTTGATCAATGGGTGATCGAAATCTTCGTGTTTTTCGGCCCCGATGCGCTGACCATGTTGAAAAGCGTGCGTGCATTGTCGGGATGGAGCCTCACGCAACCATGCGAAGCCGGACGCCCCAGCGCCTTGACAGCTCCCGTGCCGTGGATTGCATAACCGCCGCGAAAGAAGATCGAGTAAGGCATTGGAGAGTTGTGGTATTTCTTCGAATACCACATCGTGTGCATACGGGTCGGGCGGTAATTGCCGGTTGGTGTAACATAGCCACCACGTGCCGTCGACACTTTCCAGGTATAGCGCAGCATACCATTCTGATAGACGCGCATGCGCTGTTCAGAAAGATCGATCCGTGCTTCAACGCCTGCGGAATATGCCGGGGTAGCAGCAACCAAACCGCCAAGAATTGCCAATGTTGCCAATGTTGCCAATATCGTTTTCATCATTTCCTCCAGTCCATATCAACCAAATTCAGTTGTTATTGCTGCCCCATTGCTGACAAGGTTAGACCAAAAATAATTATCATTCTACTTCCCGTCGGAATTTCACGGAAAATTCATGCCGCAACGTAGCAGTGAATTGCAATTAGGGGTAAATGCGCCCTTAACAGCGCTGGCTGCTCAAGTTGTGGAAATGAATATTGCGGGATTACCAGTTGCAAGCCCGCACAATTCGATTTTCCATGCGCAAGGCGCTCTGCACTTTTCGTTCACCTGCCAACACCAGCTGGCAGAACCTCTATTGAGTGCGGCACAAAGCTGTGAAACGTTGAAGCAGAACCGTTTCCGGGAATGGCAGCTTGCTTGATGGCCGATCTTTACAACCAGATAACACAACGCGTGAACGACAGGCGCAGTCGGGTCGTTGAACTGACCTGCGATCTCATCCGGTTTCCAACCGTCAATCCACCCGGAGAAGCCTATACCCCTTGTGCCGAATACCTCGGCAGGCACATGGCGGCATTGGGTTTCGATGTCCGCTATATCCGGGCAGAGGATACACCGGGCGACAGCGACCGTTATCCCCGCACCAACATCATTGCGCGGCGCGAAGGTTCGCGACCAGGACCAACCGTTCATTTCAACTCCCACATCGACGTGGTTGACACCGGCGAAGGCTGGAGCGTCGATCCTTTCGCGGCCGTCGTCAGGGACGGCAAGGTCTTTGGCCGTGGTGCGTGTGACATGAAGGGCGGACTGGCGGCCTCGATCATAGCGGTCGAAGCCTATATTGCTGCCAATCCGGACTTTCCCGGAGCCATCGAGATTTCAGGCACGGTGGATGAGGAATCAGGTGGCTTCGGTGGTGTCGCCTATCTTGCAGGCAAGGGTTACTTCTCCAGGCCGCGTGTTGACCATGTCATCATCCCCGAACCGCTGAACAAGGACCGCATCTGCCTCGGCCATCGCGGTGTGTGGTGGGCAGAAATCGAGACCCATGGCGAAATTGCGCATGGTTCCATGCCGTTCCTGGGCGATTGCGCCGTGCGCCACATGGGCGCGGTCCTGGATGCATTCGAGCGCGACCTATTCCCGGCACTGGACCGCAAGGAAACCCGGATGCCAGTCGTTCCGCCGGGAGCCAGACGTTCGACCATGAACATCAATTCCGTTCACGGCGGCCAGAGCGACGACTATTCCGGACTGCCCTCCCCCAATGTGCCTGACAGCTGCAAACTGACCATCGACCGCCGCTTTCTCATCGAGGAAGATATCTCCGAGGTGAAAAGCGAGGTGGTCTCGATCCTGGAAACGCTGAAGGCCAGCCGGCCGAAATTCGACTATTCGATCCGCGACATCATGGAGGTCCTGCCGATCATGGTTGAGAAGGACACGCCCGTGGCCGGTGCGGTGGCCGCAGGCATCCGTCAGGTATTCGGCAAGGAACCGGACTACGTCATTTCGCCGGGAACCTATGACCAGAAACATGTCGCGCGTATCGGCCACCTGCATGACTGCATCGCCTATGGTCCCGGCATACTGGACATGGCGCACAGGCCTGACGAGTTTGTCGGAATTGACGACATGGTCGAAAGTGCCCGCGTCATGGCGCTGGCGCTGCACACGCTTTTGACCGGCAATACTGCGTGAGATGGTTTTCGTCGGCATTTTTTGCCGGTTCAATCATCAAACAGTTGCATCTTGGCCCTGCTTGAAACACTCTTGGGATGGAGGATCAACGCGGGACGCGCATTAACCGCAGCAGAACTCCGGCAAACAGGGAGAGCCAACATGAATTCCTTCATACGCACAATTGCTGCCGCAGCCTTGGTGGCCACGGCATGGACCGCACCAGCCATGGCGGCAAAAGACACGATCACGCTTGGCGTTGTCCTTGAGCCCCCGCATCTTGATCCAACGGCAGGTGCCGCCGCCGCAATCGACGAAATTGTCTATGCCAACGTTTTCGAAGGTCTGACCCGTATTGGCTCAAAGGGCGAAATCCTGCCGGCACTTGCTGAAAGTTGGGAAATTTCGGAAGACGGCAAGACCTATACCTTCCATCTGCATACCGGCGTGAAATTCCATGACGGGTCCGACTTTGATGCCGATGACGTCAAGTTTTCGATTGACCGGGCGCGGGCAGAAGACTCGACCAATGCCCAGAAAGGCCTGTTCAAGGCCATCGAGAATGTCGAGGTCGTCGACCCGGCAACCGTGAAAGTTACGCTGTCTTCCCCGGCAGGCAATTTCCTGTTCAACATGGGTTGGGGTGACGCCGTGATGGTCGCGGCGGAAAGCGCTGAGGGCAACAAGGAGAATCCGGTCGGTACCGGCCCGTTCAAATTCTCCAGCTGGTCCAAGGGAAGCGCGATCGAAATCGTGCGCAATGATGCCTATTGGGGCAAGCCCGTGGCACTGTCAAAGGCAACCTTCCGCATCATCCCTGATGCATCGGCTGCAATTGCGGCACTCCAGGCGGGCGATGTTGACGGCTTCCCGAACTTCCCCGCGCCTGAAGCCATTCCGGCATTCCAGGCTGATCCGCGCTTCTCTGTCGTGATCGGATCGACCGAGGGTGAAACCATTCTGGCCATGAACAACAAGCGCGCGCCATTCGACAATCTGAAAGTCCGCGCAGCCATCTCCAGCGCCATTGACCGCAAGGCCATCATTGACGGCGCCATGTTCGGGCTCGGAACACCGATAGGCACGCATTTCGCGCCGCATCACCCCGCCTACGACGCGGAAACCATCAACACGTGGCCGTATGACGTGGAAAAAGCGAAGGCACTGCTCAAGGAAGCCGGTTTTGAGAACGGCATCAAGGCCAAGCTGACCCTGCCGCCGCCAACCTATGCGCGGCGCGGCGGTGAAATCATTGCCTCGCAACTGCGCGCGATCGGCATTGACCTCGAAATCGTTCCAGTCGAATGGAAGCAGTGGCTGGAAGGCCCGTTCAAGGGCGATTTCGACATGACGATCGTCTCGCATACCGAACCCATGGACATCGGCATTTACGCCAATCCGGGTTATTATTTCGGCTATGACGGCAAGGAGTTCCAGGCCGTCATGGACAAGCTCAACCTGACCACGGATGAAGCCGCCCGCTATGGCCTGATGGCAGATGCTCAGAAGATCATCGCTCGCGATGCTGTCAACGTCTACCTGTTCGAACTGGCAAAAACCGGCGTTTGGGACGCGAAGATCAACGGCCTTTGGGAAAACTCACCTGTGCAGGCCAATGACCTGACCGGTGTTTCCTGGAGCGATTGATCGCTTACCGAGGCAAACTGCGCCGGCAGCCCTGACGGCTGTCGGCGCTTCCATTGCAATTCCCCTTCGAGAACTGAACGCATTGGCCTGGTTCTTTGCCAAAAGACTGGTTTCCTTCACGGTGACACTGGCGCTCGCCACCATCGTCATTTTCACCATGCTGGAAATCGTGCCTGGTGACCCTGCACGCCTGATGCTTGGCATCAACGCGACGCAAGATGCAGTGGACGCGCTACGCCAGCAAATGGGTCTCGACATACCGCCCCTTGCCCGGTATTTCGCCTGGGTATCAGGGATGCTGACCGGAGACTTCGGACGCAGCTATACCTATTCGGTCCCGGTAGCGGAACTGATCGGTGATCGCCTCTGGGTGTCATTGCCGCTCGCCATGATCTCGCTTGCCCTGTCAACCCTGGTGGCGTTGCCCGTCGGCATCGCTGCTGCATCACGACGCGGCAGCGCCGCCGATACCGGTATCATGGCTTCAACCCAGCTGGGTGTAGCGATCCCGAATTTCTGGTTCGCCATCCTGCTGGTCTATGTCTTTGCCGTCACGCTTCGCTGGGTGCCCGCAGGCGGCTTTCCCGGCTGGGACAAGGGTCTGATGCCGGGGCTTACCGCCCTCATCCTGCCCTCGATTGCGCTTGCCCTGCCCCAGGCAGCAATCCTTTCGCGTGTCACCCGCTCAGCACTCGTCGAAGCACTTGGCGAGGATTACATCCGCACCGCCCGTGCCAAGGGGCTGGGCCGCCGCGCCGTGCTTTGGCGCCATGCACTACGCAACGCCCTGATCCCCGTTGTCACCATCATGGGATTACAATTTGCTTTCCTGCTGGCTGGCACGATCATCATCGAAAACGTGTTCTACCTGCCTGGCCTCGGCCGCCTCGTCTTTCAGGCGATCACCCAGAACGACCTGCCAGTGGTGCAGAATGTAGTAATGCTTCTGGTCGCCACCGTCATCATCATCAATTTCCTCGTCGATATTGCCTATGCATTGATCGACCCCCGCTTGCGAAAGCGCGAAGCATGAGTCTGGAAGCCGGTTCAGTACCCGATCACGTTGAGACCTGGGCTGATTTCCGGTCCCGCGCCATGCGCTCGCGCTCGCTTCTGGTCGGGACGATCCTGGTGGCGATCATCTTGTGCGGTGCGTTGGCTTCCTTCATCTGGACACCGTTTGACGTTACGCAATTGATCATTGCCGACCGGCTGAAACCGCCCTCTTCGACCCACTGGTTCGGTACCGATCATTTCGGCCGCGACATCTTTTCGATGATCATGGTTGGCGCGCGCAACTCCATCGCCGTTGCCTTTGTGGCAGTCGGTATCGGCATGGCCATCGGCGTACCGCTCGGCACCTGGGCTGCTGCCAGGCGCGGTATTGTCGATGACATTCTCATGCGTTTCAACGATGTGGTCTTTGCCTTTCCCGCGGTTGTTTCCGCAGTCATGATCACGGCAATCTTCGGTCCGGGCCAATTCAATGCGATCATCGCCATTGGCATTTTCAACATCCCGGTCTTCGCCCGCGTCGCGCGCGGCGCTGCCTTGAGCCTTTGGTCGCGTGAATTCATCATGGCCGCCCAGGTCTCCGGCAAGAATGCCGCTCGCATTACCTTCGAGCACATCATTCCCAATATCGCCAATTTGCTGATGGTACAGGGCACGATCCAGTTTTCACTGGGAATACTTGCCGAGGCCGGGCTTTCTTATCTCGGCCTTGGCAC
Source organism: Nitratireductor sp. (assembly GCA_041397525.1). Taxonomy (GTDB): domain Bacteria; phylum Pseudomonadota; class Alphaproteobacteria; order Rhizobiales; family Rhizobiaceae; genus BOKV01. The sequence continues at coordinate 356,137 of JAWKWL010000001.1, forward strand.
GCAACCGCCCTGGCCAAGCTGGGGCCGGATGCTCAACGAGGCGCAGACCATGGTCGCCTTTGCGCCGCACATGGCAGTCTTCCCCGGCCTTGCCATTGTCATCACCGTTCTCGGCCTCAACCTGATGGGTGACGGCCTGCGGGACCTGCTTGATCCGCGCCTGCGCAGGGAGCGCTGAAATGGCGCTGCTTGAAATATCGGGCCTCACCGTCACCATAGGCGCATCCAGCGTCCTCACCGATGTCGGCCTGACCCTTGAACGCGGCCAGATCATGGGCCTTGTCGGGGAATCGGGATCGGGCAAGTCAATGACCGCCCTTTCCACCATGCGATTGCTTCCGGAAGCCGCACGTTTGTCCGGCTCGATCCGTTTTGATGGCGAGGAACTCGTCGAGGCCAGCGAAAAACGCATGTGCGAACTGCGTGGCGACGATATCGGCATGGTTTTCCAGGAGCCGATGACTGCGCTTAACCCGCTCAAGACGATTGGTGAACAAGTCGCTGAAGGCATTCGTCTGCATGCCGGTCTTTCTCCACGACAGGCACTGGAACGCGCAGCCGAGACGCTGGCCGATGTTGGCCTGCCGCAATCGCAATTCGCCTTGTCGCGCTATCCGCACGAACTTTCCGGCGGCCAACGCCAGCGTGTCGGCATTGCCATTGCCTGCTCGATGAACCCGAAATTGCTGATCGCTGATGAACCTACTACAGCGCTTGATGTCACAATCCAGGCCAAGATACTCGACCTGCTGAAATCGCTGGTTCAAAGCCGCAACATGGCATTGCTGTTCATCAGCCATGACCTTGCAGTCGTGGCAGGCATGGCCGACACCATCGCGGTCATGCGCCAAGGCAAGATCCTTGACACAGGCCCTGCCCACGACCTGCTGCGCCAGCGCCGCCACACTTATACTGCGCGCCTTGCAGAGGCGTCCGCGCATGTGCCCAAAAAGCTGACTCCACCTGTTTTCAGCGATGCGCCCGGTGCCCCAGACCCGCTCCTTGCCGTGCGCAGCCTGGTTTGCCAATATCCCGGTCACCGCAAAGGCCTGTTCCACAAGCCTGAACCGTTTATCGCCGTAAACAGCATCTCCTTTGATGTACTGCCCTCGCAGATCATGGGCCTGGTAGGGGAATCTGGTTGTGGCAAATCCACGCTCGCAAGAACCCTGCTGGGCCTGCACAAGCCCAGTTCGGGCAGCATCGATTTTGACCACATCGATATAGTCAACGGTGGCATGCAGGCGTTGCGTGAGGCACGCCGCGAAATGCAGATCGTATTCCAGGATCCTTATGGCTCATTCAATCCACGCCACCGCGTTGCGAGACTGGTCGCCGAACCGCTTCACCTGCGGCCGGAACTGTCAAAGACTGACAAGCGCGACCGCGCTGCCGCGGCTCTGGAAGCAGTCGGCCTAAAGGCTTCGGACCTCGGAAAATATGCGCATGAGTTTTCCGGCGGCCAGCGCCAGCGCATCGCCATTGCCCGTGCGCTCGTCAACCAGCCCAAGCTGATCATTGCTGACGAACCGGTTTCCGCGCTCGACGTATCCATCCGCGCACAGGTGCTGGATTTGCTCAGCGAATTGCGTGACCGGTTGGGACTGGCCTACCTGTTCATCAGCCACGATCTGTCAGTCGTCAGGGCCTTGTGCGACGAAGTAATGGTGATGCGGAACGGCGAAATCATCGAGCGCGGCAAGGCGGATGACATCTTCAACGCCCCTGTGCGCAAGTATACCCGGCGCCTCGTCAACGCTGCGCCTGACCTGCAGCGAGTGCTGGCAGAGGAATAGGGCAAGCCCCCTATTCCTCTTCTAAATCGATTTCCAGCAATTCCGCTGTCCGGGCGACCAGATTGATTTCAAACTCATGCAATTCCCTGTCGCTGATCGAGATTTCACGCATCATTGAAAGGATTTGCCGTTTGGTTTCGGCAGGCATCTTCCGCACAATGGTAGTGAAAGGGAACAGGGATGTCTCGTTGCTGTGTTCTTGACGCACCATGGATTCGAACAGGTCGAGTTCGTCCGGCACCACTTGCAGGAAGTCTTCGAGAATTTCGCGGTATCGCCTTATTTCCTCGTCCCGGATTTTACCGTCGATGGTAATCACACGAAACAGCAGTACTGCCATGGCGATGCGGTTGTCACCACGGGTGAATTCTATCAATCCGTCTTCGGCTGATCCCAGCCGCTCCAGGAACTGTTTCACCACTACATACATAAAGTGCCCCTCAGCCTTACGTAGGGTAAATCGATAGCCCAAAAGGATGAAATAATCAATTGAGAATTGGTATCGCATCGCCCGCGCATTGGGAACGCGGCACGCCAAACAGACAAAAACCGGCTTCCATTTGGCTTGCCTGCCAAAGAGAAACCGGTTTTGAGACGCAACACCCTGAAAGGGGCCCCGGTACGCAGTACCTGATCCGGGGACGAGGCCGGTTTGTTGCCCGCCTCGCCACCCGTTTTAGGTTGATAACGTAAACAGCGCGTTAGAATTGGGTTACCTGCTGATTAACGGCGAAGTTTTTTGCCATTTTCGTGTCCAATATCACAATTTTCACTCCGCGGCTTCGCGCCCGACCAGCGCACCCACCCTGGCGGCACAGAACTTGAACTCCGGAATTTTTCCGAACGGATCCAGTTTGGGATTGGTCAGCCGGTTTGCGGGGCTCTCATTGAAACAGAACGGCACAAATACCATGCCGTCGGCAACTTCCCGGTCGACACGCAGCACCGCATCAATGGCACCACGGCGTGTCTCGATGCGGATCAGGCTGCCGGCATTGAGTCCACGCCGTTCAATCTCGCGCGGGTTCATCGCCGCGATTCCCTCTGGCTCGATCGCATCGAGCACATCCGTGCGTCGCGTCATGGAACCGGTGTGCCAGTGCTCCAGCAAGCGCCCCGTTGTCAGAACCATCGGGAATTCGTCATCAGGAACTTCATCAGGCGGTAACAGGTCAGTCGGCACGATCCTCCCGCGTCCGTCTGCTGTCGGGAATTTCTCACGGAAAATGATCGCATTGCCCGGCCTGTCCGGTGCGTCTGCCGGATAGGTAACAGCATCCTCGCGCTCCAGCCGCTCCCAGCTGATATTGTTGAGCGACGGCATCACGACCTGCATCTCGCGATAGACATCGCTGACATGGGCGTAGTCCCAGCCAAGGCCGAGCCCGTTTGCAATGTCGCGGATAAGTTCCCAGTCCTGGCGCGCTTCACCCGGCAGGGAAATTGCCGGGCGGCCAATTTGCACCTGGCGATTGGTGTTGGTGTAGGTGCCGAGTTTTTCGGCATGGGCCGAAGCTGGCAGTATGACATCGGCATGCCACGCGGTCTCGGTCATGAAGATGTCCTGCACTACCAGATGCTTGAGATGCGCAAGGGCAGCGCGGGCATGGGTCTGGTCCGGGTCTGACATTGCCGGGTTTTCGCCCATCACATACATGCCCTTGATCTCGTCGGCATGGATCGCATCCATGATCTCGACCACCGTCAGGCCACGCTTGGGGTCAAGTGTGCGGCCCCACAGGTCAACATAGCCCTGGCGGATATTGACATTCTCGACAGACTTGTAGTCCGGGAAGAACATCGGAATGAGCCCGGCATCGGACGCGCCCTGCACATTGTTCTGGCCGCGAAGCGGGTGCAGACCCGTTCCTTCCCTTCCGACATGGCCCGTGATCAGCGCCAGTGCAATCAGGCAGCGTGCATTGTCGGTGCCATGCGTGTGTTGCGAAACTCCCATGCCCCAGAAAATGATCGAGCGCTCGGAGGTGGCATAGGCACGCGCAATGTCACGGATCATGTCAGCGTCAATACCGCAGACATCGGCCATGGCTTCCGGCGGGAAATCCTTCACCTTGGTTTTCAGTGCCTCGAAACCGGATACATGCGCCTGGATATATTGCTCATCATAGAGCTTTTCCTCCACGATCACATGCAGCATGGCATTGAGCAGCGCGACATCCGTGCCAGGCTTGAATTGCACCGGATGCGTGGCATGGCGCATCAGCGCCTGCTTGCGCGGGTCCATCACGATCAGCTTAGCGCCACGCTTGGCCGCCTGCTTCAGATAAGTCGCGGCAACAGGATGGTTGGTGTTGGGACGCGCACCAATCACGATGATGCAGTCCGACAACTGCGCATCGGTAAAGGGCGCGGAGACAGCACCGGAACCAATGCCCTCCAGCAGTGCCGATACCGAGGACGCGTGGCAAAGACGGGTGCAATGATCGACATTGTTGGTGCCGAAGCCCTGACGAACCAGCTTCTGGAACAGATAGGCTTCCTCATTTGAACCCTTGGCCGAGCCGAAGCCTGCAAGGGCAGCACCGCCGTCTTGCTCGATGATCGAACGGAACCCGCCAATCGCCAGTTCCATCGCCTCTTTCCAGGAAGCCTCGCGGAATACCGTCATCGGGTCCACACCCTTGAGATCGATATCGCCGCGCTTTGGCGCGTCAGCCCGCCGGATCAGCGGACGTGTCAGCCGGTCGGGATGGCGCACATAATCAAAGCCGAACCTGCCCTTGACGCAAAGCCGGTTTTCATTGGCAGGACCGTCGCGCCCGTCAATCTGGACGATCTTGTCGTCCTTGACGCGCACCGTCGTCTGGCAACCGACGCCGCAATAGGGGCAGACCGAATTGACCGCCTTGTCGAATTCGGCAATGGCGCGCTTGTCGCCATCATCATTCATCAGCGTCTTTTCATACAGCGCACCGGTCGGGCAGGCCTGAACGCATTCCCCGCAGGTAACGCAGGTCGAAAGTCCCATCGGGTCATGCAGGTCAAAGACCGGCACCGAATGACTGCCACGTTCGCCCATGCCGATCACGTCGTTGACCTGAACTTCACGGCAAGCCCTGACACAGGCACCACAGGCAATGCAGGCATCAAGGTTCACCGCAATCGCCGGGTTCGTCACATCATGCTCGACATGAATTCCCGCATCGAACTTCGACGGCAGCCTTTCGCTGCCGCCAATGCCCATGCTACCCGCCCATTGCCAGAAATCGGCTTGCGGGTCAGGGCTATCCATCTGCGGCCGCATATCAGACGCAAGCAATTCAAACACCATCTTGCGCGACTTGTCCGCGCGCTCGGTATCGGTCTTGACCACCATGCCATTGGTCGGCTTGCGCACACAGGAGGCAGCCAGAACGCGTTCGCCCTCGATCTCCACCATGCAGGCACGGCAATTGCCGTCAGCGCGATAGCCCGGCTTGTCGAGATGGCAAAGATGCGGAATTCTTGTGCCCTGGCGTTTGGCCACTTCCCAGATGCTTTCGCCGGGATTGGCCGTAACGCTCACACCATCAAGGGTGAAGGTGACTGGCTTCGTCATCACAGTTCCTCCGCAAAATGCGTCAGCAGGTGGTTGACCGGATTGGGCGCTGCCTGTCCCAGACCGCAGATCGATGCATCCCGCATGACCTGTTCAATGTCGCGAATGGTTGAAATGTCAGGCTTGCCGGGTCGCGAAAGCAGCGCCGCCAGCTTCTCGGTTCCGCCACGGCACGGGGTGCACTGGCCGCAGCTTTCATGCTTGAAGAAGTTCAGCGTGTTGAGAACTGCGTCCTTGACGCTGTCGCGATCAGAAAGGATCACAATGGCATGGCTGCCAACGAAAGAACCCAGCTTGGCCAGTTCACCGCCAAAATCGAGCGGGATATCGCCCATCGAGGCTGGCAGAACGCCGCCCGACGCACCGCCAGGGTAATAGGCCTTGAATTCGTGCCCGCTCAACATGCCGCCGCAATAATCATTGATGAGTTCGCGTACCGTGACGCCCGCGGGTGCGAGCTTGACGCCCGGATTGCGCACCCTGCCCGACACAGACCAAGAGCGAATGCCTGGATGGCCAGGCTTGCCCTGGTCGGCAAACCATTTCGGCCCCTTCTCGACGATGTCGCGCAGCCACCACAGCGTTTCGACATTGTGGTTCAGCGTTGGCCGGCCAAACAGGCCGACTTCGGCAATGAACGGCGGGCGATGCCGTGGCAGTCCGCGCTTTCCTTCAATGCTCTCGATCATTGCCGACTCTTCACCGCAAATATAGGCACCAGCCCCTCGACGAAGCTCGATGAAGCCCTTGGCAATCAGCCCCTTGGCTTCAAGTGCCGCAATCTCGGTGCGCAGGATTTCCAGTACAGCCGGATATTCATCACGCATGTATAGGTAGACGCGTTCCGCCTCGACAAAATGCGCAGCAATCAGCGCACCTTCGAACAACCGGTGCGGGTCGCGCTCAAGATAATAGCGATCCTTGAAGGTGCCGGGTTCACCCTCGTCACCATTGACCGTCATCAGCCTTGGCGCAGCATAGCCCTTCACGAATTTCCATTTCATGTGCGCTGGAAAGCCAGCCCCGCCCAGCCCGCGCAATCCGCTGTCCTTCAGCAATTCGAGTATGGCATCAAAATGGATCGCACCTGCCCTGATCCGCGCCAGCAGGTCATAACCGCCACCGGCGAGATAGGCAGAAAGTCCGGTATAGCCCGGCTTGTTCGCAGACAGATCGCTGTTCGAATTCGCAGTCGCAGCCAGTTCCAACAATTGCGCGGCACTTGCATTGCCGACTTCGCGGTCGCCGATGCGCGCGGCTGGAGCAACATCGCAGCCGCCCATGCAGGGCGCACGCATGATCCTGACTTTTGCGGGGTCGGCCCCCTTTTCGAGTTCGCCGACCAGGGTTTCAGCACCTGCAAGCATGCAGGACAGCGAATCACAAACGCGGATGGTGATCGGCGCAGGTGCCGCCTCCCCCTCCCTGACGATGTCAAAATGGTCGTAAAAGGAAGCGACTTCATAGACTTCCGCCTGGCTGATCCGCAGCGCTTCGGCCAATGCGCGCAGATGCCGGGCTGCAAGGCAGCCGAACTTGTCCTGAATGCGATGCAGATACTCGATCAGCAGATCGCGGCGGCGCGATTTCACGCCATCGGGACCATCGACCAGCGCAGTCACTTCAGCCAGAGCCGCGTCATCCAGTTGACGACCCTTGGCCTGGAAGGCCCTGCCGCCACCGGCTTTTCCACCCTGGCCTTTTCCACCAGATGGTCGCGAAGCTGTCATTGGATTGTTCATGCTGTCCGGTTTCCTCTGCGCATTTCCCCTGTCGGCGACTGGCAATGATTGCGATTTTTGTTGTGTGGAGGGGCGCGGACCGTTTGCGACTTATGGCCGTGCGCAAACGTCTCATCCTGATCGCCAGCCGGTAACCCTGTCCGGCCTGCAGTCCGCGATATCACGGCTGCCAAAACTTGGTAGCACAATGATACAGGCTGAAAAATACCGATGCGGCTGAAAACATGCCTGATTGCGCCATTGCAGCAATTACCGTGCTGGACATAACATAAAGAAATCTTTATATCGTGATGCAAGTACCAACCATTACTACCGTCTGGAAATCGCCGATGACATCCGCAACTGACCCGCTTTCGCTTCTCCTTGCCGAAAAAGGCGTGCTTCTGGCCGATGGCGCCACGGGCACCAACCTCTTTGAAATGGGGCTCACATCCGGCGAAGCCCCGGAATTGTGGAACGAGGCCAAGCCCGAAAACATCACCAAGCTGCATCAGGACTTCGTTGATGCAGGTGCCGATATCATTCTGACCAATTCCTTTGGTGGCACGGCCCAGCGCCTCAAGCTGCACAACGCGCAGGACCGGGTCCATGAATTGAACAGCCTCGCCGCCGAAATCGCCCGCAAGGTGGCTGACGCCGCCCCGCGCAAGGTGATCGTTGCGGGATCAGTCGGACCAACTGGCGAATTGTTCGAACCCATGGGTGCCCTCACCCATGACGTTGCGGTTTCTTCCTTCATCGAACAGATGCAAGGACTCAAGGCCGGCGGCGCTGACGTGTTGTGGATCGAGACAATGTCGTCAGACGAGGAAATCCGCGCCGCTGCGCAAGCCGCCATGGCAACGGGCCTGCCCTATGTCTTTACCGCCTCTTTCGACACGGCCGGCAAGACCATGATGGGCCTTGCTCCAGCCGACATTCACAAGGTGCATGCCGCACTTCCTGCCCATCCGCTTGCGGTAGGTGCAAATTGCGGGGTCGGCGCTTCCGATCTGCTCTCCTCCGTGCTCGACATGACACAGGCCGACCCCGACGCCATCGTGGTCGCCAAGGCCAATTGCGGCATTCCCGTCGTTCGCGGCGACAAGGTCGAATATACCGGAACACCCGAACTGATGTCAGACTATGCCTGCCTTGCCATTGACGCGGGCGCAAAAATCATCGGTGGTTGCTGCGGCACTTCCTGCAAGCATCTTGCCGCAATGCGCACCGCAATTGACACGCACCAGAAGGGCAGCCGTCCCGACATTGCGGCCATCATTTCGGCCATTGGCCCGATGAAGAACGCGACCTCCGCCGCCAATGATGCGCAGCCCAAACGCGAGCGCAAGGGCCGCCGCCGGGCATAGAAAAAAGGGCTGCCGGGGCAGCCCTTTCATTTCCAATGCCACATGTTCACCTGTCCAGCGCACCGGCCAGGCGAACCAGTTTCAGGAACTCGGCACGATAGCCGAACGGATCGCTACCGCGCGACTGTGACGCCATTTCGCCAATCGCGTCATAGCCATAGTCGGAGACGGCCTGTGTCTTGCGCAATTTCTGGCCGAAGGCCGCAACGGCAAGCGAAAACCGGACATCCTCAGGCGCTTCATTAAGGGCAGGAAGCACATTGCCATCTGTGACAGCCATCTCGGTCAGTTCGCTCTTGACTTCACCAGGACGCTTCGCGCGCATCTTGACAAAAGCGATCTCGCTGCTGGCATTGGCGGGTTCCGCCGGTTTTTCGCCATAGCGCAGATCGCTGACCGAAACCGCCGCACTTCCAACCGGAACGATTTCATAGATCGCCGTCACACTGTGGCCAGAGCCAATGTCACCGGCATCGATCTTGTCATTGTTAAAGTCCTCGCGCTTGAGCGCACGGGTTTCGAAGCCGATCTGCCGGTATTCAGCAACCCGTGCCGGATTGAACTCGATCTGGAACTTGACGTCAGACGCAATCGGGAAAAGCGATGATCCCGCTTCCTGAACCAGTGTCTTCTCTGCTTCCGCAAGCGTGTCAATATAGGCCGCAACGCCATTGCCATTCTGCGCCAGCACCTGCATCAGCTGGTCGTTGTAATTGCCTTCCCCAAAACCGAAAACCGAAAGGAAAACACCGGATTCGCGTTTCTTTTCAATCAGGCGCTTGAGTGAGGCATCATCCATGGGGCCAACATTGAAGTCGCCATCCGTTGCCAGCATCACCCGGTTGACACCACCCTTGACGAAGGCCCTTTCGGCAAGACGATAGGCTTCTTCGATCCCCGACGCCCCGGCTGTCGATCCACCGGGCTCAAGTGCGTCCATGGCGGCGATAATCCGGGCCTTTTCGCTGGCCTTGGTGGGTTCCAGCACCGTCCCGGCATTCCCGGCATAGGTAACGATGGAAACCGTGTCTTCGGGTTGCAGCTTGTCAATCAGCAGCTTGAAGGCCGATTTCAGCAGAGGCAGCTTGTCAGGCGCATTCATCGAGCCTGAGACATCCAGCAGGAAAACCAGGTTGGCCTGCGGCCGCTGCGCCGCCTTGATGTCATACCCCTTGACCGCAATGTGCAATATCTGCGTGTCCTTGTTCCATGGCGTTGGCATCACAGTGACATTCGCCTTGAAGGGTGTTTCTGCGCTATCCGGGCCCTGCCAGTCATAGGGGAAGTAATTGACAAGTTCCTCCACCCGTACGGATTCGGGATCAGGCAAACGGCCCTCATTTAGCGCACGGCGCATCAGCGAATATGAAGCGGTATCCACATCAGCCGAAAAGGTTGAAACCGGCTCTTCTTTCACAATCTTCAGCGGATTGTCACTGACTGCCTGGATGCGGTCCCGGTTTTCTGGCGCCGCGGCGCGGTCCCTGTCGGGATTGGGGAATGGGATGGGGCTCGGCAGCGACGAGGCCGGCTTTTGTGCCAACGCGCCATCCATGGAAAACGACCGGGTCTGACGCTCACTGGCAGTTTTCGCGAGCCCGCGAAACAGCGTGCCCGCCGGCGGAGCAGCATGAACCTGCGGTTGCGCGACATCGGCCAGCGGCGCTTGCGCAATGACGGCAACTTCCTGCTCCTTTGGAGCGTCAGCCTGTTTGTCCTTCTTCGCTTCCGGTTCTGCTTCCGGACCCGCGATGTCGCGACCGATTTCAGAGGTGATTTCCAACGGGGATTGCTGCCCGGTAACAGTCCATGTGAGGTAGCCGGCCAGCGGAACGATCAATACGGTTGCCAGCGCAGTGCTGGTTGCAAGGCGATTGCGGGTCATGAAGTCACTCCAGTTTCGTGTTGCACTGGAAATGAGACGTCCGGCAAATCCGCTTCCTTGGGTTGCTGCAGGTTTTTTTTCTTCGCCTGCCTTTTCAAAGGCTGTCATGGCAGCACTGATAGCTGCTTCCCGCGCTGTCTGCGAAGGCTCGGCTGAGCTGCCACTGGCGAGAGATCTGAGACGGTCTTCCATCTTCATCGCGCCCTTTCCTTTTCAAACATGGCCTTCAACTGCTTGCGTGCTTCATGCAGGTGAAACGAGACGGTACTTTCCGCGATTTCCATAACGCCGGCTGCCTCGCCATGCGACAGTCCTTCGCCATAGACCAGCATCACTGCTGTTCGTTGTTTTTCGGGAAGCTGCGAAACATGCTCCCACAATTCATCGGTTGGGGAATCAGAATGAGGCTCCACCACCTCAATCGCCGCACTCACCGCATAATTCAGATAGCCCTCCGTCTTGCGGTTTTCACGCTGCCTTGCGCGATGTGCATCATTGGCAGCATTGACAACCAGGCGGTACAGCCATGTTGAGAAGGCCCCCTCACCGCGCCAGTTTCGGATCGACTGGCCAAGCTTCATGCAAACGCCCTGCGCCACGTCCTCCGCCATTTCGCGATGGCGCGTCCATCGCCAGGCGGTGCGGAATATGAAGTCATACTGAACAGCGACCAGTTGCGCGAACGCAAGTCGATCCCCGTTGCTGGCTAGCACGGCAAGCGCCTGCAGATCGCAGGTTTCGGCTGGTTCAGCTTCGCGTTTTTCGGCCAGTGCACCATTCCTCATGACCATTGGACGATGCCAATGTGCCAATCCTTGGGTCAATGAAAAACTTTTTCATCCCTTGAAAGCCTGCATGTGAAATTGCAACTGCGCCTCGCCGTAGCGCCAATCCCTGCCAACGGGACAGGCGTTCCTGGCAGCGCAACCTTTGTCCATGCAATTCACCCTGTCCGGGAGACCTGCATCAGTTTGGGAAGACTGAATTGAATCAAGATATGAGCGGCAGGCTCCAACAGCAAAGCCTGAACCGGAGAAAGCCGATACAGGGCAATGAGTTAGACAGGGTTTCTCAGAGCAATCGAGGCAGGGATGAATCGGTTCTTCAACTTGCTGAATCGCTCTCTCGACCGCCGGACCCTCACCCTGAAACACGATGGCAGCCCGCAGGGCAAACCAGAGCCCGTATTGTGGATGGATGAAAAGCCCCAGCGGCGATTGTTGTACCCCGATCGCGCGCAGCGCAAAACGCTGGAACGGCCAGACAACTTCCCCGAACGGGAAAAGCAGCTGGCAATCTGCACTGCATTCACGCACTACCTCTTCCATGACGCGCTGCGTCCAGCGGTTCATCGGATCATCTTCACCGTCGCAAAATTCGTTCGATGCCGCAAAGACCTCCCACATCCGCCCGCCTGCATTGCCGATCAGCAAGGCAGGTGCGCCCGCCAGTTCCGGCACTGAGGTCTGGTCGCCCGGTTCGATCCTGAACCCGCCAAAGACCAACAAGCCAAGGGGCGCCAGCCTGCCGGCCAGCGCCCCTTTCAGTTCATCCATCCTGCTTCCGTACAAAACCTACACTCCAGTTGGAACTTCCAACCGCCAAACCCTTCTGACGATCTCGTTTCCCACAATCTCCCTGCCATAGGCTTCCGGAGAGGGGTGTCGCTTTCAGGTGAAAGCGTCGGGCATCGAATCCTTCTTCTGCTTGATGAAGTCCTTCAGCGCTTCATCGATGGCCGGATCGAGATGCGGCGCCTGGTAGTTGTCAAGCCATGACCGGGCGATCTGGTTGGCACGTTCCTCGGTGCGCTTGCTGCCCTCCACTTCCCACTGCTCGAAGGAATTGTTGTCGGCGACATTCGACACATGGAACGCCGTCTGGAAATTTTCGCGTGTATGCGCGCAACCAAGATAATGGCTTCCCGGTCCCACTTCGCGAATGGCTGACATCGCCTGCCCGTTCTCGCTCATGTCAACGCCACCGGCGAGTTTCTGGTGCGCAGCCAACTGGTCGCAGTCCATGATGAATTTCTCGAACGAGGAGACGAGACCGCCTTCCAGCCAGCCTGCCGCATGCAGCATGAAATTGACCCCGCCCATCATGGCTGGCCACAGCGTGTTGGCGCTTTCATAGGCTGCCTGTGCATCAGGCAATTTCGAGCCGGTCAGTGCTCCACCTGAACGGAATGGCAGATTGTAGCGCCGCGCAAACTGCGCTGCCCCCATCAGCACCTGCGCCGGCTCCGGTGTCCCGAAGGACGGCGCACCAGACTGCATGGAAATTGCTGTTGCAAAAGTGCCGAAGATCACCGGGCTGCCCGGCCGGCAAAGCTGAGTAAAGGCAATCGCACTGGTTGCTTCGCAAAGCACCTGCGTCAGCGTGCCCGCGACTGTTACCGGGCTCATGGCACCGCCGACGATGAAGGGCGAAATAACCGAAGCCTGGTTGGCCTTGGCATAGACCTTCAGCGCACCGAGCATGGTACCGTCAAGCACCATCGGAGAGTTGCAGTTCACCAGACTGACAAGAACGCAATTCTGGTCGACAAATTCCTTGCCGAACACCATTTCCGCCATGGCAACGCTGTCCTCGGCCCGCTCAGGTGCCGTTACAGAGCCCATGAACGGCTTGTCCGAATAGCGTACATGCGAATAAATCATGTCGAGATGGCGCTTGTTGACCGGCACATCGACCGGTTCGCAAACCGTGCCACCCGAATGGTGCATGGCTGGCGCCATGTAAGCGAGCTTCACGAAGGTACGAAAATCCTCAATGGTCGCGTAACGGCGCTGACCATCAAGATCGCGCACGAATGGTGGACCATAGACCGGCGCGAAGACCGTGTGCGGTCCGCCGATCTCCACATTGCGGGCCGGATTGCGGGCATATTGCGTGAATTGCGACGGCGCCGTCTTCATCAGTTCGCGGCAAAGTCCCTTGGGAAAATGCACCCGCTCGCCCTTGACGTCAGCGCCGGCTTCCTTCCACAATTTCAGGGCTTCCGCATCATCGCGATATTCGACGCCGACTTCTTCCATCAGCGTGTCGGCATTGGCCTCGATGATGTCCATCGCTTCCTGCGACAGAATGTCAGTCGGTGGAATTTGCCGGGTGATATACGGCAGACTTGTCAGTTGTGGAACCGAGCGCGCCTGGCGACGTGCCGCCGCACCCCCGCCTGCTCCCCTGTTGCGGCGTCCAGATGATGCACCGGCACCATCGTCGCCGGCACCCCCCGCAATTTCGATGTCACTCATGATTCAAATCCTGCTCTGTCAGTTGCCGCTTGGGCCATACACCCCTTTTCGCATGGCAGCATGCATGCAGGATTTCCAAAACCGTCACCGCGAAGTCGCAGCCGTCGCAATCCTCTTGTCCAAAGTCGCATAAAAGGCAGGCGGCCGCCAATTATCCGTTGATATATGGTGGAGTGCCGCTAATGGTTTTCGCAAGGGCATGATGGCAGATATGCTCTGGGCATCAACCCCTTGCGGTCATTCCGTTGAACGGACTGCATTATTGCCTGTGTGAAGAAGGACGGGAAACCATGGCTGACGATGACGAAATCATCCTGTCGGAACTGAATGACGAGGAACTCGTCCAACAGATGCACGACGATTTGTATGATGGCCTCAGGGACGAGATCATCGAAGGCACCAATATCCTGCTCGAACGTGGCTGGACGCCTTATAATGTGCTGACCAAGGCGCTAGTCGAGGGCATGCGCATCGTCGGCATCGACTTCCGCGACGGCATTCTCTTCGTACCTGAAGTTCTTCTGGCCGCCAATGCCATGAAGGCCGGCATGAATATCCTGCGTCCGCTGCTGGCTGAGACCGGGGCACCGAAGCAGGGTTCGATGGTCATTGGCACCGTCAAGGGCGATATCCACGACATCGGCAAGAACCTTGTCGGCATGATGATGGAAGGCGCGGGCTTCGACGTGCACGATCTCGGCATCAACACCGATGTCGACAAATATCTGGCAGCCCTCGAAGAGCACAAGCCGGACATTCTTGGAATGTCGGCACTGCTCACTACGACCATGCCCTACATGAAGGTGGTGATCGACACCATGGTCCAGAAGGGCATTCGCGACGACTATGTCGTTCTCGTCGGCGGCGCGCCACTCAACGAGGAATTCGGCAAGGCAATCGGCGCTGACGCCTATTGCCGCGACGCAGCTGTCGCAGTCGAAACCGCCAAGGAGTTTGTTTCACGCCGCCACAACCAGCGCTGAAACAACCATGGCAACCGGAATTGGGGGCGGCCCGCGGGCCGCCCTTTTTTCGTTTCATTCCAGCAAGTTGAACCGTTCAGCGGAATCAGTTTCGCAGACAGTTGATTCAAGGTGTAAGCTGACAGCATGACCAGAAATATCACAACGACCGGGACGCAACGCATCCGCATCATTGCCTGTGGCGCTATCGCGCGTGAGACCATCGCAGTTCTCGCCGCTAACGACATGCACCATGTTGAAATCACCTGTCTGCCCGCGATCCTGCACAATCATCCCGAAAAGATCGCACCCGAAGTGGAGCGAGAAATTCTCGAGGCCCGTGCCGAAGGCATCACCGAAATCTTCATCGCCTATGCCGATTGCGGCACGGGCGGCCTGCTCGACACGGTCTGCAAACGCCATGGCGTTGCACGCATCGAGGGACCGCATTGCTATTCCTTCTTCCTTGGCAATGCCGAATTCAGGGCGCTTGGCGACGAGACCATGCGCGCTTTTTTCCTCACCGATTTCCTCGCCCGCCAGTTCGACGCCTTCGTCACGCGCCCGCTCGGCCTCGACCGCCATCCTGAACTGCGCGATATGTATTTCGGCAATTACGATAAGCTCGTCTACCTCGCCCAATCCGACGACCCTGAACTCGACGCGCGCGCGATGGCTGCCGCCGAGAAACTTGGGCTTCGCTATGAAAGGGTGAGGACAGGATATGGCGATCTCCAAATCGCTCTGGCACAAATGGGCTGAAGCGGCCGGGCATCCATTCGCCTCGCTCACACCCCTCCCCGGAAATTGGAGGGGTTGGGGAGGGGCAACTCCCAAAATTCGACACTTGCGCGAAGAGCGTTCATGAATTGCGCCATCTGGACATCCGTGCAACTCTGGTCACCGACACATCCATGCTGGATCATATCAAGGGACTGAAGATCATCTGGAATTAGTTCCGCCCCCCAAAACGGAAAAACGCCGTCTGGCAGATGATATCCGTGACTTTGCCAGGACCTCTCGTTTAGTACTTACAAAATGGATTTCATTGAGCATCGGCGGAAGGAATTTGTACGTCCATGGCTGACGCCACGAATAGCCACCCGTCACCCGGGATCGTAATCAGCAGGCTTACAGTTTCGTGCAGGCGCCAGGGCCGGGCGTGCCCCCTCCCGTAGTGATCGGGAAGTCCGAGTTCATATTGAATGTTCTTCCTTTATCGATACAGGCCCGTGCTTGCCGGCCCATATACTTGCAGATGTAGCAATCCCTGCCAGCCGGAATCCGTTTGGCTCCCAGGTCAACGGTTGCGCTGGGCTTGACCGTGGTTTTGTTGTTTTCGTCAGATTTCGCTGCGTTGCCTGATTTCCCCGTCTTCGGCTCAACCTTTGCTTCCTGCTTCAGTTTCACACATCGACCCGCCTTCTCTTCTTCGCCTCGCCCGCAAACCAGCGGACACACCCGCTTCTTGACAGCCTTCATCCGGCCCAGCATTTCCTCGTCAGGCGCAAGCGAAGCCAGCTTCAATCCTTGCTTATCCGCATAGGCGCGAAGCGAACGTTCGCTTCCGGATCCCCATTTGCCGTCCACACGACCGGCAAGGCAGCCGAGCCGTTGCAATTCGGTCTGCGTGGCACGTGCAAGTTCCTGCGGTGTCATCGACCGGGATTCAGGCTCGACGGCTGTCTGCTCCAGGCTTGCCAGTTCCAATTCCTTGGCTTCGGCCACCTTCTTTTCAGCCCGCAGTCGCGCTACTTTTTCCTGTTCTTGTCGCTGTGAATTCAGGGCTTCGAGCGCGGCCAGTTGTTTCTCAGCCTCAAGACGTGCCGCCTCTGCCACTTTTCGCGAGTTTTCTGCTGCAAGCCTTGCGGCTTCCGCTTTCTTCAAATCGGCAACGCGCTGCGCCTTCAGTTCATCTGCAGCGCGTTGCGCTTCAGCTTCCGCTGCAGCCCGCGCCTCGTTCTTTTTCGCCTCTTCGATCGCATGCTTTTCAGCCTCCGCGGCCTTTTCCTCAGCGAGCTTCCTTGCCGTAGCCAGACGCTCGGTTTCAGCCTGCTTCCGCTTCTCGATCAGGTCGATTTTCACTTTGGCCAGATCGGAAAAAAGCCCTTGCGGATAACGCGCAAGATAGGCCGTGTAGAGGTCGGGTACTTCGCTGTCCTTGACGGTATCCCAATATGCAATTTCAGCGGCATTGTCCTGCACCGGCTGCTCGATAGTCTTTGGCTTGGCATCACTGTCCCCCAAAATCACGCGACCCGTAAGCGACGAGTGCTCCCATGGAACCTGCCGACCATAGGTCGCTTCCATAACGGAATTGCGAACCAAGATCATTGTATCGCCAATGCTCATGCCGGGCTGGCCCAGATATTCAGCCAGGGCCTCGGTATATGGACTGTTTGCACCTTTACCGTCCAACGCCACATTGCCCGGTTCAGTAGCATAGGAGATCAGAGTGCCACGGCCAGCCCCAATTCGCGCCAACCCATTGCCTATGTTGCCTGAACGCGTGCCAAGTGAACGGGCCAGACTGCGTGCAAGCGGATTGTCGCGGCAGGCATCCAGAAACAGCAGATTGGTTTTTGCCTTGTCCTGCATTGATGCCATGACAAGGTCGATAGGTATTGCCTCGTAATCAAGACGGATATGTGAGGTCAACGCAGCATCAACCGGCACCATGTAGTTGCGTCCATTCACCTGCAAACCGTGGCCCGCATAGTAGAACAGCGCGACATCCGCGCCTTCCAATGCCCTCGCAAAATCATCGATCCGCTCCAGCATCGTAACAAGGTCTGCATCGACGCCTTCGACTATCTCGAATCCGAGTTCGGCAAGTCGGGCCGATATTTTGGCAGCATCGTTGCGCGGATTGGCGAGTTCAGGCGCATTCACATAGGCGGCATTGCCAATAACCAGCGCCACGCGCTTCTCGGCGAAGGCCGTAGTCTGACAAATCAAGACAAGCAGTCCGGCTAACAAAAGGATGGTGCTACGCATTTGCATTGCTGGATCCCCGCCAATCAACTGCTTCATCTTATGCTGTGCAACAAGATCAGCAAAGTGAATTTGATCACACTTGGATTTCATGTCCCCAAGCGCCAAAAAGCCCCGCCTGGATGGTCCAGGCGAGGGCTTTTGAGGGTGCCGGTTCTGCCGGCGGGGGAGCGAGGCTGCTTACTCGCAGACCTGGCTGATCGAGGAGGCGCGGTTGCCCCACTGGTCGATGGTCACTTCCTCACGGGTGAAGCAGCTCTGTGGGCGGACATTGACGAAAGTCGTCTGCTGTACCGGGCGGGCATTGAAACCATTACCGTCAAACTGGCCACCATGGTTGAAGTTGTTGCCGCGATGCGGTTGCTGACCGCGGAAGTTCTGCCCGTTGCCCTGGGCAGCAACCTGTGGCTGGTTGTTGTTGGCAGTAGCACCGATAATGGCACCGACCACCAGACCGCCGATCAGCGCCTTGGCGATATCGCGCTTGCCGGCATGAGCTTCAGTTGGCGCGGCAAGGGCACCGGTTCCGATGATGGCGGCAGCGGCAAGCGCTGCGATTGCCTTGTTGCGAAAGTTGGTCATGGTTCATTCTCCTTCGGTTTCTTTCGTTTGTTTCATGGCCGGCTTGTTGCCCGTTGCCATGATGAACAGATATCCTGACCCGCACGGGAACCGTGTGCATTCCTGCACACAAGATGCACACATTTAGGAAATATCGAATAAAATGAAAGACATAACCACAATAGGCTTTGATGCCGACGATACTCTCTGGCACCATGAGCGGCATTACCAGTTCACTCAGGAACGGTTTGCCGAACTGCTTTCTCCCTATTGCGAGCCGGGAAAACTCTCCGAAAGCCTCATTGCCGCCGAACGCCGCAATCTCGGCCACTATGGTTACGGCGTGAAGGGTTTTACCCTATCGATGATCGAAACCGCCATCGAGGTCACGAATGGCAATGCGCCCGCTTCCGTCATCAGCGAAATCCTTGATACGGGTCGCGATCTCCTCGCCCATCCGATTGAATGCCTGCCCGGTGTTGGCGAAACGCTGGCCACGCTGAAGGGAAGTTTTCGCCTGATCGTCATTACCAAGGGGGAACTGCTCGACCAGGAGCGCAAGCTCGCCGCATCCGGCCTTGATCATCATTTTGATGCGGTCGAGATCGTCAGCGAGAAGCTGGCAGGCACCTATGCGAGGGTTTTCTCACGCCATGGTGACGGCGCCGCCAAGGCTCTGATGGTCGGAAATTCGCTGAAATCCGACATCCTGCCTGCGCTGGAAGCGGGAAGTTGGGCGCTACATGTCCCGTCAGACCACAACTGGGCGCTCGATCATGCCGAGGAGCCGCAGGACCACGAGCGTTACCGTCGCATCACCACGGTCAGCGAAATCCCGGGCTTGCTCTCGCGCTGAACGCTACTTCGCAGCGATCCGTTCATACTGGCTTACACCCGGCGGTTCGTGTCGCCAGGCATCCGGCCCTTTCATGCCCTCAACCACGCCAGCCTGAAACAGCCTGCGCATGCGTTCGGTATCGAAGTTCAGGCTTTCTGCGGCCATCGGAATACTGTCGGGAATGGCGGTCAGCCGGAAAGTCGCACCAACATTGCGGGCAATGACAAAATCACGATAAATCGTGTCGTCTTGCAACTCGCGCATCAGTTCGACAATCGACTTCTTTGCAATGTCGGCGAGATTGGCCTTGACCGGCGATGACGCATTGTGGCGCACGGTATTGCCATTGACGACCATGAACAGTTGCTTGGGCATGTTGTTTGGCGGGAACATGAAACCGCCAACCAGGATCGGTGCCTTTACGCCACCATCGACATGCGCCTGGCGCAACTGGATTCCGCGCTGCGGCTTGATATAGACCGGCGCGAAATAGGCCGGCACCGCCGCGGAGGCGCGCAGCACCTTCTGGAAATGTTGCAGACTGTCGGTGCGCCCGCCATTCGCGATGTCGCCCATGTCCCAGATTACAAGTTCACCGGCATCCAGATTGGTCGTTGCTATATAAAGGCGGCGACCCTTGGCGTGTTCTGCGGCAATCTTCGCCAGCACATCATCGGTGACAAAGCTTTCGATCTGCTCCTGCAGCGGGCCGTTGTCCAGCAGCGAATCGCTGAACAAGCCACCAAGTCCCTTCTTGCGGAAGATCTTTTCATTGCTGGCCGTCGTGTAGAAACGTTCGAGTTCGCCGTCATACTCAGGCCCGAGAAAAGCCAGAACCGCCATCAGCGCCCCGGTGGAAACACCGGTCACAACATCGAAATGCGGCCGCAGCCCGGACTTTGTCCAACCTGCCAGCACCCCTGCCCCATACGCTCCGTCGGCTCCGCCAGCCGAAAGCGCCAGCACGGTATGTATGCCGTCATCTTCAGTGGGTTGTGTGTTGGTGGAAACCGCAAGCGCCTGCTCGGCCGCAATATTGGGATCAACGGCTTCCATGGGCAATATCGTGCGAATGGCGGGAGCCTCCTTTGGCCGTTCCGCACATCCACTGATAACCAATATGAGAGCCAGCGCCACTGAAACCAGCGGTGCGCCAAGGCCTCTGCCCAACATGAACCTCTCCTGCGCTGATGAAACTCTGTGCCCCTGGTTCCTTTCAGCAACCCACAAGCTACACCAAGAACGTTAAAATCCAAACCTCCCGCACCCAACAATGTTTACTTTTGGTTAACCATGCCTGTTTGCCATGCATGACCGCGCCACTGGCAGTGTTGTTTTTTTGAATTTCGGTACGAATTCGCCACTTTTCGTCAAAATTTGTCCATCGGGACATCAGAAATCCGGATTGCCGTGTTGACTGCAACAATACAATGCGAAAGCCTTTGCCAAGCAGGATCGCGCGTCATGACTGTGGAGTGAAAATGGAGGTTGAGGATCTCAAATATTACGAGGACTTTGAGGCAGGCAGTGTCATTGATCTCGGAACGAGGACAGTGTCTGCCGAGGAAATCATTGAATTCGCAACGGAATTTGATCCCGCCCCATTTCATCTGAGCGAGGAAGGCGGGGCGGATTCAATGCTCGGTCGCCTCTCGGCTTCCGGCTGGCACACCTGCTGCATCGCAATGCGCATGCAATGCGACGCCTTCGTACTCCAGACCGCGAGCCGCGGCTCGCCTGGCGTATCGCAATGCAAATGGCTGGCACCGGTGGGTGCCGGCGATACCTTGTCGGGTGTGGCACGGGTACTGTCTGCGCGCCGCTCCGCCTCACGACCCGACATGGGACTGGTTGTAATCCGCGCTGAACTTTCGAACCAATCCGGCAATCCGGTGATAACCATTGAAAGCACTGCCATGATCAATGTGCGAAACATTGAAGGTGCGTCATGATGCTGCCACCCTGGTTCGAACCCGGATTTACAGCCGAACTGGGCGAGCACCGGTTCGATGCCGACGAAATCATCGTCTTTGCCCGCAAGTTCGATCCCCAGCCTTTCCACCTGGATGCGGAACTGGCGAGAAAATCCGCCTTTGGCGGATTGTGCGCATCCGGATGGCATACGGCATCGGTCTGGATGCGCAAGCAACGCGACCATTCGGCGATTGCCATTCGCGAGTGGGTGGAAGCGGGAAACCCGGCCTATTCCTTTGGCCCCTCGCCCGGCTTCGAAAACCTGCGCTGGCCACGCCCGGTTTTCGCAGGCGAAACGATCCGCTTTTCAAGCCGGACACTGACCTGCCGACCTTCACAGTCAAGACCGGGCTGGTATGTCGCAACCGGACAACAGCAAGGACACACACTCCAAGGCGAACTGGTCCTTTCGTTCCAGAGCAGTGTTTTCATTGCCTACCCGGCAGTCTGAGGGTCTTTGAGGAAAATCGCCGTGGTCGTTTTTGTCTGAATGCGCGTCGCGGGCGGCGTAGCAGCGGACCCGCGTTTCCAACAATGTCGCTCGCACGCTGCCGCCAGGATCGCGGCGGGACGCAATATCATCTTCCAACTGCGGGAGCCTGCCCATGGCGCAGCTGACAATCGTATATTGGCGCGACATTCCAGCCCAGGTCATCGTCAAGGCAGGCCGCAAGTCTGCCAAGCGGGAGCTCTCATTGCGCTTTACCGAGGCGATCGACATGTGCGCCATGCGCGTGGGCGCAGCAGATACAGACGCTTATCTGGCCGAATGGCGGCGCGGCGAGCCGGTCGAGGTCGGCGATGATCTGGAAGCCGAAGCGGACAACGCCGCGGCTGATCTGGAAGCGCGCTTCCCGAAAGACCAGCTTGTAGCCCTCGTGAAGGCTGATGGCCGTCTGCCTGCCTGAACAATCCACATCTTGCACAAGGTTCGCCTGCGATGAGCGAAAACAAACCAGTGATGACCCAGGCCATGAAAGTGGCACAGGCAAAGCCCAAGACAGATTACAAGCCAGCGCATGTTTCTGCGACCCGTCGCCAGCAACGCGGCTATACGATCCGGCTTTGGTCGGTGCGCAATGCCCGGGTTCTGGAATGGTTCTATGCCCGCTTCGCCAATTTGTTCCTGCTGCTGCATCCCTTGTGGAAGGCAATTGGCTATGGCCGTGCCGAAGCCCCTGTCAAATTCGTCGAACGCCGTGTCAAGGGACTGATGTTCGACTGCCGCATGTGCGGCCAGTGCATTCTCTCGTCAACCGGCATGTCCTGCCCGATGAATTGCCCCAAGCAATTGCGCAACGGCCCGTGCGGTGGAGTACGCGCCAACGGAAATTGCGAGGTTGAGCCCAACATGCCCTGTGTCTGGGTGCAAGCCTGGAAGGGTTCGCAAGCCATGCGCGACAACGTGGCTATCCTCAAGGTGCAAAAGCCGGTGGACCAGTCACTGCGCGAAACTTCCGCGTGGTTGCGGGTGACGGCAAGTGCTGCCAGCGAGAAGGAAAAGGCAGCCGAAGGCGCGGGAGCAAAGGCATGAACACCACCGACACCAATCCGCTCGACCCGTCCGCACCGCTTGATCCCCTTCCCGGCCATTCCTCTCGTGGCAGGTTGGAACGTGTGCTGCGTCGCGGTGAATTTGCAGTCACAACCGAACTGAACCCGCCCGACAGTGCCGATCCGCAGGAAGTCTATGACCGCGCATCCATTTTCGAAGGATGGGTTGACGGAATAAACGCGGTCGATGCATCTGGCGCCAACTGCCACATGTCATCGGTTGCCATCTGCGCCCTGCTCACTCGCATGGGCTATGCGCCAATCCTGCAGATAGCCTGCCGCGACAAGAACCGGATCGCCATTCAGGGCGATATTCTCGGCGCATCAGCAATGGGTGTGCAGAACATATTGTGCCTGACCGGCGACGGCGTGCAATGCGGCGACCAACCGGGTGCCAAGCCGGTCTTCGATCTTGACTGCATGTCGCTGCTGGAGACGGCCCGCACCATGCGCGACGAATCGAAGTTCCTTTCAGGCCGCAAGATCACAACCCCTCCGCACGTGTTTCTGGGTGCCGCCATAAATCCCTTCGCCCCGCCTTACGATTTTCGGCCGATGCGGCTGAAGAAGAAGATCGAGGCAGGCGCACAATTCGTCCAGAGCCAGTATTGCTACGACGTGCCGATGTTCGTCGAATACATGAAGCGTGTTCGCGACATGGGCCTGCACGAACAATGCTACATCCTTTGCGGCGTCGGCCCACTCGCCTCTGCGCGCACCGCCAAATGGATGCGCTCCAACGTGCCGGGCGTTCACATCCCGGATCACATCATCGAGCGCCTGGAAGGCGCTGCCGACCAGAAGAAGGAAGGCAAGCAGATCTGCATCGACATCATCAACGAGGTGAAGGAAATCGAGGGCGTTTCCGGCATTCACGTCATGGCCTATCGCCAGGAGGAATATGTTGCCGAAATGGTTGCCGATTCCGGTGTCCTCAAGGGGCGTCGCCCCTGGAAGCGCGAAGTGCTGCCGCACGAAGCGCACATCTCGGACCGCATGGAAGAACTCGCCGAACCGGGCCTGTCCCAGACGCCGCAGCAGATCGTCGACGAAGTCACGAACTGACCACCTCTTGCAACTCAACCAACAGCAATATAAAGATTTCTTTATATCCCATCGCAGAATTCCCGGAGCACCATCATGACCCATACCATCGTCGCCTCAGCTACCAAAGAGGTCATTATCGGCTTCGACCAGCCTTTCTGCGTGATTGGCGAACGTATCAACCCGACCGGCCGCAAGATCCTCAATGAGGAACTCGAACGCGACGATTTCTCCCGCGTTGAATCCGATGCCATTTCGCAGGTCGCGGCAGGTGCCACCGTCCTCGATATCAATTCGGGAGCGGTCTTTTCCGGCAAGATGGCGGAAGACCCGCGCTACGCTGACAACAATTTCGTCGAGCCGGTGTTGATGCCCAAGATGATCGAGATTGTGCAGGCAGTGACCGACTGCCCGCTCTGCATCGATTCTTCCGTGCCTGGTGCGCTCGAGGCGGGGCTGAAGGTCGCCAAGGGCCGCCCGCTTGTCAATTCCGTGACCGGAGAGGAAGAGCGGCTTGAAAAGGTTCTGCCGCTGATCAAGAAATACAATGTCGCCGTTGTAGCGATTTCCAACGATGACACCGGCATTTCCGAAGATCCGGATGTGCGCTTTGCTGTTGCGAAGAAGATCGTCGAGCGCGCTGCCGATTTCGGCATCCCCGCGCATGACATCGTGGTTGACCCGCTGGTCATGCCGATTGGCGCGATGGCAACCGCTGGCCACCAGGTCTTTACCCTGGTTCGCCGCCTGCGCGAGGAACTGGGCGTCAACACCACCTGCGGCGCGTCGAACATCTCCTTTGGCCTGCCAAACCGCCACGGCATCAACAATGCCTTCCTGCCGATGGCTTATGCCGCCGGCATGACAAGCGCGATCATGAACCCGGTCGCCCTCCCCGTTGGCCCAAAGAAGATCGCCGAGAAGAAGGCCGAAATCGAGGCTGCAGGCATCATGCTGCCACCCGACATGGACGACGAAACCTTCTGCAAGCTGTTCGGTCTCGGCTCCACCAAATCCCGTCCGGGCAAGGAAATGGAGGCTATCCGCGCCGCCAACTTCCTGCTCAACCAGGATGAGGGCGGCGCAGCCTGGATCGCCTTCAACCGCGATCCTGACGCAGCCCTTGGCGGCGCACGTGGCCGCCGCGAAGGCCGTCGGTCACGCGGATGAAATCGGCAAACATGGATCATACCGGGAACAACCCTCTCGTCCTTTTCATGCCTTCGGGCAAGCGTGGCCGCTTTCCAAAGGGCACGCCGATCATCGACGCTGCACGCGAACTCGGCGTCTATGTCGAGAGCGTGTGCGGCGGACGCGGCATTTGCGGGCGCTGCCAGTGCGATATCCAGACCGGGCATTTTGCCAAGCATGGCATTACCTCTGCTGCCGACCATGTTTCGGAGTTTTCGCCGAAGGAAATCCGCTATGCCGAAAAGCGCGACCTGAAGCCTGGTCGCCGGCTTTCCTGCTCGACCAATATCGAGGGCGATCTGGTTGTCGACATTCCGCAGGATCTGCAGATCAACGCCCAGGTCGTGCGCAAGGCCGATGATGGCCGCATCATCGAGCGCAACCCCGCGACCCAGCTTTGCTATGTCGAGGTCGAGGAACCCGACATGCACAAGCCGCTGGGCGATGCTGACCGCATGATCGCAGCGCTCGAAAAGGACTGGGGCTGGGAAAATCTCGAAATCGATTTCGCCCTGCTCCCCACCATCCAGAAAGTGCTTCGCGCTGGCGACTGGAAAGTCACCTGCGCCATTCGCCAGGACGAGGACAGTTCCCGCCCGCGTATCATTGCCATCTTTCCCGGCCTCAAGAATGAAGCATGGGGCGTCGCCTGCGATATCGGCTCGACGACAATTGCGCTGCATCTCGTCTCGCTGCTTTCCGGCTCGACCATCGCCTCTTCCGGCACGTCCAATCCGCAGATCCGCTTCGGCGAAGACCTGATGAGCCGCGTCTCCTATGTGATGATGAACCCGGATGGCCGCGAGGGCATGACCCGTGCCGTGCGCGAGGCACTCAACGAACTGATCGGCAAGGTCTGCGCGGAAAGTCATGTGGACCGGCACGACATTCTCGATCTCGTCTTTGTCGGCAATCCGATCATGCATCACCTGTTCCTGGGCATCGATCCGACGGAGCTTGGCGGCGCGCCCTTCGCGCTTGCAGTATCGGGTGCAGTGCAGTGCCGTGCCAGCGAACTCGATCTTGATGTCAACCGGGGTGCCCGCGTCTACATGCTGCCCTGCATTGCAGGCCATGTTGGCGCTGATGCCGCCGCCGTGACCCTGTGCGAGGGCCCGCACCGCCAGGACAGCCAGATGCTGGTCGTCGATGTCGGCACCAATGCCGAAATCGTGCTTGGCAATGCGGCGCGCACCGTTGCCGCTTCCTCGCCCACGGGCCCCGCTTTCGAGGGCGCAGAGATCTCCTGCGGCCAGCGCGCAGCCCCGGCGCCATCGAGCGCGTGCGCATCGACCCCGTAACGCTGGAACCGAAAGTCCGTGTCATTGGCATCGAACAATGGTCCGATGAGCCGGGCTTTGCGGAAGCCGCAGAGACAGTTGGCGTTACCGGCGTCTGTGGCTCTGCCATCATCGAGGTTGTCGCGGAAATGTTCCTCACCGGCATCATTTCCGAGGATGGCGTCGTCGACGGCTCGCTCGCCGAGCGCTCGGACCGCATCATTGCCGATGGCCGGACCTATTCCTATGTGCTGTGGCGCGGCAAGCAGGAGCTTGTGATCAAGCAGACCGATGTCCGCGCCATCCAGCTTGCCAAGGCGGCCCTTTATGCGGGCATCAAATTGCTGATGGACAAGCAGGGCATCGCCCACGTCGATCGATCAGCTTTGCCGGCGCGTTCGGCACCTTCATCGATCCGAAATATGCGATGGTACTGGGCCTCATTCCCGACTGCGACCTCGACCGCGTCAAGGCCGTCGGCAATGCCGCCGGCTTTGGGGCGTAATTGGCGCTGCTCAACCGCGATTTCCGCCGCGAGATCGAGCAGACCGTGCGACGCATCGAAAAAATCGAGACCGCACTCGAGCCGAAATTCCAGGAGCATTTTGTCCATGCGATGGCAATGCCGAACAAGGTCGACGCTTTCCCGAAACTGTCCGAGCGCGTTACCTTGCCGGAACGCAAACTGATGGCGGACGGCATGCCGGAAGATGGCACGCCGCGCCGTCGCGGCGGCAGGCGGCGCTGACACATAGCGGTACTGATCAACCACCAATTTTGGGAAATCACCATAATGCCTTGCGAATGACGCATTTCATGCCATTCTTGGCATGTTCCGATGATTCAAACGAAATGCGAGATTCCACCATGCCGAAAACCGTCAAGGACATGATCGCGGAAGCCAATGCCGCCGTTCCGAAAATCTCCTTCGAGGACGCAAGAGTCCTGATAGCCAGCGGCGAGGCCATTGTCGTTGACGTGCGCGACGCGCCGGAACTGGAAAAGACTGGAACTGTCGCCGGTGCCCTGCATATTTCGCGTGGCATGCTCGACTTCCGCGCAGACAGCGAAAGCCCCTATCACGAACCGGCCCTGAAGAAGGACAAGCCGGTCATCGTCTACTGCGCCTCGGGCGGTCGCTCCGCCCTTTCCGGCAAGTTGCTCAAGGACATGGGCTACGAAAAGGTCTTCAACCTCGGCGCATTCAAGGATTGGGCGGAAGCCGGCGGCGCTGTGAAGACCATCGTGGACCCCGGGATGTAACGGGCTGACCATCCAGCCTGACGGCCCTGGAATCCGGGTTCTGTTGCGCCGCCCCCTTCCCCCGCCAGCCGTCCCGCATTAACCTGTTTCGCCATGGCGCAGGTAAAGGCACTGATTTTCGACGTATTCGGCACGCTGGTGGACTGGCGCACCGGCGTCGCTGCCGAAGCTGGCCGCATGTTTGGCGCCAAGGGACTGGCAATCGATCCCTATGATTTCGCTGACCAGTGGCGCGCGCAATACCAGCCCGCCATGAGCCGGGTGCGCGAGGGCGCGCGCGGCTATGTTCCGCTCGACATCCTGCATCGTGAAAATCTCGACATCGTGCTCGAGATCAACGCCATTTCCGCCCGGTTTGACGAAATCGAGCGCGATCTGCTCACCCATGCCTGGGAGAAACTGCCTGCCTGGCCGGAAGTGCCACCGGCGCTTGCCGCCCTCAAGGAGCGCTTCATCATCGCGCCCTGCTCCAACGGATCGATTGCGCTGATGCTGCGGCTGGCGCGCTTTGCCGACCTGCCCTGGGACGCCATTGTCGGCGCGGATATCGCGCGCGACTACAAGCCCAAGCCACAGGCCTATCTGGCCTCGGTTGCAGCACTGGGGCTTGCGCCCGAATCCGTCATGATGGTCGCCGCCCATGACGATGATCTGGAAGCGGCACAGGCCTGCGGCCTCAAAACCGCCTTTATTGCAAGGCCGCACGAGTTCGGAGAGGACGCGAATGTTGAAATCGCGCCAAGGGCACAGCGCAGCTGCGTCGCCAGTGATCTTCAAAATTTGGCTGATATTTTAATGGCTTAACCATTCATTAATGCCTGTGGCAGCGCTCGTCTGCGACAAATTGAAATCTGTCGCATTTTTTCGCTTTAAGTGTCGTTTTGAAGCTGGTTTTTTGCACTGCACAATACTAGATATGCTTCATCAATGAGCCGCCCCAGATCATCCCCGGGGACGTGCCGGCTACCGTGGGCGTAACCATGGGAAGTCGGCGTCGACAGGGTTATGCAAGGCGACTCCGTGTGAAACTGGCACCTCATGTGGAGACGTTACCATGAAAACCATCGCTCGCCTTTTCGCCCGTCGCGAAATCAACCTGACCACGGCAATGGCTCGCAAGCGCCTGTCGAATTCCATGCCCGGTGAAACCGCGGCACTGGCAGCCCTTCGCCTGACAGGCACAAGCCTCTGAAATCTGCCCGGAAAACCGGCTTTCAAAACCCCGCCAGGAACGCCCGGCGGGGTTTTTTCATGCCATCTGCTGCAAGGTGCGATCAAGAAGTCCGGGATCGATTGAAATGTCTGCAGCATGCGGATGGACCGCGTTGTCCTGCGGCGTTCCTTGCAGATAGCGGTAATCGTGGTTGCAGGCTGCGGCCAGTGAGAAGAAGCAATCTGGTACACGGTCAATTTGGCGCAGTTCAAGCACCGAGCTTCCGGGCACCATGAACATCATGTTGGCAAGCCCCGCGCCGTGAATGCCGACGAGGACTGACGCCTGAAGCATCAATTGGAGTTGCGCTGGAAAATCCAGCGTCTCGAAAATCACGGTTTCAAAGCCGTGACGCTCGAATACCGGCAGGAGCTCGGCCTCGTTTGCGAGACTGCGGATGCGTGCACCTGCCCGGCTCACATGAATACGGCGCTGCGTTTTGGAGCCATTATCCCCGCCGAAATGGCGGACAAGCCGCTCGCGCACTGCTGCAATCAGTCCTGCAGCATGATCACCATTGCGCGCGGCATGGTCGGGAATGGCGAGTTCTTCGACCCGCACTGCACCGGCAGAAGCGGGAAATTCGGCAATCGTGACCCCCGGCCATGCCGGCAATGTCTGGCGCACGAACGGCAGTGCGGCCAGCACGGGCGGCAAGAGCAGGCTGAATTCCGGCTCGCTTTGGCAGAGTGCTTCAAGCCTTGGCAGGCTGTCACACAGCCAGTGGTAGTAATTGCCTGAAAACCGGTCGCTCACCAGCACATGCCTGCCCGGCAGGTCTACTGCTTCCGCCTCTGCCCTCGCGGCGCGGCGCGCAAAGCGCTCGCGGTCACGCTTCAGGAAATGATGGTCTTCCGAAAAATACTGCGCAAGCAGTTCCCCCTGGTTGAATGGTTCGCCACTGGCGGCCAGCACTACACCGTCAACACAAGTCAAACCCATGTCGGGCGTTGAATATCGAATCAGTCGTTGAAAGTGACTTTCATCGCATGCAGCCATGTTTAGCGGCATAGCCCGGACTGCGCTGCCACCCTTTCCCAGTGATTTCAAGCCGCTAACCATCACGATCCGGTGCCGTACCAATCCAGAATTTCGTCCTTGCAAATTGACGACTTTCTGCCAATGTCGCAATCAGACCACAAAATCAGCAGGCAGCAAGCCTGCATCCGGCACACTTCCGGCTCGTTTTCGGAAATGCCGGAGTTCCGCCCATGGAGCCCTTGATGAGCGCAACTGGCCAGCGTTCCGTCGTTTTCTTCCTGGTCCCGAATTTCTCGATGATCGCTTTCACCAGCGCCATTGAGCCATTGCGGCTGGCCAACAGGATGCTGGGACGTGAATATTATACTTGGCGACTTGCGTCCAGCGACGGCGAACCGGTAACCGCATCAAACGGAGTACCGGTCATGGTCACTTCCTCCCTCGACAAGGAGCGCCACAATCTTTCAGGCTCCAGGCGACCCTCGATCCTTTTTCTTTGTTCGGGCGTGTTTGTCGAGCGTTATGAAAACAAGTCACTGTATGCCTATTTGCGGGAGACCCGCAATGCAGGCGTAACCGTGGGAGGACTGTGTACCGCGGCCTACCTGCTGGCAGCAGCAGGATTGCTCAACGGCAAGCGTTGCGCAATACACTGGGAAAACCTGCCCGGATTTTCCGAGAAATTTCCGACCGCCGATGTCTATGCGGACCTCTATGAAAAGGACGGCAATATCTGGACCTGCGCCGGGGGCACTGCGGCGCTCGACATGATGCTGTCGCTGATCGGCGAGGACCATGACGACGATCTCGTCAACCGGGTCTGCGAACAGGCACTCACCGACCGCGTCCGTAACCCTCATGACCGCCAGCGACTGCCGCTGCGCGCCCGCCTCGGCGTCCAGAACGCCAAAGTGCTTTCGATCATCGAGTTCATGGAAGCCAATATCGCCGAACCACTGCCGCTGGTGGACATCGCGCGATATGTGGGCCTGTCACGCCGCCAGATTGAACGGCTGTTCCACCAGCACATGGGTCGCTCACCTGCCCGATATTACCTGGAAGTTCGGCTCGACCGCGCCCGCCACCTACTGATGCAGTCTACAATCGCCGTTGTGGACGTGGCCATCGCCTGCGGCTTCGTGTCGGCTTCGCATTTCTCGAAATGCTATCGCGAAATGTATGGCAAGAGCCCTTTGCAGGAACGCAACTGAATTACCGCTTGGTCCCAGCGAGAGTGAATTTGCGGACCAGTTGCCGATTTGGTCTGTTGCTCCTTGCCGTACTCCACGCATGCGCCTAAGCAATAACTGCAACAGGTATGCAATGGGAGGATGACCCGTTTGGCTCAGGACAATTCAGATGTGAATTCCATGATCGTGGACGCACTGATCGAACATGATGTGCGTTTCATTACCACCGTGCCCTGCAAACAGCTCGCCGGTGTCATCGACTTGATCGAAAAATCTCCGAAAATCCATCACGTTCCTTCCAACAAGGAAGATGAGGGCATGGGCCTTTGCGCAGGCGCCTGGATGGGTGGCAAGCGCGCGGCAATCATCATGCAGAACACGGCGCTTGGCGTCACCGTCAACACACTGGCGACACTGATCCAGTTCTACCGCATGCCGCTGCCAATGATCATCTCCTATCGTGGCGAACTGGGTGAACGCGTTGCCTGCCAGGTCGAAATGGCCGTGCATACAAAGGCGCTGCTCGACCAGTTGAACATCCAGACCTACCATTTCCACAAGCCGGAAGATGTTGGCGAAATCGGAGTGATCCTGAAGCACACCTTCATGAGCCGCAAGCCGACTGCCATTCTGACTGACTCGCATTTCTGGGGAGGCTACTGATGATCCGCAGCGAAGTTCTCAAGACGCTGATCCCGCTGATTTCTGACAAGCTTGTCGTCTGCAATATCGGGCTTCCAAGCCAGGAACTGCACATGATGGACGACCAGCCATCGAATTTCTACATGCTCGGCACGATGGGCCTTGCCTCCTCCATCGGGCTTGGGCTCGCATTGGCGCAGAAGGAGAAGGTTATCGTGATCGACGGCGACGGCTCCGTCCTCACCAATCTCGGCACCCTGCCGACGATAGCCAACAATGCCGCGCCCAATTACATCCTGTTGATCATCGACAATGGCAGCTATGGCTCGACCGGCGACCAGCCAACCTATGCCGGCATGAAGACATCGCTGGCAAAGGTTGCAGAAGCCTGCGGCTGCGACAACGTGATCGAATGCAAGGCTGAAGACACAGCCAAGGCAATGAAACAGGCGCTTGAAGGCAGCCAGATGACTATCATCGTCAGCAAATGCCAGTCAGGCAATATTGCGGTTCCGGTCATTGAGATGGACGCATCTGTCATTCGCCACCGCTTCATGGAAGAAGTGAAGCGCCGCAACGCGTGACCAACTTTCCAATGACAAAAGCCCGGGATCGCCCCGGGCTTTCGCTTGTTGGCTGGTGGGCCGCTGGTCTGGGAGATCAGAATGAGCGCTCGACGCGCAGACTGAACCGTCCGTTGTTGAGCTGACCGTCAGGAATAGATTCCTGATTGAAGGTCGTGACAGAATATTCCGGCTGGATGCGCAGGCCGGGCACAACGTCCCAGGCAACACCCACCGTCCAGTTGTGGGCACTTGCCGATATATTGGCGACATTGTTCGGAGCCACATTGCTGCCGGAGCCGAAATATTGGTCTGCATAGTCGGAATAGCCACCGAACAGGATCATGTTGTCGGTGAGGTTCATGGCGGCGGTCACACCCCACAGATGGCCTTTGACATAGTCAGTCTCACCATCGTCGGACATGTAAAAGCCACCAAGCCTTGCGCCTGGAATCATGTCGGAGAGATTGAGATCTGCCCTGACCTTCCAGGCTTGCGCATGTGCGGAACTGTCATGATAGACCACCCCCGCCAGATAAAGCTTGTCCATCGAGTATGTCACACCGGCATAGAGGTCGGGAGCACCCGACTCGCCTGACACATTGCCGTCCTCGGCACCCACAGTGAAACTCAGACCATTGGTCTCAAAGGTGTAGTCTGCATATATGCCGTTGTGGAAGATATAGAGGCCGTCAAAGCGTGCCTCGTAATAGCCGTAGTCCGAACCACGGTGCCAGTAAGAGTCGTCAAAACCGATGTTGAAACCGCCAAGCTTGATATAGGCCGTGTCGACAACCGTCGCTGCCGATGACGGACCTTCCGCCGCCGAGAGCACATCATTGTGGCCGCCCTCCGTTGAGTTTGCCACGAATCGGATACGGGACGACAATGTGCCATATTCGGTTTCATTGTTGGCTCGGACATTGAGGCGCGCGCGGTAGTTCCACTCATGATGTGAAGTCAGATCATCTCCTGGAACATCTTCGTGATAATGCGTGAAACCGTACTGCACACGCACATCACCATCGAACTTCAGGCACGTTTCGGTACCGGGAATGTAGAACCAGCCAGCCCCGTAGGCGTCACACACACGAACATATTCGACAGGCTCCGGCTCAGCCATTATCGCGTCGGCGGCCCGCGCCGCCGGCACTGCAATGAGAACCGCGGCGGTTGTCAAAAGCATTGATTTGAGTTTCATGACAGTCCCCTGATTGACCAGACCGGTCCGGAAAAATGTTGAACATTTTTCGCGTGCCTGCGAGCGCAGTCACACGATCATCACAATGTTTATTGAAGAACGGAAAATGGTAAACAACTATTTAGCCGGTTATGGTTTTCCGGTCGAAATCGCGGGCGACCGTTGCAAAAGAACCACAACTAGGCTCCAAAAACCTCTTTTATCACAGTTCTTTAGGCTGCAAGCTGAAGTTCTGGGCAATTGCCAAAACAGCCAACGCTGGATTAGTTGGCAAAATTTACCAGCCATTTTCGACCGACCTGGTTTCCCTACCGCCACTCCCAGCCGCGCATTCGCTGCTGCCAGATTCGCTCGCCTATCAGGCAATCGACGGTTGGCCTGCCCTTGTCCTGGACAGGCGCTATGAGGGCTGCCCGCTCGACCCGTGGCACGCCACCTGCAATTTCAAGGACCAGTTTGCGGCGCACGGCCTGCGGAAATTCATCCCAGTTGCGAACGCCGATCATGAATGAACCCGGCCCGCCAATCACGCAGTCCTCGTAATATTCATCGAGGTTGGTGATGCCATAGCCATAGCTCGACGGGCGCACGATCAGTGGTAATCCATTGATGATAATGCCCGTGCCGACCAGCCGGTCCCGCGACACGGTAACCGGCAGTCCCTCATTGTTCGGCCCGTCGCCGGAGATGTCGACTACGCGGCGCATGCCGGAAAAACCTGAATCAGCAAAAAGCCCTTCTGCTGCGTCCATCGCGCCAGAAATCGAGGTCCGGCTCAGCCGCTGTGGCAATTGTTGGTCCAACGCATTAGCAAAGGCCAGGCTCGATGCCTCGCTGTCTATCACTGCCCATGGCACGATCACCCGTGTCAGGCTGCTTGCCGCCCATTCCATATAGGTCACAGCAATCTTTCCATGCAGACCGCTGGTGATGGCGCCGATCACCTCGCGTGAACGGAACGCCTCGGCATAGCCCTTGCGCTGTATCAATTGCTCGTCAAGATCCATCGAGCGCGAGACATCCACCGCGAGAACCAGTTCGAGATCGACCGGCTGCTGCGCCCTCGCAGCTGTTGCAAACAGGCCAAAACAGAATGCCAGGGCAGTCACAAAGAGGCGCATCGTCCCTTCCCTCCATAACCGTCAATCGAAGGATACCGGGTCAGGCCGGATTGTGAAATCACTTCGCGCGGAGCAATGCGACCATCATTCACGACGGCGAACGACGAATGCATTGTTTACCGGTGTTTCCCCGACCACCTGCAGTGACGGTTCACCCTCGACCCACAATTGGGTTGACCCGCCGCCATCCATGGCAAGCGCTGCGTCACAACCGAAATAGCCGCCGACGCCAGCATCACGCATCAGCCATCCCACCTCATAGAGGCTCATTCCGGAGCCCGAGACTACAGCAATCAGGATCATGTCATCGCCAAGGGTGCAAACCACGGTCCTTGGTCGCAGTTTCTGCTGGTTTGTGTTCATCGCCCATTTGCCGCCAGGTTCAATCAGCAACGGCTTTGACTGGATTTCGTCACCAGCGTCCTTTGCAGCTCCTTCTCTGCTTGGCCGGATTGAGACCCCGCTCTTCGAAATGGAAAGGTACCCGCCAGCACTTTGCCAAGGTTGGGAATGGACCTTGCCATCCACCCGCAGGAAACCGACCGGGAACAGCGCCCGGTCCTTTTCCGTCTCGCCGAAAAACCCGCCATTAACCGCCAGCGTGGCCCCGGTGCGTTCGCCAAATCCGTCTGCACGTTCTCCAAGCGCTTCGTTTTGCAGCACAATTTCGAGCGCGAAACGCTTCACCGATATCCGGAACACCCGCAGCCTGATGCCCCGCGTCGAAATCGCCTCCTTGAGTTCGAGCCCCTCTTCCAGCGTCTGCCACGGCAAGGCAGTGAGCGCCTCTCGGGCATCGGCCGTGCGTGGCGGTGCAGGATCGCTTTCCTGTGCGGCTGCCGACAACGCACCGAACAGCAACCCTGCCAACGAGACCACAATCGCAATTCTGGATTTCACCAATCGGTATCTCCGGTGATTCCGGCGCCCCCGGTCGCGATGATATTCGTGCATGTGCCGTCACGAAAGACCCGAATTTTCGAACAAGGAATCGCCTTCCTTTTTTCACGGTTGCAACCGAGGGCCGACACAATTCCAGATGCAAATTGCAAGCCTCAACCAACGGGAGACCAGCCTTGCGCATCTTGCTCATTCATCCACCGCACACTGCTATCGGGAGCCGTATCCCGAAAGAGAATCTGCCGCCTTTGGGCTTGCTTTCAATTGCAGGTCCGCTGATCGATGCGGGCCACAAGCTGGAACTTGTCAACGCCGATCGCGGGCCGCTGCCGCTTGACGCTATCTTCCGGAAGATTGACTGCTTCAAGCCGGACATCATCATGATCGGGCATTCCGGATCGACCTCGGCGCACCCGGTCTCGGTGGAGATTGCAAACCGCGCCCGCGAAATCATGGCTGACGTCTGCATTGTCTATGGCGGCGTCTATCCTACCTATCACTGGCAGGATATCCTTGAGGAATGTCCGGCGATTGATGTGATCGTCCGCGGCGAAGGGGAGCAGACCATACTTGACCTGACCGGGGCGATTGCCGATGGCGCCTCGCTCAGATCCGTCCGGGGAATTGCCTTCCGCGAAAACGGCAAGCCGGTGGCCACCGCGCCTGCTGTCATGATCGTCGATCTCGACGCGTTCCGCATTGGCTGGGAACTCATCGACCACACGGACTATTCCTATTGGGGCGGGCTGCGCGGCGTCATCATGCAGTTTTCGCGCGGTTGCCCCCATCTTTGCACCTATTGTGGCCAGCGCGGCTTCTGGACCAAATGGCGCCATCGCGATCCCGTCCGCTTTGCAGCAGAAATCGCACGGCTCGTGCGCGAGGAAGGGGTGGAACTGGTCAACCTTGCTGACGAAAACCCCACTTCATCGCGCCGGGTCTGGAAACAGTTCCTGGAAGCCCTGATTGCCGAAAACGTCAAGGTGACGATCATCGGCTCTACCCGTGCTGGCGATATTGTTCGCGATGCCGACATCCTGCATCTCTACAAGAAAGCTGGCGTACTGCGTTTCCTCCTCGGCATGGAAAACACCGATGAGGCAACGCTTGCAGCGATCCGCAAGGGCTCCGACTCCAGCATAGACAAGGAGGCGATCAGGTTGCTGCGCGCCCATGGCATGATCGGCCTGTGTACCTGGGTAGTCGGCTTCGAAGAGGAAACCGATGCTGACTATTTCCGCGTCATGCGCCAGTTGCTGGCTTATGACCCGGACCAGATCATGTCAGTGTTTGCGACGCCGCACCGCTGGACACCCTTCTATGGCAGTTCCGCCCATCGCAAGGTTATCCAGACCGACCAGCGCCTGTGGGACTACAAGCACCAGGTCATGGCAACACGCTCGGTTCCGCCGTGGCGCACCTTTGTCTGGGTAAAACTGATCGAGTTTGTCCTGCAGGCAAGGCCGAAAGCGCTGTACCGAACCTTCCTGCATCCCGACCCGGAAATCCGCCACGCCATGCGATGGTATACCCGCATGGGAAGGCGCGTCTTCTTCCACGAACTTTTCGGCTTCCTGTTCCGCGAGCGCCGCCTTTCAGAAGGACCAACCGTCGCACAGTTCTGGAACGGTCAGGCGCAACTGCCGGAAGAAGCGTTGGCAAGGGCATCAAGGCCGTTTGAGAAGGATGAAAGGCAGCGGATCACGAACGCGGCTTGAGGTTCTCCGGATCATAAAGTGGCGCGTAGCCAACGCCGGCAACTTCAACCGGATACTGTTCGCCAAAATATTCGACCAGGACCTTGCGCCCAAGCTGGGCGTGGCCTGACGGCAGATAGGCAAGCGCGATGTTCTTGCCGATCGTCGGGCCGAAGGCGACAGATGTCGTAAAGGAAAGCCGGCCCATCTCATCGACCAGCGTTTCGCCGCTGTCGGGATCCAGCACCGGCATCGAGCCGACCGATAGCGCTTCACGCCATTGGCATCGGTGTTTTCCGTCATGACCAATGTGCACAGTTTTGCCGGTTGCTCAGCCCGCGCGCGATATTCGAGATGCTTCGCCTTGCCGCGGAAATTGGCTTCCTTGACCTTGGGGCGCGCAAGATCAGCCTCATAAAGATTGTATTCGGTCTGGA
The DNA here is from genome assembly GCA_041397525.1 of Nitratireductor sp. Lineage (GTDB taxonomy): Bacteria > Pseudomonadota > Alphaproteobacteria > Rhizobiales > Rhizobiaceae > BOKV01. Next base: position 393,334 of record JAWKWL010000001.1, read on the forward strand.
GGTCGGCATTCTGCAACCGCAGGCTCTTTCCATCCGGCGCGAATTGGCATAAGTCTCCACCCCGAAGGCCATGACGCCGGTCGAGCGCAGTGCATCCCAGACCGCAAGCCCGTCCTCATATTTCATGTGCAGTTCCCAGCCCTGCTCGCCGACATAGGAGAGCCGGAAGGCGGTAACCTGTTTGCCACCGATTTCCACCTGCTTGAGCGCTGCAAAAGAAAAATTCTCCAGCGACAGCGCTTCTGGGTCGGCAACGACCTTTGCAGCGTTTCGCGCGCCTTTGGCCCCCAGATGCCGATGGTCACATATTTCTCGCTGACATCCGTGACGGTGACATTGAAGCCCATGTCCTGCGCAACGCGGCGCATATACTGAAAGTCGCGCGGGCCCGCATCCGCACCGTCAATCACCCGGCAACGATCCGCCATTCGGATCACCGTAAGGTCGGCCCGCACCATGCCGTTATCATCGAGGAAATGCGTATAGATGCCCTTGCCGATATTGGCGTCACCACCGATTTTTGCCGCGCACAGCCATTCCATCATCGCGACATGGTCAGGCCCTTCGACATCGATTATGGCGAAATGCGACAGGTTGACGATGCCGCAATTCTCGCTCATCTCCAGATGCTCGGCATTGAAACCCGCCAGAAATGCCGGTTGTCCCATTCATTGGCCCGCACAGGAACCTTGTCGCCCCATTTCTCCAGCAGGTGCTCATTGGCGGCATAGCCATGCGCCCGCTCCCAGCCGCCCAGTTCCATGAAATAGCCGCCCAGTTCAACCTCGCGCTCATAAAATGGCGAGCGGCGAATGTTGCGGCCCTTGGAAAACGGCTCGCGCGGATGCACTGCTGGATTGTAGACCTTCATTGCCGTTTCGGTGCAGCGGTCATGGATGAACTGCTCGGTGAGCATATGCGGCGAGAAGCGCGCATAGTCGATGCGGTTGTGGTCAATCGGGGTATGGCCGGTCGTGATCCAGTCGGCAACCAGCTTCGCCATGCCGGGCGCATCCTTGACCCAGATCGCAACCGCATACCAGAGCCCGCGCACCTTCTGCGATTCATCGATCGAAGGCCCGCCATCGGTGGTGACCTGCAGCAGCCCGTTGAAGGAATGGCCCTCATTATAGCCAAGCTCGGCCAGGATCGGCGTCAGTTCCATCGCGCGTTCGAGCGGCTCCATGATCTGCTCGATCGGCAGGTCGCGCTGCGAAGGCGAAAGCCGCGCTTCATGCTTTTCCAGCAATTCACGCGGATGCACCAGGCGCGGGTTCTTCCTCGTAATAGCCCCATTCGATCTGCCCGCCCTCAGGCGTTGTCGGATCGCCAGTGTCGCGCATATAGGCCGAATTGCCCTGGTCGCGCAGCAGCGGCCAGCCGATATCCTTGCCGGTTCCGGCAAACTCGGTATAGGGCCCGAAGAATGTTAGCGGATGGTCAATCGGCATCACCGGCAGGTCTTCGCCGACAAGCGCTGCCGTCAACCGGCCCCAAAGGCCGGTGCATACGACAACAAGATCGGCATGGATCGTGCCGCGATGCGTGACCACGCCCTTGATGCGGCCGTCCTCGATCACCAGCTCCCTGGCCTCTGTATTGGCAAAGGCCTTGAGCTTGCCGCTCGCAACCGCCTCGTCCACCAGTTCACCGGCAACAGTCTGCGAGCGCGGCGCAACGAGCCCGGCATCGGGATCCCACAATCCGCCCTGCACCATGCTTTCCTCGATCAGCGGGAATTTCTCCTTGATCTCGGCAGGTCCGATCAGGCGCGCACGCGTGCCAAAAGCCTTGGCCGAAGCGACCTTGCGCTTGATCTCGTCCATGCGGCCATCATCGCCGACACGCGCCACTTCCAGCCCGCCTACCCGCGCATAGCGCCCGCGCTTCTCGAAGAAATCGATGGAATAAAGCGTTGTCCAGCAGGACAAGAAATCATGGCTGGTGGTGTAGCAGAAATCCGAGGCGTGGCTGGTCGAGCCGATGTCCGTGGGAATCGCCGACTTGTCGAGGCCGACAATGTCATCCCAGCCATTCTCGATCAGGTGATGCGCAACCGACGCACCGACAATACCACCCAGACCGACGATGACGACCTTGGCACGCTCGGGAAACTTCGACATGTGATTGCTCCGCAGGGATTGGCGATTTGCGCCAGACTATTGTCGAAACCGACTGTGTCACTGTTTCAGGTGCGACGGCATGATGTCGGGGAGGTGTGGCAAGCCGGAGAATTTGCGAGGAGCGCTGCATGCCAGGGTTGGAATTCGACGGTTGTCTGTCCCCTGGTATTGCCACAACTATCGGGTTTCCGAATACCATTGTCGTTTCTTTGCCTGTCTACTTCGTTGAGCCGCAGGCTAACCAAAATCGGGCAGCTATCCGGGGAACAGGCCAACCTGTCAGCGTCTGATAGGGCAATTTCAGTTTCCTGGCCTTGGCTTTCAGCTTTTCAATATCGGAATTGGGCATCAAGGTTTCCATCCCCCACCCCCACGCCAATCTTGAAGCCGCCAATTCTGGCGCTGAGGCCGTCATGGCCCGGCACCGCGCCGAAATATGGTTCGGAGCCCGTGCCTTTCAGCATGTTGCGCGGGCGCACATTGGCCCAGCGCCCGGTGATCTGCGCAGGCGCAAGGCAAGGCGCCAGCGTCAGCGCCTTGTGGTAAAATCCCATATCTCCATCGTCAAAGGCATCCGGCGCACCGCCGTCATGGTCATGCGAGGTGGAACCAACGGCCACACGGTTGCCCTCATGCGGCACGACATAGGCACCGCTTTCATAAAGGATCGGCTCGCTGTCATCATGCTGGTGTGACAGCAGAACCGCCTGCCCCTGACACCACGGCCAATCGCCCTGCCGTCATTCATCGCGCCCATGAAGGGCTGCAGCAGGGGATAGGCCTCGAAGCCCGCCGCAACACAGATTTCACTGGCTGAAAGCCGCGTACCATCCGCCAGCACGACGCTGCGGCTCTCCGGTTCAAGCCGCACCACTTCCGCGCCCTCGCGGATTTCGCCATGCGCACGCACATATGCAGCCAGCGCCTCGACATAACGGCGGGGATTGACCCTCGCCGACAGGTCATCCCATTGCGCACCATGCGGCGCGGCAGCCGTGTCCAGCCAGCGCGAAACCCTGGCCAGATCGCCTGGCTCGACGAGTTCCATGGTGAATTGACCTCCCCAGAACTCCCGTGCGCCTTCGATCTGACGTGAAACGATTTCCCGTGTCTGTTCGTGCAGCAGCGGCACCAGCCTTCCGCAACGCCGATAGCCGCAAGTCATGCCGGTATCACTTTCCAACTCGCCGATCACATCGGCAAGACCGGCAAGCGCCTCGAACTGCATCTGCTTCTTGGCATTCCAGCGTTCGGTGTGATGCGGCATCAAGGCACCAACAAACCCGCCCGATGCCCCCGCCCCAACCTTGCGCTTTTCCAGCACCAGAATGCGCTTGCCCCCACGGATCGCGTGCCGCGCCGCCCAAAGACCAAAGATGCCAGCGCCAACTATGATGAGATCAAAATTCGTGCTTGTAGTTGTAGTCCCTTGAATCATTCTGGCAGGATTAGGCGCAACATGACTGAAAGCAAAGGGGTTTCGCGTTTTTCCGCAACCGACTGGCGTGACAATGACCTGCCGGTATCCCGCCTGTTTGATGATCCGTATTTTTCCGCTGCCGATGGCAGGGCCGAGACGGCGCACGTGTTTGTCGGCGGCAACCGCCTGCCCTCCCGCTGGCCGGATATGCAGCACTGCCTGATTGCCGAACTGGGCTTCGGCACGGGCCTTAATTTCCTCGAAACCGTCAGCCAGTGGCGCGCATACAGACCCGCCGGCGCCAGGCTTTCCTTCGTCTCGTTTGAACAATATCCGATGAGTGCACATGACATTGGCCGCGCGCTTTCGCGCTGGCGGGAACTGGATGGCCTCAGTACAAGATTGCTGCAAGTCTGGCAGCCGGAATTCGAGATCATCGAGACCGATTTTGCTGATGACATAGCTCTCACCGTCTTCATGAGCGACGCCAATATCCGCCTGCCACAATTGCAGTTTCAGGCCGACGCCTGGTATCTGGATGGCTTCTCACCGGCCAAGAACCCGCAGATGTGGAATGCACCCTTGCTGGCCGAGGTCTTCCGCCACACGGCACCGGACGCCACTTTCGCTACCTATTCCGCTGCAGGCCAGGTACGCCGCGACCTGCAGGCGGCAGGTTTCGAGGTCACCCGTGAGCCCGGCTTCGGTACAAAACGCGAAATGCTTGCAGGCAGGAGGCCACACGCCTAGAACAGGGCAAGCAAATCCAGTTACCAGAGTTTAACCCATGTCCCGCTACCTCGACCTGCAATTCTGGAAGGACCTCGGTTTTTCCATCCTCGACAAGTTGGTCGAATGGGCGACTTCGCCGCAATTCTACGCGCAGGTCGCAGGCATCATCATCGCGGTTGCGCTGTCATGGTTTGCTGCGCGCGAGCTCAAGCGCCGGGTGCCACTTTTCAACACCGCACCCGAACCGCGCGTGCAGTGGTATCGCGTCCGCCAGATGCTCTTTGCCGCTTCAGACTTGTTGTTCGCGGCCCTGGTCTATTTCCTGCTCGGTATCGCGGTCGAAGCGGTCTACGCCGCGGTCGGTGCCGACTGGCTGATCCGGCTTGCGCGCGGCGTTTCGGTCGTGTTCCTGCTCTACAGCGCCATTGAACGCTTCATCACCAATCCGCTATTGAAGAAAGCTGCGATCTGGTTCGGCATCCCGGTCGCAACCTTGCAGGTTTTTGGCTGGCTTGACGCGACAATCGCCTTTCTCGATACATTGTCGATCGAGGCCGGCAATATCCGCATATCCTTGTATTTCCTCGTAAAGGCGCTGATCGCAGGCGGCTTCTTCTTCTGGCTCGGACGGATATCCAACAATACTGGCCAGAAGGCCATCCGCGCGCAGGACGCGCTCGACAAGCCAACCCAGGAACTGGTCGCCAAACTGTTCCAGATTGCGCTTTTCGGCGCCCTTTTTGTAATGCTGTTGCAGGTGCTGGGGCTGGACCTCACCGCCCTGGCCATCTTTGGTGGCGCGCTCGGCGTCGGACTCGGCTTCGGCTTGCAGCAGATCGCCTCGAACTTCATTTCAGGCATGATCCTGTTGGTCGAACGCTCAATTCATATCGGCAATTTCATCGAGCTCGAGGACGGACGCTCCGGAGTGCTGAAGGAACTCAACATGCGCTCGGCTACGCTGGAGACCTTCGACGGCAAGGAAATCATGGTGCCGAACGAGAAGTTCATCACCAACACTTTTGTCAACTGGACAAGGGATGATCCGCGCCAGCGCTACGAGGTGGAATTCTCCGTTGCGTATGATACTGACATCGAGAAGGTGCCGGACTTGATCATTACGGCGGTTCGCGCCCATCCCAAGGTGCTGGACAAGCCCGAACTGCCCGATTGCGAATTGCGCGGGTTCGGCGAGAGTTCCATCCGTTTCGCCGTCGAGTTCTGGATCGAGGGCATTGACGACGGCAAGAACCGTATCTCCTCGGAAGTGCTTTTCATCATCTGGCGAACCCTGAAAGCGAATGGCATTGCCATCCCATTCCCGCAGCGTGAGGTCCGGCTTGTCGGAAACAATTTGCCCATGCCTGAAATCCGCCTGCAGGAGACGGCAAAGTCCGAATCCCGCAAGAAAGACAAGCGCGACAAATGAAAAAGGCTGCCCGCGTGGGGCAGCCCTGATCCTGGTTGATGGGTGTTTGCTCAGCGCGGCTTCTTGCCGAACACCTTGATATATTCGGCCTCACCGCCCTTGGCGAGCGCCTTGGCCTGTTTCACCCAGTCATCGCGTTCTATGCGCCCCTTGAACCTGAGATAGTTGTCTACCCACTCACGTTCGGCTTTCTTCCATGAAGCTACCTGCGCAAAGGTGAAGATGCCAAGTCCGTTCAGCACTCCTTCAAGCTTTGGCCCGACGCCGGAAATCAGCTTCAGGTCATCCGGCTTTGACGGCTTCTTTACTGCCGCCGGACGGTTCGCATCAGCGTCCTTCTTGGTGACCGGAGCCTTGGCCGGGGATACCTTGGCGGCTGGCGCCGTTGCAGCCTTTTTCGACTTGACGCTTTTCGCCGGCTTGGCTGCTGCCGGTTTCGCACTGCCCATGGCAGCCAGTGCTACTGGAGCTTCCTGATTTGCCTTGGCAACTGCCGAAGACTTTGCAGCCTTGGCTGGTTTGCCGGACTTCCCGGCTTTCGTTTCCTTGTCCTTGCCATGGAAGGTGATGACAGCTTCCATCTCCTTGAGGACATCGGCAGACAGGTGGCACTTGATCGAATGGTCGTCGCCAAGATCGACCATTGGCGGAACTTCTGTTTCGCACAGTTTGCCTGGTACCCTGCCCTTCCAGCGGCAGCGAGTCTGGAACGGGCAACCCGGCGGCGGGTTCATCGCAGACGGGATGTCGCCTTCAAGCACGATGTGCTTCTTCTCGACGCTCGTGTCTGCAATCGGGATCGCCGAAAGCAGCGCCTCTGTATAGGGATGATAGGGCGGCGAGAAGATCGCATCTGTCGTGCCCTGTTCAACGATATGCCCCAGATACATCACAACCACGCGGTCAGCGATATATCGCACCACCGAAAGGTCGTGGCTGATGAACAGCATGGTCGTCTTTGATTCCCGCTGGATGTCCATCAGCAGTTCAGTAACGGCCGCCTGTACCGACACATCGAGTGCCGAGACCGGTTCGTCAGCCACCACCACCCTTGGGCGCCCGGCAAAGGCGCGCGCTACGCCGATACGCTGCTTCTGCCCGCCCGAAAGCTGGCGCGGCATGCGCGTGGCAAAGGCACGCGGCAGTTTCACCATGTCGAGCAGTTCCAGCATTGTCTGCCGCCGCTCGTCGTCATTGTTGCCGATCTTGAACATTTCCAGCGTCCGCATGATCTGCGAACCAACGGAATGGCTGGGGTTGAGCGTATCGAACGGATTCTGGAACACCATCTGGATCGACGAGATGGTTTTTGTGTCCCGGTCCTCGATTGCCGTCTTCTGGATTTCCTTTCCATCCAGCTTGATCGTGCCATCGGTCGCGGTTTCGAGCCCCAGCAGCATTTTGGCTAGCGTCGACTTTCCGCAACCGGACTCGCCGACTATCGCCACAGTCTCGGATTCACGCGCATTGAAAGTGATGGTCTCGTTGGCCTTGACCGTACGCGGATGCGCGCCACCGAAAATCTCGTTCGCCGAAACACTGTAGTATTTCTTGACATTCTCCATCTGCAGCACGGTCTTGCCGGGCGTTACAGGCTCATTGACCTTGATGCCGTCGGGCATCGCGGACCAGTTGATTTCTTCAAATCGCTCGCAGCGTGAGCGGTGATTTTCATGTCCGGCCACGTCCTGCATCGGGATTTCCCGGGCGTCACATACTCCCTTGACGAAATGCAGGCAGCGTGGCCCGAAATTGCAACCGAAAGGACGCTGGTGCGGAAGCGGCAACTGCCCCGGAATGGCAATCAGCGGGCGTGAATTCTTATCAGCCCCAGGCAGCGGGATCGAGCGGAACAGTCCTTGCGTATAGGGATGGCGCATCCGGTCAAACACGTCACTGACCGATCCGGTTTCCACCGCTTCGCCGGAATACATCACCGTGATCTTGTCGCAGGTCTCCAGGATCAGGCCCAGATTGTGCGAGATGAACAGCATCGATGTGCCGAATTCCTTGCCGAGATCCTTCACGAGCTCGACAATGCCGGCCTCGACCGTCACATCAAGCGCAGTCGTCGGCTCGTCAAGAAGCAGCAAGGCTGGTTTGGAGAGCAGTGCCATGGCGATCACCACGCGCTGCTGCTGGCCTCCGGACAGCTGGTGTGGATAGGAACCCATGATGCGGTCCGGATCTGGCAGACGCACCGAAGCCAGCATGTCACGCGAGCGCGTATAGGCCTCGTCCCTGGATACGCCTTCATGCAGGATCGGCACTTCCATCAGTTGCGGCCCGATCTTCATCGCCGGATTGAGGCTCGCCATCGGTTCCTGATAGATCATCGCGATCTTGTTGCCGCGGATGTCGCGCAATTCCTCGTCCGACATCTCGCCCATGTCGCGGCCCATGAACTTGATGGTGCCCTTGGTAATCTTGCCGCGATTGCCCATGTCCCGCATTATACCAAGCGCGACGGTGGACTTGCCACAGCCCGATTCACCAACGAGACCCATCGCCTCTCCGGGCATCACCTTGCACGAGAAATCCATCACCGCAGGGATTTCACCCGCCTTGGTGAAGAAGGAAATGTGCAGGTTTTCAATCTCCAGGATTGGTTCAGCCATTGTCTTTCCTTCCTAGTCTCTCAACGATTCTTCGCGAAGCGTATCCGCGAGCAGGTTCAAGCCCAGCACCAGCGACATGAGTGCAATGGCGGGAGCCACGCCCTGCCAGTAATACAAACGCAATTGCGCGGTCTGTGACCCGTCCTTGATCATGGTCCCCCAGTCAGGGCTTTCCGGTCCCATGCCAAGCCCGAAGAACCCGAGGGTTCCAAGCAGGATGGTGGTGTAGCCGATGCGTAGGCACGCATCGACGATCAGTGGACCGCGTGCATTGGGGAGTGTTTCCCAGAGCATGATGTACCACGGACTCTCGCCACGGGTCTGGGCTGCCGCGATATAGTCACGCGTCTTGACGTCAAGCACCAGGCCGCGAACGATACGGAAAACGCCCGGGCTGGAAGCAAAGACAACCGCAACGAAGATGTTGAGCTCGTTGGTTTCGATGCCGAACATGTTGAACGGCGACCATTGCAGCATGCTTCCAAACCAGCCCAGTCCGACCGAATTGAGCTTTTCGATAAACAGGTCCGACGACATCAGGTTCAGCCATGCCCACAAGCCGATGGCGATGGTTGCCGTCAGGTAGATGGCAAGCTTGCGCGGCGCAGATGCGAAGCGGGTGTAGAACATGACGGAGAAAAAGATTATCGGCACCAGGAACAGGCTGCCGCCCATGATATAGGGTGGCCAAGTTTCCATGATCCCCGGTGTCACCAGCAGGTAGAACAGCAGGATGACCGGAAACGCCAGAACGAGGTTCGCAAGAAACGAAAGGGCAGCGTCGATCTTGCCGCCGAAGTAACCGGCTGGCAGCCCGAGCGTGATCCCGACGATGAAGGCAATCATCGTCGCCGCCGGGGCAATCAGCAGAACCACCCGACATCCGTACATTACGCGTGAGAACACATCACGCGCCAGGTGATCGCCGCCCAACAGGAACGCCATGGCACTGTCTGCCTCGACACTCCCGGGAACCGCATTCTTCATGATGGCGATCTGGGTACGGGTGCCAAAGGGGGCAATGATGTCAGCAAACATCGCAGCAAACACCCAGAACAGGCATATGGACACACCGACCGTTCCTATCCAGCCGTTGAACAATTGTCCGAACAGGCCCAGCCGGGGTTTGTACGCCCATACCAGCAAATAGACCAGGACGAGACCAATCCAGACCGGCCACAGGCGAGCGACAATGCCGAAGACCACACCGAAAAATCCAAGGTTTTCCATGAGTATCTCCTAGCTTACGCGAATGCGGGGATTGAGGAAGGCATAGCCGATATCCGAGATCAGCTGTGTGACCAGAACCAGAATCACTGCAACCAGGCCGCAGGAAAGTACAAGGTCGATGTCATTGTTCGAGGCGGCAGCGACCAGCATGTAGCCGAACCCCTTGTAATTGAAGATCGATTCCGCAATCACCACCCCGGTCAGCAGCCACGGAAACTGCAACATGATGACCGTGAACGGCGCAATCAGCGCGTTGCGAAGGGCATGACGGATCACGACTGTCCTGAAGCTCAGCCCCTTGAGCCTTGCCGTGCGGATATACTGCGCAGTCATCACTTCGGCCATGGAGGCGCGTGTCATGCGCGCAATATAGCCAATCCCGTAAACCGCCATGGTCAATACCGGCAGGGTGAAATTGTAAAAGCTGATGCCCTGCGTTATTGCTGTGGCAGCAGAGCCGTTGAAATAGAAATTGGCCGGCCAGAACGAATAGGTATCGGCCATGTATTTGAAGCCGCTGGCAAACAGCACCACGAAGATGACGCCGGACACATATTCAGGCGTGGCAGTGGAGGCGATGGAGGCGACGGAGAGGCTGCGGTCAAGTTTCGACCCCTCGCGCATGCCGGCCAGCACACCGATCAGCAATGCTATCGGCACCATCACGATCATGACCCAGAACATCAGGATACCCGTCGCCTTCAGCGCTTGCGGCATGCGGCTGTTCACGGTGGTGCGATAGGCGGTCGAACAACCAAAGTCACCTTGCAGCACGCCGGAATAGACCGGGACAGGGGATTCGTCGCAATAACGGAAGCGGGGCGCGATCTGACCGGTATTGGGATCAATGACCGGCTGCTTCTGAACAACACCGATCCAGCGCCCATATTGTGTAAAGAAGCCGTCCCTGTAGCCGTTTCTGGCCAGCCAGCTTTCCTTCTCCGCATCCGAAGAGCGTGTTTCCGTCTGGAACGTTGCAAGCTTCTTCAGATTGGGTTCGAGATTGACAAAATAGAAGACAACCATGCTCAGGCACAGCATGGTCAGCGCCATGACGCCCAGCCGACGCAGGATAAAGGAAAACATCCCCACCCTCCCCTCTTTGTTCTAGGTGGTATTGTGATCCGGCATTGTTATTTTTTGCCGACGGCAGAAACGAAAGGGGCCGAAGCCCCTTTCGCATTTTCACGGTGATTACTTGTCGAGCCAGACGTTTTCGAGGTGAACCTCAAAGGTCTGGTGCATGTAAATGCCCTTCACATATGGCTGTGAGTGACGATAGATCGAACGCCAGAATGCCTGGATCAGGATGCCTGAATCCTGCAGGATTGCTTCGACATCTTTCATCACTTCACGGCGCTTGTCAGCGTCAGCAATGGCCAGTGCTTCCTTGAGCTTTGCATCGAAGTTGGCGTCCGAATAGCCCGCCTCATTCCAGGCTTCGCCCGAACGATAGGCAAGCGCGAGCACCTGCACGCCGAGCGGACGCATGTTCCATTCGGTCGTTGACCATGGATACTTGGTCCATTCATTCCAGAACGACGAACCCGGAATGACGGTACGCTTGACCTTGATGCCTGCTTCGCGGCACTGCGCAGCGATAACGTCGGCCGGGTTCTTCACATACTCCGCGTCATAGGAGATGAGCTCCAGCTCGGTATCAATGGCACCAGCTTCGGTCATCAGTGCCTTGGCCTTCTCGATATCGCGGCCAACCTTCGGCAGTTCCGCATATTCGGGATGGATCGGGCAGACATGGTGGTTTTCTGCGACCGTGCCGGCATCGTTGTAACCGAGCTTCAGGATGGTCGCATTGTCGACCGCCAGCTGCAGCGCATTGCGGACCCGCTTGTCGTCGAACGGCTTTTCGGTGACGTGGGTACGAATGACAACGGTCGCCGAAGTGGAAACTTCCGACTTCTGCATGCCCATTGAATCCATCAGGCCGACGGTTTCACCGACAGACTGGTAGGCCGAGTCGATTTCGCCCGATTCCAGCGCCGAAATAACGGCGTTGCCGGTATCATCACCATAATCGATGAACTCGACACCATCGAGATACGGATCACCCTTCCACCATGTGAAGTTTTCGCGACGCTTGAGAACGGCACGCTCGCCAACCTTGTATTCAACGATCTCGAACGGGCCGGTGCCTGGCATCTTCAGCGTGTCGCCGCCCATCTTGTCGAAGTCGCGGTGTACGATGAGCGCCGGATAGTCGGAGATGCCCGGAATGATCGTGATGTCGGATGAGTTCAGCTTGAGCTTGACGGTATGGTCATCAACCTTGGTGATGGCACCGTCGGCTGCCTTGCCCGTATCAGCATTGACGAGCGCACCAACGCGTGCCGCCATCGAGTTGCCTTCGGCAGCCTTGTCGCACCAGCGATTGAGGTTGTAGATCACGTCATCAGCATTGAAATCGTCACCATTCGACCACTTGACGCCCTTGCGAACGTTCAGCGTGTATTCGGTGGCGTCTTCGTTGATTTCCCAGCTTTCAATCAGATGGCCTTCAAAGGTGAAGTCCTTGGTGTAGCGAACCAGGTAGTCATTGCACTGGCGGGTGACGTTGGCCATTTCCGACCAGTCATAAGTGCGGGGATCCTTTGGTTCCTTGATGATCATCTGCATCTTCAGAACGCCGCCCTTCTTGCCTTCCTGGGCATGAGCCACAGTTGGCGCGGTCATGCCGAGCATGGCATAGGCAGCTGCAGTGCTTGCACCAAACGCCGAAGAAAGCGCGAGGAATTCGCGACGATCCATTGCGCCTTCACGGGCTTCACTCGCCCATTTCGCAATCTGCTTGTGAAGGGGTTTGCCCCTCAGGTCTTTCCACAATTTTGTCATCAATACCTCCCGATGACGTTTGATAAGTTCCAGGCACTAGTTCCCCTCATGGACGTTTTTCCAAGAGAAACTATGGTATTACCCCTCCAGGTCGGCATTTGGGATGTTTCAAATGCGAACAGTATTGCCCTCACAATCGCACCACATGCAGACCCACAGGTCAACACCTGACTCAATCAATGACGCTGGATCAACATCCCTTGCCGTTTATTGGCAAAAATGGCGGTCCGTCGGCTTTGCGACGCCATCATGCATGGAAACGGGGCAAAGCGGTGGCGGAATCGCGACAACAAATATCGCGACATCAGCGTCGCTTCCAAGCATTCAGCAATGTCATGTGATCTGCCATGCTGGTTTGAAAGCGACATGCCGAAAAGGCACTTCGCCCTGATAAGGTTTGCCAGGATCAAAGGTGCTGTCCATGAATGCTCCCGTTCTCCCCAACTTCAATGTTACACGAGAAGAACTCGAAAACGCATCTGCACCCATTGCCCTGGCCCAGGGCTTGCCAAACTGGCTCTATGCAGACGAGCGGGCGACACAGGCCGAAACCGCAGCCGTTTTCCGCCCCAACTGGGCAGGCATCGGTTTCGCCAAGGATGTGCCACAGATCGGTGACGTCAAGCCGATAACCTTCCTGGGGGAACCGCTACTTCTGGTGCGCGACCGTGATGGCGATGTACGGGTGTTCCAGAATTCCTGCCGCCATCGCGGGGTCGTTCTTGTCGACGAACCAAAGAATACGACAGGCCTCATTCGCTGCCCCTATCATGCATGGTGCTACAATCTCAAAGGCGAGTTGAAACAGACGCCGCATGTCGGCGGCCCCGGCATTCATGAACATCCCTCCATCGACAAGTCGACGCTCGGCCTCGTCGAGATACGCAGCCATGTCTATCTTGATGTCGTGTTCGTCAACCTGTCCGGCGATGCCGCTCCCTTCGAGGAATATTTCGCAACCATGCTGGCCCGCTGGAAAGATTATGACCGTCCGGTTTATCACGGTGGCGCTGACTCATCCTTCAAACTCGAAGTCGACACGAACTGGAAACTGGCGGTCGAGAACTATTGCGAAAGCTATCACCTGCCATTCGTGCATCCTGGCCTCAACAGCTACAGCCGCCTCGAGGACCATGAGAACATACTGGGACAAGGTCCATGGTCAGGGCAACTTACCCGGGTTTACAATCCGCAGCTCGACAAGGAAGGTCGCAAGTTCAAGGAATTTGACGGCTTGCCTGCGCGCTGGGATTCCAATGCCGAATATCTGGCGGTCTATCCCAATGTCCTGATGGGCGTCCACAAGGACCACACCTTCGCAATCGTGCTTGAGCCGGTCAACAACGGCCGCACGATTGAGCACGTCGAAATCTACTACACCGACCCTGCAATGCAGGGCAATGACTGGCGGGACATGCGCAGCCGCAATTCCGATTTGTGGAAATGCGTGTTTGCCGAGGACGTCGGAGTAGTCGAGAGCATGCAGCGCGGACGCAAGGCAAGCGCCTTTGACGGTGGACATTTCTCGCCGGTAATGGACGAATCGACCCACCACTTCCACTCCTGGATCGCCCGGCAGTTTCTCAACGCAGGTGCTGTTATCGAATAGCAATTTTGCGACACACACCCGTTCCCGGTGACGGTTTTTTGATTACCATTTTGCGCCCACAATGATAGATGGCGTGATCCTGCACGCTGGAAAAAACACGATGCCAGACAGAAATGGCGTTACCCATATGAGCTTCTTGCTCATTGACGATTTCTCCGCGCTTTGCCTGATGTCCGCGATCGAGGGGCTAAGGGCGGCGAATTATGTCCTGGGTCGCAAGGTCTATGACTGGCACCTGCTTAGCCATGACGGCAAACCTGCCCGCGCGTCCAACGGTATTGTGATGGCGGTGGAAGGCGATATCGGTCAGGATATCAAGACTGACTACCTGTTCGTCGTATCCAGCTATGACAACAACCCGCCATACCGTTCCCGCCTGCATTCACGGCTGAAGCAGTTCGACCGTGCCGGGATAAAGCTCGGTGCCATTTCCTCCGGCACTTTCATCCTTGCCCGCGCAGGACTGATGAACAAGGCGAAATGCACGTTGCACTGGGAATACCAACCTGCCTTCCAGGAAGAGTTTCCTGACGTTGCCATGGTCAGCGACCTCTATGTCATTGACCACAATCGCTACACATCCTCGGGCGGCATATCGAGCCTGGAACTGGTGTTGCAGATCGTCGGTCACGATTATGGTGAGGGTGCCGCCCTCAAGGTTGCCAACAATTTCCAGTTGGACCGCATCCGCAATGCAGGCGTATCTCAGCGTTCAGGCTCGGTAGCGCGGATGGAGACAATGCCGCCGGCCGTTCAAACAGCCGTAAGGTTGATGCTGGCCAATATCGAGATTCCGCTTTCAAACGTCGAAATCGCCGAAAAGATCAATACAAGCGTCCGTAATCTTGAACGAATGTTCAAGCGCAACCTGAAGGCATCACCAGCCAAATACTACCTGGCACTCAGGCTGGAAAAGGCGCGAGAACTGCTCATGCACACGAACATATCGACAATGGAAGTCGCGCTTCAATGCGGCTTCTCGTCGAGTTCCTATTTTGCCAGATGCTTCCATCGGACGTTCGAAAAGCGACCTTCGGATATTCGCCGCAACAGGCCCTGACGTTTCGGCAGAGAATTACGGCGCGCTTGCTGCCATCGATGGCCGTTTGGAAAATTCCGCGAACCATGCAGCAAGTTTCGGATGGCTGGCGCGCCATCCAAGACTTTCAAAGCGGAAGTCGAGATAACCAAGCGCAGACGCAACGGCGATGAGCCCCATGGTTGGCCGGCTCCCCAGCATGCCGGCGAGTGCACCCTCCAGCTGGTCGAGCGAGGAAGTGACCTTGGCCATCTGCCCCGCCCCCCATTCCGCCCATTGGTATTGCACTGGTCGCAATGCTTCCTCATATCGCGCAAGCACTGCTGCATCCATGATCGCATCACCGAGCGCCTCCAGCATCATGTCCTGGAATTTCGCCATTCCTTCCTGTGGCGCCAGCTTGGTTCCGGAATGACGCGCGTCGAGAAAGGCACAAATCACCCGGCTGTCAAACAGCACCGTCCCGTCATCAAGAACAAGTGCGGGAATCTTTCCCGACGGATTGTCCCGCACCAGCTCCATGTTGCGGCTTACGGCGTTTGTAGCAGCTTCCACTATCTGGAGCTCGCCGGTCTGACCGGTCTCATGGGCTACGATCAGTACCTTGCGGACAAAGGGCGAAGCAGGTGAATACCAAAGTTTCATGATGCGGTTTCCATTCAGTTCAGATTTGTCACTATTCAACAGATTTGAACTGACCGCGCAAGCCGCACCAAACTGCAAGCTCGCGTTGTCAGGTGAACGAGGTCGCCCCGTCAACGCCCGATCCGGATGTGGGGGTCGGTCCGCAGAGCTTGCAGCTGACCGGGTGGTGTGGTGTGGGGACCCGGCACATATCGCGATACACATGAAATTGCTATCATCGGCTAACCAGGCCGCTGGTCTTTGATTCAAACTTTCGTCGTCCAGGCGAGCCAGGGCCGCTTCAGCTTCAGTTTCTGAGCGGCTTTCCGGTTGCTAGCATATGCGCGATCCGCGCCCGTGTTTCAGGCGTTTTGGCCAGTGATATGAATGCCGCGCGCTCCCGGTCATAAAACTCCCAGTCGCTCTCCACCTCAAACGGCTTCGTATCCGTGAAGATCGAGGCAAGTGCGCGCGCAACCGTTTCATCATGCGCGGTGAAACCTGCACCATGCAGCGCCTGGCGCGCCCCAATCAGCGTTTCCACGACCTCGGCCGGAGCGAGCGGCACCGGCCACCGCCCGCCTTCATCCAGATGATGGTTGAGCGAGGCAACACGTTCAAGCGCTGCCGTTACCAGCCGGTCCCTGTTCGCGACGATCATGTCGCGTCCACTGACACCGTCACCAACGCCTGAATTGAAATAGCCAAGCCTTGCCGAAAGCGAGGGCGAAGTGCCGGTGACGCCGTCAAATATCTGGTCAAACGTCTTGATCGCTGCCTTGCCGGCATCACCCGTCTGCTTGTACCAGCGGCGATAGGTTTCCTTGACGCCACCGCCCGCCGGAATGACCCCGACTAGCGGCTCCACCAGCCCCATCACGCAATTGGCATGCACCATCAGCGACTTGCAATGCAGCAACACTTCCAGCCCGCCCCCCAGCGCCAGCCCCGTTGGCGCACCCACCACCGGTTTTTTCAGTTTTTGCAGCTTGTGAACAGCCTTCTGGAAACCGAGCAGGAATTGGTCAATGCCGACCCAGTCCTGTGCATCAATCATGGTCAGGAACCGGTTGAGGTTCACGCCTGATGAAAAATGCTGCGCATCATTGTGGATGATGACGCCATTGCCCGGATTTTCCGCTGCAAAATCCAGCGCCTCGACTGACTTCTCGTCCAGTGCATTTGCCTTGGAATGAAACTCGACAAGACGAACACCCCCCTCCAGCGTAAATACGCTGGCGCTCTCATTCTCGAAATCGGCCTGCAAGGTTCTGCGCAGCATCGAAAAGCGCACGGAGCCTTCCGGGAGGGAAACCGCGCAATAATCGCCATCGGCGTGGCGAACCAGCAATTGCCCTGCTTGCACCTTGTAAAATGAGGCATTCGATGCCGCTTTCAGGAACTGCGGCACCGGCCTCCCCTCGGCTTCGAGCCGGGCGACAAAGGCTCCCGCTCCAATCCGGTCGAGCAGTTCAAATGGCCCCTCGATCCAGTTGTAACCAAGCTTCATCGCATCATCGATGTCCTGCGGACTGTCGCTTACCTCGCCAATCAGCCCGGCAGAATAAGTCAGCACACGCGCCAGCACATTCCAGGCGAATTGCCCGGCCTTGCCATCAAGCGCAATCAACGCAGCCGGATCGACAGCCTCGCCAACGGCAACAATTTCCTTTGCCGGTTGCTGGCGTGGGCGCCATGCTCCGCTCGCGAGGTCTAGCGCCATCGGCTTGCCATCGATGCGCGCGTAAAAACCGCCCTTGCCCTTGTTGCCGTTGAAGCCTTTTTCGATCTGCGAATTGATCAGCGCATTTTCAGCGCCCACCTCGTGAAACGGATCGCTGTCGGGCAGGATCGAACGCAGCGAGCGCACCACATCCGCCATCAGGTCGAGACCGATCAGGTCATAAAGCGCAAAGGCCCCTGTCTTGGGAATGCCAAGCGGACGGCCGAAAATCGCATCCGCGTCCTCGATCGGCAGGCCGAGCGACACCGCCTCATGGATCGCCGCCTGCATGGCGAAAACGCCAACACGGTTTCCCAGAAATCCGGGCGTATCAGCACAATGCACCAGCCCCTTGCCGAGCAGCCTGTCGCAATAATCGCCCACCCGGGCGATCACTTCATCCGAGGTTTCCGGACCCTGCACCAGTTCCAGCAGGCGCATGTAGCGCACCGGATTGAAGAAATGCGTGATGCAGAAACGCTTGCGCACATCTTCCGGCAGGCCCTCCGTCAGCAGCGCCAGCGGAATCGTCGACGTATTGGAAGAGATAATCGCATCAGCTTTCAGATGCGGAAGCATCGCCCGATAGAGCGCCTGCTTGACGGGAAGCCGTTCCACCACCGCTTCCACGATCCAGTCTGCGTCTGCGATCATGGCAAGGTCGTCCTCGACATTGCCGAGCGAAATCTTGTTGATGTCATGCTCCAACAACAGCAATGGAGGGTTCGAATTGCGTATCCGTTCCAGCCCGCGTTCGGCGGGCGCATTGCGCGCACCCTCCGGCCCGGCAATGTCGAGTAGCACGACTTTCTGTCCTGCGCTTGCCGCTGCTGCAGCAATGCCCGAGCCCATGGTGCCCGCACCAATGACGCATACTTTGCTGATTTCGATTGTCATGAGTGCCACCTGAATATTTTACGAAACTTCATTTCAAAGGGGTTGGTGAGTAGCTATCGCGAATATCCGGTCCAGTTCCCCGTGCTCGCCGTCAATCGCTGAAAAACTGTGATTTGTGGTGATTTTCCAGCCATTGTCGTAGCTGACAAAAAAGGCACCGAACCTGTGCGCCTTTCCATCAATGTCAGTATGCCAGCGACCGTCATGCCAGAAATTGTAACCACCCGCCCTGCCTTTCCTGAACATATAGCCCATGCCGTAATTCAAGCCGTTGCCAAAACTGTATCTTGGCCAATCCACTGGCGATCTGTTGTAAACTTTGTCATTTCCGAAATAGGCATTCAGGAATTTGAGATGATCAAGCGCTGAAATCCTCCAGCCGCCAAACGCGCCGTGAATCCGCCAATCAGGATTCAGATCAACTTTCTCCACACCAATCGGCCGAAAAACCAGATCTTTGCACGCATCCTCATAGGAATTCCCGGTCACTTTCCGGATGATTGCTCCCAGCATGGCGTAGTTCGAATTATTGTAATGAAACTCGCCAATCTTGCTGGAATCGCGTCCTTTTTCGATTTCCTTGCGGCCTACCCATTCTTGGTATTCCTTGTTACGCCCTATGTATTTGTCAGGGCGCTGGGTTATGTCACGTGTGTAACCGGAAGTATGTAGCATCAATTCCGTCACAGTCACATCTGACTCTAGCTCGGGGACAATATCCTTGAGTGCAGAGTCAAAAGAAAAAGCGCCGGTTTCTGCCAGTTTTGCAACACAAATACCGGTTATCGCTTTTGACACGCTAGCCACTGGTGCGGGTGTATCGGCATCCCTTCCGATACCAAACTGAGCGATCACGACACCCTTGTGGGAGATCGCGATTGCCGCCTCGCTGATGTCATGCTTTCGAACCCAGGTTTTCCAACCATCCACGATGTTTTGGGCACGCTGGACTATTTCATCGTCAGCGCAAGCCGACGAAGCCTGCAAGGTCATTGCTAACAAACCAAACAACACCGCGGCTGCAAGCTTTCTTGTCATGCCTGCTCAACTTTTTGCAAGAACCCTCGCATTGCCGCATTCACTTCACGCGGTCGCTCGGTCGGGATGCTGTGCCCGCTATTGGCGACAATGACGAGTTCCCTGGCTGGCAGGGTGTCGGCCAGCGCCTTGCCGGATTTCAGCGGCGTCATCTTGTCCTGGCCGGCAAATATGCAAAGTACCGGGCATTTGACTTGTGCCGCAGCTTCCGCCCCACCGGCATAGGATGCACATGCCTTGAGATCGGTCGCCAGCGTTCCCCCCGCATTCAACCGCATCATGTCGATGCCGAAATTGATGTGGCTGCTGCCGGGCCAGGTATTGTCGTGCATATGCGCATCCGCACCATAACCCCAGGAATTCATCGACTGGAAAGCCTTGAATTCCGCTGTTTCTGCCATCGAGATCAGCGCATTGTTGACCGGAATGGCTGCAGCGGTTGCAACAAGTACCAGTGCCCTCACCCGCTCGGGATGGGTCCGCGCCATTTCAAGCGCAATGAGCCCGCCCATCGAATGGCCACAAACGACTGCCTTGTCACAGCCGACACTGTCCATGGCGGCAAGCACCCATTGCGTCATTGATGCCACATCGCTGAGAGCGGCACCCCCGGTCAGATTGTGGCCCGGCATGTCGGGTGCCAGCACATTCCAGCCGTCATAGGCAAGCGCCCTTGTCTGCAACACCCAGGAAAGATGGCTGGAGCCTGCACCATGGACGAATAAGATCCAGGGCTTGCCCTGCTCATGCGCCCGCCCACCGGTGGAAGCATAGGTTCGTGTTCCATTGACGTCGAAATACATTACACCGCCCCCGCAGCCCGCGCGGCAATCTTCAGCGCACGATCAAAATCAGCCTTCAGGTCCTCGATATTTTCAAGCCCGACCGAAAGCCGGATCATGTCGTCCGACAATCCCCCCGTCTTCATGTCTTCGGCCGAGATATGCGAATGCGTGGTCGATGCCGGATGGATGACCAGCGTCTTGGCGTCGCCTACATTGGCAAGATGCGAAGCGACCTGCACATTCTCGATGAAGGCAGCACCAGCCTTGCGCCCACCCTTCACACCAAACGCAATCACCGAGCCTGCCCCTTTCGGCAGCAGCCGTTTTGCGACATCGTGATCGGGATGGTCCGGCAATGACGGATGGCGCACCCAGCTCACCGCCTCATGGCCTTGCAGGAAGGCGAGCAGATCCACCGTGTTGCGCATGTGGCGCTCCATGCGCAGCGGCAGCGTTTCGATGCCCTGCAGCAGCAGGAAGGCGCTGAGCGGCGCCAGCGACGGGCCGAAATTGTACATGGCTTCGGCGCGGATACGCTGCGTCAGCGCAATCGGGCCGAACTCTTCCCAGAACACGATGCCGTCAAGCGCATAATGCGCCGATGTGAGTGTCGGCCAGCGATTTTTGCCGCCAGCGTCCAACCGGCCCCAGTCGAAATTGCCACCATCGACAATGGCACCGCCAATGGTCGTGCCATGGCCGCCCATCCATTTCGTGACGGAGTGAATGACGACATTGACACCATGTTCCAGCGGCTTGAACAGGAATGGCGTGCAGAAGGTCGCGTCCATGACGACGGGAATGCCCGCCTCCTGCGCGATCTTCACGATAGCCTCGACGTCCAGCACATCAAGGCCGGGATTGCCGATCATTTCACAGAACAGGAATTTGGTGTTCGGCCGGATCGCGGCCTTGATGCCAGCATGGTCACGCCCATGCACGAAACTCGTCTCAACGCCAAAACGCGGCAGCGTGTTCTTCAGCAGGTTGATGTTTGCGCCATAAAGCTGTGCGGTCGAAACGATATGGTCTCCGGCGCTTGCAAGCATGGTCGCCACGCAATGAAGTGCTGCCATACCCGATGCGGTGGCAACGCAGGCAGCTCCGCCCTCCATCGCCGCAATGCGCTGCTCAAGAACGGCGACCGTCGGGTTGGAAATCCGCGAATAGAGATGCCCGCCCTCTTCCATGTTGTAGAGTGCCGCGGCATGGCGTGCGTCACGGAACACGTAGGAAGTGGTCTGGTGGATGGGAACGGCGCGTGAGCCGTGTTCAGCGTCGGGAACATGCCCGGCATGGAGAGCAAGCGTCTCCAGATCATGAAACAATGCCATCTTTTTCGCAGTAATTTCCCTTGATGACGATGACTGGCTGCGTATAGCCGCCATCCGTCCGGTTGAAGGTAAAGGATGGCCATTCGCCATCCAGCGTGCATCCAGTCAGGCCACATTGCCCGTTGGAAAAATACAGTCCGTCGCGGATGATCCAGCGCCCGTCAAATTTCTCGCCCGATCGGACAACCGAAACCGACTTGCCTGCGGGATCGTAATAGACGCATCCGAAGTCGGGCGACACGATCGAATTTCCAGACAACACCGCGCGCATTTCGGCCTCACCCAACTGTCCTGCCTGTGCGGTGAAACCACAAAGGATGAACCCGGCAAATACCAAAAGCCTGCGCAAGACTGCCTCCCTCCACATCCACGCGGTGCAGGGAAACACAACAGCTTTTGCGCCCCGCTTGCAAGCCCCCATGTTTTTGGACAAAGCCCAACCACGTGCACAGCGAGGGAAGACACCACCCTGCGCAAGCCGCCATGAAATTGCCCGCGAATTTCCCGCACCCTGACGTGATTTGACCGATACCTTGCCCGATTTGATTGCGAACCTGCATCAGGGGCAATCAACAGCGAGGAAAGATCATGCAAAACCGGATCAGACAGGGACAGTCAAACCGAATGGCGCCTTTGGCCATAGCCGCTTTCTTTGCCGGTGCCATGGCGCTCGTCAATCCTGCCATTGCCGACGAATGCGATGCCACATCCGAACTGGTGCGTTCTGCTGCGCGCGACCGTGAACTGACACATGATACCATGAAGCGCGTCGAATTCGCGCTCGAACGCGCACTTGACCGCCAGGCCAATGGCGATACCGCCGGTTGTCTGTCGGAACTGTCAACCGTCAGGCAAATCCTGCGAGGCTGATCACACGGGCTGATCATCCGGCAAATTGGGACATCCATGCCCGAATCGGGCCGGGCATGGCGCTGTCGCATTCGCCGGGGCTGAAGACGAGTATGTCGTCGAGTTCACCATCGCCCTCACTGGAGCCGCAAAAGTCGAGCATCCGCCTGCGCAGGGATTGGGCATCGTCAGCAAACCGGTAATCGCGGATGAGTGCCGCTACACCCCTCTCCTGCCAAAAATGATACCCGGTGGCGGCATTTGCCGTGGCTAGATCAATCCCTGTCTCTTCCAGTACTTCACGCCGCATATTGCTGCCGAAGTCGGCCATCCCGCCCGCAAAATCCTGGATTTCTAGCGACCCGGATGGAAAATATACCCGACCCGCATTGGCAGTGTGGCTGGCCATCCTGCCCATGATGGCCTTGCCATCGGCTGAGATGATTGCAGGCGCGGCATAGAAATACAGCGCACCAGTCCCCGGCGCAGCCCCGGCACCCGCTTCAGCTGGTGTCATCAGGAAATGCAGCAGCGTCGCATAATTGACCTCCCGGCACACCGCGCTGAAGACGCCACCTTCAACGCTCCAGTTTTCAGCCAGCACTGTTCTCCCGTTGTAAAGTGCGGGGTTGGCAGCCTTCAGCCTTTGCCACGTGTCAGCAATGGCTCCTGCATGGCGCGTCTCATATTCATGCTGGCCCGAGACAAGGACAGCCCTCGCCTCACCAATCATCATCAGTCCGGAAACATCAGTGCTCATGCCAGGTGCAAGGTCACTGCGACGGGACAATGGTCGGACGCCTTCGGCCGGTCCCAACCGATGCGCGGATACCGCTCGACTTCCTGTCCGGGTGGAAAGGGTGTGCGCCATGGCTGGCCATTGCGAATGATGGCAGGCTTTGCCTGCGGATTGCGCTCCGCCAGTGAAGGCGAGGCAAGGATATAGTCAAGTTGGCACAAATGCTGCTCCTGCGGACCACGCGAATGATACAATGTCCATCGGTCCATTGCCTCCAGCCGGTCAACCAGATTGAGCGAAAATCCGTCCGACACCAGCGGATCGAATCCCGCTTTCTCCTCCTGCACCAGTTCATAGCGGTAGCCGGTATGGCGATCACCAGCGACGGTAATCTTTTCCCGGTAGTCATTCATGTCGCCGCAGATCAGCCAGCGCTTGTTGGCTGTCTTGCCCCGGAATTTCTCCTCGACGATCTTGCGCACGGTACGCGCCTCTGCCATGCGGATCGGCATGGTCAGTTCACGCCCCTCGATCCCGTTCTTGGCTGGTCCCATCGACTTGAAATGCACGACAAACAGTGTCAGCGGCCTGCCGCCAATACGAAGATCGATCTCCAGGCAGTCGCGCCGGAAAACCCGTTCATGCGGAAATTCACCGATTTCCTTGAGTTCGCGGTTGAACACGCCCGCACTTTCATAGGTGTATTGTGCATGGCTTTGCAGGCCGATGAATTCTATTTCATCGCCGTCGGCAGTTTCATCGCGTGTCATGATTGCAACGTCGATGCCGCGCCCGTCATTGCCTTCGATCAGATATTTGCGCATGTAGCCAGCGCCCGCCATCTTGAACAGATAGCCATATTCGAAGGCCTGAAGTGCCGACAGGTTTTCCACCTCTTGCAGGCAGATGATGTCAGCATTGGTATCGCTGATCGCCAGGGCCGTCAGTTGCATCTTGTCATCGGCATGGGAAATTACCCGCGCCTGCTCCAGATCGCGAAACTGCTGCTCATCCTTGACATCGACCATCTGCAAAGTGCGGTCGCGCCGCAGCTCGTTGCGGTAGCCGGAGAAATCAAAACGCTGCAAAAGGTTCTCAGCGTTGAAAGTGGCAATGCGCAGGGCCATGAACAACTTTCTGAAATTGCTTGCAGGAATCGTTGCCAGCCTAGAGCATGTGCCACCAGCGCTCAACTCATGACGGAGAACGGTAGTGTCTCAGTTTGAAAATGGAATTTTCACAGCCCAAATTGATTCGATCTCTGAATCACAGGTTTTAAAGAGTTAATTGCGCTACCCACAGGATACTGCTGGTTTTCCCCACATAACAGCCAAACGGGTTTGTTACCCTCGATTAGACTCGACTTCACTATTTTGCATCCTGCATTATTGACCCGCGATTCGGAAATAATCCCGAAAAGCACTAAAGCCAGCCAACCGGGTGCAACCGATCAACTGGCTTTAGAAAATGGAGTCCTGCAATCTGCAACTTGGCAGTTCGCTTGCAGGTGCCGCCTAGTCAAGACCAAGCGAACTTCCCTCCCTACGGTGGAAAAGTAGCACGGGCCTGACTCTTGGGGCAATAGCGAACTTGCCGCATGAGAAAGGAAATCGCCATGAGCGATCCTAAAATCGTGCCTTTTCCGCGGAAAAGGAAGTCACCGCCCGTAACCCCTGAAATGGCCGCTCGAATCAAAGCACTTTTGATTTACGGACTCAGCCAGCAGGACATTGCGACTATTACTGGTGTGAACCAAGGCAGGGTCAGCGAAATCAATACAGGGGCAAAATTCCTTGGCATTGAACCGGCACAAGTTGCCTTCGATTTCGAATAAGTAACTTGGCCCCCGCTTATTTGGCGGGGGCCTTTTTATTGTATTTAGCTGGGGGTTGCGGAGTTCGCGCGCGGGCGTCAATCCGGCATAATTTCAAATGGCGACACTACCCCGAGAACCTGTTGGCAGGCTTCGTTTCCTGCCGCATGTCAGACAAACCTGATTCCCGCCTCGTCTTTCAATCGCCACACGATGCGCATCTTGCGTTCCTGCGACTTGCCGGTTTCGTCCTTGAACACAGCCACGCCTTCATGGGGAAGACCATTCGGCTCCGCCAACTTGATCTTTGCACCATTTGAATTGATGTCTCGAATGACGGCTTCGGCTTTCAGAGTACCGCCATTGAAGGACATCAATGCCGGTCTGAGCGTACGATTGCGCCGCTCGCCGCGTCGTTCTTCCGTCGTTACAACGGATCGCATGCCTGCCGTGAAACTGGGGGTAGCATCCTGTGCCGCAGTTGCGCCTGCTTCTGCTCCCGCGAACCTGTTCCGATTTGATACTGCTGTGCCAAAACTAACCATCATTGCCGCCTTTCCAAAAGCCAGTTGACCTGTAAAGACAATGCAGCAAACCCCGTGCCAATTGAGTCAGCGCGGCAAACCAGTGAACATTGTTCAGACCTTGTCACAGATTGCTGGCGACAAGCCTGCCGAGCCGCATCATGCCTTCATTGATCTTTGCCTCGTCGGCGCAGGAAAAGCTGAGGCGGATCATGTTGGCTCCCGTGCCATCCGCGTAGAACGCCTGCCCCGGCACGAAGGCTACCCGTTCGCTTTCAAGTGATTTCGCCAGCAGCGCCGCGCCATCAAGGCCCTTCGGCAATGTTACCCAGACAAACATGCCACCTTCCGGCTTCGTCCAGCTGACACCCTCCGGCATGTGTTTCGACAATGCCCCAAGCATGGCGTCGCGCCGCTCAGCATATGCCTTGCGGACCTTGGCAACCTGCGCCTCGAACCCGTCACGCGCCACGGCATGGATTGCCATCTGGTTGATAGTCGCGCTGTGCAGGTCGGCAGCCTGTTTCATCAGCACCAGTTTGCGAATGACATGGCTCGCGGCAACCACCCAGCCAACCCGCAAGCCCGGCGACAGCGTTTTCGAAAAACTTCCGCAATAGATCGTGCGCGCCTGGTCGATATTGCCGCCATTGCGTTCGAGTTCCAGCGACAGAATCGGCGGGACCGCCTCACCGCCATAGCGCAGCGCCTGATAGGCGCCGTCTTCGATGATCGCGATCCCCAATTCATCCGCCATCGCTAGCAGGCGGTTGCGCCCGGCAAGATCCAGCGTCTCACCGGTCGGATTGGCAAAGTCCGCCGAGAGGTAAGCAAACTTGACCCGTCCGCCATTCCCACTCGCCGCCTGGCTGATCACCTCCGGCTCGCGATTGGTCATGACATCAAGCCGGTCATAGCGTGGCTCATAGGCATTGAATGCTTGCAACGCCCCGAGATAGGTCGGCCAGCCGACAAGGGCCGTGTCACCCGGCGAAAGGAACAGCTTGCCCAGATAGTCCAGCGCCTGCTGCGAGCCGGAAGTGATGAGGATGTTGTCCGTCCTGCATGCAACACCAATGGAGACCATGTGATGCGCCAGCCATTCGCGCAGTGGCAAATAGCCTTCGCTCACCGAATATTGCAGCGCTGCCCCGCTTGCCGTGCCACGCAGGACCGATGAATAGGCAGCCTCGAAATCCGCCGCCGGAAACAGCGCCGGATCAGGAATGCCACCCGCAAAGGACAGAATGTCCGGCTGGTCCAGCAGTTTCAGCAATTCACGGATTTCGGACGCACGCACGCGCTCCATGCGCGTGGCAAAAAGCTGTTCCATGCCCATTGAAAATTCCTCCGGCAACAAGCGGAAAAATCCTGATCACGCTTTACAATTTATGTCAACATTACTGACCTATTTTTCAAACAGTCTGACATTGCACATGCCCTCGTCCCGGCGCATGATTGCAGCAACCCAAAACGGAGAAAACAGGATGCCCCATCGCAATCTCGTCGCCTCGCTCGCCCTTTCCGCTACCCTGCTGCTGCACTCCGCCCCGCTCTCACATGCCCAACTGGCACCGATCATGTTTGCCGATTGGTACATCAAGGAAACCACGAAGAAGGCAATTGCAACACCAGGCCACAGCGCATGGTGCGCCGCAAGCCGCCCCGGCTATCGTGCCCAATGGAACAACTGGCGCACGCCCGATGGCCGCGTGACCTATTGTTCATCGCCCTATTTCTCGGTCCCATGGAACCCCTACAAGGGCTGAAGGCACGCACCGACCGGAGGAAAAGACAGTGACTGCAATCGACCGGCTTTCGCTGGCAGCAAGTCGCACCAGCGCAACATGGCTCACGCGCGATGGCGCAGGCCTTGAGGCTTTTGTCGCCGAGACCAGCCGCGAGACCGATCTAGGCGAATGGCCGCATGCGGCGGGTTGCGAGAAAAACATCCTCGTCTATGACGGCGAGGCCGTGGCCAAGGCGCGTCTCGATCCGGACATGATGAAATCACTGACGGCGGAATGGGCGCATGCGCTGCGCTCCGGCCCCGGCGTCATCGTCATCAAGCGGGCGATTGCCGACACAGCTATTGTTGACCGGGCGACCGGGATCTTTGAAAGCCTGATCACTGCCCAGCAAACGGCGGGCACGGGAGGCGGCGACCATTTCGCCAAGCCCGGTGCCAATGACCGGGTCTGGAACGCGCTCCAGAAGCATTGCGAGGCTGACCCAACCAATTTCGCGGCCTATTACGCTTCGCCGACAATTGCGCTCGCCTCGCTCGCCTGGCTTGGCCCCAATTACCAGATGACCGCGCAGGTCAACCGTGTGAACCCCGGCGGTGCCGCGCAAAGTGCGCATCGCGACTATCATCTGGGTTTCATGAGCACGGATGAAGCGCTGCGCTATCCGGCATCCTGCCACGAAATATCCCCCTTCATGACGCTGCAGGGTGCCATTGCCCATTGCGACATGCCGCTCGAAAGCGGGCCGACGCTGTTCCTGCCCTACAGCCAAAATTTCTCGCATGGCTATGTGCTGTTCGAGACACCGCAATTCCAGCAACATTTCAACCACCACCATGTGCAATTGCCGCTGGAAAAGGGCGATGCTGTCTTCTTCAACCCGGCGCTGATGCATGCTGCCGGCACGAACCGCTCCACCAATATCTACCGAATGGCAAACCTGTTGCAGGTCTCCTCCGCCTTTGGCCGCGCCATGGAAACGGTGGACCGGATTGCCTGCGCCAGGGCGCTATATCCGGCACTTCTCGACGCAGCCATGAGTGAGAGCGAAACAAGCGACGCCATTGCCGCCTGTGCGGAGGGCTATGCCTTCCCGACCAATCTCGACCGCGACCCGCCGATTGGCGGCCTTGCGCCAAAATCACAGGCAGCCTTCATGCGAGAGGCAATCGCCAACCGCATGCCGCCAGCCGATTTCAACGCGACACTCGACGCAATGGAAGCCAAGCGCGGGGCTTGAGCCAAAAAAAGCCGGGGAAGTTTCCCTCCCCGGCCACATTCTCCATTCACTCGTGGATCGGACTTTAGTTCTTCGCCTTGTCCACGAGCTTGTTCTTGCCGATCCACGGCATCATGCCGCGCAGCTTTTCACCGACTGCCTCGATGGGATGTTCATCGTTCAGGCGGCGCGTCGCCTTGAAGCGTGCGGCCCCCGAATGCCATTCCTGCATCCACTGGCTGGTGAATTTGCCGCTCTGGATGTCATGCAGGACGCGCTTCATTTCCGCCTTGGTTTCTGCCGTGATGATGCGCGGACCCGAAACATATTCGCCCCATTCGGCGGTGTTGGAGATCGAATAGTTCATGTTGGCAATGCCGCCTTCATAGATCAGGTCAACGATCAGCTTCACTTCGTGCAGGCATTCGAAATAGGCCATTTCCGGCGCGTAACCTGCTTCCGTCCAGGGTTTCCTTCGAAACCGGCGCGAATGAGTTCAACCAGGCCGCCGCAAAGCACGACCTGCTCGCCGAACAGGTCGGTCTCGCATTCCTCGCGGAAATTGGTCTCGATGATGCCGGAGCGGCCGCCGCCCACGCCACAGGCATAGGAAAGGGCGAGTTCCAGCGCATTGCCCGGACGCATCCTGATGAACCGCAACGAGGCACGGCACACCGCCGCCCTTCTGGTATTCGCCGCGCAATGGTATGGCCGGGCCCTTTGGCGCGATCACATGACAACGTCGACGCTCGCCTTTGCCCGATCAGGCCGAAATGCACATTGAGGCCATGCGCGAAGGCAATCGCCGCACCGTCGCGAATGTTTGGCGCAATTTCGTTCTTGTAGATGCCGGCCTGCAATTCAACAGTGCCATCATCATCAGGTCGGCCCAGGCTGCGGCCTCCGCCACGCTCATGACCTTGAAGCCGTCAGCCTCGGCCTCTCTTGGCCGTGGCCGAACTCCGGACGCAGCGGTGGCTACATTCTGCGCGCCCGAATCCTTTCAGGTTCAGCGCATGCGCGCGGCCCTGCGAGAGCCATAGCCGATGATGCAGACTTTCTTGCCCTTGATGAGATTGAGATCGGCGTCGCGATCATAATAAACACGCATATTGGTCTCCCGTTGGATCACTGTTGTTGTTGTCCTGCCTTTGGCATCAGCTCCTCCGGCGCTTTTCTTTCCGCCCGTTCACCCGAACAGAGCGAGAAACCTGTCTGCAGCCGTGACTGCCATTTGTTCCGTTTCCGCCTTGCCAAGCCGGGCCTCCTCACCCAGCAGCATGCGGATTTGTGTGTCGGCCACGACAAGGCCGAAAAAGCTGCGAAACGCATCTTCCTCGCTGTCGAACTTCAAGAGCCCGGCACGCTTGCCCGCCGCAAACAATGGCGACAACCGACGTGCCATGGCAAAGGGGCCGTTATGCAGCACGATCTCGCCGAGCCTGCTCTTGCCGCTGCCGGCATGGCCGACGGCAGCGCGATTGAGCGCCACCGACAATTCCCCGGTGATGACGCCAAGCCAGCTCTTGGCAAATTCTGCCAGCGCCTGGCGCAGCGCCTCGCGCGTCAGCCTGCCTTCCGGCATTTCCGGCATGCGGACCTTTGCCGCCTGAAACCGTACCGTTGCCGTCAGCAGGCCGTCGCGGTCACCAAACCAGCGATACAGCGTTTCCTTGGAGCAGCTCGCACG
Organism: Nitratireductor sp.; assembly: GCA_041397525.1. Classification (GTDB taxonomy): domain Bacteria; phylum Pseudomonadota; class Alphaproteobacteria; order Rhizobiales; family Rhizobiaceae; genus BOKV01. The sequence continues at coordinate 423,367 of JAWKWL010000001.1, forward strand.
GCGACAGACCGCTGCCATGGAGAACCCCTCCCCCTCATCAGCCATCAGCGCCAGAACAGCATCCAGCACCTCGCGCTGGCGCGGCGAAAAATCGGTCTCAGGCTGTACGATTGCGTTCATGTTGGATGCTGTACCGTACGGTACGGTACGCCGTCAAGCCTGCATCAGCTGCAATGGCAGCGAGACTGCAAAAGCCTTTCGATCACCACTGCGATCTCGCGCGCAGTCGGCTCTTCCATGTGCCAGTGGTGATGGCCCGCCACTTCCACACTGGTGAGGTCGGGGACATGCTGCGCGGCAAGCGCACGCGCGGCATCCATCAGCTTTTTCAACCGCTCGCCTGGTGTCGCCCATATGTTCAGCACCGGCATGGTCAGCGCCTTCAACATGGCCTCGCATTGGCCGGCATTGAGCTTCATGGCTGACGCGCCCGACAGGCGCGGATCGCCCCGCCATTCGAATCCCTGATCCGTTTGCCGTAAATTGCGCTCCGCCAGCTGTTCGGCAACGACGCGCGGCTCACCGGAGCGCGCCCGCCGCTCGACAAAATCGGCATGCGAGGCAAACATCCGCTTCGGCCTCTGCGCCTGCTTTTGGCGGTCGTTCAGATAATTCCGCAATTGCTCGACCATCATACTGTCTTCGGCGGGGTATGGCAGCATGCCATCTAGCGTTATCAGCGCGCTCACTCTTTCTGGAATGACGGATGCCATGAGGCTCGCGATCATCGCCCCGCGCGAATGGCCCATCAGCACGCATTTCTCCCAGCCAAGCTGGTCGAGAATGCCAACGAGTTGCGGCAGGTCGTCCCATATCTGGTAGCCGGCATCTGCCGATCGGTGGTCGCTCAGCCCGTGGCCCGGCATGTCCAGTGCCACAAGGCGCCTGCCCGGCAGGAATTGCGCAAGCCGTGCAAAGCTCGCTGCATTGTCGAGCCAGCCATGCAACGCAAGAACCGGGGTTCCGTCTTCCGGCCCGAAGATGAGCCCCGCAATGCGCAGGCCCTCGACTGTCCATGCCGCTTCCTGTGTGCGGCTTTCTTCAATAATTGTCGCCATGCGGCGCTTGTGACGGGTTCTGCGGCCAATTGCAATTGCCGACAACCGCGTTAAAGCTGAATTTGAAACACAGGAGGGCAAATCCATGATCCGCACCGCAATCGCAGGCAGCCTGCCAAAACCAGCCTGGCTCGCCGAGCCGGAAAAGCTCTGGGCGCAATGGCAGTTGCAGGGCGAGGCTCTCGAACAGGCCAAGCGCGACGCTGCCCTCATCTGGATCAAGGAACAGGAAGATGCAGGCCTTTCCACAATCTGCGAAGGTGAGCAGTTCCGCATCCATTTCGTGCATGGAATCCTGGAGCATGTTGCCGGTATCGACTGGGATGTGAAAACCCGCATGGGCATCCGCAACGACCGCTATGTGGTCGATGTCCCCACGGTCACGAGCGCGGTAAAGCGCAAATATCCGATCCACAAGGCTGAGGCTGAATTCACCCGGGCGCACACCACGCGCAAGGTGAAGTTCACAATGCCCGGTCCCATGACGATCTGCGACACCATCGCCGACGGCCATTACGGCAGCAGGGTCGACATGGCCATGGCATTTGCTGACCTTCTCAACGAGGAGGCGATGGAGTTGGAGGCCGCAGGCGCTGACATCATCCAGTTCGATGAGCCCGCCTTCAACGCCTTCACGGCCGAGGCCGCCGAATGGGGCGTGGCAGCACTCGAGCGCGCCAAACGCGGCCTCAAATGCAAGACCGCCGTCCATATCTGCTACGGTTACGGCATTCAGGCCAATATCGACTGGAAAAAGACGCTGGGCGAACAATGGCGCCAATATGAGGCGTTCTTCCCGACCCTCAACGCTTCCAGCATCGACCAGGTCTCGCTTGAATTTGCGAACTCCAGGGTTCCGCCCGAACTGATGCGCCTCTTGCCATCCAAGGACCTCATGGTCGGCGTCATTGACGTTGCCACCAACGAGATTGAAACGCCTGAAGATGTAGCACGCCGCATCGAGGCGGCAAGCGCCTATGTCGATCCGTCCCGCATCATAGCCTGCACCAATTGTGGACTTGCTCCGCTGGCGCGCAGCGTGGCTGTGGGTAAGTTGCGGGCGCTCGGCGCGGGAGCAAGACTGGCTGCGGGGGAGTAGGACAATGAGGTTCCCGCCCCTGCCCTGACACTCACGCCTGGGGTTCGTCGCGCACGCTGCCAATCGCCCGCCAGCCGAAATCCAGAAACGGCATGGACCTTTCGGCAAGCTTCACCATCCGCACTGCCAGTTCCGGTGACTGGAAGATTTCAGGTGGCAGGTTTTCCATGAAGACATGGTTCTTCAGCCGAACCCAGCCCTGCAATTGCGGGTCGGTGACATCTTCGAAGCCACGCGGATTGCGTTTCATCGCGCCTTCCGTCTCCATCTGGTATCCGTGTTTTTCCATTCCCGTCACCAGTCTGATCATCACATCCGGCTCGCGGCAGATCAATTCACGAAAGGCCCGCAATTCCTCGCCCTCAAGGCCATAGAAGCCCGAGGCAATGAAACTGCGCTCGTTCGAATAATGCATGTAGAGAAAGCCGTTGTCCTTCTTGCTGCCGGAGCGCGTCAGCATCGCACTCGCATGCGTCACATACGGGTCCTTGTTCTTTGAAAACCGCACATCACGATTGACCCGGTAGAGCGAATTCTTCCGGTCCCCCTTGAGCGGCACCTTTTTTGCGGCAAGGCGGAGTGTCAGGTCTTCGACCAGGTCGCCCATCGGCCCCTTGATCTCACTTTCATAGATCAGCTTGTTCTCATGAAACCATTCCCGGTTCTGGTGAAAACCCAGTGCCTTCAGGAATTTCAGGGAATCCTTGCCGAAGCCGGAAAATTGCACTGGCTCGCTCATTTGGCCTCCAGCGCGCTGATGAACCGCCTCACACTGCCCGCCATCCCGTAAACGAGCGCATCCGCCGTCAGATTGTGCCCGATGGACACTTCCTTGAGATCAGGAATGGCTTTTGCAAGCGCCGGCAGATTGTCCACTGTCAGGTCATGTCCGGCATTGACGCCGAGACCGGCATTGCGGGCAAGGCCTGCCGTCGAGGCGAGCATGTTCAACTGGTGACCCGCTTCAACCACATCGTCGAAACAGGAACCATATGGCCCGGTATAGAGTTCGATCCGGTCCGCTCCCGTTTCACGCGCGCGGGCAATCATGTCCGGCCCGGCATCAGGATCGCAGAACAGCGAAACGCGTATGCCGCGGTCCTTCAGCCGCGCGACGACTTGCGCCAGCATCTCGCCATGCGCGAGAAAATCCCAGCCGTGATCCGATGTTGGCTGCGACGGATCATCCGGAACAAGTGTCACCTGTTCAGGCTCATTTGCTATGCAAAGCGCCAGAAAATCTTGCGTGGGATAGCCTTCGATATTGAACTCGCAACCCGCAAACCGGTCGTCGATCAGCGCACGAATGGCCGGAACATCGGAAAACCGGATGTGCCGCTGGTCGGGGCGAGGATGCACAGTCAGACCCGAAGCGCCCGCCTCAAGCGCAATTGCACCAATTCCGGTGACGGAGGGCCAAGGCAGATCACGCCGGTTTCGCAGCATGGCAACGGCGTTGAGATTGACGGAGAGTTTTGCAGTCATCGCGAATGCCCTGTTTTAGACATTCCCTGTTTACGTCCAAAGCAGCCCGTGCGGCAACAGGCTTTCGTTTGCTTGCTGACTTTCATCTGCCAACCCGCAATCGACGGAAATCAGACATTAACCAATTGTCCCAATGTCAGGCGAATTTCGGCATTTCCATAAAATTGTAGCAATTGACTTAGCTCGGAGTGCCAACCTTTCCGTGTATATCCCTTCATGGGCAGCAAGGGGGATAAAATGGCGCTGGCAACAACTATCGGGACATTTTCATTGAATTCGCATTGGCTTCTGACCGCCAACCTCGTCATGGGTGCCTTGCTGCTTCTGTGGATGATCCGCTGGTTCCAGCTCGACGCACAGGCCCGCGAAAGTGAAAGCCAGAACGCCGCGACCATTGAAAATCTGGCGGAGGGTTTCTACCGCACTTCAGTCGCCGGAAAGCATCTCTATGCCAATGCTGCCCTGGTGAAGCTGAACGGATATGACACGATCGGCGATTTGCTTGCCTCATTCAACGACATAGCAACTGAGTGGTATGTCGATCCAAAGCGCCGTGACCAGTTTTGTCAGGAAATAGCGGAAAACGGCTTCGTCACTGACTTCGTTTCAGAAGTATATCGCCACAAGACCCGCGAGCGCATCTGGATTTCTGAAAACGCCAGGATCGTCAAAGACCCCCGCAGCGGCGAAATCGTCTGCTATGAAGGCTCCATCCGCGAAATCACCGCCGAGCTGGAACGCCAGAAACTCGAAAATCAGTTGGAGAAATTGGCAACCAACCTTTCCGGGGGGCTATACCAGCTGCTCAAGGCGCCCAGCGGGCAATTCCAGCTTACTTATGCGAGCCCTGGTGTCGGACGCCTGCTTGGTGCCGTTGACACATCGACACCCAAGGGCCTCGGGCAATGCATGAAGAACTTCGATCCCGAGGATGCCGCAGAATACGTGGCTGCACTGAAAAATTCGGCGAAGACCCTGGAAACCATCAATTGTGAAATGCGTTATTGCCGTGACGGCAATGACTGGATCTGGCTGGAACTGGTCGCGACGCCGGAACTGCAGCCGGACGGTGGGGTGCTCTGGCATGGAAGCGTGAACGATATCACCGCGCGAAAGAATGCCGAAGAACAGGTGCACCAGCTGGCATTCTTCGATCCGCTTACAGAATTGCCGAACCGCCGTGTTTTCATGCAGCGCCTGGAACAGATGATGGGAGCCTGCCGAAGGCGCAACGAACACGGCGCGGTCCTGTTCATCGATCTCGACAATTTCAAGACGCTCAATGATACCCATGGTCACGAAACCGGTGACGAATTGCTTCGACAGGTCGCCAAGCGGCTCAGGCAGGGCGTTCGGTCTACAGACACAGTGAGCCGTTTCGGGGGCGACGAATTCGTGCTCTTGCTCGATTCACTCGGAACCATCATGGGCGACGCGATCTCAAACGCAACGGGTGCCGCCAACAAGATCTTGCGCGAATTCTCGACGGGCTTCGATCTTGGCACGATCGAACATGCAACCACTCCCAGTATCGGTGTCGTCGTGTTCGATGGCGAAAACCGCAATGCGGCAGACATCGTCAAGAGTGCCGATATCGCGATGTATGAAGCCAAGAAGGGCGGCCGCAACAGCTTTGTAATGTTCGATCCGCAAAATCTCGACAATGTCTCAGACATGTATTTGCTGCAGCGTGATCTGGGAGCAGCCATACGCAATGGCGAGCTGGTTTTCGAATATCAGCCACAAGTGGATGTCAATGGTCGCATTCTTGGTGCAGAGGCATTGGTTCGATGGAACCATCCTGAGCGCGGCTTGCTGGCCCCATCCGCTTTTGTGCCCATGGCTGAAAAAACCGGCCTCATCCTCGAAATCAACGAATGGGTTTTGAACAACGCGATCACCACCTTGTCGCGATGGGCAACAATCCCGGCCATGTCCCGGCTCTACCTCTCGGTCAATCTCTCTGTCCAGCAGTTTCGCCTGCCCGGCTTTGTGTCCACCATGAAGGCCCGGATCGCAGAGGCCGGCATTGATGCATCTCTGCTCACGCTGGAACTGACCGAACATGTCATGGCACGCGATCCGGGCCAGGTGGCGGAAAACATGGCAGAACTGAAAAAGACCGGAATACGGTTCTCGCTGGACGACTTCGGCACCGGCTATTCCTCGCTGTCACAGCTCAACCAGTTCCCTTTCAACGAGGTCAAGATCGACGGCGCATTTGTTTCGGATATCGAACACCGTGAGGCCAATCGCTCGCTGATAGAGGCAATCCTCGGCATGGCACAGGCGCTGGATCTGGAAACCGTGGCCGAACATGTCGGCAGCCCCTTCCAGGTCGAATTCCTGCGCGAGCGTGGCTGCAACCTCTTCCAGGGATTTTATTTTCATCCACCGGTATCGGAATCAACACTGGAAGAACTTACTTCCGTCCAGACCCTGTCGGCCAAGCAGTTGCGGCTTCTCGCGCGATAAGGCTTTTCCTCACCCCGCGAGCGCCTTTCGCTGGTTTGGCTCCAGCCATTGCGCGATCTTGCTTTCAAGTTTTGCAGGTGAGACCGGCTTGGTGAGATAGTCATCCATGCCCGCTTCAAGGCAGCGCTCCATGTCGCCCTTGAGCGCATGCGCCGTCACTCCGATGATCGGCATTCTCGGCAGTCCCCTGGCAGTTTCGCGCTCGCGGATCGCCGCCGTTGCCTCATGCCCGTTCATCTTCGGCATCGACACATCCATCAGGATCAGCTTCGGATTGAGCTCACCCTGCATCCGCACAGCCTCCTCGCCGTCCCCGGCAATTGCGAAGCGCCAGCCTGCAGACTGCAATATCTGGGTGAAGACCACACGGTTCACCTCATTGTCCTCGGCCACCAGGATGTCGATGCCGTGTTCACCCGGTGCGCGGGCAGGCATTGCGCCTGCTGCCGGTTGCTCCACCTGTGCCGGTACCTGTATCGGTTCCTGTGCCGGCACTTGTATTGTCGCCGTCTCTGCCTTGCGCGGGGTATCACTGGCAAGGGCAGCGGCAATCGCCCGGCCAAAGGCCGGGTCCGGCCTTGCATCGCCACCATTGTCATTGCTTCCGGCCTGGCCATGCGGAAGCCCGGTATCGGGAGCCTGTGCCTGTGGCAGCTCGCCAACCATGCGCGCAGCGGCAATCGCATCAGCAGAACTGCCTTCGCCATGCTGGCGTGCCCTGGCCTCGCTCAACACCTGGATGATGGTTTCAAGAAGTAGTGAGGAGCGTGCCGGCTTTGTCAGATGCGCTGCAATGCCAAGCGACGAGAACGACTTGCCATCCTCGGTCTGGTCGACCGATGTCAGCATGATCACCGGGATCGGCAAGCTGCCTGCAGCAGCATCCGCCTCTGCCTGGCGAAGCGCCGCAACCACTTCACCGCCATTCATCATCGGCATGTGATAGTCGAGGATCACGCAATCGATCATGATGCCACGGCTCCTGGCCGCCGTGATCACCGCCAGCGCCTCCTCGCCCGAGGACGCCGCGGCAGCGTCAAACCGCCATGCCGCCATCTGCTCCGACAGGATCGCGCGGTTGACCGCATTGTCATCCACCACGAGAACACGCGCACCCGAAACATCGAGCGGCACCCGCTTGCGCCCGCTTCCCGATGCATGCGCCGGAAGCCCGATCGTGAACCAGAAGGTCGAGCCCGATCCCTCCTCGCTTTCAACGCCGATCGTGCCGCCCATCAGTTGAACCAGCGACTGCGAGATCGCAAGGCCAAGTCCGGTGCCTTCATGCTTGCGGGTGGCCGAAGTATCGACCTGGCTGAACTTGTCGAAGATGCGCTGACGCTTGTCGGCGGGAATGCCGATGCCGGTATCCTCGATCCGGAATGTGAGCTGCCATGGCACATCACCACCACCCGTTTCGCCATCCTTGCCGCTTTCCGGTTTCGGGACCGGCTTGCCCGACACATCGACAAACACATGGCCCTTCTCGGTGAACTTCACCGCATTGCCCAGCAGGTTCGTGACAATCTGGCGGATACGCCCGACATCGCCGCTGAACATGTCGGGAAGGCCGGGTTCGACCCGGACCGCAAGTTCGAGATCCTTTTCCGCCACCTTCGAGGAAACCAGCGTCGCCACATCCTCGATTGCCTCCGCAAGCCGGAAGGGTGCCGGATCAAGTTCCAGCTGCCCGGCATCGATCTTCGAGAAATCGAGAATGTCGTTGATGATCGTCAAGAGCGCCGCACCCGACTTGACGATGATGTCGGTAAAGGTGCGCTGCTTGGCATCAAGCTCGGTCTTGGCAAGCAATTCCGCCATGCCCATCACCCCGTTCATCGGGGTCCGGATCTCATGGCTCATGTTTGCCAGAAATTCCGACTTCGCACGGTCGGCAATCTGGGCCGCCTCCGCCACTTCCTTTGAGCGGACCGCATCAACTTCGAGACGCATCCGGTCATTCATCTTTTCCTGGAACACTTTCAGCGACCGGGCAAGACGGCCCAACATGTCATTTCGCCTGGTGCCCTGGAACTCGACCCCGGCTTCGCCGTTAGCGATCCGGTCCGTGGCCTGGACAAGCTTGTCAATCGGCCTCAGCACCAGCCACTTGATCAGCGCCACGATCATCCCGAGCATAAGGACAATCAACGTTGCCCCGGCAAAGAGGATGAAGGCCGATTTCTGTTTCCACAGCGCCATTGCTCCCGAAAGATCGATCTTCGCTGCATAGGCACCAATCACTTCCCCAGGCTGGATACCCATCATCGCCTGGTGGCAAGAGGCACATTTGGGATCTGACGCACTGCCTTCGCCCAGGATCACCGGGCGCGTCATCCGGAAAACCGACTGGTCCGAAATGCCACTTTGAACAACCTTGCTCTCGAGCGCTGCCTGATCGATCTCGTCTTGAGGGCCTTCGATTTCGCTTTGTCCGTTGGCCTTCTGGAAGTCAATCACCTTGGGTGCCATCACGAGCCAGAGACTGACACCGCCATGACGTCCGGAAGTCTGGGAGAAGAGCCCATGGTGCCGTTGAGCACATTGATTGCGGGGTCGAGGTCGTCCGTATCCCTGCGCTCCAGCATGGAGTTGACATGCACTGATTCCAGCATGTCTAGCGCCGCCTCCGCCTGGTTTGCTGCTTTGTCAGACAACTGCATATACTCGGAATAGACCCGGTATCCGAGTACGGGCACCAGCAGGAACACCAGTACGGTACCCACTACCAGCACCATTACCGTTGTCACGGACAGACGTGTTCTAGCCATCACAGATTCAGTCCCCCAAACTTTTTCCCTGCGCGATAAACAAATTTCCGGGATGGAGGTTGACCAACTATGGTTAATATTCAGTATAGGACAGAATTCCTCAACAATTACAGGCGGTTCTCAAATAATAAAAGTATCCGACCGACGCGTGCTTCTACCGTATGACGGTTAGTGTTTCTGCAGCCCGTGTGATGGCAGTATAAAGCCAGCGGGTGCGGTGTTCCCGGAAGGCCCAACCCTCATCGAACAACACGACATCGTTCCATTGCGAACCTTGTGCCTTGTGCACCGTCAGCGCATAGCCATAGTCGAAGTCATCATGGCGCCGTTTGGTCTGCCATGGTATTTCCTCTGCGCCCTCCTCGAAAACGGCCTTCAGCAATTTGACCTTGGCATTGACCCGCTCGATCCCTTCATCCTCCGAGCGGATCATCAGGTTCATCGCCGGTTTGACCGTTCGCGGCGCGCTGACCACCTGCCATAACGAACCGTTGAGCAGGCCTTTGGCAGTATCGTTGCGCAGGCATACCAGCTTGTCACCTGCCGCAGGATAGGGTCCGTCAAAGCCCTTGAGCTGGCGAAGCCTTTCATTGTAGCGCCGCCGCGTCTTGTTGGTTCCCACCAGGACCTGGTCTGCATCCAGCACCAGATCGCTGTTCACGTCGCCCTTGCCGATCACGCGGGCAGTACTGCCATAATCGCCATACATCAGCTCGCGGCCTTCCCGCACCATCTGCGCAAGATCGATGATCGGATTGTCACGCGCCTGCCTGTGAACCTCTTCAAGCAGGATGTCGGGTTCATGCTCGGTGAAGAAGCCACCGCCGGAAACCGGTGGCAACTGGCCGGGGTCTCCCAGCACCAGAACCGGCGTCCCAAAGGAAAGCAGGTCGCGGCCCAGCGCCTCATCCACCATCGAGCATTCATCAATGATGATGAGCGCCGCCTTGGCTACCGCACTTTGCCGGTTCAGAGAAAATGTTGGCGCGATGCTTGTTGTGCCTTTTTCCTCGTCCTCAACGAGCTCCTCGCCCTTGGGGCGATAGATAAGCGAATGAATGGTCGATGCACCTTTGGCTCCGCGCGAGCGCAATACCTGCGCAGCCTTGCCGGTGAAAGCTGCAAACAGAACATCGCCATCCACCCCTTCCGCAAGATGGCGCGCAAGCGTGGTCTTGCCGGTACCGGCATAGCCGAAAAGCCGGAAGATCTGGCAGTCTCCGGCTTTCAGCCATCTGCTTGCGGCTATGAGTGCCTGATCCTGTTCGCGGGAAAATTCCATGCCGACCTATTGGCACGATTCGACTGCGGCAGGAACGGAATTGATGGTGTTATCCGATTGGCCTTGGGGTCGGCACCGCACTGATAAAATCCGGCGCTTCGATGACCACTGGCGCGCCGACCGGTGCAGCGGGCGTTTCTGCCGGAGCAACAGCCCTCACCGGCTTGCGCAATGGCACCGGCTGCTTCGGCGCAAGATCAGCTGGCGATTTGCCGGGATTGGCAACAGCATCCCCGAGCTCAAGAAGGGGCCAGGCACTGTTTCCTCCCGGGTCATCCCGGTACAGGCTTCCCGTGATCACAACCTGGCGACCAAAGCCGCCGGTCACCTCGTATGACGCAATCGTCACATGCGTGTACCCGTTCCCGGCCGCAGCCTTTGCCAACCGGACAATGGCGGCTTCTTTGGCCAATTCTACATCTTCAGCACGCCAGACCGTCGCCGTGGACCGGAAACTATCATCATCACCGATCATTGCTCCGCCGGCAACATGGACACCCTTGTAGGTGTAGCTGTCGCCATTCGGCTTCGTGGCGCAAGCTGCAAGCAGCAGCGCGGCAATGAGAACGAAATAACGCATGGTGCACCCTGGCAGAATTGAGTTCTCCCATTCTGCCAGTGCCCGCTTAACGACGGGTTAACCACGTTTGTTAACCGGGACTGCCCCTGCCCTGAACCTCAATGCGAACCCGACAACATCGGCCACAAGGAGGCGACCAGCATTGCTGCCATCGTCCAGTTGAAATAACGAAGCCGTACAGGGTCAGCGAGAAATCGCCGCAACCCCACCCCCATGCCGCACCACACCGCAATCGACGGCAGGTTGATAACCGTGAACACCACAACGATCAAAGCCACACTCCACAGGAAATTACTGTGAATGGTGTAGATCGTCATCGCGGACAGCCCCATGACCCAGGCCTTCGGGTTGACCCACTGGAAAGCAGCAGCCTCCAGAAAGGTCATCGGGCGCCGGACAGCCTTTGCGGCATCGGGCGCACCGGAATTGGCGATCTTCCACGCCAGATACAGCAGATAGGCGCAACCGGCGAATTTCAGCGCGGTAAACACCATCGGTGCAGCCTTGAAAACCTGCGCAAGGCCAAGGCCCACACAGGCAAGCAGAAAGGCAAAGCCGAGCGATATTCCCAGCATGTGCGGAATGGTTTGCCGAAAACCGTGATTGACGCCTGATGCCAGCAGCATCAGGTTGTTCGGCCCGGGTGTGATCGACGACACCAGGCAGAAAGCGGCCAGTGCCAAAAAGACATTCAAAGACATGGATACATCCCATTTTAGGTCAACCATGCTGACCTTTTCTTGGCGTGTCAATATGCGTTTTGATTGCCCGATGATCCTTCGATACTATTGATTCGGGATGAAATTTCGCCGGCCTAATACTTCCTCCGTCCTTCAAGGCCTTGCCTGGTCTCTCACTTTCGCGGCGCTGGATGCGGCCCAGGCGGCTGTCTTCGGCAACTGGCTGCAGTCACTTGATTCCTTCCAGATCGGCTTTCTGGTCTTTGCTCTGACAACGACGGTAGCGCTTGCCTGGATTGCGCTGCGCAACCCTGCACAGCTTCGGCTGGCCTTTGCAAATCCGGGCCTTCTGCTTGGCATCAATGGCGGTTTTGCACTTGGCTGGGCGATGTTTCTTCTGTCCGTCCAGCGCATTGAACCCGCCATTTCCTTCGCATTGTTCACAGGCTCCATTCCACTCGCAATGCTCTTTGGCGGGTTAGCATGTCCGCAAGGGCGAAGGGATACCGGCAACTTCGCCGAATTCTGTGGCAAGCTTGTCTTGCTGGCTGGAATGGTCATGCTGGCAGGCACGACCCTTGCTGGCCAGTCGGGTTTTGTCCGGGATGATCGAGGCGCAGCGGCCATCGGATTGCTCATGTCCGTCGGCGCTGGCGTTTCCATTGCAGGCATGCTGGTCTTTTCCAACCGGCTGGATCGAACAGGCGTTACCCCCCTCACCCAGTTCGGGACCCGTTTCGGTCTCTACCTCGTTCTGGCACTGGCTGGCTGGTATTTGGCCATGGATGCCAAACCGCAAGAGCCGCAGCTTGCGACACTCGTCGCGGCAATTGCACTCGGCATTGTGCTGATGGCGTTTCCAGTCTTTGCCGTGCAAAAGGCTGTGGCACTGGTCTCCCCCGCCACCATTGCTGCATTTGCAGCAACAAGCCCCTTTTTCGTTTTCATTTTCCAGCTCTTCGAAGGCCGGGTGGACTATTCACCCATGACGCTGGCAGGACTGGTAGTATGTTTCACCGGTTCAATCATTACCGTGATTGGCACTTCGATCCGCGAAAGCCTGAAGGGCGCGTGAGATCCGCGCAACACATTCCCGCGTTACATGCCGGCCTTGCCCCGGCTCATCGCGGCGACCCCGGTGCGGCAGACTTCCACCAGCCCCAGCGGTTCCATGATTGCGATGAACTGCTCGATCTTCGAAATCCGCCCGGTTATTTCAAAGGTGAAATGCTCGGTCGAAGCGTCAATCACCTGAGCCCGGAACGCATCGGCGAGACGCATGGCTTCAACCCGGTTCTCACCCTTGCCGGCAACCTTGACGAGGGCAAGCTCGCGCTCAAGCGGCTTGTCATAGCCCTTCTCATCGGCAAGCAATGTCAGGTCGACCACCTTGTGCACCGAGATCGAGCGTTCCAGCAATTTCTTGATCTGCTCCAGCACATGCGCCGTGCCGGATGAGACGATGGTGATGCGCGACAAGTGCTTTTCATGGCTCGTCTCGGAGACCGTGAGGCTCTCGATATTGTAGCCCCGGCCCGAAAACAGGCCGATGACCCGGGCCAGCACACCCGGTTCGTTGTTGACGATCACCGAAAGCACATGTGTACGCGGCTTTTCTGTATCCTTGACGATGAAATAGGCAGAGCCGGTGGCAGTTTTTTGTGCGTTCATTGTCTTGTTTCCTGTCTTGAGGAGAACTGATAATTCGAATTTCTAACTGGATTTGATCCGCCCGGCACTGTTGCTTCTCCGTAAGATCGTCGCAGATTGCCAAACCAGCAATCCGACCAAAACAAGCGGCAGAAACAGGTAAGCACTGACAATCAGAATATTGGCAGCGCCAAATCCGGAACTATAATCGCGATAATTTTCGCCACAGGCTGTGCCGTAAAGCAATACGCCCCACCAAGCGTCCCTATTCGTGATGAGCAGGATAACTGCTGGGGTTGCCGCCAAAAGCGCCGTAATTCCGGCCAATGGTTCGTCAGCAATGCTGCGAAGACGCCATATACTCCAAAAGCAGATGCATGCCGCCAAAGCTAACAAGGGCCCAGACAGTAACGCACCAGCCCCAAAACCTCCGTGGGCTCCCTGAGTGCAAGTGCCCGTGAAGCCCAACAACTGCAGTGGTATTGACACGAGTACCAAAGCGAAAACTTTCGCGTGAGTGATCACACCAGTGCCTTGCCTTTTTCATCGATTGCCTTGCCGACCGCTTCATCGGTGGCCTCATCCGGCAACAGCATCTCGTTATGCGCCTTGCCTGACGGGATCATCGGGAAACAGTTGGCGAGATTGGCGACCCGGCAGTCGAAGATCACCGGCGCCTTCACCGAGATCATTTCGTTGATTGCATCATCAAGCTCATCCGGCTTTTCGCAGCGGATACCGACGCCGCCATAGGCCTCCGCCAGTTTGACGAAGTCCGGCAGTGCTTCCGAATAGGAATGCGACAATCGGTTGCCATGCAGCAATTGCTGCCATTGGCGCACCATGCCCATATACTGGTTGTTGAGGATGAATATCTTGATCGGAGCGTCATGCACTGCCGCCGACATTTCCTGGATGCACATCTGTATCGAGGCATCGCCTGCGATGTCGATGACAAGCGCATCGGGATGCGCAATCTGCACGCCAAGTGCCGCCGGCAGGCCATAGCCCATCGTGCCAAGACCACCCGATGTCATCCAGCGGTTCGGCTCCTCGAAGCGGTAGAATTGCGCTGCCCACATCTGGTGCTGGCCAACTTCGGTGGTGATATAGGTCTTGCGATCCTTGGTCAGCTCATACAACCGTTCGATGGCATATTGCGGCATGATTACGTCGCGCGAATGCTTGTAGGCGAGGCAATTGCGCGATTTCCAGCGTTCGATTTCATCCCACCATTTGGCAACCGCACCCTTGTCCGGCTTGCTGGCATGCGCTCGCCACAACCGGATCATGTCTTCCATGACATGTGCTGCATCCCCGATGATCGGAACCTGTACGCGGACATTCTTGTTGATCGAGGACGGGTCTATATCAATATGGATCTTCTTCGATTTCGGCGAAAACGCATCAATGCGGCCGGTGATCCGGTCATCAAAACGCGCGCCGATACAGATCATCACGTCGCAATCATGCATCGCCATGTTCGCTTCATAGGTGCCGTGCATGCCCAGCATTCCGAGCCAATTCTTGCCTGCAGCCGGATAGGCTCCCAGCCCCATCAGGGTCGAGGTGATCGGAAAACCGGTCATGTCGACAAGTTCGCGCAGCAAATGGCTCGCTTCACGACCGGAATTGATGACGCCGCCACCAGTGTAGAAAACCGGCTTCTTGGCGCTGGCCATCAGTTCAACCGCCTGCTGGATCAGGTTGATCTCGCCGGAAACCACCGGCTTTCGGCTTTTCAACTTGAACTGCGCCTTCGGCACATAGGTGCCGGTGGCGAACTGCACATCCTTCGGAATATCGATCAGAACCGGACCCGGACGACCTGAAGTCGCAACCGCAAATGCCTCATGCAGGATCATCGCCAGTTCATCAACGGAGCGTACCAGCCAGTTGTGTTTGGTGCATGGCCGGGTGATGCCGACAGTGTCGGCTTCCTGGAACGCATCCGATCCGATCAACGGCGTCGGCACCTGTCCTGTAATGCAGACCAGTGGAATGGAATCCATCAGTGCATCCTGCAAAGGCGTAACCGCGTTGGTGGCACCTGGTCCTGATGTCACAAGCAACACACCGGTTTTGCCGGTCGAGCGTGCATAGCCTTCCGCAGCATGACCGGCACCCTGCTCGTGACGCACGAGAATGTGGCGAACCTTGTCCTGCTGGAAAATCTCGTCATAGATCGGGAGCACTGCGCCGCCCGGATATCCGAAAATCGTATCGACGCCATTCTCGACCATCGCCTGGATCACCATTTCCGCGCCGGTCATTTGCAGTTTCTTGCTCATCTTCACGTCTTCCCGTTCAGGCTTGCCGCCTTGTATTCAAGATTTGGCGTTTTCTATGCTGAAACACGCCGTTTGGCCAATAAAAAAGGCCCCTTCCGGAGCCCTGGTCTGCGCATACGCTGCAATAGCGGCGGTCCTAACGTCCCGCCACGCGTATGCGCCTCATAACCACAAGAATGGATTTCATCATCATCGTTTCCTGTCACTGGCTGCCGCAGAAAAGACCGGGCAACGCGGCGCACATTATTCACACGGGCTAAGCCGGTCAACCAGGAAAAATTGGCAAATGCAAAGTCGGGGGATCAGGCTGCCACGCGGTTGCGGCCATTGCGCTTGGCTTCATAGAGCTTCCTGTCGGCAGCCTTGAAGAGGTCAGCCGCCTCGGTCTCACCCTTGGAATTGGTTGCAACTCCAATCGAGATCGTAGGCCGAAGGATAACCTTGCCGATATCCACCTTGAGAGAACTAATCATCTCGCGATAGCGCTCCGCCACCATCAGCAATTGTTCATGGCTGGCATAGGGAGTGATGACTGCGAATTCCTCACCACCAATACGCGCAACAATGTCGCTGTCACGGGTAATGGCCTTCAGGCGCAACGCCACTTCCTTGAGGACGATGTCCCCGGCATCATGGCCATGCGTATCGTTCACCAGCTTGAAATGGTCGAGGTCAAAAACAAGCAATCCAAGCGGTGCCTGCTGGGCGCTGAATTCGGTCAGCACATCCTGCAGCGCAGTTTCGAAATAGCGACGATTGTGCAAGCCGGTCAATGGATCGGTCGAGGCCTGTTTCTCCAGCGATTGCGTGACCTCGGTCATTTCCTCACGCTCCTTGCGGCTGCGCTTGATCATCGGGAATATGATGCCGAGCACGCACATCAATGCAGCGGCGAGAACCGCGCATGAATAAAGCAGTTTGCTGATAGTGCGGGCATATTCATCCCCGACCGGAACATAAATTTCGCGGACCCCTATGACATCGCCCTTGCGATAGTCCGCGATATTGCGCGCAACGCAATCCCGGCAGTCACGCGGCGAATGCCACGGAACCAGTGCACGCTGCGCAGATTGACTACCGGTCTGCTCGACCATTTCAAAGACCTGGTCCGCGCCCGCTTTCGCCCTGGTGAGCGCATCTTCTGCAAATGCATCCGGCGTGTCCGAAAGCTGTGCAAAATCCGGGTGATCTGAATACAGGGTCAGTCTGGAACCCGGGCGGATGGCGCTCACTTGCCTGCGGGCAACGTCAAGCCTGTCGGAAAGGTCAAAATGTGTGCCATTGCCCATCCTCAGATCGGAAAGCACATCGCTTTCGGAAAAATCATCGGAAACGGCCAGGATCGTCGCAGCCATCTCTTGCGCATGCCGCAAGGGAGCCTTGTTGACCTCGTTATAGGCCATGTAGATCAACATGCAGGCGAGCGAAATCAACACTGCGTCGGTAACGACGAACAGGTCAATTCGGGCACTGGTGTTTTTCTCAAACATGGAATCCTGCCAATTCAGCCCCCCGGCCTTGCAAACTGAATAGCTTTATCTTCTGAAAATCAGGTGAAGCATTATGGTGAACAAAAACTAAAACACACCCATTTACCAACCCTGGATTGCACCAGTCGCCAGCCGCTATCGCGAAAAGCCCGGTAATTGATTCCTGAACCAAGTCGTCTGGCGCTTGGCATATTGTCGGCTTGCCGCCTGGGCCAGCGTAACCGCCTCATCAAGCCGGATTTCACCGCGAAGATGCGCAGCAAGTTGCGGCACGCCAATCGCCTTCATTACCGGAAGATAGGCCGGCAGACCAAGTGTCATCAGCTTTTCCACCTCCTCAAGCGCACCTGATGCGATCATTGCCTCGAAACGCTGGTTGATGCGCTGATGCAATATTGCGCGCGGTGGCGAGACCAGATGGCTCTCGACTCGCATCGCATGAAGCAGGCTCTGCTCGCGGCTTTCTCGGTGAAAATGCTGGATGGATTTCCCCGTTGTATCAAAGACTTCCAGCGCCCTGATGATTCTTTGCGTGTCGCTCGGACGCAACATGCCTGCCGCTTCCGGGTCTCGCTTCTGTAACGCTGCGTACAACCCGGCAGGTGCCTCCAACCCGCGCTGCCGCCAGTATTTCCGGACCTCGGCTTCCGGCTCGGGAATGTCGGAAATGCCGTTCAACAACGCAGCAAAATACAGCCCGGTACCGCCGGTAAAAATTGCCACCCTGCCTTCGTCGCGCAGTCGCAGAAAGACACGCCGCGCTTCTTCAAGCCATTTCGCAACCGAATGGCTTTGGGAAGGTGGCACATGCCCGTAAAGCTCGTGCCGTGCCGCTTCGAGATCAGCCTTGCCGGGTCGGGCTGTCACGATCTGCAACCCGTCATAGACCTGCATTGAATCGGCATTGACAATCACGCCGCCAAGCTCACGCGCACGGTTGATCGCAAGCGCACTCTTGCCGCTGGCGGTTGGCCCGGCTATCAGGACCACATCAGGAATTTCGATCATTCCCGCCTCCAGCCGGAATGGTCGCGGCCCGCGGAGCGATACCCGAAATCATGCCTTCCAAACTTGTCGCCACCCTTGTTTCCAATCCGGCGCGCCCTGCCCTGACCCGTGAACTTGCTGCAATTGCCATCGACGCCACGCATTCGCTTGATATCGTCTGGCTCGCCGATGGCATAGCCTGCGACCTGTTGTTGCCGGATAGCATGGACAGGTCAATGGCGGAAACCATTCTGCGTGATTGCCTGGCCGGTCATGCAGTGGACGTCGCTGTCCAGGAGATTGCCTCCCGCAGGCGCAAGGCGCTGATCGCCGACATGGATTCGACCATGATAAACCAGGAATGCATTGACGAACTGGCAGCCGAGGCAGGTTTCGGCGAAATGGTAGCGAAAATCACTGCGCGCGCGATGAACGGCGAGATCAGCTTCGAACCTGCCCTGCGGGAACGAGTGGCATTGCTGAAGGGACTGGCGCTGACAGTCATCGACAAGGTTCTGCGCGAGCGCATCACGCTTGCCGCCGGCGGGGCAGAACTGGTAGCGACCATGCGAGCCGATGGTGCCTGGACGGCACTAGTTTCGGGCGGGTTCACCCGCTTTACCGGACCTGTCGCAGCAATGCTGGGATTCGATGAAAACCGCGCCAACATCCTGCATGAACAGGACGGATTTCTCACTGGTACGGTCGCCGAACCGATCCTGGGCAAGCAGGCAAAGGTCGACGCTCTTCGCTCGGTCGCATTGCAGCGTGGCCTTGAGCCCGGCGATTTCATTGCTGTTGGCGATGGTGCAAACGATCTTGGCATGCTGGAACTCGCTGGCGCGGGGGTTGCGTTGCACGCCAAGCCGTCAGTCGCCGCGCAGGCCGATATCCGGATTGACCATGGCGACCTGACTGCACTGCTGTATCTGCAGGGATACAGGCAATCGGAATTCAGAACAAAATGACCTTTCTCCTCGGCACAGACCGCTTGATCATTCGCAACTGGCGTGACGACGATGCGACATTGTTCTTCGAAATCAATTCCGACCCGCGCGTGATGGAGTTCTTTCCGTTTGTCCGCAACCGCGAGCAATCCGACGAGGTCATGCGGCATCTTCGTGATCTGATCGCCGGGAACGGATATGGCTTCACCGCGCTGGAACTGCGCGATACCGGCGAGTGCATCGGCTTTTGTGGCCTGTCACCAACCCGTATCGACGGTCTTCCCGACGGCATGACCGAAATTGGCTGGCGGCTTGCTGTCCGTCATTGGGGCAAAGGCTATGTCACGGAGGCCGCCAAAGCACTGTTGAGTTACGGCTTCATCGAACTTGGCCTTGACGAAATCGTCTCCTTTGCCGTCCACGACAACCATCGTTCCACATCGGTGATGCAACGCATTGGCATGACACGCGACGCCGCACGCGATTTCGACCACCCGATCGTGCCTGACACCATGCCCCATCTGAAGCGCCACGTCTTCTACACGCTGCAGCGCTTGGACTGGCAGAACCGCAAATGAAAATGGCGGGGTCTCCCTCGCCATTCAATGCCAGCACTTTGCAGCTTATTATTCGTCGATCCGCACCACGACAAAGCGGATGTCGCCGGTCTTTGTCGAGACCATCAGCAAGGCGTTCTTGCGCCCTTCCTTCTTCAACGCATCAATCCTTTCAATGACATCACCCGGAAGCGCAACCGGCTCCTGGCCAACCTCGACGAGGATTTCGCCTGCCTGGATGCCCTTGTCCGCGGCATTGGAACCCGGCTCGACCTCGCTGACGATCACGCCCTTCACGTCATCACCGATGCTGTCAGCGGCGCGGTCATCGTCGGTCAATTCCTTCAGGGTCAGACCAATCACCTTGTCGGATTTCTCCGGTTCTGCAACCGGTTCTTCCTTGGTCTCGTTGGAGGCGGTTTCCTTTTCGCCATCTTCAAGCCGGCCAATCTCGACCTTGACGGTTGTCTCCTCGCCCTTGCGCAGCACCACCACATCCACGCTCTTGCCCACTGGCGTGTCCGCGACGATCTTGGGGAGGTCGCGCATTTCCGCTACCGGCTTGCCGTCAAAAGTGAGGATCACGTCGCCCGCCTTGATGCCCCCCTTCTCAGCCGGGCCACCGCGCGCAGCGTCACCAACCAGCGCGCCACGTGCCTTGTCGAGGCCGAGTGTCTCGGCAATCTCGTCAGTCACTGTCTGGATCTGGACGCCGAGCCATCCCCGACGGGTTTCACCGAATTGCACAAGCTGGTCGACGACATTCTTCGCAAGGCTGGAAGGAATTGCGAAGCCAAGCCCGATCGAGCCACCTGAAGGCGAAATGATAGCGGTGTTGATGCCAACAACCTCACCATCCATGTTGAACAACGGACCACCGGAATTGCCTTTGTTGATTGAGGCATCGGTCTGAATATAGTTGTCATAGGGGCCCGAGTTGATGTCGCGCCCGATCGCCGAGACGATACCGAGCGTAACGGTACGGCCAAAGCCGAACGGATTGCCGATCGCCATCACCCAGTCGCCGACACGCGCCTTGTCCGAGTCGCCGAACTTGACCACCGTCAGCGGTTTTTCAGGCTTTACCCGCAGCACTGCAAGATCGGTCTTTGGATCACGGCCAACAAGTTCTGCCGTCAGCTTGGTGCCATCAGAGAAATTCGCGACGATCTCATCTGCGTCTGAAATGACGTGATTGTTGGTGACGATGATGCCGGAACCATCGATCACGAAGCCCGAACCTTGCGACTGCACGGTGCGTGGTGATTCATTGCCTTCCTTCTGATTGGGAAACAATTCGTCGAAGAAGTCCTGGAACGGGCTGCCCTCCGGCGCTTTTGGTACAGGCAGGTTCGGACGTTTCTGGTCCACCTTCTGCGAAGTCGAGATGTTGACGACGCCGCCAATCAGCTTGTCGGCAAGATCAGCAACCGAGGCAGGCCCCTGCGCATGAGCAACTCCTACGAAGGCGGGAACAAAGGCCGGCGCCGGCACAAGCGTCAAAATTCCGGCGCCAAAAGCCCCGGCAACGGCAACCCGACCTAGCGCCCTGCTTGCAGCAAGCACCTGGCGCACTGGTCCACGCTCCCCCGACGCATTCAATGAAAACATTCAGATACCCTTCCTGAGGCTACGACATACCGTATCTGGGCCAACCGGCCCGACAAACGCAAGGCCACAATGCTTCAACTGTGCTTTACCAGCCAGACGATTGCGACACCTATCATGATTGCGATTACGCCGAAATTGCGAAGCGTGCCATCGGGAATGTCAGGCAATTGCCTCGCCATTGATTTGATCCCGCCCGGGAAGGCCGCGTAAACGAGGCCTTCCAGGACAAGAACAAGAGCCAGACCGATGAAAAGCTCTTTCATCACCGATGCTATTGTGCCGGTTTGGCAGCAGCCGGTGTATTGCCTGATGCAGCATTGAAATAGCGGAAGAAGTCCGAATTCGGTGACAGGACCATGGTCGTGCCATTGCTTTCAAGAGCCGTGCGATAGGCTGCCATCGAACGATAGAATTCAAAGAATCCTTCATCCTTGCTGAAGGCTTCAGCGAAGATGCGGTTACGCTCTCCCTCGCCTTCACCGCGCAGGATTTCCGATTCACGCTGCGCATCAGCAACCGTCGCAACCACCTGCCGGTCAGCGACCGCGCGTTGCGTCTGTGCCTTTTCACGACCGCGCGCACGGATAAGCTCGGCTTCCGCCAGGCGTTCCGCTTTCATGCGCTCATAGGTCTGGTCCGAAACTTCCTTGGTCAGGTCAGTGCGGCGAATTCGAACATCATCGATTTCGACACCAAGCGAACTGGCATCCGGGCGAAGCTGGTCGCGCACCTCACGCATCATTGAAACGCGTTCATCCGAAAGTGCCGCTTCGAAGCCACGCAGACCATAAACCCGGCGAAGCGCAGAATCGAGACGGGTGCGAAGCCTTGCCTCCGCCGAAGTCAGGTCACCTGAAACCGCAGAACGGAAGGTACGCGGATCGGATATGCGGTAGATGACGAAGGCATCGACCTCATAGAACTTGCCGCCCGATACCTGGACGCGAATATTGTCGAGATCAAAGCGCAGCTTGCGATCTTCTATGATCTGCACCGTGTCGAGGTCGAACATGGCGAGCGGCATCTTGAAATAGAGGCCGGGCTCTGTTCGCACGTCCTGGATTTCACCGAAGCGAACAACAATCGCCTGCTCGCGCTCGTTGACGACGAACACCGAGTTGTAGCCGATGAAGATGATGATCGCGGCCAGGATGCCCAGAATGGGAAGACGGTTCATTGCTGGTTTCCTCCCAGATTGTTGACTTGGCTTTCACGCGGCTTGGCAATTTCCGGCAGCGGCAGGTAAGGCACGACGCCCTGTCCATTGCCCTGCTCGATGATCACCTTGTTCGAATCCTTCAAGACCCCTTCCATGGTTTCGAGGAAGAGGCGCTTGCGGGTCACTTCCGGTGCCTTGGAATATTCGTTGTAGACTGAAATGAAGCGCTGTGCTTCACCCTCGGCCTCCTTGACGACCCTGTCCTTGTAGGCGGCTGCGGCCTCTCGTATCTGGGCTGCCTGACCACGCGCTGCACCCAGCTTCTGGTTGGCATACTGGTTGGCTTCCTCGACAAAGCGGTCTTCGTCCTGCTCGGCGCGCTGCACTTCGTCGAACGCATCAGCCACCTGCGGCGGAGGTGCCGCATCTTCGATGGAAACAGTGTTGATCTGTACACCGGTACCATATTCATCCAGCGTCGTTTGCAGGATCGTTTTCACATCCTCGGAAATTCCCTGGCGATTGTCACGGAAAACGTCCTGGGCAGGCCTGCGCCCGACCACTTCACGCATCGCGCTTTCTGCAACCTGGCGAACGGTCTCATCCGGATTGGAAACGTTGAACAGATATGACTTCGGGTCGATGACCGAAAACAGTACCGCAAAGGTCACATTGACGATGTTCTGGTCGCCCGAAAGCATCAGGCCGCTGTCGCCACCGCCTCGAACACCCCCTCCGATCGAAATCTGGCGTTCCTGGATCGTGGCAATTTCCACCGTCTCCACTGGCCACCAATGGAAATGCAGGCCCGGCATGGAGACTTCGTCTTTGGGCTTGCCGAAGCGAAGCTCAACGCCACGCTGGTCTGGCTGCACGGTGTAAATGGCCTGAACCAGCCAAAGACCCGCAAGCGCAACTATGGCAATCAACCAGATCAGCGGCGAACCAGCTGATCCCCCGCCCGGCATCGCCTGCTTCAACCGGTCCTGGCCGCGACGAATGATCTCCTCCAGGTCTGGCGGATTGTTGCCGCCACGCGGACCTGACGGGCCTTGGCCCCATGGCCCGCCCGAATTGTTGTTTCCGTTCCAGCCTCCGCCGGATTGGTTGCTCCAGGGCATGAATGTTCCTTTGCAATTGCTGGGGGCTCTTCCCCCGAAGAAATGGCTGTTCCGTTTATAGGGATGCGCGGACCCGCTTTCAACGTCGTGAGCGCTTGGCCACGGCGCATTTCCCGGATGAGCGTGAAAAATTGCTGCCAAAGGCAACGAATATCGGCAATTCAGTCCTTTCGGCGCTCGTAAACCACGAATTGCATTTCCGCGCTGTCGCGTTCGCCGGCTTCTATCGGCTCGCTGGAAACGACCATCCATTCAGCTGGATCGATCGCCGGAAAAATGGTGTCGCCCTCGGGCCGAGCCTTGACATGCGTCACATACAACCGGTCGGCAAAGGCCATTGTCTCGGAATAAATCTGGCCGCCGCCGATGATGCAGATTTCCTCTCCACCTGCCTGACACCGGCTACGCACGCGTGCGAGCTTGACGGCATCATCAAGCGACCGGACAACATCAGCCCCACGGGCCTGATAGCCTTCTTTGCGGGTAACCACGATATTGGTGCGACCGGGCAAAGCCTTGCCGATCGTTTCCCAGGTCTTGCGACCCATGATGACCGGCTTGCCCATGGTTGTTGCCTTGAAGCGTTTCAGATCACTCGGCAGCCGCCACGGCATTCCGCCACGGTCACCGATGACGCCGTTTTCCGCTACTGCAACAACAAGGGCAATGTCCAAGGTATTCTCCTCGTTCAAACGAGTTTCAAGTCCCGATTGGGATAGTGTCCACAGATCGGGATCAAACCGCTATCGGTGCCTTGATTGACGGATCAGCGACATAGTTCTCCAGTCGGAAGTCATCAGGCTGAAAACCGAAAATGTCTCTGACTTGCGGATTGATCCACATTTTCGGCAACGGTTTGGGCGTACGGTTCAACTGTTCATGCGCCTGATCGAAATGGTTGTGATAAAGATGCGCATCCCCCAGCGTGTGAACAAAATCCCCGGCTTGAAGCCCGGTGATCTGCGCCAGCATCATGGTCAGCAAGGCATAGGACGCGATGTTGAACGGCACGCCAAGGAAGATATCCGCCGAGCGCTGATACAGCTGGCATGACAGTTTTCCATCCGCCACGTAATACTGGAACAGGCAATGGCACGGTGGCAGCGCCATCTCGTCCACTTCCGCGGGATTCCAGGCCGTAACAATATGCCTGCGCGAATTGGGATTGTTCTTGAGGCTCTCGACGAGTTTTGCAATCTGGTCGATGCTGCCACCTGAGGCATCCGGCCATGAGCGCCACTGTTTTCCATAGACGGGGCCAAGATTGCCGTCTGCATCAGCCCACTCGTCCCAAATGCTGACGCCATGCTCGTGCAGATAGCCGATATTGGTGTCGCCCTTCAGGAACCACAGCAATTCGACAATGATCGACTTGAGATGCAGTTTTTTTGTTGTCGTTACCGGAAACCCGTCCGACAGCGCAAACCGCATCTGGTGACCGAAGATCGAGCGCGTACCGGTTCCCGTCCGGTCGCCGCGGTCGCTCCCGTCATCAATCACTTTTTGCAGCAGGTCCAGATATTGGCGCATGGATAGGTCCCCGATTCTCGCTGGCGAAGATAGCGCGAAGCGGGCAGGAACGAAAACCGTTGCGGCAGGTTTTGTGATCAGTTCACAAGGCGCGGCGTCGTTCCAAGCAGACCGCCCGGCACTGGCACCTTGGTGTTGGCATATTCGGCATTGAGAACAAGTTTGGGTCCGGCTTGCAACCACAGCCTTCCGGTGACAATTGCCGTGTAGGCGGACGCATCGGCAACCGGGGCATTGGAATCGATCAGCAGGACGCTGCGGAGCAGATAAATCGTACCCAGCAGGTTGTGGGCGTGGTTGGATCGTATGCGGTGAACACGGACCGCAGCCGGTATGTTGTTGAGGTCGAGCGGATTAAAGTCGAAACTGTACGGGACATTCCTGTCCTCGTAGAACAGCAGTCCAGCCAGGGCTCCAGTCTCTGGTGCAGCAAGGTCAATGGTCGATTCAGGCAAGAAATCGATGAGAGACCCGCCACCGGTCAAAAAGAAGCCCACTCCTGTTCCGGACAACGTGGCTCCATCCTCGACACGCAATTTCCCGCCTGAGATTACATAAATGCCAGGCTGCATCGTGGCATGATTGCCAGCCGCAACCGTAAGCCCGCCACAATAAACGCCAGGACGGATGGTCTCATTTCCCGAAACAACATAGTTCGTCTCGTCGCAACCGGCGAAGCTCGGCGCAGGCCGCGAACCAAGCGGATCCGCAGCAAGCGGGCAATCGGTGATCGGTTCAGGCGTGATCTTGATACCAAATCCGAATTTCAGGACACCGCCCGCGCTGCAAATGGAACGGGCAGACAATTGGGCCTTGCCATCCAGTCGCAATGCCCAAGGATGAACGGTATTGGCATAAACGGCGCAGTCGGGCGCAGAAAGAACTGAATTGTTTTCAAGATGGATGCTCGACTTGGCTTTCGTTTGCGGTTCCATCATGCCGATGACACAGGACAGACCTTCGCCTGCAAGGCGTGCCTCGGCTTTCACGATGATTGGCGTCACACCGGGGTCGAACAGCTGTGCGAAAAATGGGGTCCATTCGTAGGAGAGTTTGACAATGACACCGTCGCGGTTGGCGTTAACGCTTGACTCGATTGTCATCGTGCTTCTGCCGTCGTCGACAGGCTGTGCCGAATTTGCCAAAGCATAATGCTCTGCGACCGCCTTGATTTCGGCATCGTTCATGTTTGCGATCTGCAGTTCCTGGGTACTGGCAAGTGCAGCCGCATCCGCGAGGTTTTGCAGGTCAGCGCGCTTGTTGTATAATTGCGCATAGTCGGTGGCGAGCCCACCCATGCCAAACAGCACCGGCGCACAAATTGCCATTATGAGAGCAAAATTTCCCGATTTGGACTGAATAAATCGCGACAGGATACGCATATCCACCCCACTTGGCACTGGTTATTACCCGGCTGTAGTTTGTTCAGGGTCCTACAAAGCATGAAAGAAATGAAAAATCAGTTATTCGTTACCGCAGATTTTGCTGGATTTGCAAATAAGAAGTATGTCTGGCGCACTAATGCGTAAGCACTGGCCGCATGCTTAACAATCCGTTTGGAACCGGGATTTCCGTTTTGGTATAGTCGGCATTGAGCACAAGCGTGGGGCCGACCTTGAGCCAAAGTCTTCCGACAATAGCAGCTGTCCAGGGCGAGGCGTCGGCTACCGGCTCTGTCGAATCCACAAGCAACAGGCTCTTCGGCACATAAATTGCACCCAGAAGGTAATGCGCATTGTTTGAAGATATCCGGTGCAGACGGACATCCGCGGGAAGATTCTGCAAATCCCAAGGGTCAAAATCGAAGTTGAACGGAACCGTCTTGCTTTCCGAGAACAACAATCCCGCCAGCTGCCCGCTCAAAGGTGCAGTCAATTTGATGGATGTATCTGGGTCGAAGGAGAATACCGAATTCAGTCCGTCAAGGTAGAAGCCGACCTGCTCCCCTTCGACAGATGCGTTATCCGTCACAACAAGCGGCCCGTCCTTGATGATATAGACACCCGTCTTGAGGCTTACCTTTGCCGAGCCTTCAATTCTCAGCCCGCCACAATAGACACCCGGTAGCAAAGTGGAATCCGAACTTACAACCTTATTGGTTTCATCACAGCCGCCAACAGCCGGGGCTGGCCTTGACGCCAACGGATCCTTGATCTGCGGACAATCCTCGATGGGCTTGGGGTCGGTAGAAGCAGTCGAACTGCGGTACCAGACTCCCCCGGCACTGCAAATGGAGGAAGCTTGAATACGGGCACCTGGATCAAGACGGATTCCGCGCGCATGTGTCGAGTTTGAAAAGACATCGCAATTGTCGGCCTCAAGGCGCGCATTGTTCTCCAGATGGATGGTCGACTTCGCAATTCTCTGCTGTGGCATCAGGCCGATAACACAGGTCAATCCCTTTCCGGCGAGATTGGCAGTGGCGCTTACCACGATCGGCGTGACACCCGGATCGAACAATTGTGCGAAGAAGGGTGCCCATTCGTAAGACAACCCAACCTTGACCCCACGTTCCTGGGTCAGCATCTGGGCCTTGATGGTGAGTGATGTATCGCCTGATACGCTGGCTTTGGACGATGAAAAATTCGCAAGGACATATTGTTCTGCAGCGGACTGAACCTGCGATGCGGTCGCGGTGGACACCAGCAATTCCTGCGTACTTGCAAGCGCTGCCGCATCTGCGACGTTCTGCAATTCCGCACGTTTGTTGTACAATAGCGCATAATCAGTGGCCAGGCCGCCCATCCCAAACAGGACCGGAGCACATATGGCCATGATGAGCGCAAAATTGCCCCCGTCTCCTCGCAAGAAATGACCTAGAATCCTCAAACGTGCACCCACGATTTTTCCCTGTGAGGGCCATAGATACACTTCGACGTTGAAAAACTGGTAAACCAGTGCAATAAAATCCTGAACAAGGCGAAAAATCTAAAGAAACGATCTCTATTCGCTCGTTCCGGCCTTGTCGGGTGTTACAACTCGATCTTCAGCTTTCGCTCCCGCTCCAGGTATTCGAGCTGTTTTTCCACCGTGTAGTCGCGGACTATGGGCGCGGCATCGCGTTTTCGCGAGAGCTGCATGTGAAATACCATCTGGCTTCCGGTCTTGAACATCATTTCCGCACTGATCAGGTAAAACTCCCACATCCGCGCGAACCGCTCGTCATACAGAGCCACAACCTTTTCGCGGTTCTTCTCGAACCGCTCGCACCAGTGTGCCAGCGTGTAGGCATAGTGCAGGCGCAGAAATTCAAGATCGGTGCACCATAGATGGTTGCGCTCAATCACCTCGAACACTTCCGACAATGCTGGAGAATAAGCACCCGGGAAAATATATTTCCGGTACCAGGGGCTGGCCATGCCTGGCGGACTCATGTGACCGATCGAATGGATGAGTGCGAGACCTTCATCAGGCATGAGTGCATTCAGTTTGGAGAAGAACTCGTCATAATGGCCCACGCCGACATGCTCGAACATGCCAACCGAGACGATGCGTTCGAATTGTTCATCGACCTCACGATAGTCGCGCAACTCGAACCGAACCCGGTCTGACAGTCCCGCCTTGGCGGCACGCTCGCTGGCCAGTGAATGTTGTTCGCTGGAAAGCGTAACGCCGAGCACCTGAATATCTTCAAGCTGGGCCAGATAAAGCGCAAGGTCCCCCCACCCGCAACCGATATCAAGCACTTTCTGCCCGGGCTTCAGGTTGAGCTTGGCTGCAAGCAGCCGCAGCTTGTTGCGCTGCGCTGTTTCGAGCGTGTCATTCGGGTCCCGGAAATAGGCGCACGAATACAGCATGTTCTTGTCGAGGAACAATTTGTACAAATCATTGCCGATGTCATAATGATGCGCAACATTGCTGCGCGCTTCGCCTCGTCGGTTGGACTGTTGCGCCTTGCGCACCAGCATTTTCGCGCCATTGAGAAACTTGTGGGCCGGCACGCTTGACAGCGAGTAGCGATTGGCTGAAAACAGTTCCAGGAAGTCGCGCACATTCGATCCGTTCTCGAATGTAACCCCGCCATTCATGTAGGCTTCACCCAGATGCAGTTCCGGACTGAGCACGATCTTCCAGTAGAGCGACTTGTCATGCACCTTGAGTGTAACGGTTTTCAGTGGTTCACCGTCCGGCCCAAGTGCCGATGCGCCTTCGAAAACATGGCGTTTTCCTGACGCGTCGATTACCTCCAACCGACCTTTCCTGACGAAAGCGGCCAAGGTCTTGTTCAGGGGAAACATCGCAACCTCTTCAGCAGATCATGATCAATTTCAAGTCATGCTTAGCACGCAGGTCGGTCGAAAGCCTACCACATCGAGTTTATTTGCCAGCCAGAATTTCCGGCCAATTGGCATCGGCTTTGGAGATATAGCCTTCAACATCGGTTGACCACTTGGCCCTCACACTGGACGAATAGTTGAGGTAAAGCTTTTCGCCAACAATCGAAAACGCCGAAGGATCCGTGGTTGCAGTACTTCCATAAGAAACCGCATAGGCGCAATAGCCGCCATATTGCGGCGCGTATTTCTCAGGTGCAGCGGCAAACAATGAGCGGTTTTCCTCGCTGGCAAACCGCCATTTGACACCCTTCCACTCATGAACGATGTCGGAATTACCCTCCACCGGCTTGTTTTCGGTGAAATAGGCGACTGGATCATAGCCATTTATGGCAATACCTGGATACGCTCCGGTATAGATCTCGTCCGGTGCAGCATTTGCACGTGTACCAAACACTGCGAATATCATGGCGACCAACACCACCATGATCGAACCGGTTTTCCTTGTCAGCATGTTCTTCTGCTCCTGTTTCGTGCTTTGACCAGTCTCGCGATTTGCCATTCACAAGCCAGACAAGTTTGCGTGTAGCAGCCAAAAAAACGGCCCCGCAATGCAGGGCCGCTGAATGCCTCGAAACAGGCCGCCGAAACTGGTCAATTACAGCGAGCCGAGTTTGCCCAGACGCTTGGCAGTCAGATAATAGAAGGTGACGCGCTGTTTGTTGCGGTCAGCCTTCATTTCCTCGCAGACCTTGGCAATGACATCGTTGCATTTGCCTTCATCGGTCAGGCCGAGCTTTTTCATGCACCATTTTTCGCGAACACGGTCGAGTTCTGACGGATCGGTGCAGGAAACCAGCGACGCATCGCGGCTCTGCAGCGCAATACCCAGATGCCGAACAATCTTCTTCACGGTGTCTTCGCTTGCGCCGGCATCATAGCGCTGAACGTCTGCAAGATAATCACTCATCTGGGTTCTCCCATCCGGTCTGTTTGCCGGGGAGCATTGGCGCACACTCCCGGCTTGCTTGTTGAAAACGCGCCCGCGGTGAGCCACTTGGTAGAACCAGACGAATCCCGCGCGAACGATCTTATCACCTGACTTACGCTAGGTCACCATACAGTTGAAGCAAGCGATGCGGTTCAAAAACCGGCATTCTCCAGCCATGGCACAACCATCACGTTTGTCACGAAGGCAAGATTGGACTTTAACTCGGCCGCGATCAAGCTTATATCTGGTCCGTCGGCTTGACCGACTATGACGATAAATGGCCTGTGAAATAAACCATTCGGACCCGGGGGCGGTACCCGGCGCCTCCACCAAAACCCATGTCCCATTTGGCTTGATCATGGGTTTTGGCGGGGGCGAAACAGGATCGACGAGGGTGTAAAGACTGAGTTTTCGTTCGGCATGGTACCCACCGTTATCGGGCCATCTCAATAGTTGCAAACGACAACTATGCGGAAGCACGTCTCGCTGCATAACGCGGTGCGACAGCTTCAATCAAACTCCTGACTGTTCGCACGGTCAGGCGGGGTTCGAAGGCACCTGGCAACAGAAGCCTTCACTTTCATTTCCTGCTGATCGTATTTTTCGCTTCCAGCCATGGCGCACGCCTCCTGCCCTTGCAGAATTGACGCCATTTGGCGTAATCATTGAATCAGGAAAAACAAGGACGATCCTGTTCGTGACTTCCTGAAAATCCGGTAGGGCATAATGAGTGACGATCTCATCCGCTATGACATTCTTGCACAAGAGGCGCTTCGCGGCGTCATCCGCAAGGTGCTGGAGGAAGTCGAGCGCGCCGGCCTTCCCGGAGAGCACCATTTCTTCATCACCTTCGCCACCGGTTTTCCCGGCGTTCGGCTATCGAAGCGGATGCGCGATCGCTATCCCGAGGAAATGACGATAGTGATCCAGCACAGTTTCTGGAACCTGCAGACCGGCGATACCGGCTTCGAGATTGATCTTTCGTTCGACGATATCCGTGAACGCCTGCGCATTCCCTATGCGGCTGTGCGCGGTTTCTTCGATCCGTCTGTGAAATTCGGTCTGCAATTCGATGTGGCGGAAATCGCACCGGAAACGCCGTCCGAGCCGGTGGCAACAAAACCTCAGCGTCCGACCGGTCCTGTTTCCGTGCCGCTGGTAAAGCCATCTGGCGAAGCCACCCCCGCAAAGCCTGCCGCTAAACCAGTTGCTGCCAAGGCCAGGGACGCCAAGCCTGCCAAAGCAGCGGCGGATACAGCGAAAGAACCCTCGAAGGACTCCACGAAGCAACCGGCCAGGAGTGGTGAAGTTGTCTCGCTGGATTCGTTCCGCAACAAGAAGTAAGTCGCGGGCAGATGGCTGAAATCATCAATCTGCGCATGGCGCGCAAACGTGCCACCCGCCTCGAAAGCGATCAAAAGGCAGAGGCAAACCGGGCAATGCACTCAATCCCGGCGCGCGAACGCAAGGTTGCCAGATTGAACGATGCCAAATCCGCGGCGTCTCTCGATGGCCACCGCCGTAAAACCCCTGGCAAGCCGGAACAGGACTGAGTTCTTGAAAAAGCGATCCGTCTCCATTCGCGGTCATCGCACCAGCTACTCCATCGAAGACGCGTTTCAGGAAGAATTGAACGCCATTGCCCTGCGCGAAGCAAAACCGGTTGCCAGGATGATAGCCCGCATTGATGCGGCGCGGCAGCAAGACCAGAACCTCTCGTCAGCGATCAGGCTTTTTGTACTTGATGATTTGCGAAAGCGCGCCAGGGAAATCTGACACCGCCCCCTATTGCCCGAACAGCTTCTTCTGGATGTTGTCGAACAGGTTTTCCGAATTGGTTGGCGCTTCGGGTATGGTTGCGGGCGGCAGGGGCTGAACCTCTATGGCCGGCTTCTTGCGAATATCCTCCTCCGCCTTGCGGCGGGCTGCTTCTTCCTGCCGTTTTCGTTCCCGTTCAGCCTGTTGACGCGCTGCTTCTGCTGCCCGTTTCCGTGCTGCTTCTTCCTCAGCCAGTTTTCTCGCCTCTTGCTCCGCCTTCAGGCGAGCCTCCTCCTCGGCCTTAAGTCGAGCCTCTTCCTCAGCCTTCAAGCGGGCCGCCTCAGCGGCCTTTCGGCGCTCTTCGGCTTCACGCTGCAGCCGTTGCAATTCTTCGAGGCGCCGCAATTCCTCGCGGCGCAACTCTTCGCGCAGCGCTATGCGAGAGTTTGACTCGATAACCTCCCGGCGCAGGCGCTGCTTTTCCATCACCGATTCCTGAAGCAACTCCACACGCCGCTGTTCGCGCTCGAATGCCAGCAGGGACAGATATCCTTCCAGTGCGCCGCTATCGGTTTCGAGGACCAGATCGCCTGGCGATCCCGACCATCGGAAACTTGCTGCAGGGTCCGCCCCCGCAAGCTTCTCCTTGCCTGCGTCAAGCCGCACGACCGCTGTTAGATCGGTCTCGCCATCAACCACAGAAATCGAAATACCGGCATCCACCGAACCGCCCTCACCCTCGATGGCGATGTTGCGCAGGACAATCCGGCCTTTGGTCACCGAAAACGCCCCGGTATAGTTGGAGACTGGCAGCGAACCGCCCAACATCGCCTCGCGTGCAATCGGCTGGACAGTATTCGGCAGGATTTCGAATTTCTCGACTCCACCCTGCGCCAGGATCTGCGCAAAGCCCGTCGTACTCAAGCCG
Organism: Nitratireductor sp.; assembly: GCA_041397525.1. Lineage (GTDB taxonomy): Bacteria > Pseudomonadota > Alphaproteobacteria > Rhizobiales > Rhizobiaceae > BOKV01. The sequence goes on from JAWKWL010000001.1 coordinate 456,091, forward strand.
TCGATCCGGCCGTCACTGAGCGAAACCACGCCGCTGCCCGACAGGCTGGACGCAAGCGCCTCAAGTGTGCGGCCAGAGGCATCCAAACTCGCTGAAATCGTTGCGGTGCCGCCAATCCGCGGCGGAAATCCGGCGTCAGAAACCATCTGCCCGGCATTGCCGCCGCTCAGGCTCGCCTGCAGATTGGCGATCGCCTCACCATTGCTGATGCGCAATCCGCCGCTGCCGGAAACCTCGCCCCCATACCAGCCGAACCGGAAGTCCTGGAGGCTGAGCGAGCCATCCACAACAACGGCACGTGCGGAAAACGCCGTTCCCTGCGCCGCAAATCCGGCATCGATTGTGTCGGCGACAACCTCGACCTCCCCATCCACTCCCTGCAGCAGCGGTGCCCCGAAAACAACTTCCGGCCATCCCTCACCTGCAGGAGTCCCAATGGTTGACATGGTGCCACCACCAGTGACCAGCTCACCGGCAAAGGGTAGCGAAACGGTCCCGAAATTGAGCTTGCCGCTCATGCGGGGTCGCCCGGACGGAACGGCGATCATGGTCAGGTTTCCGGAAATGGCGTTCCCCGAATAGGACCCCGAGATGCCCGTTGCCGCATAATTGCCATCCCCGCCCTCAAGCTTCATGGCCATGGAAACAGGGTTGCCCTCGCCAGTGCCAGGCAGCGGATATCCGGCCATCAACAGCCACGGATCGATATCCCTCGAGCCAAGGGTGATGTCGAGCGCCAGTTTCGGCTTCGCCAACAGTGCCAATCCGGTTTCTCCGGCAATGGCGGTGAAGGCTATGGAGCCACCAGCGCTCAGATTGGACTGCGGTGTCGAAATGGAAGCATGGGTTGCCAATCCGGTTTCCGGTTCTCCATTGAGATCAGCGGTAACGACAACCGGCCCTTCTCCGCCAAAAGGCAATACCGGCAAGGCCAGTTGGCGCGCAAGCACGCCAACGTCTTCCTGCTCGAGGCGTGTGGAAACATCATGCTTGCCCTTGAACCAGTAGCGGGGATTTCCCGAAAACCGGTCGCGCAGTGAAATTTCGGTTCCGGAAATGGCTCCTGAAACCACAATGGTGCCCACAGAGCCCTCACCCTGGGCACGCGCTTCGATATCGATGGCGAGATCGACATTGCTGGCAAGTTCAGCCTGGTTGGCCATTGCCTCAAGAATGGCGTTTTCACCCAGACGCTGTACGCCGAGGGCGGCAAGCCGCGAGCCGTCTTCCGCGCTTACTTTCAGCCGGAAGCTGCCGCTGGCCTTGTCAAGCACATCGGACAGTCTGCCTGTACTCTCAATACTTGCACCGGCAAAGTCACCAACATCCAGCCTGTCGAGCGAGACCGATCCCCCTTGCACCCGGAAATGGGTATTGACCTGTGAGGCAGCAAGTCCGTCGAATTCGAGCAAATCGGCCTGGAGGTTTACATCAAGATCATGGCTCGCGAGTTCTGTTTCGTTCTGACCCCGCGTCAGCGAATACACCGCCATCAGATCGTCTATGTTGATGCGCTCTCCCGTAAACTCGGCAATGATGCCCGCCTTGCCGCCAACCGCTGCAAGGCGCTGCAGCCTGCCCTTGAGAACTGCATTGTCAAGTGCAAGCTCCAGGTTGTCGAAAGTTGCCTGGGACGGCGTGAAGGTCACATCCGCCGTAAAGCCACCGCTCTTCAGTGAGCGCAGGGCAGCATTGCGGCTACCCGACAGCCAAGCAGCAAATCCGGTTGGCTGGCGCGAGGCAAGCAGCATCTTGCCGGTGAAGCCGAAATCATCGCGAATGCCCAACCGGCCCGAGGCTTCGACCACCGTATTGCCCGGGAAAAGCGAACGCATCGAGCGGATGCGCCAGGCACCCGATCCGTGAACATCCGGCTCCAGGATGGCTGTCACCTCCCGGATTACCGTGTCACCGGCGACAATGGCAGGCAGCGACAGGTCAATGACGCCTTTGATGGCTGGTGCCGGCACCCGGTCGACGACAGAGCGCAGCGCTGCAATCCGGTCTTCCAGCGCTGGTGCCTTGCCATTTGCAGCGGGTTGCCCGCCGACCCGGTCCAAATCGATCTGCCGGCCATCTGCGATCATGCGGAAAGAAATTTCCTCCCGGATGTTGGCCCGCCCATTGCCCGTAATCGTATAGGGATCATCCCGCGAGCCGATCTCCAGTCTGTACTCAGGTACATCGACCAGCGATGGTGATGCGGAAAACTTGCCGGTCGCCACCACCGGCAATGCCTGTGCCAGCATTTCGCCCGCATCCTTCGCCGACACCGGTGAAAGCTCGAACTGCCCGTCCCAGGAAAGAACACCATCCTTGAGCCCGACAGGGCCATCCAGGGCAAGCGAATAGGGTTGACCCTCCCGCCTTGCAACCGTCTTGACGCGCACGGTGCCCGATGGCTGCAGGCGACCCGTGGTGATACTGAAAACCGTCCGCTCACCTTCGGCCTTGCCCTCCGCCTCGATACGCCAGGGGCCAAACAGCGACTGGGCAGAGACATCGGCATTCATGTTGTCCGCCATCAGGCTTCTGCCTCCGGCCAGGCCGTTGATGCGGATTGACGCATCAACGACCCGGAAGTTCTCAAGCTTGACCTTTTCCGGATCAACAACGGTTTCCTGCCTTGCTGTCCAGGCAATTGCACCGCTTTCACCAACATCGACAATTACCTTCGGTCGCGTCAGCGTCATGTCGACAATACGCACCTGCCCGGAAATGAACGGCATCAATTCGGCATGAAGCGAGAACACATCCGCTGTCATCATCGGCGTGCCGTCGGCATTCGTACCGACCGACAGATCGGTGAATGTAAGTGCCGGCAATGGCAGTATGCGCATGCTCGCCTGGCCGTTGACCTTTACCTTCTGGCCGACGACGCGCGATGCCTCGCGCTCGAAAGTGTCGCGATAGCTTGTCCAGTCGATGAACATTGGCGCGATCAGTGCTGCAAACAATGCCAGCACGAGTAGACCGCCAAACAGGACGAAAAGGCGATACAGCGTCAACTCTCCCGTTGGTATGGATTTATCGGCATTCAGACCAGCTCTCGGCCAATCATGTTTCGGGCAATCATGTTTCGGGCAAGGCGAGGACCTTGGATGGATTCATGATATTGTCCGGATCGATCGAATTCTTGATGGCGATCATCAGGTCAGCCGCCGCCCCATGCTCAAGCCGCATGAAACGCCGCTTCCCCTGCCCTATGCCATGTTCGCCGGTGCATGTCCCCTCCATGGCAAGCGCGCGCATTGCAAGCCGCTCGACCACATCCTCGGCCAGCTTCATCTGGTCCCGGTCATTGCGGTCGAAGCACAGTGCTACATGGAAGTTTCCGTCACCCACATGCCCCAGTATGGGGCCAAACAGTCCGTTTTCGGCAATGTCACGCTGGGTTTCGGTGACACATTCCGCAAGCCGGGATATCGGCACGCAGACATCCGTGGAAAGCGCATCCATGCCCGGTGCGGCCGCCTTCATCGCCCAATAGGCATCGTGGCGCGCTTTCCACATTTTCGAGCGATCCTCGGCTTTCGTCACCCACTTGAAATCCGTACCGCCGCAATCATCGGCAATCGCACCAAAGAGTTCAGCCTGCTCGGCAACACCTGCAGATGTACCGTGGAACTCCAGCAACAACATTGGCGACACGGCAAAGCCGGTATTCGAATAGGCATTGATCGCCTTGACCGATTCGGTATCGAGCAGCTCGATCCGGGCCATCGGTATCCCGCTCTGCATGGCCATGATGGTGGCATTGCAGGCGGACTCCACATCAGGAAACGAGCATGTCGCCGCCGACATCGCTTCCGGAATGCCATAGAGTTTCAGGGTCAGCTGGGTGATCACGCCAAGCGTGCCTTCCGAGCCGACCAGAAGTTTGGTCAGGTCATAGCCGGCCGATGATTTTCGCGAGCGTTGTGCTGTCTTGATCACCCGGCCGTCCGGCATCACAGCGCGAAGGCTGATGACGTTCTCGCGCATCGTGCCATATCGAACGGCATTGGTGCCTGAGGCGCGCGTCGCCGCCATGCCTCCCAGTGACGCATTGGCACCCGGGTCAATCGGAAAGAACAGGCCCGTATCACGCAGATATTCGTTGAGCTGTTCGCGGGTGACACCTGGTTCGACCACGACATCCAGATCTTCCGCGTCAACCCGCACGATCCTGTTCATGCCGTTGAGATCGATGCTGATTCCGCCTGCAGGCGCGTTCACCCCACCCTCAAGCGAAGTTCCGGTGCCAAACGGGATCACGGGAACCTTGTATTGGGCGCAGATCGAAACCGCATCCTGCACATCACTTTCGCTGTTGGCGAAAACCACACCATCGGGCAGTTGCGCCGGGATGTAGGTGGTCGTATGCGCGTGCTGCTCCCGCAGTGATTGCGAGGTCTTGAACTGCTCGCCAAAACGCTGTCGCAACACATCCAGCGCCGTTGCGATACCAGCGTCATTCCTTTGCGGTTTCTCCAGATCGGCCAGCGCCACCGGCAATTCCTCCATGCCCCGGATTCACGCGCCATTATTGCCTGCGCCAAACAAACAGGACAAGGGCAAAGCGCCATGCGGCTGGAGGAATCTCGGTCTGCCCGGAATTTCCTGCTCAACCCCCGCTCTACCCCCCGCTCAACCTATGAATAGTGATTGCCAATCAGCGCCTGGGCCAATTCCTCGCGGTCGATGATGCCCTCGACATCATCGGAACGTGGAACACCCGATTCAGTATTGACAATGATGGCAAAGGAGCGGTCACGCCTGCTCATGCGCGTGACAACCGCGTTGAGGTTGTTCGACGGCGTCGCGATCACGAAATCGGTCTTCATGATATCGCCGAGTTTCTGTCCTGCAAACTTGTCCGGCTGGTATGGAATTGAGGCAAACCTGACGAAGCCGGCAATGCGCGGCCCTGACGTGACGATGACGCGGTTGATCTCGAAATTCACCTGCTTGACTGCTTCCGACACGGTCATTTCCTCCGGCAATTGCAGGAAATTGCGTGACATCGCCTCACGCGCTGGCTGCACCAGAAACATGTTGGTCGAGCGGTCGGTCGGAATCGCACGCCCGCGCTTTCGCAGCTTGATCGTGTAAATGTCATTGGCAACAAGCGCGCGGCGCACAGCCAGCGCCACCGCTACCGCCATTACCAGCGGGAGGATGATGTTGTAGTCGCGCGTCATCTCGAAGATCATGATGATTGCGGTCATGGCAGCACTTGTGCCAGCTCCAACCATCGCACCCATTCCAATCATCGCAAAGACGGCGATCGAGATGTTGGCATCCGGCATGGCATACTGACCAATGGTGCCAATGGCTGCCCCTAGGGTGCACCCCATGAACAGGCTTGGCGAAAAGATGCCGCCCGATGCCCCCGACGCCAGGCTGACTGTTGTTGCCACCAGCTTGCCGGCAAACAGCGCCAGAAGCAGCACCACTCCGAGATGGTTTTCCGACAGGATGTCCTGGATTGTAGAATAGCCCACGCTCATCACATGGTAATGGCCGCTGTTCAGCAAGAAGAAATAGCCAAGAACGCCCACCATGGTCATGCCGATCACGTTCTGCACATACGGATTGAGAGGCATCTCCTCAAACTTGTCTTCCATGAATGCGAGCAGCTTGACGAAGAGGTAGGCCGCCACCCCTACGGCAATGCCGGTTATGGCCGCAAGGCCGATCTCGGAAAAATTGACCGCTGTCGATAGCGGAAGCTGTTTCCAGATAGGTATGTGGAAGGTCGCCTCGGCGCCGATGATCAACCGGTAGGCATAGGTCGACGTGGCGGTCGCCGCGACCACCGGCAGGAAGCTGCGCGGCGAGATTTCCGGCAGCAGCACCTCGACTGCGAACAGCACTCCTCCAAGCGGCGTATTGAAAGTCGCTGCAATCCCGGCGCCGGCACCTGCTGCCAGCAATATGATCTTCTGCGAGCGGATGAGACCGAGGCGCCGACCGAAGGTCGAACCGAAAGACGAACCAATCTGGATGATCGGTCCTTCGCGGCCGACCGAGGCTCCCGTTCCGATGGAAAGCGCCGAAGCAAAAGCCTTTACCACCGAGACAATGCCGCGCACATTGCCATCGCGGTGATAGATCGCGAACATCACCTCCGGCACGCCATGCCCCTTGGCCTCCGGAGCGAAACTTCGTACGAGAAAAACCACGATCAGCCCGCCAATGACGGGAACCAGGATGATCCCAGCCCCCCACGGGCTCGGTTCGCCATAGGTATTGGGATCGAGTTCCAGTGAAAAAATGCCATAAAATGAAAAATTGTAGATGACCGCGATCATGTATTTGAAGGCAATTGCCCCAAGTGCCGCGACGATGCCGACCACGAATGCAAAGAACACAAGAAGCGGCAGCGTGACTTCTCGCTCCCCCTTGATTTGTGACTGGATGCTGTCATGCGAGACGGCAGTTGTTGGTTTCGCGCTCGGAGACTGGGGATTCATGGCACAATCCGGCAATTTGGAAGGTCCTGATCGATAGCCCAGTCCCACGCTGGGAAACAACCCCACCAGCGGATCAAAGCCCCCAATGACCCCGCATATCCACCCAATAGGATTGCAGGACAGCGATTGCCACAAGCTTTGGAAAAAACTGGCACCATCGCCTTTCTTCCTCAAAACAGCCCTGCGGGCGTTCTTTGCTAAAGCTTTACCTTTCCGGCTAATCAAAGTGTAACCGGTACGGCGTTAGATAGGCGGCTAAATGGATGAGTGTTCATCCTCTAGCCGGGCGGCCGTCTGAATGCTGATACGATTTCGTGAATTCCTGAGGGATACCGGAGCGACCTATGGTCCGCTGTTCGCGATCTTGACTGTGCCGCTCTTCGGGACGGCAGCCGCCGCCGTTGAATATTCACGTCTTGTCGATGCCAAGTCGAACATCCAGAATGCGCTGGATGCAGCTGCCCTTGCCACCGGCAAGGAATTGTCCGCAAGCTCCGACCGGGCCTATCTGGAGCAATATGCCCGCAACTTTTTCGATGCCAATCTCGACAACAACATCAAGCCAGGTGATGTCAAGTTTCTGCTGGACTTCGGCACGAGCGCAACCGGGGGCAATACCGTAAAATTGTCCGCTGGCTACGATCAGAAGACGGTCATGGGCAAGTTCATCGGCGTCGAGGATTTCAACCTCGCAGTCTCCGCGACCGTTGCTGCGGGCAATCGCACAGTGGAAGTTGCCATCGTCATCGACAATTCGGGTTCGATGGACAGCTATACCGGCTCAACATCGGACACCCGCATCGAGCGCGCAAAGCTGGCGGCAACTAACCTGATTACTGCCCTGCACTCCACCGCAGCCCTTTCCAACAAGCCGGATCCGATCAAGATTTCGGTTGTACCCTTCGGCAGTTCGGTCAACATCGGCTCGCAATATCGAGGCGCACCATGGATGGACCGCTATGGCTGGTCATCGGTCCATCACGAGAATTTCGACTGGCTCGGCGCCGACACCCGCGGCGACCCATGGCCCAACTCCTTCAAGACCGGTGACGGATACAAGGGAGCAACAACCTTTACCGAAACACTCGGCCCCAACCCGACCGCTGACCAGCTCGCGATGTTCTCGGTTTACTCGCTCGGCACGACCCAATGGCTGTCGCGCTGGACCTTGTATGACAAGCTCGGCGTTGACTGGGCCGGTTGCGTCGAAATGCGTCCCTGGCCCTACAACGTTACTGATGACGCTCCCGATGAACTTGTTCCCGATACGCTGATCGTACCAATGTTCGCACCCGACGAGCCGGATTATGTCCACAAGAAGGAAGATCGCGACTACAGGAACAGCTATCTGAATGACTATCGCAGACCCGGTCCCGATTACCCGTTGACCAGCTACACATCGCAAAACTTCACCCGGCAATTGTGGCGCCAGTCATGGACCGCGAAATACAATGTCGATGCGCCCTGGACGAAATCCGAAGCCAGGACCAGTACGCGCTACCAGATGGGCAGGACACGCAGTCGCGACTTCGGTGACTGGGGCCCGAACCAGGGCTGCACCACCGACCCGATCCAGGTACTGACCAATGACAAGCAGACTGCCATTGATGCGGTCGACGGCATGGATGCCGGTGGCTACACCAATGTGCAGGCAGGTCTTGTCTGGGGCTGGCGCACACTCTCGCCAGGAGAACCGTTCACCGGCGGACGAGGCTATGATGTCCCGGAAAACGACAAATACATCATCCTGCTGACGGACGGGAACAACACCTATCCGAGCCAGTCGACCTGGAACGAGACCGAATATTATCCATGGGGCTATGGCAAGGAAGAGCGTGTCATGGGTGGACTGACCACCTGGCAGTCAAATGTCGGCGCGATGAACATCCACACCGAGCAGGCCTGCGACAACATCAAGGCGATTGTCGATGCAGATGGCGAAGCTGCCTACAAGATTTTCACCATTGCCTATGACGTGCCGAACGGTTCATCGGTCAAGGACCTGCTATACAGCTGTGCATCGAGCAATTCCGCAGGCACCAAATACTATTACGACGTTTCCGGCGACGCGATTGCCAGCGCCATGCAGGCAATCGGCAACGAGATTTCCGATCTGCGCATATCCGAATAGGTCGTAGCGGCTCAGCTGGCCATTTGGCACTATCCGGCGATCATCCTGTCTTTCCCGGCGTCAGCCTGGTGATAAGCCAGGCCGCTACAAATGCCTCAAGCAGGCTGAGCGGAATTGCATAAGGAATGATTTCCAGGGGAAGCACGCCGAGATTGAAGGTGACGACCCACATCAGCACAAAGCCGACCAACCACGCCAGCAGCGCCCCGGACACCAGATCGAAACGCATCAGGATTGTCCTGATGGCGATGGCAAACAACAGTGCCCACAGCCCCCAGATCATTCCATTGACTGGTGCAGAAGGAAATTCAAGTCCCAGCTTCGCATAGTGACCGGCCCAGAACTCTTTCAGCCAGAATTCGTTTCGGAAGAACTCGGACACGGAAATCCAGATCGTTGCCGCAAGCACAGGCGCCACCGCTCCCCGAAATATCGCCATTCCATCATTCCCTTTCAATTTCCGCCTGCCCTGCCCCCGTGTCGCCGGCAACAGCTTGCCTTGCCGTGCCATCCCGCGAAGCGGCAGGATGCTCGAAAACCGTGTGCACGGCAAGCGCTGTTCATCTGCGATGGCGTGACCTGTAGACTCCCCAAGCTGGCTCTTCCAGCTGGATCATCAAGCGAGCTTTTCCTTGAAAAAGGCGATGGTCCTTTTCCAGGCAAGATCGGCGGCCTCCTTGTTGTAGCGCGCCTCGGACGTGTCGTTATTGAAGGCATGATTGACACCATCATACACGTGAATGGTGAAATCCTTGCCCGCCGCTGAAAGTGCCGCCTTGTATGCGTTAATGCCTGCATTGATGCGGTCATCGAGCCCGGCATAGTGCAACAGCATTGCTGCCTGGATTTTCGCTGCATCGTCTGCTGAAGGCTGGCGCCCGTAATAGGCGACACCAGCGCTCAGGTCGGCAGAATGCACCGCGAGCTGGTTCACCAGCCCCCCACCCCAGCAAAAACCAACTGCTCCCACCTTGCCATTGGTCCTGTTCAGACCCTCGAGATAGGCAACAGCAGCACCAGCGTCTTCGGTGGTTTGCGCACCATCAAGCTCGCCAATCATGCCACGCGCCTTGTCTTCGTCAGCCGGAGTACCGCCGGATATCGACAGAAAGTCCGGCGCTATCGCGTGAAATCCTTCCAACGCCATCCGTCGGGCAACATCCTCGATATGCGCGTTGAGACCGCGGTTTTCATGAATCACGATAACCGCGGGAAGCCGGGCATCGGAACTGGCTGGCCGCGCATAGTAAGCACCAACTTCCCCCATCGCTCCCTCAAACGCAGTCTTGCCGGTCTCCAGTCGTGTATCATCGGGAGCAATGATCGCAGCTGCAGCAGAACTTGCAGCCAGCATCGGCGCGATGGCAGCCGCGGCAGTGGCTGATCCCGCAAGCTGGCGCAGCCGTTCCATGAAACGACGACGGTCCAGCGTCAGATGCGTATATTCGTCATAGGCATCGATCATGGCCTGGGTGATGGCAGGGCGGCGATTGTCACTCATTTTTCGGATCCCCTGTAAAAACAAGATTTCGCAGTGACGGGATAATGCGACAACATCGCGACCGTTCCAATAAACTTCGTGTGACCGCTGTTACATCGGGACGGGATATTGCCTGTATACCTCGCCTATATCCTCAAGCACCTCTGTACCGAGTTCCAATTCCACTGCATCAATATTGGTTTTCAACTGGTCCATGTCAGTCGCACCGATGATTGCCGCCGTCATGAACGGACGCGTCAGGCAGAAGGCAATGGCCATCTGGGCGAGGTTGAGCCTGTGTTTTCTGGCAACAGCATCATATCCGGCAAGCGCTGCTTGCGACTGCGGGTTCGAGCGTCCGTTCAGATCCGGCTGCATCGACATGCGAGTACCGACTGGAACTGTCCCGCCAAGATATTTGCCGGACAACAGTCCTGCTGCAAGCGGAGAGAACGCAAGCAGGCCAACATCCTCGTGATGGCTCAACTCGGCAAAGTCCGTGTCGAATATCCGGTGCAAAAGGCTGTATTCGTTTTGGATGGTTGCAACGCGCGGCAAGCCGGCTTCGGCTGCGATGCGAAGATATTGTGCAGTTCCCCAAACGGTTTCATTGGAAAGACCGAAGGCCCGGATCTTGCCTTCGCGCACAAGCGCGCCCGCCGTTTCGAGAATGTCGTGAAAATTGTCCAGAGCCTTGCCGGTATCCTGCCCTGACGGGTCATATTTCCAGGTCTGGCGAAAATGGTAGGAGCCGCGATTGCCCCAGTGCAACTGGTAAAGATCGACATGATCGGTTTGCAGCCGCCGCAGGCTGCCTTCCAGCGCCTCCCGCATTGACGCACCCGAAGCAGGTGCGCCATGCCGGATATCCTTGTTGCCGCCGCCTGTGACCTTGGTCGCCAGTACCACTTCTGCCCGCCTGCCGGACTTTGCAATCCAGGTTCCGATGAATTCCTCGGTGCGCCCGGTGGTTTCTGCAAGGCGTGGCGTTGTCGGATACATCTCCGCCGTATCCCAGAAGTTGACACCGCGTTCGAGCGCATAATCCATATGGCGATGTGCTTCGGCTTCGCTGTTCTGTGATCCCCAGGTCATGGTGCCAAGGCAAATCTGGCTTACATTGATGCCGGTGCGGCCAAGGGATCTGGTTTTCATGTTCTGCTTTCCGGGTAATTGGTGACTGCCAAAGCACGCCTCACTCGCTGCTGCGCTGCAGGCAGTAGTCGGTCAACATCCTCTCATGGTGCCACTCGGCAGCCATGGGAACATTTGCGTATTCGTGAAAGCATGGCGTTCCAAGCGTGAAATGCAGTAGTTTGGCATCCTGGTTTTCCCCGAATTCGTCCGGCAACCAGTTCCACTCAATGGGCAATTCGCCGATCAGATTGTCGTCAAGCCAGGTGAACCGGTGCAGGGTTGCTCCAGTCCCGTTGGCCACGAATTCCGGTGTCACAACTCTGTTGGCCGGGTGTTCGCAATTCCACAACACAACGCTTGACCAGTTCTTGCGCGGATAGTCCTGGTTGACCGAACCAAGATATTTGGATTGCGTCTTGGTCTTGTAGTCATGGTGCACGCACATCACAGCCTTGCTGTCATCACGCAAGGCCCACAACTTGGCGATGTCGTCCCTCAAGATCATGTCGCCGTCAATAAACAGTGCCCAGCCCTTGTATTCCATCAGGTGCGGGATCAGGAACCGCGTGTAGATGAAGTGATTGGAACCGTCTGAGTGTTTTTCCTCATAGGTTTTCAAATTGCCCAGATGCAGCGGGGTTATGCTGACCACGTCGCTGGACTGGCGGATGATGCTGTTGGAGCATACGTGATACGCTGTTGCCTCACGCGTGTCGAAACCGATGAAAACCCTGATCATAGCCATATCCCTGATGTTTTGAATGCCCTTCCAATTGCCTGCCGACACCTTGATGTCAAGCCTAGCCTCCCGGGTGGCTTGCATAGCTGGCCCCACTGCGGGATACAGGCATGATGGCCAAACATTTGCCTCCATCAGACAGATTGAACACCAGCCCCGGTTTATTTGATGAAATCCGATAGCCTGCCCAATCTGCTTTTCGTGACCAGCCGGAGCCAGGTCTCAAGACTCAGGACCTTGCATTTGGCCAACCCCGGACTTGGCTTCGTCGCCGGTTCAAAATCGCTGGAAAGAGCGATCAGCGAAACTGGCTTGAAATACATTTCATCCGACGGAGGCTTCCCGGAATCCCGGCAGCGCGAGGCACTCGATTCGATCACGGCGCTGATCCGCACAATTTCAACAATGCTGGCCGAATTCGGCGTCCGTGAAAGCTGGCGCCATTTGGTCGAACGCGAACTGCTTCAGCAACTGTCCGCCCATCAGCGCTTTGTCCTTGTAGCCATGCGCGAAAACGCCGATGGCATGCGCCTGATCAACGGAGAACTGGCAAGTCTTGAGGCCGGTTTCGGCCGACCCGGCGCATCTGAGCCGAAAGTTGTTTCGGGTTCACCCACCCTCTCCTCCCCGCCGTTCCTGCCGGTACTCAACCCGTTTTCAAGGCCATATGTACTGGACATGCGGGCCAACAATGCCCGCACCGATCCGCAGCCGGACTGGCCGCGATTTCTGCGCATGACCCTGTCGGCGCGAAACCGGTTCCATACGGTCAGCCAGAACACACAGCAGGCTGTCCGTTCGTTTTATCAGCGTCACAAGGCATCACGGATCAAGCTCTTGCCGCTTGCACCCCATGTCGATGAACGCCTTGCCACCGCAATCGGCAATATTTCAATCAACTGCGAGCATCTTTCCCTGTCGCAATCGGCTCTACGAAGTTTCGTTCTTCACCTGTTGGCAGAGCTCACCGCCAGCAAGGCCACGGTGGACGGTTTCCTGAACCGCTTTGGCCAGAACCTGAAACTGGTTGTCCTGGATTCGCCAGCCAATCCGCTGGAAGTGGCGCTGGCCCACGCCTGTCTTGAGCGTGGCATTGAAACGGTCGAGGAAAGCCATGGCTGCATGGTTATTCATGGCGGTGAATTGCGCGAGCGGGCCAGCGCCATCATGGCATCAAGCGGAAACAACTGGACCACTGATGTCAGAACCATCGTGCCCAGATCCCCGGTTCAAGCTATTCGTGCACCCGAAAACTGCCGGATAGTGCCGGTCAACCGGGTAAAGCCGCAATCGGGCCCGTCGGACCAGAACAAACCGTTCAGGATATTGCTGGCCCCCAATTTCTTTCCCTGGCACATGGCAATTCCTGCCCTCACCGCAACGTGCCACGAAACCCTTGATGTAGCCAAATTCCTCGCTGGCATTGTCGCCCGAAGGCAGGACTGGCAACTCGATATGCGTATCAAGGTGACAACTGCAGACACACCGGGTGCTGTCTCCCCGCAGCTAGACCGGGGCTTGTTGCCCTATCATGTTGATCCGTTGGCCGATATGGGAAGCAATATCCGCAATGCCAGCGCAGACTCCTATTCCAGATCCCTTGAAGAGGCTGACCTTGTGGTAAGCGAAGGCGTTACGTCAGTCATGATAGAAGCGCTGGAATACAGGACGCCCGTTTTGCTGCTCAACCGCTCGAAAGAAAGAATTCCGTCCATGCCGGCCGCACGGCTGGCCGACATGGCAGGCGTCGAAAGACGGTTTGCGGTATATGCATCAAGCACAGAAGAAGATTGTGAAGCCATTCTCCAGGCAATTTCCCGACTTCACAAAGGGCGACCTCTGCGCGATGACGAGATCGGCGAATTTTGCTGGCTGGGAGAGACGGCCCTTGATGGGCATTACCTTCAATATCTGTTGTGACATCGTCCCGCAAAGCTTCCAATTCGCGCCGGAATCACTAAATTCAGCGGATGAACAACCCACATTCCGAATCACCCGCCAGCTCCGGCGGGATTGCCGCGCGCGCCCTGGCTGCCAAGTCCGGTGGCGCAGCGCAGCCATGGCTGCAAGGGCTCAATCCCGAGCAGCATGAGGCAATCGTAACGACAGAAGGCCCCTTGCTGGTATTGGCGGGCGCAGGCACAGGCAAGACCCGCGTGCTCACCTCGCGCATTGCCCATATCCTTGCCTCCGGCCTTGCCTGGCCATCGCAAATCCTTGCTGTAACCTTCACCAACAAGGCATCGCGCGAGATGAAGGAGCGCATCGGGCGCTATGTCGGTGAGCAGGTCGAGGGCATGCCCTGGCTTGGTACATTCCACTCGATTGGTGTCAAACTGCTGCGCCGCCACGCTGAACTTGTCGGGCTGAAATCGAATTTCACGATCCTTGATACCGATGACCAGATACGGTTGCTCAAGCAGATCATCCGCGCCGAGGGCATTGACGACAAGCGATGGCCGGCGCGCCAATTGGCAGGCATGATCGATGGCTGGAAGAACAAGGGACTTTCGCCTGACAAGATACCCGAAGGCGACGCCCGCGCCTTCGCCAATGGCAAGGGCCGTGAACTCTACCAGCTCTATCAGGACCGGCTGAAAACACTCAATGCGGTGGATTTCGGCGACCTGCTGACAGAGTCAATCCGGCTGTTCCGCGAAAATCCCGACGTGCTGGCCGACTACCAGCAGCGCTTCAAATATATCCTGGTCGACGAATACCAGGACACGAACGTCGCACAATATATGTGGCTGCGGCTTCTGGCCCAGCGCAAATCGCACGTTGAGCGCAGCGAAGCGCAAGATTTGCGCCAGCAAACACCCAAATCACACGTTGAGCGCAGCGAAGCGCAAGATTTGCGCCCGGTCAACAAACAACAATCCCTGCCGAACATCTGCTGCGTCGGCGATGATGACCAGTCGATCTACGGTTGGCGCGGCGCGGAAGTGGACAACATCCTGCGTTTCGAGAAGGATTTTCCCGGCGCCAGGGTCATAAGGCTCGAGCGCAACTACCGTTCGACCGGGCACATTCTGGGTGTCGCGGCGCATCTGATCTCGCGCAACGAGGACCGCCTCGGCAAGACGCTGTTCACCGAGACACCCAACCCGGACGATCCCCGGGTTCGCGTCTGCGCCTGGTGGGATTCTGAAGAGGAAGCGCGCGGCATCGGCGAGGAAATCGAGCAGTTGCAACGCCAGGGCCATGCGCTCAACGACATGGCCATCCTTGTGCGCGCCTCCTTCCAGATGCGCGAATTCGAGGACCGTTTCGTCACGCTTGGCCTTAACTACCGTGTGATCGGCGGCCCGCGTTTCTATGAGCGGCTCGAAATCCGCGACGCGATGGCCTATTTCCGCATCGTGTGCCAGCCCGCCGATGACCTTGCATTCGAGCGCATCATCAACACGCCCAAACGCGGCGTAGGCGACGCGACGCTGCGCTTCATCCACGACACCGCCCGCGCCAACAACATTCCGCTGTTGCAGGCCGCCACCGAACTTGTGGATACCGAGGAACTGAAGCCAAAACTGCGCGCTACTCTCAAGCACCTGACTGCCGATATCGAGCGCTGGGCCGGCCTGATTGACGCCATGCCGCACAATGAGCTCGCAGAACAGATACTCGACGAATCCGGCTATACAGAGATGTGGCAGAACGATCGTTCGGCGGAGGCTCCCGGCAGGCTTGAAAACCTCAAGGAACTGGTGCGTTCCATGGAGGAGTTCGAAAACCTGCGCGGTTTCCTTGAGCATGTCAGCCTGGTGATGGACACCGACAATAATGCCGATCTTGACGCTGTGTCGCTGATGACGCTGCATTCGGCCAAAGGCCTGGAGTTTGACACCGTCTTCCTGCCTGGCTGGGAGGAAGGCCTGTTTCCGCATCAGCGTGCGCTTGACGAAGGCGGGCGGTCAGGCCTCGAGGAAGAGCGTCGACTTGCCTATGTCGGCATCACCCGCGCGCGGCGCAACTGCACCATCGCCTTCGTCTCCAACCGGCGCATTCACGGGATGTGGCAATCGACCATGCCCTCGCGCTTTGTCGATGAACTGGAAGCGCCCAACACACCGCCCGCCCAATCGCATGTCGAGATCGCCGAGACCGGCTCCAGCTATGGCGGATATGGCGCACGCTCGGTGGGCGGCGCCTATGGCGCGTCGCGCTTCGACACGACCGACCCGTTCAAGAACGCCTATTCAACGCCCGGCTGGCAGCGCGCGCAGCAAAGGAACCCGGACGCCGCCCGCTCCAATTGGGGCACACGCTCCGGCCCAACTACCCGAAACCATACAATCGAGGGCGAACTGGTTGCATCCTCGATCAACAATCCGTCTTCGGATTTCAATATCGGCGACCGGGTTTTTCACCTCAAATTCGGCTATGGCCAGATTGCCGTGATCGACGGCAACAAGCTGACCATTGACTTCGACAAGGCCGGCCAGAAACGCGTGCTCGACAGTTTTGTCGAAGGGGTGTGAAACAGTGAAGGATCATGCCTGACTGCGGGCATTGCTCCTGCGGGTTTCGAATTTGGGGGATCCACCGTTGTCGGCAGCATTCATCACGCATCCAGCAGCGCCAAGATGGCTGCCCAGTCCTGACTGGCCCCCAGAATGCGGATGATGACGACATGGTCTGCTACCACCTGATAAATAATCAGGTGCCTGCCTATCACGTGAATGCGCACTGCGGGAGTGAACTCCAGCCGTTCACGGGCAATTTCCGGCATGGCCGCAATCGTGTCAAAGGCTCCGGTCAAGCTGTCGACATAGCGTTCCGCCTGATCGACGGACCAGTTATCAGCCGTATAACGCCAGATATCTTCAAGATCGAGAATTGCCTTTGGAGTGAGCCGGTAGTTGCCAGGTCTGTCAGGCGTCATGACGCACGCATTCGGGCCTTGAAAT
The DNA here is from genome assembly GCA_041397525.1 of Nitratireductor sp. Classification (GTDB taxonomy): domain Bacteria; phylum Pseudomonadota; class Alphaproteobacteria; order Rhizobiales; family Rhizobiaceae; genus BOKV01. Next base: position 472,946 of record JAWKWL010000001.1, read on the forward strand.
CGGCTGCAATAAAAACCTCGGGCTCGCCGCTCGCCAGACCTTCGTCAATCGCGCGCTGCACAACGGCAATCGCTTCGGACCGCTGCTGCTCCTTGCGGATCAGGTGCCGGACATAATCACTGGTATTGGCGAACCTGCCGTCCTTGATGTGGTCTTCGACCCAATCCTTCATGCCATCAGGAAGTGACACATTCATCGTTGCCATGGGAACCTCTCCTGTCCCTGAAAAAATGGGGCTTATGGCAAAGTTTGTCAACACACGCTTTCCCGCACTGTGCATCCTGTCACATCTGTAATGGAAAAACTCCCCTATCTTGGTTTCATCGACGGCGAGGACCCGTCACCGCAAGGAGGGATTACCCAAATGAACAAGTCAGCCACAAATTTTGTGTTTCTGGTCGTTCTGGCAGCCACGATCACCGCAGCTTTCAGCGTCTATGCCGCCAATGCCGCCGGCAACACCCACGCGCAAGACTGGGCGAACCGCATTGAGGCCGCCTTCGGCAAGGCACCATCCTGCGCAGAACAGGTCTGGCCGGCAATCGACGCCAAATGCCTCGTCACAGTTGACGGCCGCACGCTGAACCAGCCGGTGCGCAACGCGATCTGATCCACGCCTACAGGCTATAAGCCCCAATGTCCCAGCTGATGCCGCTCTGTTCATCGCTAACGGCATGGCGGGAGACTTCCGTGAGCGGCGAGGATGCCAATTCCCGCCACAGCCGCGTCGAGGCTTCTGCCCAGTTCGGTTTGCCGGGATGCGCCGCCACACAGGAAACGATGACGCGCTGCGCCATGCTGCCTGATCGTGCGACCCGCACCAGTTCCGCCACGCCATCGGGATCATAATAGAGGATTTCGCTTGCAATGATCATGCGCGGCGCTGCTGGCTCGGGCTTGCCGTCCCAGTCTCCCAGGCTCGTGCAAAGCCGGACCACCTCGATATCCGATTGCGGAATGCGCTCCAGCGCCACACTGGAAATGTCAACCGCCACATAGCGGCAAACCTGGGCCGCATCGAGCAGGGGCAGCAACAGCCCCTCGCCGCAGCCGATATCCACCACCTCGCAAATGCCTTGCCTGTCGGCAAATGCCGCCACCAGCCCGGCAATCACTTTCAGCCGCTCTTTTTCACTTTCCCTGTGGAGAAAATCATATTTGCCCGCCCGAAACGCAGCATCCCATGTTTCGCCGGTTTTGGGGTGGCTCATCGCGGGCCTCATCACCTGTTGCTGCCGTTTTGGGCAAAATGCGCCGGTTTTTGGCCCGCACCGGAGGTAAAATTGGCATTTTCCGCGGAAAGGCGCAACCGGCGACTGCGCAGCAATTGCCTCATTTTTCACAGTCACGACTTTTGACCCACTTGAACTTGCTCAAAAATTAAGCTCACTCATCCCGCAAATCCGGAATGAAAAATCCGGCAAGACAGGATTGTGACGGGATATCTGACATGAACGCCGCTGATACCGCCTGGATTCTCACTTCCACCGCACTGGTGCTGTTGATGACCCTGCCCGGCCTGGGCCTGTTTTACGCAGGCCTTGTCCAGTCGAAGAACCTGCTGTCGGTGCTCATGCACTGCATTGCCATTGCCTGCCTGGTGTCGCTGTTGTGGTTCGCCATCGGCTATTCGCTGGCCTTTTCACAAGGCAATGCCTGGATCGGCGGCATTTCCAAGGCCTTCATGGGCGACATGACCCGCAGCAGCCTGGCCGGCACCCTGCCCGAAGCGCTGTTCGCCATGTTCCAGATGACCTTTGCCATCATCACCCCGGCGTTGATGGTGGGTGCCTTTGTCGAGCGTATCCGCTTTGGCGCCGTCATGCTGATTTCCGGCCTTTGGCTGATCCTCGTGTATGCCCCGGTCACGCACTGGGTCTGGGGTGGCGGCTGGCTCGCCAGCCAGGGGGTGATCGATTTTGCCGGCGGCATCGTTGTCCACGTCACCGCAGGCACATCCGCTGCCGTCATCGCGCTGATGCTCGGCAGCCGCCAGGGCTTCCCCAAGCGGGTCAATCCGCCACACGCCCCATGGATGGTGATGGTCGGCGCGTCGCTGCTGTGGGTCGGCTGGTTCGGCTTCAATGCCGGTTCCGCCGTTGCCGCCAATGGCAATGCCGCCATGGCCATGCTCTCAACTCACATGTCCGCCGCCACCGCCTCGCTGGTCTGGCTGGTCATTGAAAAGGTCAAGTTCGGCAAGCCGTCGCTCATTGGCCTTGTCACCGGCACCATCGCCGGGCTTGCCACCATTACACCCGCCTCCGGCACGGTCGGCCCGGCTGGCGCGGTGGTGCTGGGCCTTGCAGGCGGCGTGATCTGCTACCTTGCCGTTGATCTCGTCAAGCACCGCTTCGGCATTGACGATTCCCTCGACGTGCTTGCCGTGCACGGCATTGGTGGCGCGACCGGCACGCTGCTGGTTCCGTTTCTGGCTGCCTTTGGCCCCAGTTCCGCTGGCCTCGCAGACGGCAAGACCATGGTCAGTCAGCTCATGGTGCAATTGACCGGCGTCGCGGCGACCGCTGTCTGGTCAATCCTTGCCACGGTCGTTATCGTCGCCATCACAAGACGGGTTACCGGCTTGCGCGCTGGCGACGAGGCGGAAACCGAGGGCCTAGATTTCGCCCATCACGGCGAAACCGGCTACCGGCTCTGACACGAGGGAGAACAAACCAATGAAAATGGTCATGGCAATCATCCAGCCCTTCAAGCTCGACGCTGTGCGTGAGGCGCTGGGCGCCATCGGCGTGCAGGGCATGACGGTATCCGAGGTCAAGGGCTATGGCCGCCAGAAGGGCCAGACCGAGATCTATCGCGGTGCCGAATACCAGATCCACTATGTGCCAAAATTGAAGCTTGAGGCAGCCGTCGATGACGCAACGGCCGGGCGCGCCGTGGAAGCGATCCGTTCAGCTGCGGGCCAGAACAAGATCGGCGACGGCAAGATTTTCGTCTGGGACCTTAGCGAAGCCATGCGCATCCGCACCGGCGAAACCGGGGATGATGCACTGTAGGGAAAGACACTCAAAACAACAGTGCATACCCGCCTCCCGTCAGTTTGATGCGTGCCCCCATGATTGCGAACGAAAACTCCAATCCGCGAACAATCGAGATAGATACCCCAACCTACAGAGGGGCTTTGTGTTGCTCATAAGTGTCTGTCCAAGAAGTCGGGTTGAGTGAAGGCGCAAATCAGATTCTTGGACAGACACTAAGCAAATTGATATTTTGATTCCCCTAAACTTATCCTCAAAATGTTAAAGGGGAAAATTATGTACCGACTGCTGCTGACACTAAGCATTGTTATTAATATTTTTAGCACCTCTCACTCCATAGCAGAGCCTAGAACTGTAAAACTTTCATCTCTGACAAACGATGACATGATAGAGGCTGATCAAAAACTACATTTGAATGGGAAGTTAAACAACTATATATACAATCTTGATAGATTTTTTTGGCACGATAATTTTGTAGAAATATCAAGATTGTTCAAATATGAAGACATGCCAAAAATAAAAGCCTTTGGATTGGCCTATTTTATTGGTTATAAAGTTGAGCGTAACTACAATTATGCATCCACCTTTCTTATGGCTGCATATTTGTCAACTCATCGGTACTATGCAACGCGATTTGGCGAAAATGGTGAGAATGGTGCCGCACCATTTAGTAATCTAGAGCTCGATATTCTAGCCTATGCCGCATATCAAACTTCGTCGCAACAATACAAATCAACACCAACTAAACATCAATTGTTCTTTTCACAAATGCATAACGATTTCGCGGCTGAGGCAGGGCATCAACTTGCAAAACTAACTACCGCTTACAAATACCGGAATATCACTCCTAGCAACGAAAGCGGGGAAATTTCTACAGAGCACGATCTCTTTGAAGACGCAGCAAATTGTACAAAGGAACGATTGGAGCGTGAATTGACGCCTTGGCTACCCGAGATTTGCGAAGTTGCCAGAAAAGAAATCCGGATCTCAGCCGCACGAAAACAGGCATATTTCGATGCAAAAGCGGGAGCCTATAACGCTTGGGCTGAAAGGGTAATCGCTTCGGGTGAGATTAGCAGCATTGAGTTCGATAGAAAGAACGAACTATCAGAAAAATTTGCCAAGGGTCTGATTAGCGCAGTAACGACGATAATAATGGATGCTGTTCAGAATCCTCAGCAACAGAAAACCATTACAGATAAATTTGAAGAGCACGAAAGATGGTTGAAACAACAAGAAGATAGGACGTGGGGTCATATAGGGGCAGCGTTGTTATAGTAGTCCACCTGTCCAGAGGCGGTAATCACCTGAAATTTCCGCGATTTGAGCGGGCGTCCAGCGGCGGGATTTCAGCCGGTTTCACATCCAGAATTTGAGGCCGATACCGAGGAAAACTGCGCCCCAAAAAACCGAATTGACGAAGGAGCGGAAAATTCCGCCATCCTCTTCAACCGGTATCCCCATCTGCTTGAGCAACAGCGTGCCGGGCAGGAAAAACACGGTTGTGAACGTTTTCAGAAATGCCATGCCTGGCCTCCATTGTTGGTTTGTGGATGAGGTGCCAGTCCTGCACCATTCATCCGGCAAAGGCTGGCGGCGATGCGAACGGGTCGGACTGGCGCGAAAGCCAGAGGCTGGTCGCAATCCTCCTTGCCGCCTCTATCACCGTTTGCGCAGCGTCCTTGCTGAAGACATCGTTCGCCGTGTCCACAAAGTGCTCGATCCATGTTTGGAAATCACTCGTCTCGATCTCCGTGATCCTCAAATGAACCGGCACCGGCTGCCCTTTGTATTCACCGGTGCGCAACAGCACTGAGCGCCAGAACTCCTTCATCTTCTCAAGATGATCGTCCCAGGAGCCGGACATGCTGTCCGCAAAAATCGCACCTAGACGCGGACAGGAGCGAACCCGTCCGTAAAACTCCTCGACGAGTCGGGATATTTGCCCCTCTGTGATGGACGGATGCATGGCGGCCCGTCCGACAATCGAATTGGTTTGGGTCATTGGAGTTTTTCATTCATCCAATTTGCATCTTTTATCTAGCCGGGCGATGGCGTAAAAGCAACAAAATAAATGAATGATTATGGATTTCCATGCGCCTCAACCAAGCCAGCGACTTTGCACTCCGGATCATGATGCTGCTTGCGGCGCGGGATCAAACCATGACGGTCGACGAGATTTCCCGGCATTTGCGGCTGGTAAAATCGCATGTGATGAAGATTGTGGCGAAACTGGCAGGGGCGGAACTGTTGCAGTCACAACGCGGCCGCAACGGCGGCGTCGGCCTTGCCCGGCCTGCGACAAGTATTTCGGTCGGTGAAATCGTGCGCGCCATCGAAGCTGATTTTGCCACCGTCGAATGCATGCGGGAGGAGAAGTCACATTGTGTTTTCCTGCCCGGATGCACGCTCCGCCAGACGATGAACAAGGCCCGCACTGCCTTTCTCGACGTCCTCGACGCACAAGACCTGCAGTCGATTGCCATGTCACCGGCCAATCTGGCCTGAAAGTCGGAACTGTGGCCATTGCCTACCGCAGCGCAGCCTCGATTGCCTCGCCGATCAGGCGCTGGTAAGGAATGTTGCGCTGCCTGGCGCGCACCTTCAGTGCCCACCCCCCTCTCCTTCAAACCTTTATTGTTTTGCTGCGCCGCGTTATCTGTGCGCATCGAATCCCGGAATGCGAGACCAAAAGCCCATGCAGGAAATTGCACTCAAGATTGCCCTGATCGGCTTTGCCGGCATCGCCGCGCAATGGATAGCATGGCGGCTGCATTTCCCCGCAATCGCCCTGTTGTTCATCGCCGGACTTGCCGCCGGGCCGCTTACGGGTTTCATAGACCCGGTGCGCGATTTCGGCGAGATCTACCGCCCGGTCGTTTCGCTTTGCGTCGCGATCATCCTGTTCGAGGGGGGCTTGACGCTCAATTTCGCCGAAATCCGCGAGACTTCGAAGGCAGTGCGCCGCATCATTCTCATCGGCGGGCCGCTGGTTTGGCTCATGGGCGCGCTGGCAGCCCATTTTGCCGGTGGGCTGTCATGGCCCGTCGCAATCATCCTCGGCGCAATCCTCGTCGTCACCGGCCCCACCGTCATCATGCCGCTTCTGCGCCAGGCGCGGCTGAAATCCCGCCCCGCCTCGCTCCTGCGCTGGGAGGCCATCGTCAACGATCCGATCGGCGCGCTGTTTGCAGTCCTTGCCTTCGAAGGATTTCTGATCTTGAGCAATGTGCATGACGTCGGCCATCTCGCCTGGAGCGTAGGGCTGGCGATCATCATCGCTGTGCCCGGCGCCTGGGCGCTTTCGCGTTTCATCATCTGGCTGTTCCTGCGCGGCCATGTGCCGGAATTCCTCAAGGCCCCGGTCATCGTCGCCTTCGTGCTGGCCGCCTATGCCGCCACCAACATGGTGCTGGAAGAGGCTGGCCTTCTCACCGTCACGGTCATGGGCATCACGCTCGCCAATTCCCGCATTGCGAGCCTCGCGGAGATGCGTCGCTTCAAGGAGACAATCACCATCTTGCTCGTGTCGGCGGTGTTCATCCTGCTCACCGCATCGCTGAAGACCGAAACCGTGCTGAGCCTCGGACCGCAGGCACTGGCCTTTGTCTTGGCGCTGCTGTTTGTCGTGCGCCCCATCGCCATTTTTATCGCGACCATCGGTGCGGGCCTCACTTGGCAGGAGCGGTTGCTGACGGCATGGATTGCCCCGCGCGGGATTGTGGCCGTTGCGGTTTCCGGCCTTTTCGGCACTACGCTGGTGGGAATGGGCGTCGCCGACGGCGAGAGGATGATCGCCTACACCTTTGCCGTCGTTGCTGCCACCATCCTGCTGCACGGTTTCAGCCTGCCTGTTCTTGCACGCCTGCTTGATTTGCGAAGTTCCGAAAAGCCCGGCCTGCTGATCGTTGGCAGTTCCCCCTGGAGTGCCGCGCTTGCGGCAAAACTCATCGAATACAAGATACCGGTGCAGATTTCCGACGCCAACTGGAACCATCTGCGCCATGCGCGACACGCCAATGTTCCGGTGTTTTTCGGCGAAACCCTGTCGGAGGCAGCCCACCACCATCTCGATCTAAAGACCTATCAGGCCCTCATCGCCACGACCGACAACAATGCCTATAACGCGCTGGTCTGCACCGATTTTGCGCCTGAGATCGGTCGCTCCCGCGTCTTCCAGCTTGGCGATCGCGACAGCGAAAACCACCGCAAGGAACTGCATTTCACCATCGGCGGCAGGCCACTGATGAAGCCCGGTTTCGACCTCGAAGAACTGGAACTGAAGCTCGCGACCGGCTGGACCTTCACCTCGTCGCGGATCACGGAAGAGTTTCGCTGGGATGCGTTCCTGGCTTCCCGCCCGGAAAAAACCGTGCCGATCCTGTGGATCAATCCCTCGAGCGAGTTGCGCTTTGTCTCTACACAAGCCAATCCCCAACCTTCGGTTGGCTCGCATATCATTTCATTCGGGCCAAAGCCGGAGCGTGAGCAGAAACCGGCATCTTCCGATCAGGAAAAACAGACGCAATGAGACAGACCAGGCTATTCATCACCACCAATACCGCCGCCGCGCGCAAGGTGTCAGCAATCCTTGAAGACGTGTTCGAGGAGGATGGCTGGCCCGTATCCGCCTTCGAGGTCGACGAGGACAAGGGCATCTGGAGTGTGTCCGTCTATGCCGACACCGAACGCTGCGAGGAAGCCGAAACGCGCATGGCAGATGCGCTTGCGGCAGCTGGCCTGCCCGCAGGCATCGGCCATGAGCTACTTGAGGACGATGATTGGGTGGCAAAGACGTTGCGCGCGCTGGTACCGGTGCGTTCAGGGCGCTTCATCGTGCATGGCAGCCACGACCGCGATGCGCCGCGCCCGCATGAACATGCCATGCTGATCGATGCAGGCCTTGCCTTCGGCACCGGTCATCATGGCACGACAGCGGGCTGCCTCGACATGCTGGGTGAATGCCTCAAGGAAAACCGCTATTCCCGCGCCCTTGACCTTGGAACCGGATCAGGCGTGCTGGCGATTGGGGTGGCAAAAGCCTTGCCAGCCCGCATTCTGGCAACCGACATCGATCCTGTCGCAGTCAGGGTCGCGAGGGAAAACTGCCGTATCAACGGTGTCATTTCACGCATCCGCTGTGAGACCGCGCCCGGTTTTGCCCACCGTGCCTTTCGGGAGGAAGGGCCGTTCGATCTGGTGATTGCCAACATTCTTGCAGGCCCCTTGCAGGCTCTGGCACGCGATCTTTCTGCAAACTGCCTGCCCGGCGCCACAGTGATCCTGTCCGGGCTGCTGCCGCACCAGAAGGCAAGAATAGTGGCGACCTATCGCCAGCACGGCATGGATTTCATCAAGGCGCATATTCGCGACAACTGGCTTGTTCTGGTCCTGCGCAAGCGCGGCTGACCGGGCGCTCAGGCAAAGCTGGCTGAGCGGGCCTTCCTGGCCGTTTCAACCCGGGGCTGCAGATAGTCACGCTTCAGGATGGCAAGCGTTTCGGCAGGATTGCGCACCTCGTGGATGACATGCAGCGGGCCCAGAGCCCGCAATGCATCCGCGAGTGGTTCATCATTGCCGCGACCCGATATCCGGTCGCCGAAGAAATCAATCCTGGCATCAGGATGGCGCGACAGGATTTCTCTCGCCACCCTGCCCTTGTTCCAGCCACGCGGGCTGATATCGATGGAAATCTGTCCGCCACGATGCGCTTCGTAATCGGGAAAGCGCGCCTCGATTGCAGCAATCATCGCCTCGCGTTCGCCGAACTTCGTATCATGGCGCACATAGCTGCGGCGCTCCGCTTCTCCGGCATTGCGTCCGACCACCGAAACATTCAACGTGCCCGTCCGCTCCTCTACATGCCTTCCGGTACGCACAGGAAACCGGCTCGCATCCACCAGCTGCATGGCGAACCCGGACAAGTCATCGGGGAAACTGTGGCTCATGGAAAACACCGTTTTTCCGTTGTGCCAAAGCTCGTTGCCCGAACAGCAGAACGCACCCTTGAGCACGTTTCTGATTGCAACAGGCACCTGCTCGCACAGCTTGGTGCAGTCGCTACCCGTGACCAGATAAACAGGATGATGCGCTGCCAGTTGCAGGAACAGCGCTGCAAATTCCGGCTCCATCGCCCGGCGGGAAGCCGTCAGTGTCCCATCAACATCAAAAACAAGAACATGCTGCATATACGCGCCACCAGCCACGAATGGTTCCGGTCGTCGTATCGCCGGGACAATCAGCGCCATGTTATCGCATCAGCGCAAAAACTCTGCTGACAATATGTTTCAAAGTTTAACGAAGAACCAAACGCGTCGCGCGCGGCTATACACCCGTTTGGCGGCATTGTGGCAGGCAATGCATCGCCAGGATTATTTTTTGTTAACTGGCGAAACACCCAGCCGCGGGCGTAAACCCTTCTCCGAAGCCGGGAAGCGCCGGCGGGCGAACACTTTCACCCGTGACGCGACGCAACCAGACGACTTCACATGAAAGCGCAACCTTCCGGCACAGTCCGCTTTGCGCGATTTCATGGAGAGACACCATGCGTGCCTTGATCACTACCGCAGCAGCAGCTGCAATCATTGCTTCCTCCACCTTCGCCTTTGCTGCCCAGACAGCCAATGGCACCGTCAAGAGCTTCGATCAGAAGGCCGAGACGCTGACGCTCGCCGACGGCGGCACCTACTGGCTGCCAAAGGGATTCTCAAATCCTGCTGTGAAGGCTGGCGCGAAAGTCAGGATCAGCTTTGACATGTCCGGCGGCAAGCAGATGGCAAGTGCAGTGACAATCGTCAAGTAATCCAACCCGGACGGAGGCGCGCACTTCCCATGCGCGCTTCTGTTCGACGGACACCGCAGGAATCCATTCATCTGCATCATTTCGAACCCAAAAGGAGACAGTCATGTCTACCCAATCCATCCTGAAATCCGGTCGCGTGTCCGCCCTCGCAGGTGCCGGCCTTGTAGCCCTCGTGATCGCCCTTTCCTCGCAATACGGCATGAGCAATGCCGCTTTGGCTGGAGAGGCAATCCAGCCGGCAATCTCCACCCAATCGATCTCGTGGACCTCTGTCGTAAAGGCCGACAAGCCCGCTGTGGTTACCATTATCACCACGGCCAAGGCTGAGCCTGCTGTTGCATCGCGCGAATTCCAGCAAGGCACTCCCTTTGACGAATTCTTCCAGCAGTTCTTCAACGAACGCGGCATGCCGGGGCAAATGCCCGGCCAACGTGGAATGCCAGCGCCGCGCCAGCGCTCTGGCGGTCTCGGTTCCGGCTTCATCATCTCGGCTGACGGCGCCATCGTGACCAACAATCACGTTGTCGATGGCGCTGACGAGATCAAGGTCGTGCTGGATAACGGTACCGAACTTCCCGGCAAGCTTGTCGGTCGTGACGCAAAGACCGATCTCGCCGTCATCAGGGTCAAGGCAGAGACTCCGCTTGCCCATATAGACTGGGGTCAGTCTGACAAGGCTGCAGCCGGTGACCCGGTGCTGGCGATCGGCAACCCGTTCGGCATCGGTACGACGGTTACATCCGGCATTGTTTCTGCCCGGGGTCGTGACCTGCACAACGGGCCATATGACGACTTCATTCAGGTCGATGCGGCCATCAACCACGGCAATTCCGGCGGACCATTGCTCAACGCCAATGGCGAAGTGATCGGCGTCAATTCCGCGATCTATTCACCCAATGGTGGCAATGTCGGCGTCGGCTTCGCAATTCCGTCGGATCAGGCGAGGGAAATCGTCGCGCGGCTCATCGAACACGGCTCCATCGAGCACGGTTTCATCGGCATCCAGATCCAGCCCGTTACCAAGGATGTTTCCGAGGCAATCGGCCTAGCCAAGGATGAAGGCGCACTTGTTGCGGATGTGACCGCCGGTTCACCAGCGGAAAAAGCCGGCTTGAAGCCCGGCGACGTTGTCACCGCCTTTGGCGGCAAGGACATAAAGGATCCGAAGGCGCTGTCACGTACCGTCGCAGACCTTGCTCCCGGCACAGCAAGCCAGATTACCGTCTGGCGCAACGGCAAGGAGAAAAACATCGACATCACGGTCGGCAATCCGGATGCAAACAAGGTCGCTTCAAACGACAGCGAAAACCAGGCAGCACCATCTTCGGATGAAACGGCGGTGCCTGACCTCGGCATTACCCTTTCCGACCTGACGCCGGACCAGCGCCAGCAGATGGATTTTCCCGAGGAAACCCATGGTGCAGTCATCACCGCTGTGACTGGCGACAAGGCCAATGAACAGGGTTTGAAGGAGGGAGACATCATCCTTTCGGTCAACCAGTCTGCGATCGATGGCGCCAGCGATGCCGCCAGGCAGATTGCCATGGCCAGGAAGGCAGGCCGAAATTCGGTGCTACTGTTGGTCGAACACGGCGATGCCCAGGCATTTGTGGCCCTTCCCTTTGCACAGGGATAACAAGCCGACGGTTGAAAGGCCGCACGAGCAAACAAAAAAGGGCGGGGCCGGTTGGCTCCGCCTTTTCCTGTAATGTCATCCGGACCTGATCAGAACGGATAATGCACTGCTCCCTGCTTTTCGATCTGCTTGCGATCAAACCCGGAGCGCGCCAGCGTTTCGTCGTCCAGGCCAAGAAGGGTTGAATTGACGTAGCGACGGGCCTGACGTTGCCGCGCCTCGACCATGCGGTTGATACCTTTGCGCGCCACGCGCCCGAAATCACCGAAAAAATTCATGGCATTTCCTTTCACAGAAGCAATTGGCTTGCCTCGCTCCCTGCCAACAAAGTTATGGTGCGTTGCAATACCCGACAATGCCGGATCAAACACGACACCTTTGCAGAATACGCATGGCTTGCATCATGTTTCGGTAGTCTATTGTAAATCTTGCATGAATATCGGGCACTCGCCCTGAAAACCGGCGCTTGGTTCCTGCGATGCGCAGCACAAACAGGCAATTGCCGACAGTTCATGCCATTGCTACGCTCGCGGCATGTTCCAGTCATTCGATTCCCGTACTTCGCCAGCCAATTCCGCACCACGCCTGACCAGGCTCCGCGCCGGGATGCGCCGCACCGGCGTTGATGCCTGGCTGGTTCCCCATTCAGACGAACAGCAGAATGAATACCTGCCCGCCGATGCCGAGCGCCTGTCCTGGCTTACCGGTTTCACCGGTTCGGCCGGCTACTGCATCGTCACACAGGACCATGCGACCCTTTTCGTCGATGGAAGATATACCTTGCAGGCGCGCAACCAGTGCGATCCACAATTGTTCGATTTTGCCGATCTGGTCAGCGAACCGCCATCAGCCTGGATCGAAAAACATGCCGCTGGAATGAAGATCGGCTTTGATCCGTGGCTGTTGACCATTGCCCAGGAAAAAACATTCAAGGACGCAGCACAAAAGGTCGGAGGAATCCTGCTCGCCTGCGCCAACCTGGTGGACGCCGCATGGGACGACCGCCCGGCCCGGCCCACCGGCAAGGCGAGCCTTCGCGACGAGACGCTCGCAGGCCAGTCTGCTGCCGACAAGCTCACTGCAATTCGCAACTGCATTTCCGAGGCTGGTGGTGACAGTGTGATACTTTCCGATCCGGCATCGGTCTGCTGGGCGTTCAACATCCGTGGCGCCGACATTGCCCATATCCCGGTTGTGCTTTCCTGGGCAGTCATTCCGCTTGAGGGCAAGCCGACCCTGTTCATCGAACAACAAAAGCTCGACACAGCGACAAAAGCCGGCCTCGCTGACCTGTGTGACATCGCTGACCCTTCAAACCTGGCCATCTGGATCAGGGAGTTTTCCCGTGAGCGAAAAATCCTGACCGACCCTGCCCTTGTCAATATCGCAATCCGCGATGCGATTGTGGAAGGCGGCGGAACACCAATTTCAAAGCGCGATCCTGTTGTCCTTCTTCGCGCTGTCAAGAACCCGGCCGAGCTTGCCGGCATGCACACGGCACATCTGCGCGACGGTATTGCCATGACCCGATTTCTGGCATGGATCGACCGGCAGGACGCAGCCGCCCTCGATGAAATTCTCGCAGCCGAAAAGCTTGAAACATTGCGGCGTGAAACGGCGAGCGCGACCGGCTCTCGACTTTGCGAGATTTCCTTCGATACCATTTCCGGCTTCGGTCCCAACGGTGCCATTGTGCATTACCGGGTCACGCGTGACACCAACCTGCCCTTCACTGAAAACGCGCTGTATCTGGTGGATTCAGGCGCGCAATATCCCGACGGCACCACCGACATCACCCGGACCGTCGCCATCGGAATGCCACCCGATGCTGCGGTCCGGGACGCAACGCTGGTGCTGAAGGGCCATATCGCAATTGCGACCGCACGCTTTCCCAAGGGCACGCGCGGCATCGACATTGACGGACTCGCCCGCATCGCACTTTGGCGTGAGGGCAAGGATTACGCCCATGGCACGGGTCACGGCGTTGGTGCCTATCTGTCAGTGCATGAGGGACCGCAATCGATCTCGAAACGCGGCATGGAGGAACTCCGCCCCGGCATGATCCTCTCCAACGAGCCGGGCTACTATCGCACAGGGCAATACGGCATCCGGCTGGAAAACCTCGAAGTCGTGCAAGAATGCGAATCGTATCCTGGTTTCCTGCAATTTGACTGCCTGACGCTCGTTCCCTTCGACAAACGGCTTTTGGCAGTGGATATGCTCACTGTTGCCGAGCGTATATGGTGGAACGGTTATCACGCGAAGGTTCTCGGCGCGCTTGCTCCACATCTCGAAGCCGACGACAGGCTCTGGCTGGAGCAGGCTTGCACGCCGATTTGATCGCCTCGGCTGGTATTGACGGCATGCAGCGGTTGTAGTCCGTTCTGCCCTATGGTGTAATAACGGCCGCGTTCAGGGGCTGATTTGGGAAACTGGTGCTGCGGATGCGGCTGCCGAGCGAATTCGGAATGAAGGCGATGCCAACAATATCCATGCTGCAAGACATGTCTGCCAGGGCTGCAGCCATGGTAGCGACCTTGACCCTTGCCGCATCCTTGGCGCTGACGGCTTCGGCGGAGGCACAGCAACGCAGCTATTCGCGGACTGCAAGCAGCGGCAAGGCGCAGTGGATAGATGCCTACTATGGCTGGAACAATGATTGCTCGTTCAAGACCATTGACGTTGATGTCATTGACGGACCGGCGCATGGCAAGGCATCGCCCAGGGTGGAAACCCGAAAGATCACCCAGGCACAGGTAGGCTCGACCGGAAGCTGCCTCGGCAAACCAACCAAGGCGGTCGCAGTCTATTACACCTCAAAAAGGGGATATCGTGGCCAGGACCGCTTTCGGGTTCGAATGAAAGTGGGCGGGCAGCAGCCGGTCGTGTTTTCCTATTCGATAACGGTGCGATGAACAGGTCTGAGGCTCCCATCATGATGGCAAGATTGCTGGCGGTCATGTTCTGGTTGATCGCCATGGCATTCCCTGCTTTGGCGGAGAAACGCGTAGCGTTGGTGATTGGCAACAGCAACTATCTCAAGGCGGCCGAGTTGAAAAACCCGGTCAATGACGCAACCGACATTGCCGCCAAGCTCAAAACACTGGGTTTTGACGTAGTCAGCGGTACTGACCTTGACCACAGGCAATTGCTCGAAACCGTGAAGCAATTCTCAGCCTCGATTGAAGGCGCTGATGTGGCGCTTTTCTTTTATGCCGGTCATGCCGTGCAAGTGGATGGCGTCAATTACATCGCGCCGACCGATACCGACATCTCGCGCGAATCCGACCTTGATTTCGAGACCATCTCGCTTGAACTGATCCGCCGACAGATGGAGCGTTCGGCAACCACGAGCATCGTATTGCTGGACGCTTGCCGTGACAATCCGCTGACCAGAAGGCTTGCGCAGCGAACCCGCTCGACCAGCAGTTCCAAGGGCCTTGCCCGACTGGAACCGGCGGCTGAGGGAACCTTCATCGCTTTTGCCACACAACCCGATAATGTTGCCCTGGACGGCAACGGCCGCAACAGCCCCTTCACATCTGCGCTGCTCAAGAACATCGATCGTGAAGGCCTCGAGATTTCGGCAATGATGACCGATGTGCGGCGCGAGGTTTATCAGGAAACCGATCAGCAGCAATTGCCATGGACAAACTCGTCCCTGCTGGGATTTTTCTATTTCAACCCTAAGAAGGAAAAGTCAGCCGATTCCACAGCCGCAGATGATGCCCGAACAGAGGCCTTGCAGCAATTGCAGCAGGAAGCCGCCGACTGGGATGCCGCCGAGAAAAGCGAAAGTCCGGACGCGGTTCGCGAATTCATCAGCAAATATCCCGACGGCATCTATACCCGCCTCGCGAAGTTCACCCTGGACCGTCTGACGGCAGAGCCTGACACCAAAGAGGCCGGGCAACAAGTCGCCAGCCTGGAAACCCCAACCAGGCAAGCTGAAGACAAGGAAACCGGGGAAGCACTTCAGGTAGCGGAAAAGGACACGGAAGCAGAAAAACAGCTGGTCCGTTCGATCCAGGGCGAATTGAACCGTATAGGCTGTGATGCCGGCAAGGCGGACGGCATCTGGGGCAGGAAAAGCGAGCAGGCAGTCTCACGCTTTGCCAAGCATGGTGGCGTGGATCTGGCCTCGCTCGATCCAGATGAGGAACTTCACAAGAAGCTGCAGGAAAACAAGGGCCGCATTTGCCCGCTGCTCTGTTCACCACGCGAAGTCGAGAAAAACGGCAAATGCGTTGCCAAGACCTGCGAGAGCGGCTTTCGCCTGAACAGTGTCGGCGATTGTGTTTCCGCGCCTGTTGCAGCCAAGAAGGTTCCGGTGGAGAAGCGCAGTTCACCCACCAAACGCGCGACCTCGGGAACGAAAAGCAGCGCCAATTGCTTCAAGTTCAACGGTCAGCTTATCTGCGACTGAGAAGGTCAGCACGCTCGGCTTGCGACAACCTTCTCCCTACATATAACATGCATATGTTTAGCATGTTATGGGGGCGCGTCTCATGCACATCACCGACCGCACGGATTACACATTCCGCCTTCTGATCATGATAGCTGCTCGCCATCCTGAACTCGTGACGATTGCCGCGGCGGCACAAAGCTATTCGATCTCCCGCAACCACCTCATGAAAATTGCCAACGACCTCGTTCGTGCCGAAGTGCTGGAATCAGTTCGCGGGCGCAATGGCGGCCTGCGGCTTGCCCGGCCAGCAGGGCAGATCATGATCGCGGATATTTTCAGGTTGAGTGAAAGCAGCTCGCCGCTGGTTGAATGTTTTGATCGGGAAAACAATACCTGCAGGATCGCTGCATCCTGTGCCCTCAAATTCATTCTCGCCGATGCTGAAGCCGCCTTTCAGTCCGCGCTGGAAGGCAAGACCCTCGCAGACATCGTGCCTCGGCCCAATGACGTCCTGAAACATCTCGTTTAGGGAATTTGACGCCGATCAAGGCAGTCTGGGCTAAAACATGTATTTCATATGCATGTATTGAACGAACAGCCCAGGAGGCATCAATGAACACCGACATGAAATCTTTCCAGGCAGGCCGCCGCCAATTCCTCAAAAGGGCCGGTCTGGCGACTGCAGTCGGCGGAGCGGTGATTACGACCAATGCCACCGCCATGCCATTGGCGAAGCAGCCAGCAGAACCCTCGCGCCAGGCCCAGCGGGTGGCAGCAACCTTGAGTGAGGCGGAAATCGCCACCCTTCCAAGGGTAAAACAGGTTCTGGTCGACCCGCCATTCCTGCCCGAACACGAGCAGGTTGCCACGACCGGTCCGAAGATTGTCGAGATTACCCTCACCGTCGAGGAAAAGCAGATTGAGATCGACGAAAACGGCACCAAGGTTTGGGCATTCACCTATAATGGCTCGGTGCCGGGTCCGATGATCGTATGTCATGAAGGCGACTATGTCGAACTGACGCTGAAAAACCTGAAGGGCAATGTGCTGGAGCACAATATCGACTTCCATGCCGCGACAGGTGCGCTTGGCGGCGGAGCACTTACCAAGGTCAATCCGGGCGAGCAGGCAAAGATACGCTGGAAAGCCATCAAAGCCGGTGTGTTCGTCTATCACTGCGCCCCTGGCGATTTGATGATCCCCTACCATGTCGTGCAAGGAATGAACGGTGCGGTGATGGTGTTACCACGTGACGGCCTGAAGGATGCCCAGGGCAATCCATACACTTATGACCACGCATATTATATCGGTGAGCAGGACTTCTATATCCCGCGCGATGAGGAAGGCGAATACCGTATCTATGAAGGTGCTGCCGACAACATGTCAGACGCCCTGGATGTGATGCGTACGCTGACACCGACCCATGTTGTCTTCAACGGCGCACAAGGCTCGTTGACAGGCGACAACGCGATGAAGGCCAAAGTCGGGGAACGAGTCCTGTTTGTCCATTCGCAGGCCAATCGCGACACCCGGCCGCATCTGATTGGTGGCCATGGCGACTTCGTGTGGGAAACAGGCTCTTTTCATGACACACCCGCAACCAACCTCGAAACCTGGTTCATCCGTGGCGGTTCCGCCGGGGCCATGGCCTACCAGTTTCGCCAACCAGGTGTCTACGCCTATGTGAACCACAACCTCA
Source organism: Nitratireductor sp. (assembly GCA_041397525.1). Classification (GTDB taxonomy): domain Bacteria; phylum Pseudomonadota; class Alphaproteobacteria; order Rhizobiales; family Rhizobiaceae; genus BOKV01. The sequence goes on from JAWKWL010000001.1 coordinate 490,490, forward strand.
TCGAGGCAGCCATGTTGGGGGCCACAGCCCATGTGGTTGTTGATGGCGAATGGAACGATGAATTGATGCTGCAGATGCAGCCACCAACACCGTTCGATTCCTGAGCTGGCATTTCTGCCCTGTCCGCACAGGGTTGGGCAGAAGTTCTCTCAATTTTTCGAGCGCAGAACCGGTTGGCGTTTGCACACAAACGCCAACTCCTTCTTGAGGGTAGCGCCATGACGTTCCTGACTCATCATTTCCACCGGTCCGCCCTGTCACACATGTTGGCCGGGCGGTTCGATATCCTGCCAGCCCTTTTTGCGGTGGTGGCTATTGCCGCCTTGACTGTCGGATATGCAAATTTCCCGAACGGCTTTCCTGCTTGGTCTTTTCGGACACCATCAGCGCCACCCTTCGTCGAAATCATCATGCCGACACAAGGCATGCAGCAAATTGCCGTTGCGCGCGATGAGGTGACAGTCGCGCAATGGAATGAATGTGTTGACGACGGCGCGTGCCGCAAACTGCGCGGAGGCCGGAATTCCGAAACCAGCCGGCTTCCCGTGACCGGCATCAACTGGCTTGACACGCAGGCTTTTATCGCCTGGCTTAACGCCAAGACCAGGCTCAACTATCGCTTGCCGGAACTGGTAGAATGGCGCGCCATGGATCTTGGAATGCCGGCGCGCGAAAAGTCATTGCGGTTCGCTGATCCACGCCTCGCCTGGGCAGCGGATTACGGCATGCAGAAGACCTATCGCAAAAGGGCCTACATACCAGGTCACTTCGGCCGATCTGCCATCGGCATTCGAGACTTGCGCGGCAATGTCTGGGAGTGGACTGCGAGTTGTTCGATCCCCGGAACAAGTGCTGACAGCTGTCCTGCATTCGTGGTTGCCGGCGACCATGAAGCCAACATGCCGGTCTTCGTTACTGATCCTGCCTCGGGAGGTTGCGCTGCAGGACTGCCACCGACAAATCTCGGATTTCGGCTGGTGAGGAATCTCTAGACGAAGATTCGCATCACCAGCAACACCGCTGTACCGGCAAGAAAGGCTGGCATCAGCCCTGCCCGCAGCGAAACGACCGCAGCTGCAGCCAACGCAGCTATTTCAGCCGTACCACCGGTCAACAGCGACGGGGCAACCAGTGTGATCAGGACAGCAGCCGGGACCGCATTCAGTGCCGCCCCTACGCGAGGGTGGATACGCCTGAATTGCGACAGCACGACATGGCCGCCGAAACGGGTGGCAAAGGTCGCAAGAGCTGCACCGAGAATGACCAGGGTAGCCGTTTGTTCGCTCATTTCATCGCCTCCGTGCCGGTTGCCGGTTTGGGCAGCGGTGCTGCTGCTGCCAGCGCAATCCCGGCCAGTGCACCCAGCGATACGTGCCAGGGCGAACCGACTAATTTCCAGGCAAGCATCGAAGCCGCACCGCTCGCCAGCACCACGGGCAGCCATAGTGTCCGCTTGCGAAAGCCCATGACCAGGCCCAGAAAATAGATCGGCAAAAGAAAGTCCAGCCCAAGCGCTTGCGGGTTGGAAATCATCTTGCCGAACGTCGCACCAAGCCAGGCTTCGGCGATCCAAACCACATAAATCGGCAGGCCGAAAGCGAGATACCAGGCAAGTGTCAGCGGCTTGCCCTGTTCGATGCGGCGTTCGGATTCGGCAAATTGCGGATCGATCAGCAGGAAGAATGCAAGCGCCTTTTGCCAGAGATTGTAACCGCCGAACCGGCGGCCAATCGAAGCCGAATATAGGACATGCCGGAAATTGACGGCGAAGATCGAAAACACGATAAGCCAGGGCGCAACATTCTGGCCAAACAGTTCAATACCCACCATTTGCGATGCACCGGCATAGACCGTCGCACTCATCAGCACCGCTTGCCACACGGTCATGCCATTATCGACGGCAAGCGCGCCAAATAGCAGGCCGAACGGGGCGGCAGACACAATCACGCTCAGGCTCTGGCGCATGCCTGCAAGAATATCGGTTTTCATGGATTATCCCGATGTGAAACTCATTCTGGCGATATACGCTATGGCCGCTTTTGTCAGCCCCCGATCAGCGTAAACCAGTCATCCTCGCTGATTGTCTCGATACCGAGATCCTGTGCCTTCTTGAGTTTGGAACCGGCACCAGGCCCCGCCACCAGCAGGGTGGTCTTGGCTGAAACCGAGCCTGCCACCTTTGCTCCCAACCGCTCGGCCATCGCTTTCGCCTCATCGCGGGTCATGCGCTCGAGGGAACCGGTAAACACAACGGTCTTCCCGGCGACGGGAGAGTCGGCGGACGGTTTTTCGGCTTCCTCAATGTCCAGTTCCGCGATCAGTGCCTCCACCATCGCGCGATTGTGCGGCTCGGCAAAATACCGCGCCACCGCGTCAATCACAGCGTCACCCACATCATCCAGTGCATCCATTTCCTCCCGCGCGGCAGCGTCACCGCCACTCACGGCCAGTGCCGCCTGTTCGAAGGCGGCCCAACTGCCATAGGCTCGCGCAAAGGTCTTTGCAGTCGCCTCTCCAACATGGCGAATGCCAAGCGCAAAGATCACACGGAAAAGCGTGATCCGCCTGCGCGCCTCGATCGCATCAAACAGCTTTTGCGCCGAAGTTTCGCCATAGCCTTCCCTGTTCTTCAGCTTTTGCAATGCGTTTGCAGCATCGCGTTTTTGCAGGGTGAAAATGTCGGCAGGCGTGCGGATCGGCAGGAATTCATCATCGAAGAATGCGTCGATCTGCCGTTCTCCCAGGCCATCGATGTCAAAGGCCTTTCGCCCGACAAACAATTTCAGATGCTCCTTGCGCTGGTAGGGGCAGGCGAATTCCCCCGAACAGCGCCGCACCACGCCTTCCCCACCGCTGGCCGTTTCCTCGCGAATGATCGGGGTTTTCAAATCACAGGGACAGGAGGTCGGGAACGGAAACCTGCGTGCGTCAGCAGGCCTGCGTTCGGGGACATATCCCAGGATTTGCGGAATTACATCACCCGCGCGTTGCACGATCACCGTGTCACCAATCAGAATGCCGAGCCGCTCGATTTCCTCGCCATTGTGAAGCGTCGCATTGGTAACGACCACGCCACCGACATTTACCGGCTCTAGTCTTGCCACCGGCGTCAGCGCGCCGGTGCGCCCCACTTGTATGTCGATATCCCGCAAAACCGTCATGGCCTTTTCGGCCGGAAACTTGTGCGCGATTGCCCAACGCGGACTTCGCGATACGAAGCCGAGCCGTTGCTGCAACGCCAGATCGTTGACCTTGTAGACCACGCCATCAATGTCATATCCGAGCGTGGAGCGTCGCGCCTCGATCTCGTGGTAATGCGCAATCATCGCTTCGATGTCGTGAAACACCGCCATCAGCGGATTGGTCTGGAAGCCCCATTGCCTGAAGGTTTCAACCATTCCCATCTGTGTGTCAGATGGCAGCGCGCTCATTTCCCCCCAGGCATAGGCGAAGAACTTCAGCGGTCGTTGCGCCGTAATGGTCGCATCGAGTTGGCGTAGTGACCCTGCCGCCGTATTGCGCGGGTTCACGTAAACCGGCTTCCCGTCAGCCTCCATACGCTTGTTCAGCGCCTGGAACGCCTCAATCGTCATGTAGACTTCACCACGAATTTCCGCCACCTGCGGGAACTCCCCGCCAAGCCGCTCCGGAATGTCGGCTATCGTGCGCGCATTGGCGGTTACGTCTTCACCCGTCGCCCCGTCACCTCGTGTGGCGGCATAAGTGAGCCGGCCATTCTCATAGCGCAGCGACAGCGACAATCCGTCGATCTTCGGTTCCGCCGTCAGTTCAAGCCGCTGGGTCGCATCCAGGCGCAGGAACCGGCGAATGCGGGCATCGAAGTCACGCACATCCTCATCGCTGAACGCATTGTCGAGCGAGAGCATCGGAACCACATGGGCAATCTTGCCAAATTTTGTCTGCGCGGCATGCCCGACATTTTTCGACGGCGAATCCGCCCGCACCAGCGCAGGAAACCGCGCTTCTATCTCGCTGTTGCGCCGGCGCAATGCATCATAGGCAGCATCGGAAATTTCCGGATTGTCACCACCGTGATAAAGCGCGTCATGGCGCGCAATTTCACCTGCCAACCATTCAAGTTCGGCACTGGCTTCTTCTCTGGTGAGGGTTTCAACCGGTTTGCGGTCGTGGTCTTGCATCGGATTTCCAGCGGCGGTTCAGGGATTCGCCGCCGGATTTCAACCCAACCAGCCCCGGCTGTAAAGGCCGGGAGCGCCAATCATTTGGTCTTGATCAGCTGAACCTGCAGTTTGGTGATGCGACTGGTGGAAAGCCCTTCCCTCCGGTCGAAATCCGCCTGTTTGCGCTTGAGTTCATTCGCCAGGTTCCGCACCCGGAAAGACGCCACAGCCGTGAAATCCGCACATCGGGCAAGCGCAGTGCCGCTCGTACGCAGCAATTCGTTCTCAAGCTTCCTGGCATATTCGATTGCAATCTTGCCATGGGTTTTTTCATGCTTCACCAGTTCCTGGTAAAACACGTCCCATGATTTGCGCACGGCAGCACTTGCACGGGAACGCCCGTTCCATTTCGGGTAATAATAGGTCAGCCCCAGATCAACCCTGAGGCTCTTGATCTTGCAGCGGCCATTTTCAACCGCCAGCACGGGATTGGACACATTGAACTTCGTGGCTGTCGCGGCAATCGCATGGCGCAGCCTGATTGTCTTGCCGCCACCGACCAGCATGGCCTTGCCAAGCTCGAGGCCCGAACGGCCACTCACCGAATAATATTTGGTGGATTCAGAAACCTTGACTTCCGCTTGCGCAGCTGCGCCGATCACAAGATTGCCCGCCGCGACCATGCCGAGGCACAGCAATGTTGCCAGCCATCTCCGGCTTGATCCAGTTGAAAGCATCCAAAGTCTCCAATTCGCGCTCTTGTTGCATCAACAGTAAATGCTAGCGTCGAAATATGGTAGCGCAAGTTACAACTGGCCAAGGCCACGATTTTTTGGTGCCAAGGTGAATCACGCCGCCGTCTGACTGATCAGTTTTTCTGCAGCCCTGCGAGCTTCATCGGTGATCGTCGCCCCGGCCAGCATGCGCGCGATTTCCTCGCGTTGTGCTTCACCACTGATTTTCGACACTGCCGTTACAACGCGCGCCGACGCTTCACCGCCATCGACTGCACTTTTGGATATCAGCAAATGTCCGTCAGCGCGTGCCGCCACCTGCGGCGCATGCGTGACAGAAAGCACCTGCACCTGCGACGAAAGCCGTTTCAGACGCCTGCCGATGGCATCGGCAACCGCGCCGCCGGCGCCTGAATCAATCTCGTCGAAAACAAGCGTCGGTGCAGAGCCACGATCCGCAAGCGAAACCTTCAGCGCCAGCAGGAAACGTGAAAGCTCGCCACCTGACGCAACCTTCATCATCGGGCCGGGCCGCGTGCCGGGATTGGTGCGAACCCGGAACTCTACCTCGTCCATGCCCGACGGGCCTGTCTTTTCGGGATCGCTCAAAACGCTGACGATGAACTCCGCCTGTTCGAGTTTGAGCGCAGGCAGTTCGGCTCCGACGGTCGACGACAGCGTTTCGGCAGCCAGCTTCCGTTTTTCAGACAGGCTGTTTGCCAACCGCTGATATTCCTGGGCAAGGCCCTTTTCATGTCGCTCGAGCTCGCCGAGACGCCCCTCGCCCGCATCCATCGCCGCAAGGTCATCGGCCATGCGAACAGCAAGGTCGGCGAGTTGTTCGACGGGAACCGAGAATTTGCGCGCAGCTCCGCGCAACGCAAAAAGCCGCTCTTCCGTTCGCTCGAGTTCAATCGGGTCAAACTCGGTTTCGCGTAGCGCGCGTTCCAATTCCTGCTGTGCAAGATACAGGGCACTGAGTGCTGTGTTCAATTCGTTGATTGCCGTATCGAGCACTCCAGGCGCTTCGCCAGCCTTGCGTTCAAGCCGGCGCAGCAATCCTGACAGCGACGGCAAAGGTGACGCACCGCCCGACAGCAACTCGTTTGCCTCATTGATGTCGGTTGCGATCTTCTCCACCTTCATCATTCGAGCACGGCGTTCAGCGAGCCGGTCTTCCTCGCCTGGCTCCGGCGCGAGCTTTGCGAGTTCGCCAGCACTTGCCCTGAGATAGTCGGCGTCACGCGCACTCGCTGCAATGCGTTCGCGCAATTCCCTTACTTCGCGCTGCGCCTTTGCCAGCGCCGACCAGGACGCCGCAACCAATGCAGCTTCCGCCTCCAATCCGCCAAACGCGTCCAGCAACCGGCGATGGGCTACAGGATCAACCAGTGCCCGGTCATCATGTTGCCCGTGGATTTCCACGAGGCCCTGGCCGATTTCGCGCATCAAGCCCGCCGAGATCGGGGAATCATTGACAAAAGCCCGCGTACGCCCGTCCGCGCCCTGCACGCGACGAAGGATGATGGCACCTTCGTCACTGATTGAATTGTCACGCAGGATTGTTCTCGCCGGATGACCGGGTGAAGGATCAAAGACGGCTACGACTTGTCCCTGCTCGCAGCCTGAGCGGACCAGCCCGCCATCGCCGCGTGCGCCCAGCGCCAGCGAAAGCGAATCAAGCAGGATCGACTTGCCAGCTCCCGTCTCACCGGTGAGCACGAAAAGGCCCGACGCGAAATCGATTTCGAGTCTTTCAATCAGGACAATGTCACGGATCGAAAGTTGGACAAGCATGCGCCCCCGGCAATCCGTTGCTTAGCCGGTCGCCTTGGCGGCGAACAGTTTTGAAATCCAGGAATTGGTGTTTTCGCGCGGCTCCTGGCCCCCGCTTTGCAACAGCTTGACCGAATCCTTGTACCACTGGCTTTCTGGGAAGTTGTGCCCGAGAACAGCCGCAGCAGTCTGCGCCTCGTCCACAATGCCCATCGCGTAATAGGATTCCGTCAGGCGGGCGAGCGCCTCTTCGATATGCCGCGTGGTCTGGAACTTCTCGACCACATTGCGAAAACGGTTGATCGCGGCCAGATATTCGCGCCGCTCAAGGTAGTAGCGCCCCGTCAGCATTTCCTTGCCGGCCAACTGGTCAAGTGTCACGCGGATCTTCGAGCGTGAATCCTCCACATATTCGCTGTCCGGGTAACGCTCGACAACCTGGTTGAACGCAGCATAGGCCCGGGCAGTGATGGTCTGGTCACGGGTGATGTCCGGGATCTGGCGGAAATAGGACATGCCTACCAGATATTGCGCATAGGCCGCTTCCTTGTCACCGGGATACAGCGACACATAGCGTTTACCCATGTTGATCGCATCATCATACTCAGCCTTGCGGTAATGCAGGAATGTCTGCAGAACCATCGCCTTGCGCGAATATTCAGAATAGGGATGCTGCTTGTCGATCTCGGTCAGCGTCTTGCGTGCATCCTTGATATTGCCGCCGTCAATGTCAGCAAGAGCCTGGTTGTACAGGCGGTCCGCAGGCTCGATATTGTCGACAAAATCACTGCTGGAGGTTTCGCTGGACTTGCAGCCCGCCAGCAAAAGCACAGCCGAAACCGCCGCCACCTGCACAATTGCGCGGCTGGCGGTCATTGTGAAACCTGCGGCTGTTACAATGCGCATTCGCTTATCACTCCTGAAGCGTTTCACGTCTTCGATGAAATACGGAAACGCTGGCACCTTGTGAACCAACTTCGGTTTTCGGGTCACACGGACTTGTTCTTTTACCCAAGACACACGTCGAGCGCCATAGGCACTATGTGCGCAATGGCGCAAAACTGTGGCAAAGATCGCGAAATGCAACCGTTTGCCGCAAAACTGAAAAATTCAGATCAGAACCGCCGCATAGGCAGGTGCGCTCATTGCGACGAGTTCGGCCGGGCGAACACGCGGCTGGGACTGGGGAGCACCTACAAATTCAAATGCATCGCGGTCAGACAAAAGTGCCTTGAGAACCAGCGAATTGAGCTTGTGACCACCACGATAGGAGCGGAAACAGCCCAGGAACGGCGCACCGGCCAGCGCAAGGTCACCGATTGCATCCAGCGTCTTGTGCCGAACGAATTCGTCCTCGTAACGCAGGCCTTCGGGATTGATGATGCGGTTGTCGTCGCCGATCACAACCGAATTTTCCAGTGATGAGCCGAGCGCGAAGCCGGCAGCCCACAGGCGCTCTACATCCTTCATGAAACCGAAGGTGCGCGCACGGGACAATTCCTTCGAAAACACATCCGCGGTCAGATCGGACCGGAATGCCTGGCGACCAATGGTCGGACAGTCGAAATCAATTTCGACCTCATAGCGCGTTCCTTCATACGGAACGAACTCACCCCAGGAAGCACCCATGTCCACGCGAACCGGCTTCAGGACCTTGATATAGCAGCGCGGAGCAGCCAGCGAAGTCAGGCCAACCGCTTCGATCGCAGCGACGTAGTCAGCCGAACTGCCATCAAGAACCGGCACTTCATTGCTGTCCACTTCAACAATGACATTGTCGACATTGAGGGCGCGCAAGGCAGCCATGAGATGCTCGACGGTGGCAATGAATACATTGCGCGGATCGCCAAGCACGGTGCACAGGTCGGTAGCTCCAATGGATCCGATGGTCGCAGGAATGTCCCGGTTCGCGCCACTGCGCGGACATGTTACATTGAACAGGATGCCGGTATTGGCCTCGGCTGGCAGAAGGGTCATCGAGACCGATTCGCCGGAATGGACTCCAACACCCTCGAATTCGATCTTGCTGCGTATGGTGGTCTGGTATCCCAGCACGTTGATCCCCATGTCGCCCACCCTGCCTGCGTTTATCCGGAAAAGACGCTCGCTGGTTTGGCTCCCGGATGAGAGAGCCGTTCGGGCGCCTGCCATAAAATCGCCGAAGATTCGCTTCGGTTGAGCCCAAAATAGACACACATCCGGCTCACGCCAAATCACGCTTTCTTACTTTTTGTTACCGATGCCACAATAATGTCGATTAATTTTATGCTGTAATTTCATATAGTTAAGGATGCCGCCCGAAAGCGGCATCCTCCCATTGTAACACTGTCGATACGTGCCGTTAGGTAAGTTCAGCTTCCCTGCCTGCGCAGGAAGGCCGGAATATCCAGCTGGTCATCATCGTCGATCGGGCGGGCATGTGGCATGGCCCTTCCGTTATTGTCGAGATTGGCACGCTTCGGCGCAAACGGATTGTCGTCAACCCGGCCGGCCGGCTGCGAAACGGGCGGACGATTGTGACCATGGCCGACATGAGCCGGAGCACTTGCTTGCTGCGAAGGCGCCCGAACTGCGGGTTCAGCCCGGTGGACGGGTTCCTGGCGCACTGCCGGTGCCTGCTCCTCGGCATGCGAACCAAAGCCATGCGTCAGCTTGCGCAGCAATCCAATCGGTCCGCGATCTTCATGTGCAGTCGGAGCGACCGGAGTTGTCCGCTTTTCCAGTTCGGCGCGAACCATTGGCGGGAAGTCTTCGACTTCTGGCATGCGCATCTGGGGAACCATCTGGTCCGGCAATTCCGGCGCATCGGGAATGAAGCTTTGGCTCGGCGGGAGAAGTTCTTCCTCCAGCGCCTGACGGAAGTCATCCTCGATCGAGACATCGTCAAATTCCTGGGTCGGGCGGAATGCCTCGATGCGAACGCCATCGCGGCGCACCGGCTGGGCCGGTATCGCTAGCGCTTCAGCAACTTTCTCGACCCGGGCTGCCATTGGTGCGGCTTGAGCTGCTGGCGCTGACGTTGCAACCGGCCCGGTTGCTGGAACCGATGCGGCGGGGCGTGGTGGTGCCTGAATTGCCGGCTTTGGCGCAGATGTCGGGTTTGCCGCTGTCGACCGCGATACAGCCGCAACCAGGTTCTGCTGTGTCGAACGCTCCTGCATTTCCTGTGTGCGGTCAATTCCGGTGGCAACAACAGAAACCCGGATTACGCCTTCCAGCGCCTCGTCAAATGTCGCACCAAGGATGATGTTGGCGTCTGCATCCACTTCCTCCCGGATGCGGGTTGCGGCCTCATCGACCTCGAACAGTGTCATGTCGCGACCGCCGGTAATCGAGATCAACAGGCCTTTCGCACCGCGCATGCTGGTTTCGTCGAGCAATGGATTGGCGATCGCGGCTTCCGCTGCTTGCATCGCGCGACCATCACCGCTCGATTCGCCCGTTCCCATCATGGCCTTGCCCATTTCGCGCATGACCGAGCGCACATCGGCAAAATCGAGATTGATCAGACCTTCCTTGACCATCAGGTCGGTAATGCAGGCTACGCCCGAATACAGCACCTGGTCCGCCATGCCGAAGGCATCGGCAAAAGTGGTCTTGTCATTGGCGATCCGGAACAGGTTCTGGTTCGGAATGACAATCAGCGTGTCAACATTCTTCTGAAGCTCGGCAATGCCAGCTTCGGCCGTTTTCATGCGACGCGCACCTTCGAAATGGAATGGTTTGGTTACAACTCCAACCGTAAGGATACCGGCTTCACGCGCTGCCCGCGCCACTACCGGAGCTGCACCTGTCCCCGTACCACCGCCCATGCCGGCGGTGATGAAGGCCATGTGTGTGCCCTGCAGGTGATCCGCGATCTCGTCGATGCACTCTTCCGCAGCAGCACGACCGACCTCCGGCTGTGATCCGGCGCCAAGGCCCTGGGTCACATCGATACCGAGTTGCACCACCCGCTCAGCCCGCGACATTGTCAGTGCCTGCGCGTCAGTATTCGCGACCACGAATTCAACACCCTGCAGGCCGCCATTGATCATGTTATTGACGGCATTGCCGCCACCGCCGCCAACGCCAAAGACCGTGATCTTGGGCTTCAACTCCCGGATGTCGGGCTTCTGAAGGTTGATGGTCATTTCCTCGTCTCCATTTCCCGGTTCACTGGATCTGCCCCTCGGGCAAGGTCCGAACCAATTCCGTTTCAACCGGTTTCCTTTCGGCTACCGGTCACCGCCGCATCAAAAACTCTCCCTGAGCCAGTTGCCGAAACGCGAGATAGCGCCACCGGTTCCTGTCAGTCGCATCGGGGCGCTTGTGGCGCCGGCTGCGAAATTCTCCAATTGTGCCATTTGCGGGTAGATCAAAAGACCTACCGACGCGGAAAAGGCCGGTCCTTTGGCTGCCTCAGGCATGCCGGCAATCCCCATCGGGCGTCCGATGCGCACATTGCGCGCAAGGATGCGCCGAGCCAGTTCGCTCATGCCTGTGAGCTGGCTTGCGCCACCCGTAAGTACAACGCGCTTGCCGACAGCACCGGCAAAGCCGGAACGGTTCAGCCGGTCACGCACCAGTTCAAGTGTCTCCTCCACCCGCGGGCGAATGATCCGTGTCAGTTGCGAGCGTGTCACATGATTGGGAATATCGCGCTCATCGTCGCCAATCGGCGGAACCGAGATCACGTCTTCTTCGCTGGCCGCTCCGCCCAGGGCCGAACCCTGCAGGATTTTCAGTTTTTCCGCGTCATCAAGCCGGGTCGAAAGACCACGCGCCAGATCCATCGTCACATGGTTTCCGCCAATCGCCACCGCGTCGGCAAACACGAAACGACCATCCATGAACACTGAAAGCGTTGTCGTTCCGCCGCCCATGTCGATACAGGCGCAGCCCATTTCCGCCTCATCATCGACGAGTGCTGCAAGCCCTGCCGCATATGGTGTCGCAACAACCGTCTCGACCGACAGATGCGCGCGGTTGATGCACAATTCGATGTTGCGAAGCGGGCCGTTTTCAGCCGTTACCACATGCATGTCGACGCCAAGTTTTTCACCCAGCATGCCGCGCGGATCCAGAACCCTGTTGTCGCCTTCAAGCGTGTATCCGATCGGGATCGAATGAACCACCGAACGTTCGCTGGCGAGCGCATGGCTGGCACCTGCGCGCAATACCCTCGCTATGTCGCCGTCTTCCACCGGATGCCCGCCCAGTGAAATGTCTGCGGAATAGGCTTCGCTGGTCAAGCGGCCGGACGAGACACTGACGATGAGCGATTCTACCGTAATTCCTGCCATGCGTTCAGCTGCGTCAACGGCCAGTCGGATCGACTGTTCTGCGCCCTCAAGGTCAACCACGCAGCCTGACTTGATGCCGCGTGAACGCTGGTGGCCGATGCCGAGTATTTCGATCTTGTGCGTGCGGCCGGGCAGCACCTGGCTCGCTTCACGCGGCTTCAGCCGTGCAATCAGGCAGCAAGTCTTGGAACTGCCAATGTCGAGGATCGAAACGATTGTTGGCCGCTTCGTGGAAAGCGGCTTCATCCGGGGCAGGAATCCGTCTTTGCGAAGAAGCGTCATATGTTTGCTTCCTTCGCCAGTTTCTTCAGCTGCTCAATCCTTGCATCCATGATTGTCTTGCGCTGTGCGGCCGCCTCCGGCGTCAGCCGGACGATCACCCGGTCCGCGAAGCGCATGTCGATCATTTCGATGGCACGGCTGAAAACATTCTCTTCCCGCTGCATTCTGGCCAGCTCAGCCAACTGCTGTTCGGCTCCCGCTTCCGGCAGCAGAACGCTGACGCCATTGTCGAGTGTCAGATTCCAGCGCCGGTCTGCGACACGGACATAGGCTTTCACCTTGCCCGCGAATTCTGCGTGGCGGTCAACAGACGCGATCAGTGCTGCCGCTTCGGAATTGGCACCTTTGCCGACAATCAGAGGCAAACCGGCAAAACGGTCGTCATAGGGCACAATTTCATGCCCGTCGCGCTCAACCAGATATAGCGACTGCCCGTTCTGCCAGATCGCGAACGGCTTGCGCTCCACGACCTTGACAATCACCTTGTCAGGATAGGCTTTCGAAACCGACACGTCCGATGCCCAGGCCAGAAGCTTGAGATCATCGCGCGCCTTGTGAACATCGAACGAAAACAGCGAACGCTCGGCGCCAAGGTCGATATTGGTCAAAACATCGATGCGCGAAATCTGGCTCACGCCGTCAATCTGTACATCAGCAATTCGAAATCCTGCCCAGGCCGTTGCACCAGCCAGCATTTCGTCTGCCTGTCCGCCCTGGTAAAGACCGGCAGCGCCACCACTCAGAACCACTGCAAGCGTCAAAGCTGCAATCCGGCGCGGCGATATCTGGAACCCGCCATTGAGAAGGCGTGCAGCGTGGCGAACCGGCCAGCGGAGGAAGCGCGGCAGCACAATGCCACCTTCGTCAGCACGCGCTGCGCCATTCTGGCCTGCGCGTTTGCTGCCTTTTGCCTGCTTTGCCTTTACCGGTTGCAAGATGCGTCCTCTACCATCCAGGAAACGAATTCTTCGAAACTGTGTCCGGCCTCGACGGCCATTTCGGGCACCAGGGAGGTTGGAGTCATGCCCGGCTGGGTATTGATTTCAAGCCAGACAAGTTCACCCGTTCCCATCGGACCATCGTCGAGGCGGAAGTCCGAACGGCTCACTCCCCTGCACCCGATGGCAAGATGAGCCTTGAGGGACAGTGTCTGTATTTTTTGGTAAATATTTGGTTTAATTTTTGCTGGGCATTCGTGTTTTGATCCGCCCGGAGCGTATTTTGCATCGTAATCGTAAAAGCCGTGTCCCTGGGGCAATATTTCGGTCACGCCCAGCGCGACATTCCCCATCACGGCACAGGTCAGTTCGCGTCCTGCAATGTAGCGCTCGACCATGATTCGCTCACCATAGGGCCAGTCCTTCGAGTAGAGTTCCTGCGGCGGCGTAGACATGTCCTCGCGCACGATCAGCACCCCGAAGGATGATCCTTCGGCCACCGGCTTGATCACATAAGGTGGCGTCATCACATGCTTTTCTGCGGCTTCAAGGCGGCTCATCACCTTGGATTCGGCGACCGGAATTCCTGCCGGTTTCACGATCCGCTTGGCTTTCTCCTTGTCCATTGCAAGGGCTGAAGCCAGTACTCCCGAATGCGTGTAGGGGATTTGCAGGAATTCAAGAACACCCTGGATCGTGCCGTCCTCGCCAAATGGCCCGTGCAGTGCATTGAAGGCGACATCGGGCTTGAGTTCCTCTAGCACATGCGAGATGTTTCTCCCGACATCGACGCGGGTTACTCGATAGCCCGCGCGCTCCAGCGCGTCAGCGCATGATCCTCCCGATGCCAACGATACCGGACGCTCTGACGACCAGCCTCCCATGAGCACTGCAACATGCTTGCGCGCCATTACTCTACCCTCTCATTAACCTGCCGATCCGCGCCTCGCCTCAACGCATTGGCGGAATCAACAATGGCTGCTTGCAGGCTTCATTGCCTGCAACAGATCGTCTTCGTACCTGCCCTGTACTGGATGAATTACTCTACGCGATACGACCCGGCACGATGCCGGAAGCCCGGGATGGATGTTTATGGTTTTGAATTCCGCCCCAGGAACTCTTGAACTTCACGCCCCGCCTGAAATCTGCCGATGCGCCTGATTTCCCACTCTAGCTGAATCGCCGAATTTTCCAAGACCTTCGCGCGAACCGATTCGCCCAGTGTTTCAAGATCGAACGCGGTTGCCGCGCCGGTATTGATCATGAAGTTCGAGTGCATCTCGCTCATCTGCGCGTCACCCACCTTGAAGCCACGCATGCCTGCATCATGAACCAGTTTCCAGGCGGAATGCCCTTGCGGGTTCTTGAACGTCGAGCCGCCGGTTTTTTCACGGATTGGCTGCACGGTTTCGCGATGATGCTGCACGGCATCCATTGCCTTTCGGATTTCATCCGGCGATGAGTTGACACCCTCGAAAATCGCCGAGGTGAAAATCAGGTCATCGCCGGCTGAACTGTGACGATAGGTGTAGCCCATATCGGCATGGCTCAACACCAACTGCCTGCCCTTGCGGTCAACCGCGTGAACCTCGACAACCCGGTTGGTGGTCTCGGTTCCGTTGGCACCGGCATTCATTCGCAACGCACCGCCAATGCTGCCGGGAATGCCGTGATAAAATTCAAAGCCCCCAAGTCCGCATTCCAGCGCGAATGCCGCAAGTTTCTTGTCAGGTACAGCAGCCCCTGCATGAATCCGGTTGTCGCCGACACGCTCGGTAAAACCGAAGCCCTTGGCAGACAGCCGCACCACGACACCCGCAATACCACCATCACGAACCATCAGGTTGGAGCCAACTCCGACCACCATCACCGGCACATCTTCCGGCAGGGATTGCAGAAAGACCGAGAGGTCGTCAGCGTCGGCTGGCTGGAAAAGCACTTCCGCAGGGCCGCCGGCCTGGAACCAGGTGAGCTTGGCCATGTCGGCATTTGCCGTCATCCGGCCGCGAACACCAGCCATCAGCGGCTCAAGCCGGGCGAGGAGCGTCGGGCCAGTCACTTTCAACTACCTTTTGGCGTGAGCGCTTCCAGCTCACCCTGCAGGGCATAGGCCCATTGCGTGATGTTTCCAGCGCCCAGGAACACTACGAAATCGCCCGGCTTCGCCAATTCACGCACAATCGGCGCAATGTCTGCCGAGCCTGAAATGGCGCGCGCATTGCGATGCCCGCCCGCCTTGAGACCGGCAACGAGTGCATCGGATGTCACGCCGTCAATCGGCGCCTCCCCGGCAGAATAGACCGGCGCCACCATCACCACATCAGCGTCGTTGAAGCAGGAGCAGAAATCGTTGAACAGGCTTTGAAGCCGCGTGAAGCGGTGCGGCTGCTTGATCGCAATCACCTTGCCCGAGGCTCCGGCACGCGCTGCCTTCAGCACGGCCGTGATCTCAACCGGGTGATGGCCGTAGTCGTCAAATATCTCGACCCCGTTCCAGCTTCCCGCATGGGTGAAGCGCCGCTTGACGCCGGAAAAGGCGGATATGCCGCGACGGATGCCAGCGGCATCCACGCCAAGCTCATGCGCCACGGCAATCGCCGCTGTGGCGTTCGACACGTTGTGCATGCCTGCCATGGGCAATTCCAACCCGTCGATTGCAAGAACATTGCCAGTCTTGCGATCACGGATTTCCACGCTGAACTGGCTTCGTGCGCCGGTGATTGACACGGAGTGAAACCGCACATCGGCCTGAAGGTTCTGGCCGTAGGTTACAACGCGGCGGTCGGTGATCTTCGAGACCATGGCTTGCACTTCACCATGGTCGATGCAGCAAACGCCAAAGCCATAAAACGGAACATTCTCGATGAAATTGCGAAACGCCTTTCGTACTTCGTCGAAATTTCCGTAGTGATCCAGATGCTCCGGATCGATATTGGTAACAACCGCCACATCGGCGGGAAGCTTCAGGAAGGTGCCGTCGGATTCATCAGCTTCCGCTACCATCCAGTCGCCATTGCCAAGCCGCACATTGGTGCCGAGATGGTTGATGATGCCGCCATTGATGACGGTCGGGTCAAGCCCTCCCGCTTCGAGGATCGTACCGACCATCGAGGTTGTCGTGGTCTTTCCATGCGTGCCGCCGATGGCAATGGCATTCTTGAAGCGCATCAACTCGGCCAGCATCTCCGCGCGGCGAACCAGCGGAATGCGACGCTCGCGCGCTTCCACCCGTTCGGGATTGTCCTGGCGAATGGCGCTCGAAGCCACCACAACCTCGGCCTCGCCAAGGTTCTCGGCGCGGTGGCCAATATGTACCGGTATTCCCTTGGCCCGCAAACGCTCGACATTGGCGCTTTCATTCTGGTCGGAACCCTGCACCTTGTATCCCAGATTGTGCAGCACTTCTGCGATGCCGCTCATGCCGATGCCGCCAATCCCGACAAAATGCACGATTCCGATATTCGCGGGCATTTTCATCAACAAAATTCCTTCAGTTTCACCGCTTACCGGCGGCACTGCCGGCCATCGCGATCTGCTCAACGCAATCCGCCAGCCGGCTTGCTGCATCCGGCACGCCGGTCTTTTTGGCGTTTTTGGCCTGCAAAGCAAGCCCTTCCGGGTCCTTGATGGCCGATTTGAGGATGTCGGCCATCTTTCCCGGCGACAGGTCAGACTGGATGATGATGCGTGCACCTTCGGCTTCCGCCATGGCGCGGCCATTCAGAGCCTGGTCGTGATCGAGCGCATGGGGAAACGGCACCAACACCGCAGGCCGTCCGATGACCGCGAGCTCCGAAACAGTAGAAGCCCCGCCGCGCGAGACCACAAGATGCGCCTTGGCGATCTGTGCCGGCATGTCGGTGAAGAACGGCGCGATGCGTGTTGAAATGCCATGACCGGTCAGCAGGCTTTCCAGCCTGCCGATGTCTTCCTGCCGCGCCTGGCATGTCAGGCGCAGGACCGCCTTTTCCTCCTGCGTCAACAGCGCCAGCGCCTGTGGCAACAATTGCGAAAAGAAATGTGCGCCCTGACTGCCGCCAAACACCAGCAGGTTGAACGGTTCATCAGTCTTGCGCACCGGATAGGGAACCTTTGCCGCCTCAAGCACAGGCAGTCGCACCGGATTGCCAGTGACAATCACGCGCTGGTCCCTGGCCACTCCTTCAAAGCCCATGGCGACGAGTTTCACCTTGCCCGCTAGGAGCCGGTTTGCACGGCCCATCACCGCATTTGCGTCATGGATCAGGGTCGGCACACCCTGGTGCCGGGCGGCAAACATCGGCGGCAGAGTGGGATAACCTCCAAATCCCGCAACTGCCGCAGGTTTGATTTTCCCGATCAGCTTGCGCGCCTGAAGATAGCCGGAAAGCAGTCGTTTCGCGGTGCGCATCAGCGCCACAGGGTTCTTCGAACCAATGGTTGCTGATGGTATCACATGGATGCCGCTTGTAGGAAATTCCCCGGCATAGCGCTCTGCCCTGTCATCAGTCGCCAGATGAACCACATGCCCGCGCGCAATAAGCTCATGCGCCAGTGCCTCTGCCGGAAACAGGTGACCACCGGTTCCGCCTGCGCAAAGAAGGAAGGTCTTCTGTTCCATGCTATTGGGCCGGGCGCCATGCCCGCATGGAGAACCCGTATGGAATCGAGCCGCGCTTCTCTGGCCGCTTGCGTGTCAGCGCCAGCACGAAACCCATGCAGATTGCCATCGAGATCATCGACGAACCGCCATAAGAGATGAATGGCAACGTCATGCCCTTGGCCGGCATCAGTTGCAGATTGACCATCATGTTGATCATCGACTGGATCGCAAAAAGTGTTACCAGTCCCGAGGTCGCGAGCCGCACATAGGGGTCCTTCTCCCGCATGGCATGGTTGAGTCCGCGCAACACGATGAAGCAGAACAGCGATACCAGAAGAATGCAGGCAATAATGCCGAACTCTTCCGCAGCCACCGCGAAGGGGAAGTCGGCATGGCTGTCGGGGATGATGTTCTTCACCGTGCCTTCGCCCGGCCCCTGGCCCAGCCAGCCGCCATTGATGATGGCTTCACGACCGGTTTCAACCTGGAAATTGTCGCCCTCGCCGCTGATGAAGCGGTCGATGCGCCCCGCGACATGCGGGAAGAACGTGTAGGCAGCACCAAGCCCCGTCACGGCAAGCGCACCCAGCCCGCCAATCCACAACCATGGCATTCCTGCCAGAAAGAAAAGCGCTCCCCAGACAATGCCGACCAGCATGGTCTGGCCGAAATCCGGCTGTGCCATCAGAAGCGCTGCCACGATTGCAAACAGGATGATAGCGAACAGGTTTCCCGGAATGTCGGGGCGGCGGGAATTCTCGGCAAACAGCCATGCCGTGATGACGACAAAGGCCGGTTTCATGAATTCCGAGGGTTGCAGCGAGAAGCCCGCAATCACTATCCAGCGCCGCGAGCCTTTCACCTCCGCACCGACAAACAGCGTCGCCAGCATCAGCAGGATGGCAACGCCGAACAGAAGGAAGGAAGTGCGGCGCACCTGGCGCGGATCAAGCACGGATGCAGCAAGGAACAACATCGCCGACGGCAGCAGAAAGGCAGCGTGGCGTTTGATGAAGTGGAAAGTGTCGACGCCGATGCGGTCAGCGACAGCCGGGCTTGCTGCAAAGGAAAGCAAAACGCCGCACATCATCAGGAACAGCACCGCGGCCAACATCAGCCGGTCAACCGTGCGCCACCACTCTGCCATCCTTGACGTGTCAGCCCTGCTTACCATGATCCCATCCTCGCTCTGTCATCCCCGGCTGTGGTGTGGCCAGCATTCCCGCTGTCACGCTGCCCGCACCGGACCAATTCCGTCCAGTTCCAGCACCGCATTTCTGAAGGAATCGCCGCGTTTTTCGAAATTCTTGTACTGGTCAAAACTTGCGCAAGCCGGCGATAACAATACCACCGGTTCCTGAGCATCATCCTTCATTGCGTCCACATGCGCATGACGCACCGCGGCATCAAGCGTTCCCGAAATCTCATAGGCTATCCGCTCGCCGATTGATGCCGCGAAGGCTGGCGCTGCCTCACCAATGAGATAGGCCTTGGCAATGCGCGGAAAGAATTTCGTCAGCGAGGAAATCCCGCCTTCCTTGGCCAGCCCGCCAGCGATCCAGTAGATGCGGGGGAAACTGGCCAGCGCCATCGCGGCCGCATCGGCATTGGTCGCCTTTGAATCATTGACAAACAGCACCTTGCCAGCGCGCCCGACCAGTTCCATGCGATGCGCAAGGCCGGGAAAGCTGTCAAAACCCGCCTGTATTTCAGCGTCGCTCAGGCCCATTTCACGGCAGGCTATATAGGCTGCTGCCGCATTCTGGGCATTGTGGCTGCCACGCAGCGATACCGCACTTCGCAGGTCAACAACCGATGAAACCGAACGTCCCCTGGCCTGGACAAGCCTTCCATCCTGCAGGAACACACCATCATCGAGTTTGCCGCTGTTGGAAATCCGTGTAAGCTTCTTTCCCTTGGCTGAAAGGAAGGAGGCAATCGCTGCAGAATAATTGTCATCCATGCCGATCACAGCGAAATCGCTGGCAGCTACAAGGCGTTCCTTGACCGCCGCATAGTGATCCATGCTGCCATGCCGGTCGAGATGGTCGGGTGTCAGGTTCAGCAATATCCCAACGCTTGGCTTGATTCCCGGCGCAAGGTCGATCTGGTAGGACGAGCATTCAACGACATGGATGCGGCCCTGCGCCGGCGGCTCAAGCGAAAGGATCGCGGTTCCGATATTGCCGCCCATCTGCACATCGCGCCCGGCATGTGACAGGACATGCGCGATGAGCGCTGTCGTGGTCGATTTGCCGTTGGTGCCGGTAATGGCAATGAAGGGGCTGGATGGCGCTGTTCTGGCCCGCTCCCGGCAAAAAAGCTCAATGTCACCAATGACGGGAACCTTGGCTGCATTGGCGAGCTCCACGCTCCAGTGCGGCCGCGGATGCGTAAGCGGCACACCGGGCGAGAGTATGAGCGCTGCATGGAAATGCAGCCCGCCACTGCGAAAATCACCCGTTGGAATTCCCGCTTCCGCCGCCCTGGCCACGCTTTCCGGGTTATCGTCAAACGCGATCAGGTCAGCACCGCCCGCAACCAGTGCATGCGCGGTAGCAAGGCCCGATCCGCCGAGCCCGAAAAGTGCAACACGCTGTCCCTTGAAGCAGGTTACCGGGATCACGCCTATGGTCCTATCTCAGCTTGAGGGTGGCAAGGCCGGCCAGCGCCAGCAGCACAGCAATGATCCAGAACCGGATCACCACCTGGCTCTCCGTCCAGCCTTTCTTTTCGAAGTGATGGTGGATTGGCGCCATGCGGAACACGCGCTTGCCTGTCAGTTTGAAGGATGCCACCTGGATGATGACTGACATTGCTTCCATTACGAACAGTCCGCCAATGATGGCAAGCACGATCTCATGCTTTGTGGCGACCGCTGTGGCACCGATCATGCCGCCCAGAGCCAGCGATCCAGTGTCGCCCATGAAGATTGCCGCTGGTGGCGCATTGAACCACAGGAAACCAAGACCCGCCCCGATGATCGCGCCGCAGATCACCGCAATTTCGCCAGTGCCCTGCACATAGTGGATCTGCAGATATTCGGAAAACACAAAGTTGCCGGACAGATATGCGATGAGTCCGAAGGAAGCAGCTGCAATCATCACCGGCACTATGGCAAGACCGTCGAGTCCGTCGGTCAGGTTGACAGCATTTCCCGCACCGACAATCACAACGGACCCGAAAATCACGAAGAAGAAGCCAAGGTCAATGATCCAGTCCTTGAAGAATGGAAAGGTCAGCGACGAGGAAAAGGGTGCCTGCCCGTTGTTCATGATGGCAAAACAGGCAATGGCTGCAATCAGGAATTCGAGCAACAGGCGTACCCGGCCCGAAAAACCCTTGTGGCTGGCCTTCGTTACCTTGAGATAGTCATCGTAAAAACCGATCGCGCCAAATCCCAGCGTCACCATCAGCACCATCCATACATAGACGCTTGTGAGGTTCGCCCACAGCAACGACGAAACAAACACGCCCGAAAGGATCATCAGCCCGCCCATTGTCGGCGTACCCGCCTTGGCGAAATGCGTCTCCGGCCCGTCCGCACGGATCGGCTGGCCTTTGCCCTGCCTGACGCGCAGCGACGAAATGATGGATGGTCCGAAAATGAACACGAACACCGCTGATGTGACCAGCGCGGCTACGGTCCGGAAGGTGATGTATCTGAAAATGTTCAGCGCAGCGAAATCGCCCACGAATTCCTGCGATAGAAAGTAAAACATGTTACCCCTGTTCCGCCGCCTCCGGCATGTCCGGAACCGCTTCCGGCAGATTTGATATCAGCTTTTCCACAAGGCTCGCGAACTTGAGCCCGTTTGAAGCCTTTAGCATGACAACGTCACCGTCCCCCAGTGAGGCCATCAGCGGTTCGGCAAGTTCGCTCACGGAGCCGAAATGCCCCGCCAGCATGGCTGGATCAAGGACCTTGGCAAGTGCCTGCATGTCCGTACCGACCAGCCAGACCTTGTCCACTCCTGCCTTGATGATCGGCTTCTTCAAGGCAGCATGTAGTTTCTTCGAACTGTGCCCCAGTTCCAGCATGTCACCAAGCACGGCGACGCGGCTGCCCCTGGTGCCGGTTTCAGCTGCTGCGAGCACCTTCAGTGCTGCTTCCATCGAGGCAGGATTTGCGTTGTAGCTTTCGTCGATCAGCTTTGCCTTGCCTTTTTTCAATCCGAGCACATGCCTGCGACCTCGCCCTTTTTCAGGAATGATCTTCGCCATGGCGCTGGCGCATGTTTCAATGTCAGCACCCGCAAGCTGGCACGCCGCCAGCACCGCAAGCGAATTGAGCACGAGATGCCCGCCCGGTGCGCTGATGGTGTAGGTGACGGCGCTGTCACCCAGACGCGCCTCGACGACAGAACTGCCCGGCAATTCGCGTATCCGCGTCGCTCGATACTGGCAACCTGCTACGGTTCCGAAATAGCGGATATCCCTGACCCCGGCCTTTTCAGCCAGCCCCGTCAGCAATTCCTGGCGCTTGTCGTCACGGTTGACAAGCGCTGTGCCACCCTCGACGAGGCCGCTGAATATCTCGGCCTTTGCATGGGCGATCCCGTCTATGCTGTCGAACGATCCCAGATGTGCGGCAGCTACATTGGTGATGATTGCCACATGCGGGCGCACCATTGCGACCAGCGGCGTGATTTCGCCGGGATGATTCATGCCGATTTCAAAGACACCGTAGTCGCAATCCCGCGCCATGCGCGCAAGTGTCAGGGGCACGCCCCAGTGGTTGTTGAAAGAGGCAGCGGACGCGTGAACCTTGCCGCATTCACCAAGGACCGTGCGCAGCATCTCCTTGGTCGAGGTCTTTCCAACACTGCCGGTAACAGCAATGATGCCGGCACGTGTTCGCCCACGCGCCGCGCGAGCCAGCTTGCGCATGGCCTCGAGCACATCCGTCACTACCAGCAGCGGGATATGCAACCTGCCAAGGGCAACGAGCTTTTCCTCCGAGATGATGGCGACTGAAGCGCCTGCCTTTTGGGCAGCACCAACATAGTCATGGCCATCGAACTGGTCGCCCTTGATGGCGAAGAAGGCCTCACCCGGCTGCAGCGTTCGCGTATCAATGGAAATTCCGGTCACATCCTGGGGGACATTTCCCACCGGTCGCGCCTGCATGGCCTCAACTAGTTCCTGTCCGCTCCACAATGCGCTCATACCCCGCCCTTCCCCAATTGCGGCATTCCCGCCGCCCCCAAGGTTTCGCGGATGACCTGATGGTCGGAAAATGGCAATACGGTGTCACCGACAATCTGTCCTTCTTCATGACCCTTGCCGGCGACGACCAGACAATCTCCCTCGCCCATCATGGCAATGGCATGGGTGATGGCCATGCGCCGGTCACCAATTTCGGTAGCTCCGGGGCTTGCCGCCATGATTTCGGCACGGATCGTAGCAGCAACTTCGGTGCGCGGATTGTCATCGGTGACGATCACGATATCTGCGAGCCGCGAGGCTATCCCTCCCATGATCGGCCGCTTGCCCGGATCACGGTCACCACCGCAGCCGAACACCACCATCAGCTTTCCGGTGGTGAATGGCCGCAGCGATTGCAACACGTTTTCAAGCGCTTCCGGCTTGTGGGCATAGTCGACATAGACAGGCGAACCCTGCCCCGTGCGTCCGGCAAGTTCCAGTCGCCCCGGCGCACCCTCAAGCTTTTCCAGCGCCTTCATCGCTACAGCTGCCGGTGTGCCTGTAGCGATGGCGAGTCCGGCCGCAACAAGTGCATTGGCTATCTGGAAATCACCGGCCAGCGGAAACTCCACACGGAATATCTCTTCTGCGCACTGGATTTCAGCAACCTGTCGGAAGCGCTCGTGCTCAACACGCTTGAGCACGAGAAACTCGCCCTTGCGCCCCACGGTCATTACTTCAAGGCCCGCTGCAGTTGCCACCGCAATGGCATTTTCGGACCAAGGATCATCGGCAAAGATCACCGCTGGCTGCCCCTTGGACAGCCTCTCGGAGAACAACCGCATCTTGGCATTGAAATAATGTTCCACCGTTGGATGGTAGTCCATGTGATCGCGGCCAAGATTTGTGAATCCCCCAGCAGCCAGCCGCACCCCGTCCAGCCGGTGCTGGTCGAGACCATGCGAGGATGCCTCCATGGCGGCATGGGTGACGCCCTTGCCCGCAAGATCATCCAGCAGGCGGTGCAATTCAACCGGATCGGGTGTGGTCAGGCTGCCATAGATGTTGATCCCAGGCGCGATAATACCCGTGGTCCCTATGGATGCAGCACTCTTGTAGTCGGCTTGCCATATCTGGCGCAGGAAGGCTGCCACCGAAGTCTTGCCCGCGGTACCTGTGACGGCTGCGATGGTACCGGGCTGGCCCGGATGCAACCTCGCGGCAATCCGGGCGAGCGCTGCACGTGGCTCGGTGTCCCTGATGACAGGCAATCCGCCCGCTACAACCGCGTTGTCAGTTCCGGTCAGGATTGCCACTGCACCTCGCTGTACGGCATCGGCGACAAATCTTGACCCGTCCGCTTTTGACCCGTGCAATGCTGCAAACAGGAAACCAGGTCCGCATTTGCGAGAATCCGCGCTAACTCCGAGAATATCGATCCCGGACGCCAAGGCATCCAGTGCATATTCCCCGCCGGTCAGGCTCCCGAGTTTCATTTTCCGATCTTTCCGCGCTGTGTCCGAATCACCCCCGGACCCGCAATTTTCTACCCCGCTGGCGTGAGGCTGTATATCTCAGCCGACTATCGCGTGGAAACCAGTGCAGCATTACCGGGAAGCCCGAATTCCGGCTTCACGCCAAGGATAGCGGCTGAGCGTCGGATGATATTGCTTACCATTGGTGCTGCGTTCGACCCGGCAGTCGCACCGCTCTTGCCGGCTTCAGGCTTGGGTTCATCGATCACCACCAACACCACATATTGCGGATCGTCGATCGGGAATGCGGCGAGAAACGCATTGAAGCGCTTGTCGCCGGAATACCGCCCGTGGACGACCTTTTCTGCCGTGCCCGTCTTGCCTCCAACCCTGTATCCCGGCACTTCGGCCTGGCGACCCGAACCGCGCTCGACATTGAGCCGCATCAGGTAGCGCATCGCGTCGCTGGTGGATTGCTTGACGACCTGCCTCGCAATGGCTTCCGCCTGTGCCTCGCTGCGTGGAAACAGCGTGGGCGAAATCAGCTTTCCGCCATTCATCAACGCAGCAGCAGCAACAGCAGTCTGCAGGGGTGTGGTCGTGACACCATGACCATAGGAAATCGTCACGGAATTTATCTTCTTCCACTCCGCCGGTTCAACGGGGGTTGCCACCTCCGGCAGTTCAAAATCCATCTTGTCCAGCAGCCCGATCCGGTGAAGGAATTCACGGTGCGCTTCGACACCAACAACATCCGCCATTTTCGCGGTGCCGATATTCGAGGAATAGATGAACACCTCCGGTACCGACAGACGGCGGCGCTTGCCATGAAAATCATTGATGGTGAACCCGGCAATCCGCAGCGGCTGCGAAGCATCAAAACTGTCGCGCAGCGTGACCTTGCCGCTTTCAATTGCCATCGCCGTTGTAAACGTTTTGAAGGTTGACCCCATTTCGAACAGACCAGCCGACATCCGGTTAAGGCGGTCCTTTTTCAATGCATCGACAGGATGGTTCGGGTCATAGTCCGGCACGGACGCAAGCGCCACCACCTCACCAGTCCGCGCGTTCAACACCACACCACCGGCAGCTATGGCCTTGTAGCGTTCCATGCCCTTCAGCAATTCATCGAGCACGAAATACTGCACCCGCAAATCTATGGAGAGCTTGACCGGCTCCATGGCTTGGGAACTAGCCAGCCCTGCATTGCGCAGCGCACGCAATCCACGGTCATCAATGTATTTTTCAAGCCCGGCAATACCTGCATTGTCGATGTTGACATGCCCGACAATATGCGAGGCGATGTCACCTTTGGGATAGAAGCGCCGCGTTTCCGTCCGGAATCCGATACCAGGAATGCCAAGCCCCAAAATCTGGCTTTGCTGCGCCGGCGTGAGCTCACGCTTGAGCCAGACAAAACCGGCATTGCTTTTGAGGCGCTTGTGCGCGTCTTCGAGATTGAGATCCGGCAATACCGTGGCAATCTGCTCGACCGCCTCGTCAACATCGACAACCCGCTTCGGCTCGCCATAAAGTGATGCAGTATTGATATCGGTTGCGAGCGTCACGCCGTTGCGGTCGACAAGGTCCGGTCGGCGCGCTGAGATAGTCGTATCGGCGAGCATTCGCGCGGTTGCGCCATCAGGTGCCTGAAAGCCGAAATAGACGAGCCGGCCGACAATCACTCCATAGACGAGGCAAACCAGCGCCATCGCGATCACGATCCGGCCGCGAACCTGTTCAATGGCCATCTTGCGCGCACCATCGAGACGCAGATGGCTGGCCAGAAATCCGTTGCCAGCTGACATTTCCTGCTGCCCCGCTTCCGACAGCGAACTCTCGTTATGCGCCGCGCTCGTATTCATCATTCGATCTCCGCGCCTTCCCGTTCCCCCGCAGAATTCGAGCCCTTCGCAGTTTCCCTGCTGATCGAACCGGTTTTGATGCCATCCTTGCCATTGTTGACGGCGGCAGCCTTTTCCGGTTCACCCGTCACCGGTGGAACCGTGCCACGGTCCGGAATTTCTCCGATCCGGCCAATCGCCGATGGCTCGGTCGGCACCAGGTCAAGTTGCTCGCGATATCGTTCCGCCAGCTTTTCGAGCCGCTCGGGGCTGGTCAGCAGGCTCCAGTCAGCATTGAGAATGTCGATTGCCTCCTGCTCCAGTCGAAGCCGGTGCTCCAGCTTGGCCACACGCTCAAGCGCAATGCGCGAGTCATGCTTGACCTTGAATGTCCAGGCAGCCCCCGCCACAAGTGCAGCAATCATCACCACGTCAAGCGTGCGAAACATGATCCATCCCCCCAGGAGTCGCGAATTGCGCCAATCCCACCAGATTGGGCAGGCTCACACTCTCGATCCCGCCGTCTCGCGGCGGCACGGATGTGCGCACCGCCATGCGTAGCTTGGCCGAACGCGCCCGTGAATTCTCAACTGCCTCCGCATCGCTGGCAGCAATCATTGATTTGCCTGGCTGGTGGAAAGTCGGAGCCTCTCCTGCCGCCGCAGGCATGTGCCGTGATCCACCGCCAGACTTGCTGCGTTCGCCCAAAAAGCGTTTCACTATGCGGTCTTCAAGTGAATGGAAACTGACGACGACCAGCCTGCCACCCTCTTTCAGGATGCGTTCCGCAGCCACCAGCGCCTGCGCCAGTTCCTCAAGCTCGCGATTGACGAAAATTCGCAAGGCCTGGAATGTCCGCGTCGCCGGATGAATCCGTTCGCCCGGTTTGCGGCCAATCACCTTCTCGATCAGCGTGGCAAGGTCGAGTGTCCGCGTGAACGGCACAATGCCACGACGTCCGACTATCGCGCGGGCAATTCGGGACGCTTGTTTTTCCTCACCCAGAATCCCGATTATTCGGATGAGGTCATTCTGCGCGGCCTTGTTGACGACATCCGCCGCACTGGGACCGGACTGCTCCATGCGCATGTCGAGCGGCCCGTCCTTTTGGAACGAAAAGCCGCGCTCAGCCTCATCGATCTGCATCGACGAAACGCCAACGTCCAGCACCACACCGTCTACACGATCATGGCCGCACGCCTTGGCAATCTTCTCCAGTTCGGAAAACCGGCCTTGTTTCAACACGATACGCCCCCCGGAGGCAGCTACCACCGGCCGGCCATTGCGGATGGCGTCGGGATCACGGTCAATTCCGATCACGAAAGCGCCCTCATCGGCAATCGCGGAACTGTATCCGCCTGCCCCGAATGTTCCGTCGACAATGACGCTTCCGGAACCTGGCTGCAGTGCCGACAGGACCTCGCGAAGCATCACGGGAACATGACGTACCGGTCCGCCAGCATTGGCTTTTTCGCCGCTGCGATCCGTCATGACCCCTGCTCCCTGCCTGCAGCACCCGCCGAGGTCCCGGAAGACATCACTGCATTGGAACCAAGCGACCGCTTCAAGGCGCGCACCCTTTCGCGCGCCGAGGAGCGATATTCCTCGTATTCGCCCGGTTCCCAAATCCAGAATGAGCGTCCCCGCCCTTCGAAAAGTACCTTGTCGGTAATTCCGGTCTGCTCGCAAATGCGGTCACTGAGCTGGAAACGGCCTTCGCCATCCAGCTTCAATTCCAGCGCATCGCCATTGATGTAAAAGGACCAGTCCTCATATTCCTGCGAAAACGGGTCCAGTTGCTCAAGCCGCTTCTGGTACCAGGCGATCATGTCATGCCCGCCTGCCTCGACCACACGGTGATCGACCGACATCAGCGCATGCAATTCGCCCTGGTTCTTCAGCACCGCACGGAAGGAAGCAGGAACGGATACCCGGCCCTTTTTGTCGACATTATTGATCGTGTTCGATGTGAAACGATCCATGACGCCTTCACTGTCCCTTCCAGCCCGCCGCCGCGAGCGCCCCAAAATTACGCAAAAACACTCGGCAAATCATTGTTCTTGCAGTGTTATTTCCCATCGCCTGGCCACAACAAACAACCAGAGGGACAAACACGACTGCCGAATGAACAAAACGGCAAATCAACCGAGTTTTTGGGATAACATGGGGAAATTTGGGGGTCAATGGGAGAAAGTCCCACCATTTTGGGCTTTGGCGCTGGAAATGCAGCGCAGGGGCAATCATCCTTCGTTAACCCTAACGCAGCGTTAACCCGGCCCATTTTTGCAGCGGTTTTGGAAAATTGGGGATGAGTCAAAGTGACTCAGGCCGCCAGGAGCAACCACATCTCTCAGGGAAAACACCGGTTGAACCTGCCCTTAACGGTTTCATGCCATCATGGCTGCCAACCGGAACCCTGCAAGGTGTGGTGATGTTCGAGAACAAGCCCAGACGAACCAAGGTGCGCATCGAGGCGGAGTTGTACCTTGACGACGGAAGCCAAATCCTTTGCCGGATTGGCGTGGGCCAGGGCGAACGCCTGTCCGATGCGCTCAATGACGAAAGACAGTTCCTGCCGGTCGAGACCATGCAGGGGCAGGTCATCATCCTGCGCAAGACGACAATCGCGAAAGCTGTCCAGCTTGACCAGAAAATAGAAAATGCAAACGCTACCGACCCCTTCGAGATTCTGGGCGTGCCGCGCAATGTCAGTGACGACGACCTGAACCATGCCTATCGCGGCCTTTGCCATGCCAACCATCCCGACAAGCTGCTGGCAGCGGGCATGTCGCAGCAGTTCGTCGAAATGGCAACGTCCCAAATGGCGCGCATCAACGATGCTTATGAACGCATCCGCTCGCTACGAAAGCAGGAGCACGAGGCCGACACCGTGAATTGACCGGGACAGGCAAAAGCACCAGCCGGCCTGTAAGCCGGGTTCTGTATGGCCCATGCAGTTTCCTGCACGGACGTGGCGGCCATTCCTCTGGGGCATCCGTTGCCGGCTGCCTCGGCGCGACCCACCCGGACAACTGGCTTGAAAACATGCCTGCCCCTCCTTTCGGAAAGGCGCGTTGTCCCTATTCGGTCTTGCTCCCGATGGGGTTTGCCCTGCCGCCGCCGTTACCGGAAGCGCGGTGGGCTCTTACCCCACCCTTTCACCCTTTCCGCAGCATGCTGCGGTGGTCTGCTTTCTGTGGCACTTTCCCTCGGGTTGGCGGGTAAACCCGTTTCCCCGGCCGGAAGTTATCCGGCATCGTGTTTCCATGGAGCCCGGACTTTCCTCCACCGCGGCCTTTCGGCGCTAGCGGCAGCGGCTGCCCGGCCGGCTGGTACGCCCTGCATATGGGGCTTGGCAGGCCTGGTCAAGAAAAGCCCGCATTCGCGGCACATGCCCGATTTCCGGCGCAATCGGCAGCAAGGTTAACCGGAAGTTTACAAGGGGCGCGGTAACCAGTTTCCACCCAATCGAACAGGATGATCCGCATGGACCCCAAAGACAGCAAATTTGCCGCCATGATCGACCGCAGGCGCCTGATAACCGGTGCCGCCGCCTACGCAGCATCGTCGCTGATCCTGCCCGGCCTTGCTACGGCTGCCGCCGTCAAGAGCGTCAGCTACGGCTCCAACACGCTCGACATATACCCGTCCGGCAAGGACAATTCGCCTGTCATGATCTATGTCCATGGTGGAGCCTGGCTTGCCGGCAGCAAGAGCCGTGTCGGCTCGCAGCCGGATTTCTACAGCAGTCTTGGCTACACCTATGTCTCGGTCGGTTACACGCTCTACCCTTCGGCCAGTGTCGAGCGCCAGGCACGCGAGATAGGCCAGGCCGTTGCCTGGGTCAGGGCCAATATCGGCAGATATGGCGGCAATCCCAACCGCGTCGCACTGTCGGGACATTCGGCTGGTTGCCACCTGGCTTCGCTCGCCAGCCTTTCAGGCCTTGCCACCGGCATCAAGGCACTCATCGCCAATGACACTGCAGCCTATGACCTCAGCTATCTGGCGGAAATCAACAATGGCCGCCTTCCAGCCCTTTATGCCCGTCCCTTTTCCGACCGTTCCAAATGGACCAACTGGTCGCCCTACAATTATGCCGGCCAGTCGGCACGCTTCCCGGTTCTGGTCTGCTGGTCTGGCGGACGCGACCGCGGCCGCATCTCGAAGCGCTTTGCCGACCGCCTGCAGGCGGCGGGATATCCGGTTTCCCGTTTCAATGGCGGCTCCTACAATCACATCTCCATCCAGAACGCGATGGGCAGGCGCGGTGACAGGCTAACCAGCGCCATGACGGCATTTCTGGGGGCCAATGTTTAGGGACAGGAGACCCTAGACCGGTTCGCCGGACAGGCTCTTCAGCAGTTTGTGCAGCGTCGCAATGGTGGACTGGTCGGCAATGCCATCGACGCGATGCGGCCGGAAATGTCGCTGGAACGCCGTGACCACCGTTTCGGTGTCGCTGTCATATTTCCCTGTCTCGGCCAGTCCATAGCCATAGGTGGCAAGCAGAATCTGCAATGCGGAGATCGGGGCACCCGCATCCCCGGCCTGGAAGAAGCGGCCGCTGCCAACGGGTTCTGCCGGTACGAAGTGCCCGATACCCTCACGGTGCAACTCCTCCCAGGGAAACAGTTCGCCTGGATCCTGCTTGCGGTTTGGCGCTATGTCGGAATGCGCGACCACATTGCGCGCTTGAATCGAATTTCGCTGGACAATATCCCGCGCAAGACGGCTTACCGCTTCCATCTGCGCATCGGGAAAAGCCCGGTAGCCGAATTCATGACCCGGATTGACGATCTCGATACCGACGGAGTACGCGTTGCAGTTGGAACGCCCGCGCCAGGTGGAAATCCCGGCATGCCACGCCTTGATGCTTTCGGGCACCATCTGCACCGTCAGCCCGTCTTCAAAAACCAGATAGTGGCACGAGACCCGGCTTTCTTCGCAGGTCAGCCAGTCGAGTGCCGCCATGCCAGATTGCATGCCGGTATAATGCATGACCAGCATTTCGATCTTTTCGCCAGAAGGCCGTTCACTGAAATTCACGGCAGGCCGTATATCGCCAACCCAGTCGCTGTCGGCAATGAAACTCACAATCCGCGCTCCAGTTTCACCTGCTCCCAGGCGTGGTTGATCGCTGCCAGCCGGTCATTGGCAATTGTCACGAATTCTGCCGGAACCCCGCGCGCGATCAGCATGTCGGGATGGTTGTCTTTCACCAATTGCCGGTAATGCGCCCGCAATGCGTCATTGCCCAGTTCACGATCTGCACCAAGGATCAGGTATGGATCACCCTCGTCCGGGTTCAGGTGACGCGCCTTTATCCTGGCATAGTCCCTGCCCTTGATGTTGAAAATTACCGCCACGTAATCAAGGAATTCAAGTTCCTTGTCATGCATCAACCCGTCCGCCTTGGCGATGTGGAACAACCCGTCCATCACATCCTCCAATATCTGGGTTTCGCCGGGAAAGAGACCTGCAACCTGGCGCGCATAGCTGTCGAAACCTGCAACATCCTGTTTCGCCAGATTGTAAAGCCGCGCAACGTTTTGTGCTTCCTTTTCGGGAATGGCAAAAATATCGCGAAACGCCTCCACCTCGTCCGGTGTCACAATGCCATCGGCCTTGGCCATCTTGGCGGAAAGCCCGATCATGGCGATCGAAAAGGCAACCTGTCTGCGAGTTTCGCTGTCACCCTCGAAAACCGTGCGCAAGCGCTCGATCACAGCCGAAAACGCGCCTGTCGCTGCCGTGGAAATGATTTCACCGAATCGCCCGAGAACTGTCATGGCGCCAATCTATTGCAATGCGGCGGGCGACAAAAGTTGTTGCCCGGTCGCAGCCGATTGTTTCCGGGGTCAAAATCGCGATTGCCCAAGGCTGGACCTGCGTCTATAGTCCTCCAATGACCGCTCATCCACCTGCCGAGAGCCATTCGCCCAACATGCTTCTTGCCTACCTGCTTGGCCTGGCGGGGGTGGTGATTTTTGGCGTGACACTGCCTGTAACGCGACTGGCGCTCGCCGATTTCTCACCCTGGTTCATTACCTTTGCGAGGGCGCTGCTGGGTGCAGGAGCGGCACTGACATTCCTTGTGATGACCGGGCGCAAGCTGGGCCATGCCGAAAACTGGCGGATATTTCTGGCCGGCCTGTTCCTGATCTTCGGATTTCCGGCTTTCATGGCATTGGCAATGCAAAGCGTTCCCGCCTCACATGGTGGCGTGGTTCTGGGCTTCCTGCCGATTGCAACTGCGGCGATTGCAGCGCTGATTGCAGGCGAGCGCCACAGCCTGCGCTTCTGGCTGCTGTGCATGTTGGGCGCGATCATTGTCACGGCTTATTCACTGAGCAGGGGCGAGGGAAACTCCCGTGGCGCAAGCCTTGGCGACCTGTGGTTGCTGCTTGCTGGCCTTTGCGCCTCGTCCGGCTATGTAATATCGGGAAAACTCGCCCGCACAATGCCGGGTTGGGAGGTGATTTGCCGTGCACTTGTCCTCAACCTGCCACTGATTGCTGCAGGCGTCTGGCTCTCCTTTGAACCAGCATTCCTTTCACCGTCAAATGCCGGGCTCATCGCCCTGACCTATCTGGGTTTCGGATCCATGTTTCTGGGGTTTTTTGCCTGGAACAGTGCACTTGCCATGGGTGGCATTGCGCGAATCGGCCAGGTTCAACTGCTGCAGACCTTCGTCACGCTCGCAGCGTCTGCCCTGATTCTGGCTGAGCACATCGACGCGGTGACCATGTTGACCGCACTCGTGGTCACGGCACTGATCTTTCTGACGCGAAGAAGCTAGTTTATTCGGTAATAGCGTCCTCTTCGCTCAGGCAGCTTTCAAATGCGACCGAGGTGAAGAGCGCGAACAAGGTTAGGGCGTAAAAGACTTTTTCCATGATCATTCTCTGCATGTCTGACTGACAAATCTGATTGCCGTCTGTTTCGATGAGCCCCTGATTGCACTTCGAACATGATCATGATTGGACCGCATTGCGGCCAAATTCCGGCAATCCGGGGGTATCTTCGTGCAGGGTGATATTCTCACGCACCCAGCGTTTTCCATACCAGTGCGAGCCAGTGCGAGATTGAGCACTGCAATTGCCGCAAGCCAGCCGCAAGCGCCAGCATTGCTGACCGTATCGCGCCTTGTGCCATGCGACCTGCGACCAGTGCCGCAGCAACAAGCAGGAACAACTGTTCGGTATCAACCAGCGGATGCAGAAACCCGGTGACAAAACCGCCATTGAGGCCGGAACCGGAATGGGCATGTGCCGGACTGGCTGCGAATACCAATGCCATGAGGAAAATCGTCACCTGCAAGGCCACGGTCGCGATCAGTGGGGACTTGCACATTTGCGCATTTTCCTTTTCACTTGCTGTGGGGACGACAACGAAAACAGGTATGGAACCATGTCCCCATTCACAACAACCCCACTCATTGCCAACCTGGTCACGAAGCATTTCACGACCAGGGCCAAATGCTTCATTCAAAAACTGGCGGCATTTTTTCCAGCGATCCTGGCCGCCGCATTTCTTTCAACACCCGTCCTTTCAGCCGAACTTGCCGCTCCCACCGGCCCCGCAATTCTGACGATATCAGGAAACGTTGCCAGCAAGAATTCCGATGCCGGCGCCGATTTCGACCTTGCGATGCTCAAGCAGTTGGGAGAAGTCACATACGAAACCACCACACCCTGGCATGAAGGCGCGGTGAAATTTTCGGGCCCGCTACTTGCCAAAGTGATCTCGGCAGCCGGTGCTTCGGGAACATATGCAACGATAACCGCGACCGACGGCTATTCGGTTGAAATTCCCTTCGCCGAAATTGGCAAAGGCAAACCGATCCTTGCATATTTGCGCAATGGCGAGGAAATGCCCGTCGACGACCAGGGTCCGCTATTCATCATCTACAACTATGACAGCGACCCGGCACTGGCGAGCGAGGACTATTACTCACGTTCGGTCTGGTCGGTGCGATCCATCGACGTGAAATAGCAAGTCAGAGGCTTGCTGCACTTCTGGCGGCCTGGTCATACTGGCCGGACAATCCGCGCAGGAGCGCTGCCAGTCTCGACATGTCCTTCTCGTCAAATCCGAGCGCCTTGATCGGCTGCACAAGTAACGCTTCGCGCAGGCGGTGATATTCCGCGCAGGCCGCCTCACCTTCCGGCGTGATGGAGATCACCTTTTCCTTGCCCCGCTTTCCAGTCTTCACAAGACCGGCATCTCCAAGCTTCTTGATGGCGTAATTGACGAGATGGGTGTCTTCAATATTCATCACCAGGCACAGATCGGCGAGGGTCTTTTCGCGTCCGCGATGATTGACCTGGTGCAAGACCAGCACGTCCATCGCCGTCATGCCGGATGTACCGCTTGCAGTCGTGCAGCGCACCATCCAGCGGTGCCAGGCATTGACCGCAATGTTAAGCGCATATTCCACTTCGGAAAGTGCGGGCATGGCCCCAGCTGCCAGATGTGCGGAAGAGACCACCGGCCCTATTGCATTGTTTGTTTTACTGTCCCTGCTCATCAGCCTTCCTCCGGTTCAGAATTCATTATTGACATTTTATCGACAAATTATCAATGATGAAGTCTGATTTGAGTGGCCAAACTGCCGGGAGAAGAATGCAATGACCAAGTGGGATTTCTGGATCGATCGCGGCGGTACATTCACTGATATTGTCGGCCGCGACCCCGAAGGCGGCCTGCATCCGCACAAATTGTTGTCGGAAAACCCGGAAGCCTATCGTGATGCCGCAGTCCAGGGCATCCGTGATCTCCTGGGCGTCAAGCGCGGCGAACCGGTTCCTTCTCACCGCATCGGCTCTGTCAAGATGGGAACGACCGTTGCCACCAATGCCCTGCTGGAACGCAAGGGTGAACGCACAGCACTTTTGATCACCAGCGGCTTCGAGGACGGGTTGAAAATCGGCTACCAGGCACGGCCGGACATTTTCGCCAAGGAAATCATCAAGCCTGAACAGCTTTATTCACGGGTCATCGGGATCAGCGAACGCGTCCTTGCCGATGGTACAGTTGAAAAACCTGCCGTTGAAACCGACATCGCATCCGCCCTCGCCACATTGAAATCCGACGGCTATGACTCCATCGCAATCGTGTTCATGCACGCATGGAAATATCCGGCCCACGAACAGCTCGCTGCCCGCATGGCACGCGACGCCGGGTTCAGCCAGGTCTCCGTCAGCCATGAGGTTTCGCCGCTTGTGAAGCTTATCGGGCGCGGCGACACGGCCGTTGTCGATGCCTATCTCTCCCCCATCCTGCGCCGCTATGTCGAGCAGGTCGCAGGCGAACTCGGAATTTCCGCCAACGCGGGTGGCGATGGCCCCAAGCTGATGTTCATGATGTCATCAGGCGGCCTCACTGCAGCCGAACTCTTCCAGGGCAAGGATGCCATTCTCTCGGGCCCTGCCGGTGGTGTGGTCGGTGCGGTCGAGACCGCACGCCTGGCCGGCTTCCCGCGGATGATCGGCTTCGACATGGGCGGCACCTCCACCGATGTCTCGCATTTTGATGGCGAACTGGAACGCGCTTTCGAAACCGAAGTCGCTGGCGTTCGCATGCGCGCACCGATGATGATGATCCATACCGTTGCTGCGGGTGGCGGCTCGATCCTGCACCACGCCGACGGGCGCTTCCAGGCCGGCCCTGATTCTGCCGGTGCCAATCCCGGCCCCGCCTGCTATCGCCGCGGCGGCCCGCTTGCCGTTACCGACGCCAATGTGATGACCGGAAAATTGCGGCCGGAATTCTTCCCCGCAATCTTCGGTCCCGGGCAAGACGAGAGGCTCGACGCCGAAATCGTCAAGGCAAAATTCGCCGAACTTGCCAGCGAAACCGGGTCCACGCCGGAAGAGGTTGCCGATGGGTTCCTCAAGATTGCAGTCGAAAACATGGCCAATGCCATCAAGAAGATATCCGTGCAGCGCGGCCATGACGTGACCGAATATGCGCTCAACTGTTTCGGTGGCGCTGGCGGCCAGCACGCTTGTGCGGTAGCGGACGCACTCGGCATGACCACAGTCTTGATCCACCCGTTTTCCGGCATCCTTTCCGCGTACGGAATGGGTCTTGCGCAAGTCCGCGCAAACCGCACCCGCGCTCTTGTCAGACCACTCAATGTTGAAGTTGAATCAGAACTTCACCAACTTGAATCAGAACTGAAGCATGAAGCTGAATCAGAACTTGCAGGCCAGGGCATAAGTGATTCGGAAATCAGCACTTTTTCCCGCGCCCACATCCGCTATGACGGAACAGACACGCCCATCCCGGTGGTCCTTGCAGGATCTGCTGAAATGGCAAAGGCCTTCGAGCTGACCCATCGCAAGCAGTTCGGCTTCGTGTTCGAAAACAAGCGGCTGATTGTCGAAGCTGTCGAGGTGGAAGCCGTCGGCGCAGGTGCGGGAATCGTTGAGGAAGAGCACAGCCTTGAGGCAATCGAACGCAAGCCCGGGACCACTGTGCCCATGTTCTCCAATGGCGCCTGGCACGATGCGGCAATCCACCCGCGCGCGACGCTGAAACCTGGTAACCGCATGGCAGGACCTGCCCTCATCATCGAGCCGCACCAGACCATCGTCGTTGAACCCGAATGGCAAGCCGGGATCAACCCGCTTGGCCACGTCGTTCTCACGCGCTCGGTTCCCAAGAGCCGCGAACTTGCCATCGGAACCAGCGCCGATCCGGTGATGCTTGAAGTCTTCAATAACCTGTTCATGTCGATCGCCGAGCAGATGGGCGTCACGCTGCAGAACACCGCCTATTCGGTCAACATCAAGGAACGGCTCGATTTCTCCTGCGCGGTCTTTGCCGCCGATGGCTCGCTTGTCGCCAACGCCCCGCACATGCCTGTGCATCTGGGTTCGATGGATCGGTCGGTCGAAACCATCATTGAATTGAACAAGGGCAACATCCATCCAGGCGACGTTTTCATTCTCAACGCGCCTTACAATGGCGGCACGCATCTGCCCGACATCACCGTCGTCACTCCCGTCTTTGACGATGCGGAAAAGGAAATCCTCTTCTATGTCGCTTCGCGCGGTCACCACGCTGATGTTGGCGGCATGGCACCCGGCAGCGCCACGCCGCGAGCAACGCATGTCGACGAGGAAGGCGTCCTGATCGACAACTTCCGCCTCGTCGACAAGGGTATCATCCGCGAAGCGGAAATGATCGAGATCCTGACGAGCCACAAATGGCCTGCCCGCAACCCGGCACAGAACATGGCAGACATCAGGGCGCAGATTGCCGCCAATGAAAAGGGCGTCAACGAATTGCGCAGGATGGTCGAGCATTTCAGCCTGCCGGTGGTTCAGGCCTATATGGGCCATGTCCAGGACAATGCCGAGGAAAGCGTGCGCCGCGTCATCGATGCGCTCAGCGACTGCGAATATGCCTTCCCGACCGACAATGACCAGGTGATCAAGGTAAAGATCAGCGTCGACAAGGCGAAGCGCGAGGCAACGGTCGACTTCACCGGGACCTCGCCGGTGGCAAAGAACAACTTCAATGCACCCGAACCCGTCACCCGCGCCGCCGTGCTTTACGTGTTCCGGCTGATGGTGGAAGGACCGATCCCGATGAATGCGGGCTGCCTCAAGCCAATCCGCATCATCATCCCCGACGGCTGCATGTTGAAGCCGCAATACCCCGCTGCCGTCATTGCCGGCAATACGGAGACGAGCCAGCATGTCACCAACTGCCTGCTGATGGCGCTGGGCGCGCTTGCCAATGCGCCGGGTACCATGAACAACCTGACCTATGGCAATGCGCGCTACCAGAACTACGAAACGATCTGCGGCGGCGCACCGGCCGGGCGCATGAACAATGGACGGGGCTTTGACGGCGCCAATGCGGTTCACGTTCACATGACCAATACCCGCATGACTGACCCGGAGATCCTGGAAATGCGATATCCGGTAGTGCTGGAGGAATTTTCGATCCGCGCAGGCTCTGGCGGCAAGGGGCGTTTCAGGGGGGGCGACAGCACAAGGCGCGTGCTGCGCTTTCTGGAGGACATGGAATGCGCCATCCTGTCATCCTCGCGCAAGAACGCCCCGCGCGGTCTGGCCGGTGGTGGCGATGGCGCTGTTGGCAAGACTGAAATCCGCCGTCTCGACGGCACCTTGCAGGAGCTGGCCCATTGCGACCAGACCAGCGTCAAGACAGGCGAGGCAGTGATCGTCTCGACACCTGCTGCAGGGGGATACGGCACGGCTTGAGCCACCTGCAATC
The DNA here is from genome assembly GCA_041397525.1 of Nitratireductor sp. Lineage (GTDB taxonomy): Bacteria > Pseudomonadota > Alphaproteobacteria > Rhizobiales > Rhizobiaceae > BOKV01. Next base: position 528,954 of record JAWKWL010000001.1, read on the forward strand.
CCGGAATTCGGGCGGGTGACACATCCGCCCGCACAGCTCTTCTCACAACCAGTTCACAACACATTTATTTTCAAGTGAACGCTGTGTTCACGCATGTTGGCGTCAGCCGGGGCGACCAACCTTCCGGCGTCAATCATCAAGGAGAACAATCGTGAAACATATCGGAAAATCAGGCACCGCTCTCGCAGCAGCAGCTTTTGCTATCGCAGTATCGGGCGCAACCATTGTAGCTCCAGGCGTGGCCAAGGCGGAAGATGCCAAGGTCCATTGCATCGGCATCAATTCCTGCAAGGGCCAGTCGGACTGCAAGACAGCCGCCAGCTCCTGCAAGGGCCTGAATTCCTGCGCCGGCAAGGGTTTCCTGGAGACCACAAAGGCAGAATGCACTGAAAAGGGCGGCACTGTCGAAAGCTGAGCCGGCTTGAACGGTGATGGAACACCTAGCCCGCCGATCACATATCGGCGGGTTTTCAATCAAGCGGGGCAAGATGAACGAAAAACCCGATTTTCTTGGCTTTGGCCTGGGATTGAGAACACAGCACTACCGCGAGATTCTCGAAACACAATCTCCCCTGCCAATTGACTGGTTTGAGATCATTTCGGAAAACTACATGGTTGCGGGTGGCAAGCCATTGACAATGCTTGACCGGATTCGCGAACGCTACCCCGTGGTAATGCACGGCGTTTCAATGTCGATCGCCTCAACTCAACCGCTCGACATGGATTATCTGTCAGCCCTCAGGAAACTTGCTGACCGCACCAATCCGAAATGGATATCTGATCACCTTTGCTGGACCGGCGTTCATGGCGTCAACCTGCATGACCTGCTGCCGATCCCCTATACACAGGAAGCGCTTGAGCATGTCGCATCGCGCATTGCGCAGGTCCAGGAATTTCTCGGTCGCCGGATCGCCATAGAAAACGTTTCCTCTTACGTCGAATTCGCTGAATCCGAAATGAGCGAATGGGAGTTTGTTGCCGAACTCGCGAACTGCGCTGATTGTTGGTTGCTGCTCGATGTCAACAATGTATTTGTTTCCGGTGAGAATCACGCCTTCAACCGGCGTGAGTTCATTGAGGCCATTCCTGCCGAACGTGTGGTACAGTTTCATCTTGCCGGACACAGCGAAGGCGAGGATTGCCTGATCGACACCCACGACCAACCGGTCTGCGATGCGGTATTCGAACTCTATGGCGAGGCTCTGCGCCATTTCGGCGCCGTGTCAACCATGATCGAACGTGACGACAACATTCCGCCGCTCAGCGAGTTGTTGGCAGAACTCACACGCGCGCGTGAGATTGCCGCAAGTATTCTGCCACCCGAAGCGCTGGAAAAGGCGGCCTGACCATGCGCCTTGCTGAGCTGCAACAGGGCATGCAGGCTGACATCCTGGCGCGCTCGACCGCAATCGCTCCGGAACTCAAGGTTCGGGCAGGCGCCAGTCCCGAAAAAAGGCTCGGCATTTACCAGGATGCCTACAAACTGCGCCTCATCGACATAACGCGCACCTATCATCCGATACTGCTCGCCTATATGGGCGATGAGGCCTTTCAGGCAATGACGAGTGAATATTTCGACCACGTTCCCTCGAACCACGCCAATGCAAGGCATGTTGCGCGGCGATTGCCGCATTTTCTCCAGACCGCACCCAGCTATTCCGCTATCCCGTCGCTTGCCGAAATTGCTGCCCTGGAACGGGCCATCGAGGACGTTTTCGATGCCACAGACAGCGCGGTGGCAACACTCGCGGACCTGCAGGCCATTGACCCGCAGGCGGTTGAATCCTTGAGGGTCATCCCGATACCGGCCATGGAACTTGTACGCTTCGCGACCAATGGCTACGACATATTCCTTGCCCTCAAACAGGAAACCGTTCCGTCGACGCTCGCACATCCAGGTGAAACGACAACAGTGCTGGTCTGGCGGGCTGATGAAACTTCACGTTTTCGCAAACTGGGTGCAGAGGAAGCCATGTTGTTTACCGAAGTTGCCAAGGGCAGCAGTTTCGCGACCTTGTGCGAAATGGCAGCCTTCATGGATGGAGCTGAAACGGCAGCCGCACGGGTCGCTTCCTATCTGGTCGAGTGGCTGAATTCGGGGCTTGTCAGCCGACTGGAAGCATGATTGCCTTGTACTACCTCCTGAAGGATCTCTGACAATTCACGCTGGATTCACGCCGCCGGGCGCAGACTTTTCCCCGCAATTGGTCACCAGGCATTTGTGGGGATGGGGTCATGTTTATACCAGTGTCGCGCATTGCAGTTTCGCTTCTGGCAGCCGCAGGCATTATCAGCGGGTGTACGATCAACCCGACGCCGGTAGGATATGAACCCAACCGGTCAGACTACACCCTGGCGATTGTGCAAAGGGTAAGATGCGAATTGCGAAACGCAATGGTTGCCAGGGCGCGTTCCGTTATCAATGACTTGAATCGTCCAAGGAACTCTCCTGAAACCGGCAGTTTGCTCGCTGCCAATCCAGGTTACATTCGCCAGGTCCGTTCATGGCAGTTGAACCCGGCTACCGTGGTCGGAATCGCACCATATCTTCGATCCAGCCTGGGCCTCAAATTTGACTTGACTGCCAAGGAGAACAACGACCTGTCGATCACACCCAGCCTTTTTCCGACGTCGGGCAGCAAAGTGGTCAATATCGGTTTCAGTCCGTTCAAGTCAGCGACGGATCGCCAGAACAAGCGAAGCATCGACAATGTTTCAACAAGCCTGGCTGATTTCCAGTTCGTGCCCTGCAAGGATGATCCGCCGAGTTCAGACGGTCGGCTCAGCGATGAGGAATCAACATCCCTGCAGGCATTGGAGCGGCGCGACTGGCTTTATCCGGCACGCGGAAATATTGATCTGAAAAAAACAACCGATGCTTACTTCGATTATCTCATGATTGATACGGATATGCACGTGCTTGAAGGAATGATCGGGAAAGCATTGGTTTCTGCGGCCACTACCCTGTCTGGCTCGGGCCCTTCCGCGAATGAAGTGGATGAGAAACTTGCCTATCTGAACTCATGTTCTCAAGGCGAGCCGACATGCGATTTGAACCGTGATTGCTACGAGCAGTATATGGTGCTTGCAAGCGACAGCTATGTTTCAGCCCTGTTTAGGAAATACAAGAAGGATGCCTCATCGATCAAACTCACGGACACCATTACCTTTACGACAACGCTATCTGCCGGACTGACGCCTTCGATCACGTTCTCAACCGGCAAGCCGTTTTCACTCAAGGCAGCAACAGGAGGAATTTCCGGAAATCGAGTTGATACGCACGTCCTGACATTTGCCCTGAATGCCAATGTTCCCAAATCACCGGAAAAGCCTACAACCACGGTTCCAGTGGGCGGTAACGCCTCCTACAAGCTTGCCGTCATCGTTCCGGCCAAGAAGACATCCATTGAACCGCCGGCATGTCCCGGCTATTTCCGTACTGCTGCTTGGCAGAGACCGGATCAAGTGAACATCAGCAATCCCAAGCCATTGCGCAATTCAAACTCGCTTGCCCCTGAGACGCAACCTACGCCCGAAGATGATGCAAAACGGGTGCGGGCAATTGAACAGCAGATACTGGACTCACAAATCCAAACCAATTCGGACCGCTTGCAAAGGTTGCTGGATCAGGTCGAGTGAAGCAATGTCACGCCTGACGGCTCAAAACTGGCAGGCAACGCCGTCGCCCGTGCTGCCAACACCTACTCCCTGGTAGCCCGATCCAGCGCAGATCAGTGCCAGCCCCTCGCTGCGCAGTCGCCCCTCGGCGTCACTTTGGCTTTGTGCCTGCACGGAGAAGGAAATCTCCTGATCCGAGCCCTCCGAGTTCGTGCAAAAGACGCTGCACTGGAAGCTGTTGACCCGTACAATTCCGGTTCCTGTTGATGTGATCTGGTTGGCACGGACAATTCCGCTGTCCGGCCCGTTGGCCGACCCGTTGGACAGATTGGCGCTGCCATTGTCATAGCCAACCTGTGGGTCGATCCTGGGTAAATCCGCTCTCGCCGAAAGGCTTTCGGCACCAACTGGCATCGCATAGGCTATGCCCGTCAGCCTTCCCATTTTTTCGAGACGCACCAGTTGCCTGCGAACCCAGGCCTCTGCCTCTTCCCGACCCTGTCCGGTATTGCGGACCATGATGTTGAAGTCCGCGCCGCGCGCCCGGTCCTGGAAAGTCAGATAGCCGTTTTCGCCGGAAGCCGAATTCACCCATGGCTTCAGGTCGGCTATCGTTCCGGTGCGATAATCGACCTCTCCGGTTCGCTTGCCATCTTGCATCTTGTAAAACTGGATGCTGAGCGTGCCATCCGAATTGATCTGCAGACTGTCCCAGCCCGTTTCATAATAGCTGACATCCGCCATGAACTCGCCAATCAGTGCAGCCATGGCCGGATTGTGTTGGGCAAGATTGTAGCCGCTTGCTGTCTCGACATGGCCGTCGCCATCAACCTTTGCAACACTTGCTGTTCGTGGCGCAGGTCCGGAAACCAGGGTCTGGTACTGCTCGTAAGTAAGGACGCCCGTGGCAGGCACACCGATGGATGCCTGATACTGTGAAATGGCGCTTCTGGTGCCCCGCCCAATCTTGCCGTCTGGTCGTCCCGCATCAAAGCCTTGCCGGTTGAGCGCTACCTGAATTTCAAAGGCCTGGTCACGTGAAAATCCGCCATCAGAGTTTGCTGGTGCACCATGTTGCGGCTGATTGCGGGATTCATTTCGGTTCGCCTTGCGCTTCTTCTTGTTGAGATCATGAATGATCGCGGCACCGACTCCCAGAACGATCGCAGCACCAACTGCCCGCTTCCATCCGTTCCCGCCGGCATTGGCACTTCCGGCCTGACCAGCAAGGATCAAGGCACTGCACAGTGAAATGGTGAGCAAACGTTTCAAACTGTCACTCCAGTCAGGAAATATCCATCAGGAGTTATGCGGTCTTCGCGTGGTCAAGGCAAGTGCAACCACACAAATTGTCGTGATGAAAGGAAACGCCCGCAGTCATGCGGGCATTAGCCTAGATGATCAGAACCGGTGCCTATTTGCGTTTCCAACCGGTAATCATCGCCTTGACGAGGTTTTCCTTGTGTTCAATTCCGGCGAAAATCACACCGGCAACGTGAAGCACAATCAGGCCAAGGGTAACATTGACGCTTGCCTTGTGAACATCCTCGACCCATTCGACACCCCAAAAGGCATTGGTCGTCATCATGAACCCGGTAATTGCTATGACCGGGATCATCATGAGCAGGCCAAGCACCATCATGCCGCCAGCCGGATTGTGACCGATGTAACGACTCGCTTTCATCCGCATTGTGTCTGCAAGGAAACGGATCGTGACAACGGGCGAATAGATGAAATCGGAGAAGCGGGCATGGGCCGGTCCGACAAATCCCCAGATGACACGCAGTCCGACTAGCCCTGCAATGACATATCCGGCAAGTTCATGTGCCTTGCCCCATTCATCGCCGGTTACCCAGGCAAAGGCGAACAGGCCAACGAGTGACCAGTGAAAGAACCGGACAAACGGGTCCCAGACCCGCACCATGCCCGGCCGCATCTCGCGGCCGGTCTCGATGGTGTCCTTCACGTCTTCCATCAGTCGTCGGTCTTGACGCGGACGACTTCACCGGTCGCCGGATGGAAATAGGCTTCAACGCGTGCACCCTTGGAGTCGATGCCGTAGACTTCATAGCATCCGTCCTCAACCTTGACGTTGCGAACCGTGTAGCCCAATTCGGTGGCTTTTTGCGTCAGCACTTCCTTGCTCATCCACTGCGCCTGTGGAACTGAACCGCAATCCTTGGACGATGCCTCTGCTTGTGCAGCGACCAACAGGGTTGAAACGGCGGCGGCGATTGCGATGAAGGTTTTCATTTGGGTCTCCTGTCTGGTTGGTTGGAAGCGATTCGCTGTGCTTCCGTGTTGACAGGACCGGTTATGGCGGGTTCCAAATTACAGTCGGCTGATGGTCGTTGTCAGCATTTTGTAATCTGGCGCTTGGTAGGCAGGTCGCATGTGCGTGCGTTCCAAACACTTCGTGAATGTCATCAGGCCACTGCTCGTTTTGGCAATGGTCGCGGCTACCTGCAGTTTCGAGAGTGCTCATGCCGACGGCCGCAGGAAAAAAGACCATGATGATCTTTATAAAGCCCGCAAAAGCGGTGCCATATTGCCGTTGGCCGAAATCCTGCGACGGCTTCGTCCCGTGACCGGCCCCGAAGTCGTGGATGTGGAATTCGAGACCAGGCATGATGTTCCCGTCTATGAAATCAAATATGTGGACAAGTCAGGACGCCGCAAGGAAATCTATGTGGACGCCCGGACCGCCGCCGTCGTTGAAATCGGGGATGACTGAACATTGCGCATTTTGATTGTCGAAGACGATTCCCGCATCGCTTCTGATCTGTCTGCTGCACTGGCCGCAGCGGGTTATGTTCCGGAAGTCGCCAGTGACGGCGAGGACGCATGGTTTCGCGGCGATACCGAAGACTTCGGCGCTGTCATTCTGGATCTTGGCATGCCGCTGATGGACGGCCTTTCCATACTGCGCCAATGGCGCGCCAATTCACGCGACATGCCGATCCTTATCCTGACTGCGCGCGGAACCTGGACCGAGCGTGTCGAAGGCATTGAGGCTGGAGCCGACGACTATTTGCCAAAGCCCTTCGAAATGGATGAACTGCTGGCAAGGTTGAGAGCCATCATTCGTCGCCGTGGCGGCTATTCCACTCCCAGGCTGGCTATCGGTGAAATCAGTCTCGACCCGCGCCGGATGCAGGTGACCAGGCGCGGGGTCCCGGTCCAGCTATCACCGCTGGAATACCGACTGGTCCACTATCTTATGCTCAACAGCGGGCGCATCATCTCACAACAGGAACTCGCCGAACAACTCCAGGGAGACCTGTTCGAGCGCGAATCCAACGCCGTAGAGGTGCTGGTCGCCAGGGTCAGGCGCAAGCTTGGCACCACCGCAATAGAAACCCGGCGCGGTTATGGCTACATGTTTGGCCAGGAAACAGTCTGATCATGGCAGGTATGCCAACACTGCAAATCCGCTCCCTGCGGACCAGGCTTCTTGTCTTTGCCTTTTCTGGCATCGCCATTTCGCTCATCGTTACCGGATTTGGCCTTTCAGCGCTGTTTGACCGCCACCTGACGCGCCGCATCGGCACCGAGCTCGATACATATCTCGCCCAACTTGCCGGTAATCTCATCATCACGAGGCCCGGAGAAATTGAACTCCCTTTCGATCCCGTCGACCCCAGGTTCGAAAAGGTGTTCTCCGGCCTTTATTGGCAAGTGGTCAATGAAGCCAGCGGCACGGTGCTGCGATCCAATTCTCTGTGGGACGAGGCGATTAATCTTCCAACCGACCAGCCCGAGATCGGTGTGATTCACGAGCACAAGCTGCCGGGTCCCGCTGGCGAAAACCTGCTGGTTCACGAACGTCGCCTGCTGCTGGAAAGCGGGCAGTCAAACATCCCCGTGCGTATCGTGATTGCCATTGATTCCGCCGAACTTGCGGAACTAAAGAGTGACTTCCTCACCGAAACCATGACTGCTCTGGCAATTCTAGGCGCGCTCTTGTTTGCCGGTCTTTGGGTGCAGGTGCGCGTCGGCCTTGCGCCTTTGGACAGACTCCGCGATGGCGTAGCCGGTATTCGTGCCGGCCATGATCGGCAGTTGAGCCGCGAGCAGCCGGAAGAGGTCCTGCCACTGGTTGATGAAATCAATTTTCTTGTCGAGGCCAAGGAGAACGAGGCAGAGAAAGCCCGCAACCGCGCAGGTGACCTGGCGCACGGTCTCAAGACACCTCTCACCATTCTGTCGGGCGACATTCGCCGCCTTCGCGAGCAGGGCTCGCACAAGATCGCAGCCGACATAGAAAATGTCTCGAACATGATGCGACGCCATGTCGAGCGCCAGCTTGCGAAGGCCCGTCGCCGCTACGGCGCACCCGGCAACGAAAGCCTGGATATTGCCAGCACCACTAGGCGGCTTGTCGCCACAATGTCCCGCCTTCCCGGTGCCGGGCACATTTCCTTCGAGGTTGAAATCCAGCCGGGATCAACCTGCGAACTGACCGCCGATGATTTCAACGACGTCGTTGGCAATTTGCTGGAAAATGCGGTGCGCGCGGCAAGATCGAAAGTAGCAATTTCGCTCACCCCTGCCCTGGGCGATGAGCCGCGTCGTTTTACGGTTGAGGACGATGGCCCCGGCGTTCCGGAGGCCAGGATGGGTGCCATCCTGACGCGGGGCAAACGCCTGGACGAAAAGTCCGGCGGCGCGGGTCTCGGCCTCGCAATCGTATCCGACATCCTTGAGGAATATGACACCAGCCTGGTGACTGCCCGTTCGCAACTGGGCGGGCTTTCAATCGGATTTGCCCTTCCCGCCAACAATGCAGGTTAACAAGATATTTTCAGCCAGTTAACTTCCGGTTAACCATGACCAATCTACCGTTGCGTCACCCAATGAGAGGTGAATGCAATGGAATACCCGAACAAACCCACGATTACACGCTTTCAGGACGTTTTCCGGATCGTTGCTGAATTGCAATTGCTTGGAACCAGCGGTTCGGAGATTTACCGCCGCATGGTGGAAATTGGCAATGTCGATCTCGACGTTCTGGGAGAGGTGATGCGCCTGCTTTGCCCGCGCGAGACTCTCGCGGCCTGACCAACCATACTGCCACTTGACATCATGGCCGCTTGCCGCAAGCTGGATGAGACGCCAGCACCCAAAACCGCGAGCCTTGTGTCATGAGCGAAAGCAACGTTCCTAACCTCGAACAGATAACAAGGGCATTCGATTTCACCCGCGGCGCAACCATAGAAACACCACTGCTTGAAGTAGAGGCGCTGGCAACCCTTTCCGGTGCGTCTCGCGTCTTTGTAAAACCGGAGAGCCTGCAGCGTACCGGCTCCTTCAAGTTCCGCGGCGCATACTGGCGGGTCAACCAACTGACCCCTGCTGAAAAGAAACGCGGTGTGGTCGCTTATTCCTCTGGCAACTTCGCCCAGGGGCTGGCCGCGGCAGCCCGCATTGCCGATATTCCCTGTACAATCGTGATGCCTTTTGACGCGCCGCAAGCCAAGCGCGAGGGAGCCGAAAGCTTTGGCGCGCGCATCGTGCTGTCAGAACACGGCGACAAACCGCGCGAGGAAGTGGCAAGTGCCATGGCAAGGCAAATCTCTCAGGAAGAGGGTCTGACGCTCCTGCATCCTTTTGACGATTCAAGCATTGTAGCGGGTCAGGCGGGTGCCGGGCTTGAAGCGCTGGAGCAGTTTGACCGGCTTGGCCTCCCCTACCCCGACACCGTATTTTGTTGTGTCGGCGGTGGTGGCCTTGTTGGTGGGGTTTCCCTCGCCTTTCACTACCGCTCTTCATCCACCAAGGTAATTGCCGTTGAACCGGATGGTTATGACGGCATGGGACAATCCCTGGACGCCAGCACAATAACCCGCGCCATCTCATCCAATCCCACCATTTGCGATGCTTTGCAGGCAACTGCACCCGGCAGCGCACCTTTTGCGGCGGTGACCAAAGCCGGGATCGGTCACGTCAGTGTATCCGATGGGGCAGTCAGGCGGGCAATGCGTATGGCCTTCGAAACAATGAAACTCGTGCTGGAGCCTTCCGGCGCAATCGCCATTGCAGCGCTTCTTGAATCAGGAAGGCAATTCGAGAGCAAGACCGTGCTTTGTTATGCGACCGGCGGCAATATCACTTTCGAGAATTTTTCGAACTTGCTTGCTGCCTGACCATTCGGACGGACAGGCGTCGGCAATCGGAATTCACAGCCGGCGCAGATATGCCCCGCGCATGCTGCCGCGCGGCACGTCCTGGCCAAGTTCCAGAACCCAGAAATGCGTATAGCGAGGGTTCGTTCCCGACACATTGAACGCATAGGCTATCCCGGCGAGATTGTAACGCGGACGCAGCAATATCTCGCGATGCTTGGGAGAGTTCAGCCAGCCCTCGATCGCGTCTGCCATGGAACCATATCCAACGCCGAGATTTTCACCCGCCGAGCCCTCAAAGCCAGCCGCTGCCATCCGCACCGGGAACTTTGTGGAAGGGCCGAATTCATGCCCGAACTTGCCGGTTCGCGCCATGTAGTCTGCATGTGTCTGAGCCGCACGTTGCAGCCTCAGATCCGGCTGGAAACCGGACAACATGAACCTGGCGCGCGTTGCGTTGATTTCCGCAAGTCCCGCCGAGGGATCAAAATCAAGCGGCTTGACACCGGGAGGTGCCGATTTTCGGCCCGCATGGCTGGACGATGCCTGGCGCCCGATGGCAGCACAGCCACTCAGCATGGCACTGCCTGTAATCAGACCGATACCGGAGATGAATTGTCGCCTGTCATGAGCAGGCACGGAGGGGATACGCAAAACTGACATGCATTGTCCGGTACGCTTGAACATGGACATAACAATGGCCCCGGGCGGGCTTAGCCTTCAAAATTTAGCAAAATGCTTTACAGCCGGTTAACCCCTTGTCCCTGCCCCCGCGTGTTGGGGTTCCCTGCAACAGTCATAACCGGGGTACAACCGGCAGATGAACGAACATTGCCGAACAAGCAGCGTCCGGCTGTATTGCACCCCCTAATTCTGGGGGATTGCACAAATGACCGGCTCCACCATAAAATTTACGTCGCGGTAGTCACAAGCGCCCCAAAGGCCTTTTTCTCACCACGGCACCGCCAACTGCCCAGTCCCTTTTGTGGGTTGGGACTGGGCAGTTTTCCATTTTACGGTTTTTCCAGCTTGCATTTCAAATCCGACAAAGGTGTATCTTCGACGGACCGGGAAAAATTGCATTTCCTTTCCGCTTGAAGTATCAAGCCGTTAATCCCACATCTGGGACGCACGAGGTTTTCATGCGATCCGGAAGTCGGCCCGATCACGCCTCGTGCATGACCAAGACGGTGATGAACCGTCAAATTTTCAGCCCGGCAACCGGACGTCAATATGCAAATGCTCGTAACGGAAGTGATGGGAACCGAGATCTGGCTCTGGATCGGGTTTCTGGTGCTGGTACTCGGCCTCATGGCTTTCGATCTTGGCATTCTGCACAAGAAGTCGCATGTGATCGGCGCCAAGGAGAGCCTCAAACTCGCTTCGTTTTATGTCAGCCTGGCATTTCTTTTCGGAATATTCCTGTATTTTTACAAGGGAGCCGACACGGCTTTTCTGTTCCTGACGGGTTACGTTGTCGAGCAGAGCCTGTCACTTGACAACATCTTTGTCATCGCAGTGATCCTTACCTATTTCGCCATTCCACGCGAGCTCCAGCACCGTGTCCTCTTCTACGGGATATTGGGCGTGATCGTCCTTCGTGGGGTGATGATTCTGGCCGGCGCCGCCGTTCTCAACCAGTTTCACTGGATACTGTATTTCTTCGCGGCCTTCCTGATTGTCACAGGCATCAAAATGTTGATGGCGGACGATGACGACTACAATGTCGAAAAGAACTGGGTGCTGAAATTCCTGCGCCGCCATTTCCGGGTAACAGAGAAACTGCATGGCGACAGCTTTGTTGTTCACGAAATCGACGCACGGACCGGTCGCAGCCACTGGCACGTGACACCACTCTTGCTGGCGCTATGCGTCATCGAAGTCGCTGATGTCATCTTCGCAGTCGACAGCATTCCGGCAATCTTTGCCATCACAACCGACCCCTTCATTGTCTTCACATCCAACATCTTCGCCATTCTCGGCTTGCGTTCGATGTTTTTCGCCCTCTCGGCGCTCATACACCGCTTCCGATATCTCAAATACTCCCTGTCGATAGTCCTGGTCTTCATTGGAGCCAAGATCCTGCTGGCCGATTTTGCCGGGATCAGGATTTCTGACGGTCTTTCGCTTGCCATCACACTCGGACTTCTGGTCGGCGGCATCATTGTTTCAATGATCCGCACAGAGGGTGAACCGCTTGAAATCATTGGTGACAAGGTCGAACTCGAAAATCAGGTCATGCTGGCAAGTGGGACAGGAGATATCTCCGGCTCCAATTCAGACAGGCAAGCCTGAACTGCCAGAAAAGAGCATGAAATTAGTTTGGCAAGCGCGGTTGCTTTGCCAGCAAAATGCCATAATGCGGGATCATCTGGTATTGCGTCACGATTTCCGTGACTTCAACCCGGACAACTGAGATGACTTCCCCCACCAGCGCCGACACAAGCTCGCCGGCACAGCGCAAGGCGGATCTGACTTCTGCAGCCCTTTCCACTCTCTTCATCGTTGTTTTCATCTGCACCGAGATTTGGATTGTTGTTGGCGTGACCGAATGGTCCATCGTCAGCCTGCTTGGGCTTGGCGAATATGGCTATATCGTCTTGTCCGTAATCCTGTTTCCGTTGGCAGCATGGGCCAGCTGGAAAACCGCCACGCTTGCCTGGAGCGCTGAACGCGAATTGGCGATGCAGGCGGCTGGTTGACCGCCAGCCCGCCTTGATTTCCTGAAACCGGATTTCAGCCGCCCAGCTCTGCCTTGATCAGGGCGCCAGCCTTGCCCATGTCGATCTGGCCACGGTAATGCTCTTTAAGATAGGCCATCACCTTGCCCATGTCGCGCAGCGATGCTGCCTGCGTTTCAGCAATCGCCGTCTTGACGGCTTGCGCTGATCCCGCCTCGTCAAGCTGGCGCGGCAGGAATTCACGGATGATTTCGATTTCCTCGAGTTCCTGTGCTTCGAGGTCAGCACGCCCCCCTTCGCGGTAAAGCCGTGAGCTTTCCTCACGCTGCTTCACCATCTTGGTCAGGATGTCCAGGATTTCCTCGTCGTCCGCCTTGTCCTTGCCCTTGCCGCGAAGCGCAATGTCACGATCAGTAATGGCGGCATTAACGAGCCTGAGTGTTGCAACTCTTCTTCTGGCTTGTGCCTTTTGAGCTTCCTTGAGTTCGGCAGAGATTCGGTTTCGCATCACAGGCTCCATGGGACAGCTTCGAGCATAGCGACAACATGGCGTTTTCGCAATACTGGAAACTTAGACTAAACCCATGAATTCATTGAATAAAATAATACACAGGCTTGGTTGACGCTGTTTCGCACTTAATCTAGTTTGCCCGCTCAGCTAAGACAAAAAATGCAAACACGCAGTGCCCGTCCGCAAACGGAATGCCGAGGCTCGACCATGACTGCCGCTCAACCGCTGACAGGATCCTTCCCGATGACGACTCCTCCTTGGACAAGCAACAATCCCACAGCAGTCCTGGTACTCGCCGATGGCACGGTAATCGAGGGTACTGGCGCCGGGGCAAGCGGTATCGCAACCGCTGAAGTCTGCTTTAATACCGCAATTACCGGCTATCAGGAAATCCTGACTGATCCCTCTTACGCAGGACAGATCGTTGCCTTCACCTTCCCGCATATCGGTAATGTCGGCACGAACACCGAAGACCTGGAAACACTGAACACCGCATCCGCGTCGCGCGTTGCTGGTGCCGTGTTCAAGGCAGAAATCACCAATCCGTCAAATTACCGTTCGGCGAGCCATTTCAATGACTGGCTCAAGCAGCGCAACATCATCGCGATGACCGGTATCGATACTCGTGCGCTCACCGCATTGATCCGCGAGAAGGGCCTCGCCAATGCGGTGATTGCCCATGATCCCGACGGCAATTTCGACATTGCAGCACTGAAGGCCAAGGCCGCGCAATGGGCTGGCCTTGAAGGGGCTGACCTTGCCATTGGCGTAACTTCCGGCCAGATGTCGCAATGGAGTGAAACGCCATGGGTTTGGAATGAAGGCTTTGGCGGGCGCAAGGATGAGACCTTCCATATCGTTGCGATAGACTATGGCATCAAGCGCAATATCCTGCGCCTGGTTGCTGGCCTGGGCGGCAGGCTCACGGTGTTGCCGGCAACTGCGACTGCCGGGGAAGTTCTCGCCCACAAGCCCGATGGCGTTTTCCTGTCCAATGGCCCCGGCGATCCGGCAGCGACCGGTGACGCTTACGCGATCCAGACCATTCGCGGTGTCCTTGCAAGCGGGGTGCCGGTATTCGGCATTTGCCTCGGCCACCAGATGCTGGCGCTGGCGCTTGGTGCAAAGACCATGAAGATGCACCAGGGCCATCACGGCGCCAACCATCCGGTCATGGATCACACCACCGGCAAGGTCGAGATTGTTTCGATGAACCACGGTTTCGCAGTCGATGCCAACAGCCTTCCCGAGGGTGTCAGCGAAACCCATGTGTCGCTGTTCGACGGCACAAATTGTGGACTCGCCGTCGAAGGCAAGCCGGTATTCTCGGTGCAGCATCACCCGGAAGCCTCCCCCGGCCCGCAGGACAGCCATTATCTTTTTGTCCGCTTTGCCAACCTTATTCGTGAGCGCAAAGGATTTCCCGCAATGGCGGAGCGCTGACGGGTCAAGCCGAGGCTGCGGCCTCAGCCATTGCCGCGCCCTCTTCTTCGCGCACGGTTGCCAGCAGCAAGGTTCCTGCGAACAGGAACCCGAGAATGACATAGATCGCAAGCCGCATCCCGGCCTGCTCAGCCGCGAGCGGCTCAAGGCCTTGCGCGAGGTAATGCGCGGCACCGTCTGCTGCCACCCATCCGAATACTGCCGGGCCGATCACCGAAGAGGAACGTCCAGCAACTGCGAACAGGCCAAAGAATTCGGCACTGCGCCCGGCAGGCGCAAGCTTGGCCACCATGGAGCGGCTGACTGATTGCAATCCGGCAATGGCAAAGCCCGCCAGCGATCCGATCGCGTAAAACAGTGACGGTACACCCGAGGCAAGCTGCATCCAGATCACAGCCCCGACCATCACCGCCATGGACGCAATCAGCGAAGACTTGGCGGAAAAGCGATCACTCAGAATTCCAAACGCCCAGGCACCTGCAAAATTGGCAAGCTGGACCAGAATGATCAACACGATCAACTGCTCGCGCTGGAAGCCGTAGAGCACGGCCCCGATGATTGCTGCAAAGTTCAGCGCGATCATCACCCCGTCATTGTAGAGAATGAACGCAATCATGAACTTCACATATTCGCGGTGATGCCTGAGATCGCGAATTGTCTGCCAAAGACGGGTGAAGCCGGAAGTAATGATGCTTTCGCCAGCCAGCAATGGTTTGGGTTTGGCGCGCTCTTCCACGAACAGGAACAGCGGCAGCGTCGCCAGGAGGAAATAGACCGCGGTGATAATCATGGTCAGCCGGATAATGAAATTGCCACCGACCAGCACCACCAAAGGCAGCACGATCGCCAGGCAAAGAATGCCCCCTAGCGAGCCGATTGCCCAGCCGATGCCCGATATCCGCCCCAACTCCTTGCGGGAGGCAACCTCAGGCAACATCGCATCATAGTAGACCTGGGCGGCGCGATAGCCGATTTCCGCCAGGATGAAGAATGCCATCCCGCTCACGATGTCGCCCTTTGTGACAAAGAACAGCATCCCGGTGAAGAACACCGACATCAGCGTGAATATCAGCAACATCCGCTTCTTGACTGCCAACCTGTCTGCAATCGCGCCAAGGACAGGTGAGATCACGGCGACCACTGCCATGGCAATGGCAACAGCCAGCCCCCACAGCCGCGAACCTTCCGCACCACCGACAACTCCCTCCTTGAAATAGGCCGAATAGATGGCAAGGATCACAACTGCCGCATAGGCGGAATTGCCGAAATCATAGAGATACCAGGCATATCTGCGGCCCTTCTCAGTCCTGAAGAATTTGCCCATCCAGCTCCTCCTGCATCGTCTTGCCCGGCTCTTGTCTACCCGCCTTACATACCCCTCATGTCAGGCGCATCAAAGGGAAACTCCGCGACTTCCTCGCCCGCCCGGCGCAAGGCCGGATCATCCGAATACACGCCACGCTTTTCCCGCGGGATCAGGGCAGCGATTGCCTGCATTATTTCATCGGTGATTGCATCAATTTCTCCGCGCCTGCCATGCGCGACACCTGCAGCGCTGAATGGTCCGATCGGCTCACCGATGCGGATTGTAAGCCTTGGCCGCCATTCCTTGAACAGCCCCGGAAATCCGTCGATCCCAACAGGGACAACCGGCACACCGGATTCGACCGCAAGAAAGGCGGCACCCGGCCGACCGGGCCGCAACACCTGTGCCCAGACGCCCCCCTCGGGAAACAGCGCCACGACGCCATCCTGCGCCAGAACATCAAGCGCCGAGCGCAGGGTTTTGCGTGAATAGCCGCCGCGAAATGCAGGGAAATAGCCCCAAAGGTGCGGCAGGAAGTGCACGATCTTCGGAGCAAACACGAATCGGAAACCGCCTATGAACTCCACCTGGCGGCGTGAAGCCCACAATAGCGCTACAGGATCGGCAAAGTGAAAATGATTGGCAACCAGAATGAAAGGACCCGATGCAGGCAGGTTTTCCCTGCCCTCGATCTTGAGTCTCGACACCGCAAGAAACGCAACACCGGCAAGCCAGCGCAATATGAAGCGCATGACCCTGCGTCTTGGATAAGGAAGCCGGGGATGCGGGGAGTTTTCAACACCGTCGGGGATCAGCGCTCCATTGATGTCGATATTGTTGTTTTTCAATTCGTCATTCCCGCTTTCGCAGCCATGTTGGTCGAAAATGCCGCAAGGGGCAAGTTCGGCCTTCCCCGGCTCATCCGTCAGGGCCCGGTTTGACCGCCATCATGGCAAGTCCGTTTCGGGCCGGCGGTGCTGTCTTCTCTGCGCCATCCTCGCCATTGTCCTGCGCATGGGACGGCATGGCCTCGATAAATATCCCGTCAGGAATTTCATTGGCTGTAGCGTTGCCAACCCTTATTTTACCGCCGTCATTGCGGCGTAGGCGTCGGCTTGCCTTGCGGGTCAGCCAAATCGTCAGAAAACCAAGGACAAACCCCGCACCGCCCCATACTCCGCCACCGATTGTCAGTGGCACCGCTGGTTCGAATACCTGCCAGGCATCAGAAACGATCCGCCTGTCCGGGGACTGCATCACCACCAGCGGCCTTGCCAGTGAAGGTGTGCGATCAATCTGGCCCAACTGCCTTTCAAGCGATCCGAAGCGGTCAATCACTTCGCCCATGCTGGTACCGCGATCCCTCACAAACGGCGCGTCATCAGATTTCATTTCGCTGAGAGCCTCTTCGCGGGTCATGGACGATCTGGAGGCATCTGCGTCAAAATCGGCGACAACCACGCGCAATTCCTCGACAGCACCACCCAGTCTCTGGCGGTATTGCTGTGCAAACTCCGGAGCCTGGCTGAACACAGCCAGGCCCGTGAGGGAGAACAGCAGCGTGAATATCCGTCCGAGAAACCGCATCACTGTCGCCCGTTCCCTGATGGGGATTGCGTACTCAAACGCAATCCGCTGTGGCGGCGTCCACTACGATCAAAGATTGCTGGCGTTGAAAGTGTCGCAAGATTCGATGCGCCCCGATTCGAACCCGCGTCGGAACCAGTAATGGCGCTGCTCCGAAGTGCCATGATTGAAGGCGTCCGGCACGACATAACCTTGTGTGCGCTTCTGGATCGCATCATCGCCAATCTGCACGGCCGCATTCAGCGCCTCGTCAAGATCACCCGCTTCCAGCCAGCCTTCCTGCTGTACGTAATGGCCCCAGACACCGGCAAAGCAGTCGGCCTGCAATTCCACCTTCACCGACATCTGGTTGACTTCCAGCTTGCCCATCGACTGGCGCATCCGGTTGAACTCCGGCAATACGCCAATGATGTTCTGAACGTGATGGCCTACTTCATGCGCCAGCACATAGGCCTGCGCAAAGTCGCCCGGCGCACCGAACTGTTGCGCCAGTTGCCTGTAGAAGGCGAGATCGAGATAGACCTTCTTGTCACCCGGGCAGTAGAATGGACCCGAGGCAGACGACGCCATGCCACATGCAGAGCGAATGCCATCGGAGAATAGCACGAGTTCCGGCAGCGGATACTGTTTGCCATACTGCTTGAAAATGCCGGTCCAGATTTCTTCGGTCGAGCCGACAATCGTCGAGACGAACTTTTTCATCTCGTCTTCACGACCATTCGTGCCGACTCGGGGGTCAATCTTCGGCGCAGAAGTGTTTGGCGTGATCGAGGGGCCGAGGCCTCCACCAAGACCGCCGCCAAGTCCGCCCAGAATGGTCAGCGGATTAATTCCCAGGAACCACAGCACAACGCCGATGATGATCAATGTACCGCAACCCATGCCGCCGCTCTGGGCCTGTCTCGGACCGCCGACGGGGATGCGAAACGTGCCACCGCGCCCGCCTGGAAAGCCGCCCGGAAAACCGCTGCCTTCATTGCGAACATCATGAATATTGGTACTTTCCCGTCTTCCACGCCACCGCATGGCAGTCCTCCGCATTGTCGTGGCGATGCATGACCGCATCATTTCTGCGGTAACATAAACCGTGGAAGAGACAAAAGTGCAACGAAAAATGCGTTCGCGGGATTTCGCTGCTTCACATCAGTTGCGCCTGACCCGCCAAATGGCAAAAACGGATGCACTCAAGGCACATGCCAATACCAAACCCAGGATAGAGCCCGGAATACCCGCATGATGAACCAGGGGTTCGACAAACACCGAATGCATGATCCTGCCGGGGAGGAAGGTGAACAATCCCGCCAGGACAAGTGCTCCAAGATAGATACTCTGCATGGTTTTCCTGTGCGCACTGATCCGGTGATTGCGGGCTAACCATATGGCCCTTGCAAGCATCAAAGGAGTTGAAACGGCAAGCAGATGGATCGGGCTCCAGTCGCCCCAAAACCTGATCTCATGAATGAAGAAGGCTGTTGCGCAGACAATGAACATCACAAACACCCATACACGGCCCAGCAGTCGGTGGGCAGGTCCGCCCTTGCGCCGGAACAGGATCAGTCCGCCAAGTATCAGGGCGGCAATGGCCGATATCGCATGGATCTGGATTGCCGGACTTGCATTGAAGAGGGGTTGCAGGTTCATTACGCTACTCCAATTTGGGCTTGATGGAACGGAAGGCCGCCGCCTTGCTTCCCCAGCTGAAGATGACGATGGAAAAGCGCAAATCCGGTTCCGTGAATGGCACCGACAAATTCGTGAAGACAGGCCCGTTGCAACTCGCGCTTCGCGAAATGCACCATGTGTCGGGCAACGCACGCTTCTGGATCGGGATGGCTGCCGTGGTTGCCATTCTTGCTATTGGCGGACCTTTCGGCACACAGTCCGCATTTTCCCTGCCCGAGCGAAGCTTCTACTGGGCGGCCATTTCGCTTGGCACTTTCTTCACTGGCCTCCTCACGACACTGCTGACGGCACAGTTATGTGAAGCTCAAGGCATGTCACCAAAACTGGCCCCGTTCGCCGGAGCAGCCGCAGCCGGAATGCCAATCACCGCCATGGTCCGCGGCATCAATGTGTTTGTCGTCGGCATGGAACCGTCCTTCTTTTCCGATCTGGCAACCCTGTGGGCCTATTGCACCGCCATTACCGTTGCCGTGGTTCTTCTTTACGGGCTTCTGCGCATCCCGGCTCTGCCCTCCCGAGTTGCCGGCGGTGAAGTAGAAACAATTCAGATACCCCGCATCGCCGCACGCCTGACAAAACCGATCGGCCACGACATCATCGCACTCAAGGCGCAGGACCATTATGTCGAGATATTCACCACCCTTGGTTCGGAGCTGGTGCTGGTCCGCCTCGCGGATGCCGAATCGGAGCTCAACCCGAATTCCGGTTTTCGGGTTCACCGCTCATGGTGGGTAGCAGAAAGGCATGTGCTCCGGATCGCCCGAAAGCAGGGCCGCATTACGCTCAATCTGAGCAATGGCATGGAAGTCCCGGTCAGCAGGAGCTTCCGCCATGCGGCCGAGCGGCTTGCGCTCCTGTCCACATGAGAATGGCACCCGTAATTGCCGACAATCCGAAGCGCATCGCGGCTTGTGGATCAAACGCCGGCAATGGTGAAATTCCGGTTCCACGGGGTTCCCTACCCGGCGTTCCTCCCATATAAGGCGCTTCTAGCCTCAACAGGAAACCGCTTCATCCGGCAGGAAAACCCGCCGGGGTTTTCGCGCACGTGAAACGCAGACCGACCGGAAAGATGCCATGCCAAAGCGCCAGGATATCCACTCCATTCTCATCATTGGCGCAGGGCCGATTGTCATCGGCCAGGCTTGCGAATTCGACTACTCCGGAACACAGGCCTGCAAGGCGCTCAAGAAGGAAGGCTACCGCATCGTCCTGGTCAATTCCAATCCGGCGACCATCATGACCGACCCTGACCTTGCCGATGCGACCTATGTCGAGCCGGTCACCCCGGAAATCGTGGCGAAGATCATCGAAAAGGAACGCACTGAGCGCCCTGATGAGAAAATGGTCCTTCTGCCGACCATGGGCGGCCAGACCGCGCTCAATACGGCCCTTTCACTGCGCCAGATGGGCGTCCTCGACAAATGGGATGTCGAGATGATCGGCGCTGACGCCGAGGCAATCGACAAGGCCGAGGACCGTGCTCTGTTCCGCGAAGCGATGGCGGCGATCGGCCTTGAAACCCCGAAATCCAAACTCGCCAACGCCACCGCAATCAAACAACAGGACCGTGCGCGCTATCGCGAGCAGGCTGATGCGATCATTGCTGCACATGCCGACAAGGCCGGACGCAAGGCTGCACTGGACGCATTCGAGCGCGAATGGGCTGCCGGCGAAAGCGACCGCAAGGAGAGGCACAAGGCGCATGCCATGGCCATTGCCTCCGACGCACTGGTCGATGTCGGCCTGCCAGCCATCATCCGGCCATCCTTCACGCTGGGCGGTACCGGCGGCGGCATCGCCTACAACAAGGCGGAGTTCTTCGAGATCGTCGAGGGCGGACTCGACGCGTCCCCGACCACGGAAGTCCTGATCGAGGAATCGGTGCTGGGCTGGAAGGAATATGAAATGGAAGTCGTGCGCGACCGCGCCGACAACTGCATCATCATCTGCTCCATCGAGAACATCGACCCGATGGGCGTTCACACCGGTGATTCCATTACCGTCGCGCCAGCGCTTACGCTAACCGACAAGGAATACCAGATCATGCGCAACGCATCGATTGCGGTCCTGCGCGAGATCGGCGTTGAAACCGGCGGTTCCAATGTGCAGTTCGCGGTCAACCCGGCCGACGGACGCCTAGTCGTCATCGAGATGAACCCGCGCGTTTCGCGTTCATCCGCCCTTGCATCGAAGGCGACTGGCTTTCCAATTGCCAAGGTCGCAGCGCTTCTGGCTGTCGGTTATACGCTGGACGAACTGGAGAACGATATTACCGGCGGCGCGACACCAGCCTCGTTCGAACCGACCATCGACTATGTCGTGACCAAGATCCCGCGTTTTGCCTTCGAGAAATTCCCCGGCGCTGACAGGGTTCTGACCACGTCGATGAAATCTGTCGGCGAAGTCATGGCGATTGGCCGTACGTTCAAGGAGTCCATGCAGAAGGCGCTGCGCGGCCTCGAAACCGGGCTGACCGGCCTTGATGAAATCGAGATTCCCGGCCTTGGCGAAGGCGATGACCTCAATGCAATTCGCGCTGCCCTCGGCAAGCCAACGCCGGACCGGTTGCGCATGGTGGCGCAGGCCCTGCGCGAAGGCTGGAGTACGGAGCAGGTACACCAGAGCTGCAAGATCGATCCCTGGTTCCTGGAGCAGATCGCCGAAATCATCGCCATGGAAGCGCGTATCCGCGAGCATGGCCTGCCGCAGGACGCGCAAAACCTGCGCATGCTCAAGGCCATGGGCTTTTCTGACGCCCGTCTCGCCTCGCTCACGGGTGTTGACGCTTCGGCCATTGCCGAAATGCGCCAGACGCTCGACATTCATCCCGTCTACAAGCGCATCGACACATGTGCTGCCGAATTCGCCTCGCCAACGCCATACATGTACTCGACCTATGAAGTTCCGTTTGCAGGCAGCCTGCGCTCCGAAGCAGATGTGTCGAACCGCGACAAGGTGGTGATCCTGGGTGGCGGGCCCAACCGTATCGGCCAGGGCATCGAGTTTGACTATTGCTGTTGCCACGCTGCCTTTGCCTTGCAGGACGCCGGCTACGAAACCATCATGATCAACTGCAATCCCGAAACCGTCTCGACCGATTACGACACGTCTGACCGGTTGTATTTCGAGCCGCTGACCTCCGAAGATGTGCTGGAGATTCTTCGCGCAGAACAGGAAAAGGGCACATTGCGCGGCGTCATCGTGCAGTTCGGCGGCCAGACCCCGCTGAAACTCGCTGCAGCGCTGGAAGAAGCCGGCATTCCGATCCTCGGCACCTCGCCCGACGCCATCGACCTTGCCGAGGACCGCGACCGCTTCCAGAAACTGCTGACCAAGGTCAAGCTCACCCAGCCGCGCAACGGCATTGCCTTTTCCGTCGAGCAGGCGCGAATAATTGCCGGTGAACTCGGTTTCCCGCTGGTCGTACGCCCGTCATACGTTCTGGGCGGCCGCGCCATGCAGATCATCCGCAGCGAGGACGACCTGCAGAACTACCTGCTCGGCACCGTGCCGGAACTGGTGCCAGAGGACATCAAGGCGCGCTATCCCAACGACAAGACCGGCCAGATCAACACGCTTCTGGGCAAGAACCCGCTACTGTTCGACAGCTATCTGCCCAATGCCGTGGAGCTTGACGTCGATTGCCTTTGCGACGGCGAGACAGCATTCGTTGCGGGCATCATGGAACATATCGAGGAAGCCGGCATCCATTCGGGCGATTCCGCCTGCTCGCTGCCGGTCTATTCACTTTCGGATGAGACGCTCGACGAACTGGAGCGCCAGACCAAGCTGCTCGCCAGGGCACTCAATGTCGGCGGCCTGATGAATGTGCAATATGCCATCATGGACGGCACGATCTACATTCTCGAAGTCAATCCGCGCGCTTCGCGCACTGTGCCTTTCGTTGCCAAGACTGTTGGCATGCCGATTGCCAAGATTGCAGCGCGCATCATGGCAGGCGAAAAGCTGGAAGAGGCTGCTGCCCCATATGGCGGCCTGCGCAACCCGCGCAAGGTCTCTCACATCGCCGTCAAGGAAGCCGTTTTCCCGTTTGCCCGCTTCCCCGGCGTCGACACGCTTCTGGGACCTGAAATGCGCTCGACGGGCGAAGTGATGGGCCTCGACACCGATTTCGCCATCGCATTCGCCAAGGCCCAGCTTGGTGCCGGTTCCGGCCTGCCGGCCAAGGGCACGGCCTTCGTCTCGGTGCGTGACGACGACAAGCCGCGCATTCTCACGGCCATGCAGACGCTGCATGAAAGCGGCTTCCGCATTATCGCAACGGGCGGAACGCAGCGCTATCTTGCCGAGAACGGCGTACCGGCCGAGCGTATCAACAAGGTGCTGGAAGGTCGCCCACATATCGAGGATGCCATTCGCAACCGCGAGGTCCAGCTGGTCATCAACACCACCGAGGGCCAGAAGGCGCTGAGCGATTCAAAGTCGCTGCGCCGCGCGACGCTGATGCACAAGGTGCCCTATTTCACCACCATTGCGGGCGCTTCTGCTGCGGCAAGGGCAGTGGCCGCGCTCAAGCGCGGTGAATTGCAGGTTCGCCCGCTGCAGGCCTATTTCGCCTGAGCAGGTAACGCCGGGCGACTGTCTTGCGGGGACCTTTGCCGTCTTCGCCACTGCCTCCCCCCGAAAACAGAATGCGGGGAGGCACGCGACTGGCAAGCGCGAAAGCGCGCGGGCTCTAAGCTCCTGTTAGCGGAAATTGAAAAAATGGTGCCAGAACTCGCAAGTCTCAAATTCGGTTCCTGGATTGTCTTTTTTAAGCAATTCGAAATCGGAACATAAATCCAGGAAGAGAATCGTCTTCAGGAGATTCAGAATAAAAAATATGACGATCAAAACAATGATCATTCTTACAAATCGATTCTGACTTCGCCACCATTTCATATTCACATCGTATCAAATAGTTTCAGAAAATAAACTGTCCTGGCTTGACCGGAGTCAATTTTTCCAAGAGTTTGTTTTGACCGTGGAACCTCAGATCGATCACGGCTTCTAGTTCACGGGGGAAATAGCGGCATACTTGATCTGGCGAAAAGGCCGCAGTGGCGAAATGGATGATTGCCGTACACTGTTTAGCTAAGCAGGGAGAGGATAAATGAAAATTTCTTATGGCTCAATTTTGATATCCGCAGCAGCGACTTTTGCTCTAGTTGGTGCGGCAGTGGCTGAATGTTCAAAGTGTTCCCTAACAACGTTAATCGGTGATCAGACATTTTTTATGGAAGATGGATGTAAGGGTGCAACTTATCTTGAGAAAGCACCTGCTAACATGTGCTTTAAAACCGTATGCACAAATCCTGCAAGGGATATTTGGGTAAATGTAGAGGGAGAAGCATTTAATCAGGTGCGCATTATTGTACATAGAAATGATAAAACACACGAGTTGTTCCACCCAATAGGATTAGGGACCGACTACAAATGCGGTAGCGATGTTCAAATTGGAAACAACTATGTTGTAGTACGTCATGGCGATAAACGAGATCTTGTGGCGATGTATGGCATTAAGAGTTCTGGTGAAATTGTTGGAACTGGCGCCCATATTCGAGATGATGCACACCACGGTATAGAACTAGGGCTAAACAATTTTATTGTTAGATTTGGTCGCCTTAAAGACAACACTACGAGGTTCTGCTTTTCAGATAATGGATGGGAGGTTTCGGTGCCAGAAGCTAGGAATCACGCCGTCACTAACCCGTGCAATTCCCCTTATTCCTCTTCACTAACTTCAAACTGATTTTGAAATCTTGAAGGCTGGCATACTCATCGGCGTTGCAAAAATGTTCCTTTTTGCAACGGTTTTTCGCATCTTGAAAATTCAGTGGGTTAGCAGTCGCAAAACCTTGTCGCAAAAAGAATGGCGGATTTTCGGTTTCACTGTCCCAAACTCGAAGGCTTGACGCCGATCACTTTTCTAGAAGATCGCTGATTTCGGCTGCGATTTCTTCTACAGTATGTGTGGCCGTGCTGCGTGCAACTTTGTCAGCAAGCGAAGGGCTGAATTCCATTACTTCTTGTTTTGTGATCCCGTGCCAAATAGGCAGAAGGACCTGTTGGCCAGACACAGATCGAGTGACGATTCCGTCTAACTCATAATTCGTCCAACCCTTTTTAATGAAGGCTTGGGAAATTACGACCAGACCAACGCGGCTATTGGCAAGGCCTTGATCAATTTTTTGACGAAGACTATCGCCGATCCGCAGCGTGAATTCGTCATACCAGACTCTCAACCCCTGTTCGACGAGTGCTGTTGCGAGAGAGGCTACTACCGATGACTTATCGTCAGACGCATGGGAAATGAACACATCATATTTACGGGTACCCCTATCAACGTCAGGCGTCTCGTCATGTTGCACAAGGCCAGGAACTGATGAGAGTGGCGCATCCTGAATTGGAGGAAGCGCACCGGGTAACACGCGGATCGAAGCGTTCGTTCCGTTTCGTAAGCCTTGGGTGTCGACAACGGCATGCCAATGGCCGCTACTGGGAATTGACAACCGAATGGGTGATTTATTCGCTAGTCCACCAACATATCGATGGCGGCGACCATTTTTGTAGTTTGAAAAATCAGAACTACTGAGTAACCGGACATTCGCGCCGTTCGTTAAGGTAAATTCAACGATCTCACCTCGTGACCGATGTCCGAGATCGGAATGGATGAATTTCATCGTACTCAATCCTTAGAACAAATAGGGGGTAATGCAACATAGATAGGTGCTATTATTTCCCGATACAACCATGTCCCCCGCCGCCGCGAAAGGGATCCTTTTTGCATCCCAAAAATCTCCTCCCCCCCCCATCCCATCACCTGACCCCTAAAGCGACGGCCCAGGCTCCGGCCTGCCGCCGCCAAACCGCGAGAACCTGAAACGGTTCATGTCGTGCCCCGGGTCATCGCCTGCCACCATGTCGGCAATGACGCGGCCGAAGCCGGGGCCGATACCAAAGCCATGCCCGCTCATGCCCGTTGCCACAAACAATCCCGGCAATTGCGGAACATGATCGACAATCGGCACGATATCAGGCGTCGTATCGATCATGCCCGCCCAGGCATTGAGAATTTTCGGCTCGCCCAGTTCGGGGAAGCGTCGCGCAAACAGGCGCTGCATCTCTTTGACCGCTGATGGCGAGGTGACCGGTTCCAGGACCCGGCAGCGCTCGAAGGGCGAGACTTCGTCCGCGCTCCAATGGCGTTTCGTCAGCCAGCCATCGGGAAAACCTGACGGCGCCCATGGCAGTAGCCGGGTAATGCCAAGGCTTTCCTTCAGCGTCGGCAGGAAGGCAAGGAAATGCCGGAATGAGTCAGGCCCGAGGAAATGGTCATGGCTCTCGCCCAGCGCCAGCGTATAGCCGCCATCCTGTCTGCGCCGGAACGCCAGTTCCCGATCAACCGCATTGCCGGAGTGGAAATCAGGAAGCGGTGCTGTACGCACCACCGTTGCCCTGACGCTGAGTTGGGGAATCGAGACGCCATGGTTTCGCAGAAACAACGACGACCATCCCCCGCCTGCAAGAACGACCTTGTCGCAGGATATACGCCCCGATTCCGTCAGCACGCCCCTCACCAGCCCGCCCTGTATGTCCAGCGAGCGTACTGCCGTGCTTTCGCGGATCGCAACCCCTTCCGCGACGGCGAGATCAGCGAGCGCCGGCACCGCCTGCCAGGGTTCTGCCCTTGCATCGGACGGGGTATGCGTCGCCCCGATCCATTCGTGCCCGCCCGAACCCTGCCGCCGGATCAGTTGCGTGACCTCAGCCTTGCCCAGCAGGCGGCTGTCGAGCCCGTGCCGCTGCGCGACGGGAAGCCATGCCTCCAGCGCGTCCAGCTCCTTGCGCGTACTGGCAAGATACACAACGCCCGTGCGCTGAAATCCGGTCGCCCCTTTGGTTTGCCTGTCCAGTTCTTCCCAAAGCCGGATGGATTCCATCATGATCGGCAGTTCGGCTTCGTCGCGGCCCTGCTGGCGTATCCAGCCCCAGTTGCGCGATGATTGTTCCCCGGCAACGCGCCCCTTTTCGAGGATGATTGCGCTCAATCCCTTGCGGGCAAGAAACAGTCCCGTGCAAATTCCGATGATGCCTCCACCAATGATCACGACATCGGCCTGGGTCGGCAATGGTGCCCAATGGCGTAGCGGCGTTGCAATCGAGATGGCGGGACCGTCCCACATGGGTTTCACCTTGCAATCAATGGTTCGCAACAAGCCGTTGCAGGCAGTTTCCCACGCCGGGCTTGACCTCACCTCTAGGCGAGGCATGTCAGAAAAAACAGATGAAATTAGCGTATTTCATGCTATAAACTCGCATTGAACGGAAGCATCGGCGGCCCAGGCGTGATCTTCGCAGGGCCGTTTTCTATTGTTAAGCTGCCCTTGCAGCCCTGAGCGACACCGGCAGGACACAGCCAGGTGCCACGCAAACTATTGTGAAGTGAGGATGAAATGGACAAGGTTCCGATGACGGCAAACGGGCACGCGATGCTGGAGGCAGAATTGCGCCGCCGCCAGAGCGAGGACCGGCCCGCCATCATCCAGGCGATTTCCGAAGCGCGCGCCCATGGCGACCTGTCAGAAAACGCCGAATACCATGCCGCCAAGGAACAGCAGAGCCACAATGAGGGACGTGTTGCGGAACTTGAAGACTTGCTGTCGCGTGCCGAGATCATCGATGTCGCGAAGCTGACGGGAAAATCCGTCAAGTTCGGCGCGACGGTCAAGCTGGTCGATGAGGACACGGACGAGGAAAAGACCTGGCAGATCGTGGGCGATCAGGAAGCGGACGTTAAATCGGGCAAGATCTCGATTTCCTCGCCGATCGCGCGTGCGCTCATCGGCAAGTCCGAAGGCGACAGTGTCGAGGTCCAGGCACCCGGCGGCTCGAAATCTTACGAGATTCTCTCGGTCAAATTCGTCTGACCCCCTGATCCCAAAGCTCAGCTTTTGGGCCAAAGCGCCGGGTTCAGCATCTCAGGCGCATCCACCGCCCATTCGGAAAAGTCATGCGCAGCGGCAAGCCTCTGGCCTGCCTCTGCTGCAGCGGCGAGCGACGTGAGTTCTTCAACGTTCGTGACGCCGGCCACGATCCGGGCAATTTCGCTGCGCTGGAGCAAGCAGGCAAGCAGCCCGGCCTGAACCGTTTCCCCGATTTCCTGCATCGCCTGGCGAAACGCCGCTATCTGGTCGCCAAGTCCTGCAAGGAATGGCGGCAGTTGCGCCGGGTCACTGAGCAGTATCCCCTGCAGATAGGCCGAGCGTGCATGCACTTCGACACCCGCGTCGTGCAATCGCACAAGGCTGCCATCAATCCGCAACCGCTGGTCCAGCAGGTTGTAGGGTAGCTGCACGATGTCAGGCGAATGGCGCTCCAGCACAGCGTTGATCTCGTTTCCGCTATAAACCGAGACGCCGATGCGGCTCACAAATCCGGCCTCCTTCAGAGCCCGTGCAGCGTTCCACAATTCCATTCCGTATTCGCCGGTCAGATCGCTTGCACGGTGAAAGAGGAACCCCTCGACACGGCTGACTCCAAGCTGAGACAACGAGGCAGCAAAACCTTCATTCAGCAACTCAACCGCGTGATGCGCGCTTCTGGCTTCAGCCAGACTGGCTGTCTTCGTAACGAGCCGGAACCTGCCAACGGACTTTAGCGCCTCGCCTATTGCCGCTTCGGAATTGCCATATTGGGCAGCGGTATCGACCATGTCGATGCCACACCTTGCGGCCTCCAGCAATATCGCCTGCAATGCTTGCGGCGAAACCTGTCCGGCCTTGTTGGTGACGCCATAGTCAAGCCCGAATTGCGCACCACCCAAGGCAATTCTGGCAAGCGCGATGCGTCCAATTGCATTGTTCATCCAAGCACCACACGCAAGGCATCTGCAACACGATCCGCATCGCTGTCCTGCATCAACGGATAAAGCGGCAGCGACAGGGCCCGCTCGTAATAGTGAACCGCGCCCGGCAGATCGAGGCCGGGTTCCAGTTGCCGGTAATAGGGCTGCAGATGGACGGGAATGTAGTGCACCTGCGTTCCAATACCCAGTTCATGCAATTGCGCCATGACCGCACGCCGGCTCTTGCCGATGGCAGCAAAATCGATCAGCACAGGATAGAGATGGCGGCACGGATCGCAATCCTGGGCGGTCGGTACCGTCCGCAGCGAAGGATGAAACCCGTCGAAAAGCTGTTCATAGCGCGCTTTCAATGCCTTGCGCCGCTCGATGAAGTGGTCAAGTTGCCCAAGCTGCGACAATCCAAGCGCACAGGCAAAATCCGTCGCCCGGTAGTTGAAACCGGGCGCCTGCATTTCGTGATACCAGGGATTGGCACTGCCATCAGCATCAAACGCCAAGTCCCTGTTGATGAAACCGGAAAAATCCCGGCTGATACCATGGCTGCGCTTGATGCGCATGTCATCGGCCCATTCACGATTATTGGTGGTGACCATCCCCCCCTCGCCCATGGTGATCGTCTTGACCGGGTGCAGCGAAAAACAGGCCATGTCTGAATATTTGCACGAACCGACCTCTGCCATGCCGCCATCATGGGCAAAGCGCGTTCCAACGGCGTGGCAAGCATCCTCGATGAGATGAATGCCGCGTGGCTTCGCTTCGGCGGCGATTGCAGCCATGTCAGCCACCTCACCGTTGAGATGCACGATCACCGCCGCAGATGCCCTGCCCCCTGCCCGCTCGAGCGCTTCGAGAAAAGTTTCGCGTGTCACCAGCCCCGTATCGGGATCGCAATCCATGAACACGATCCTGGCGCCCGTGTAATGCGGCCCGTTGGCGGAAGCCATGAAGGACTGCGATGGCGCTAGCACCACGTCATCCGGCCCGAGCCCGAGCGCCATGGATGCCAGATGCAGCGCTGCGGTGCCGTTGGCACAGGCAACCGCTTCGCTCGAACCTACCCGCTTAGCGAAAGCCTTCTCGAATTCGCCAACCATGGGGCCGGTAGTAAGCATTGGTTCCTGCAACGCCTTTGCCACTGCATCCAGGTCTGCCTGCGTGATGGTCTGCTTGCCATAAGGGAGGAAATCGTCGCTCATCATGTTTTTCCGTTCGGTTGGCGACTTCTTTCAAGAAACCGGCAAAAGTGCAAGCCTGACCGTTCAACCCCGCATGCGGGATTTGACCGGGGCACGGTTTGCGACTATCGCCAAGGAAGAAACGTCGGAGATGCCATGGCCAACAAGCTTCCAATTCTGGACCGCCTAGGTCAGGTCAGACTCAAGCCACTTTTCGAATGTGAAAAGGAGGCACTTGATCGCATGCGCGTCATTCGCAATCATCCGCAAGTTCGCTCCTATATGTACAACGACCAGGAATTCGATGAGGAAACGCATCAGCGCTGGCTGAACTCCCAGCACAACAATGCCGACAACGCGATCTATGGCGCATTTGTTGACGCCATCCTGCAAGGCTCGGTCGGGCTGGTTGGTATCGACCCGGTCAACCGCCATGCCGAATGGGGCTTCTATCTTTCGCCGGACTTGCACGGGCACGGATTCGGTGAGGCGATGCTTTTCAACATGCTGGACCTTGCCTTTGCCGTACACCCGGTGGACAAGGTGAATTCTGAAGTCATCGAATACAACGACGGCAGCCTTGCGCTCCATCGCCGCCTGGGCTTCCGTGACGAAGGCAGGCGCCGCAACCACAAACTGCGCGAGGGGAAATTCTTTGACGCGATCCTGCTGGGAATTACCAGGCAGGAATGGGCCGACAGGCGAAGCGACATGATCACCAACGGAAACGGATAACATGCAAAAAGACACAGCCTATTACATGGACCTGATCGACCAGATCGAGGCAATCCGTGGCAAGAACAACAAGAACTGGATGGACTTGCTGCGCCTGGCGTTCAAGCACGCACCAGCCGAGGCTGGAGCGATCATGGCCGAAATCTACAAGATGGACGGCGATATTTCCTCGCTTGCCCGCAAGCTTTCCGGTCAGGACTGAACCATGCCCGGCCCAATCAAACTCGACGGCAAACCGGTTGGCCCCGGCCACCCGCCCTATCTGATTGCCGAGGTTTCCGGCAATCACAACGGCTCGATTGAACGCGCAAAGGCCATCATCAGTTCGGCTGCGGAAAATGGCGCAGATTGCGTCAAGTTGCAGACCTATACGGCCGAGACGATGACCATGAGGAGCGATCGCCCGGAGTTCCAGATCAAGGGCGGTCTGTGGGATGGCTATTCGCTTTATGAACTGTATGACTGGGCACATACCCCGTATGAATGGCATGGCGAACTGTTCGCCCATGCGCGAGCATGCGGCATTTCCTGCATTTCAACACCATTTGACGAGACAGCCGTTGAACTGCTCGAATCCGTCAACGCCCCCTTTTACAAGGTTGCCTCCTTCGAGATGACCGACCTTCCACTGGTCCGTGCAATCGCGCAAACCGGCAAGCCGATGATCATCTCCACCGGCATGGCAAACCGCGATGAAATCGCGGCAACACTTGATACTGCGCGCAGGCACGGCTCCGGCGAGATCGTCATCCTGCATTGCATCTCCAGCTATCCAACGCCGGTGAGTGCGGCAAACCTCAACGCCATGCCCGAACTTGCCCGCGAATTTGACGTTCTGGTCGGTCTGTCTGACCACACGATGGGAAACACTGCTGTCATTACGTCAGTGGCGCTGGGTGCTTGCCTGATCGAGAAACACTTCACACTGGCCCGCGCGGATGGCGGTCCTGATGCGGATTTCTCCATGGAGCCTGCCGAACTCTCCGAGATGGTGAGATCGGCACGTGACGCATTTTCAGCCCTTGGCGAAGGTGGCATCCGCCGCACCGAGATCGAGGAAAAAATGACGCAGTTCCGTCGCTCGATCTATGTGGTGCAGCCGGTAAGGGCGGGCGAGGAATTCACCAGGCAAAACATCCGGCGCATCCGCCCCGGCTTTGGCATGGCTCCCGAGCATTATGATTGGGCGCTGGGCCGCAAGGCAGTCAGTGATATCGAGCCCGGCACACCTCTGCAAAGGGAACATGTCAGCTGAAATGAAGATACTCGCAATCCTTCAGGCGCGCATGTCATCGTCGCGCTTGCCCGGCAAGGTTGACAGGGAAATCCTGGGCAAACCCATGCTCGCGCGCCAGATCGAGCGTATCAACCGTTCCACTGCGATAGAGAAACTGGTTGTTGCCACATCGACCAATCCCGAGGACGACACGGTCGAGGCAATCGCAAGAGATGCCGGTGTGGAATGCTTTCGTGGTTCACTCAACGACGTCCTGGACCGGTTCTACCAGTGCGCCTTGCGCTATCATCCGCAATGGATCATCCGGCTTACCGGCGACTGCCCGCTTTCGGACTGGCGCATCATTGATGCAGTCGCAGCTTTTGCCATTGCCGGCAATCATGACTATGCTTCCAATGGCAAGGAACCGAGTTTTCCCGACGGACTGGATGTCGAAGTCGTGAAATTCCAGGCACTTGAAACCGCCTGGCACGAAGCCGTGCTTGCAAGTGATCGCGAGCACGTCTTGCCGTTCATCCACCGGCAGGACGGGCGTTTCTCCATCGGCAATTACCGCAACGGTGAAGACCTTTCCGGCCTGCGATGGACCGTCGATGAACCCGCGGACCTTGAATTCGTGCGGGCCGTTTACAGCGAACTTTACGAGGCAAATCCGGATTTCGCCTTCGCCGACATCCTGCGTCTGCTGGAAAAAAAGCCTGAATTGGCCACGATCAATGGCGGTTTCACCCGCAATGAGGGCTATCTCAAAAGCCTGCTGCGCGATAAACAGGTCTGAACACCGCTCCAACAAGGTCCCTGACGATGACCCGTTCCTTTTCCCGTTCGCAAGCCATGCTCACAGAAGCACTTGGCCTGATCCCGCTGGGAACCCAGACCTTCTCCAAAAGCACGACCCAATACCCTGCCGGCGTATCTCCGCATTTCGTTGATCATGCCAAAGGCGCGATTGTCACCGACGTTGACGGCAATGATTACATCGATTTCAACAACGGCCTTGCTTCCGTCACGCTTGGCCATTGCGACCCCGATGTAAGCGCAGCCGTCATCGAACAGATTGGCAAGGGAACAATTTTTCCCCTCGCTCATCCGCTGGAGATCGAGGTGGCCGAACTCATCTGCGAAATGGTGCCCTGCGCCGAGAAGGTTCGCTACGGCAAGAACGGCTCTGACGCGACCGCGGGCGCCATTCGTGCTGCCCGCGCCTTCACCGGACGCGACCGCGTGGCAACTTGCGGCTATCACGGCTGGCAGGACTGGTATATCGGCGCGACCGCTCGCAACAAGGGCGTGCCCAGGGCAACGAGCGAACTGACCTCGGTCTTCGCCTACAACGATGCGTCATCGCTTGAGAAGCTCCTGAAAAAACATCCCGGTGAGTATGCTGCCATCATCCTCGAGCCGATGAATGTGCAGTTCCCCAAAGATGGATTCCTCGAGCAATTGCGCAGCCTGGCAGACGAGCACGGTGTGGTCTTGGTCTTTGATGAAACGATTACGGGTTTTCGATATGCCAATGGCGGCGCGCAGGAGCTGTTTGGCGTCACACCTGACCTTGCCTGCTTCGGAAAGGGGCTGGCCAATGGCTATCCGCTGGCAGTCGTTGCCGGTCGCTCTGACATCATGGCTGAATTCGGCGAGGTGTTTTTCTCCTTCACCATGGGCGGTGAAACGCTATCCCTGGCAGCTGCCAAGGCATCAATGACAAAGTTCCGCGATCATGGCATTGCCCGTAAACTCAACGAGACCGGAACCGCGATCATGGCTGGTACCCAGGCGCTGATCGACAAGCATGGCTGCAGCGAATTCCTGTCCCTTTCCGGTCACCCCTCATGGAGCTTCCTGCTGATCAGCGATTGCAACGGCTACTCGTCCTGGGAGACCAAGACGCTGTGGCTTCAGGAAATCATGGAACGCGGCATTCTTTCGCTGGGCACACACAATGTAACGGCAGCCCATGGCAAGGCAGAGATCGACAAGCTGCTTTCCGTCTATGACGAAGTGTTCCCGCTGCTGCGCGAAGCCGTGCATGAAAAAGCGATGGCCCAATATCTTCGCACGAAACCCCTCGAACCGTTGTTCAAGGTGCGGTAATGCCGGATCAGCCGGATACAAATGGTTTTCGACCACCTGCCGACAGGATCGACGGCGAGGGCTTCTTCCTGCGCCGCCTTGCGGTTGACGATTGCACGACGGATTATGTCCGCTGGCTGAACGATCCACGGGTCAACCGCTTCCTGGAGACACGGTTTTCAACGCAGACGCTTGAATCAATCCGCAGTTTTGTCGCTGAAAAAGCCAGCTCATCCACCGAATTCCTGTACGGGATATTTGCAGGCGAGGAAGCCCGGCACATCGGCAATATCAAGTTGGGCCCGGTTCGCATCCCGCATCTGTCAGCTGCGGTCAGCCTTTTCATCGGTGATGAGACATGGTGGGGCAAGGGCATGGCCAGCAGGTCCATTGTCGCACTCAGCAATCATGCCTTTGCCAATACCGGCCTGAAAAAACTGCATGCAGGCATGTATGCTGCCAACACGGCGAGCCTTGCCGCCTTTCTCAAGGCTGGTTATCGTGAGGAGGGATTGCTTCGCTCCCATGTGGAAGACGGGAAAAACCGCGAAGATGTCCAGCTCGTTGGACTCACCGACAAAGACTACAATATCTCAGGATAGTTGGTACTTTTTGCTATTTGCGTTTGTATTTTGTTGCATCCTTCCACTATCAAGACCTGATATCGGACCAGTAATCCAGAGCAGGAAAATTCGGCCATCGCCATGAAGCAAGCCAAATGGATAGTCATTCCGGTGGAAGTGCAGGTTCGCGACCTGTTTTCCCGCCAGTTGGTAGGGCTGGAAGCAGCGCTTCGCGGTTTTGACGTGCTTGTCGGCCAGGACAGGGTGGTCCGCCGACTGGCCAGACATTTGCCAAAAGGGGTTTTGTACGACAAGAGCATTGGCATGCATGGCGACAAGAAGGTTTCCCGCTATCATCGCCTTGGCTACAAGATCACAGCTCTGGATGAGGAAAGCCCCGGCATCTATGGGAGCCCAAAACACTTCTTTGCCGCACGCATGGCTCCGCAAACCCTGGATATGGCCCATCGCTGGTTCTGCATATCAAATTCGGTCCAGTCGCGCGCCATAGCAGAATTTCCCGATTACCAGGACCGGTTTGTGGTAACCGGCATGACCCGGACTGATGTCTGGCGCCCGGAACTTCGCAGCTTGTTTGCGCAGGAGGTCAACAAAATCAGCGGGAAATTCGGCAGGTTTGTACTTTTTAACAGCAATTTCGGAACGATCATCCACGCAAGGGGCGCGGAATTTGCACGCAAGCAATATGAAGCGATCATGCAAAAATCAAACATGCCGAGATCGGAATACACAACCCTGATTGAACAATCGCAGCAAAACTTGGACGCATATCTGGAAATGTTGCCGAAAATCACCGACTGGTTTCCGGACCACAAGCTCGTAATACGGCCCCATCCATCGGAATCCATGGAGTTTTGGCAGTCGCAATTTGCCGGAAATGACAGGATCATTGTCGTGCGCGAGGGTGAGGCAACGCCATGGATACTGGCCAGCGACATCGTCGTGCATCATGGCTGCACCACCGGAATTGAAGCGGAACTGATGGGCAAGGCCGAAGTCATGTACGCGCCCAGCCCCGACAATCACCACGATACCCAATTGATGCGTGACTGCGTGCCGATCGCCCATGATCCCGACACCTTGCGCGACACAATGCGCAAGCTTGTTTCCGGTGAAAATGGCATTCGCAAACCGCGCGCCCAGCTGGAGAACTACTTCGCCTCCCTTGATGGCAGAATGGTGTCGCAAAAGATTGTTGATGAATTTGAAAAAATTCCGGTGAAGCCAGCAAGGTTGCCACACTGGCTTAAACTGCTGCAATGGACCCCCCGCCACCTTGTAGCAAAGGCAAGACTGGGCTCGAAGTCCGACAAGGCCTATTCGCGTGGGAAATGGCAGGGCGTTTCATTGCAACAATTCAGGAAGAACATCGAAATCATGCTGGAAGCCAAGGGGCGGCCCGGTGAGGTTGAGGTTAGCGAGCCTTTCCCCGGCTTGTTTCACCTGTCACAAAAATCGGCTTTATGAAAATCTCGGTCATCATATCAACTTACAATTCTCCGGCCTGGCTGGAAAAGGTGCTGACCGGCTACCAGTGTCAGAGCGACCGCGATTTCGAGATCATCATTGCCGATGATGGCTCGCGCGAGGAAACCCGCGAACTTGTCGAGCGTTTGGCAGCTTCTTTCACCGTACCGGTACGCCACATCTGGCAACCCGATGACGGCTTCCGCAAATGCGCCATCCTCAACAAGGCAATACTCGAATGCCGCGGCGAATATCTCATCTTCACCGATGGTGATTGCATTCCCCGCCTGGACCTGGTTTCCGTGCATCGCGCCCTGGCACAGCGCGGACATTTCCTTTCCGGAGGCTATTGCAAATTGCCGATGCCAACGAGCGAGGCAATCACCGCAACTGACATTCGTTCAGGTGATGCATTCCAGGTGTCATGGTTGCTGAGGAACGGCTATCACCCGACACTGAAATGGCTGAAAATCCTTGCCCGCCCTTTGGGCCTGGACACCGCCTTGAACCAGCTTCCCTTTGCCAAACCGACTTTCAACGGCAACAATTCATCCTGCTTTGCCCGCGACGCGCTTGCAGTTGGCGGCTTTGACGAACGCCTCGGCTACGGTGGCGAGGACCGGGAATTCGGCTATCGGCTTCAATATTCCGGCATATCTCCGAAAGTCATCCGCTACTCGGCGCTCGCTCTTCACCTTGATCACAAACGCGGCTATGTCGACCCTGAGATCCGCGCACGCAATGAAGCGATTATCGCCCAAACCCATGCCGAAAAGCGCACACGCACAGTGCACGGCATCGGCCCTGTCATGAGTTCGAAACCATGAAGAAAATTCGTGCCATACTGGTTGGATTCGACGGACGCACCATTGATGCATTGGCCGAAAACGGCATTGAGACACTGGTCCAGATCGGTTCGACGAAGCCTGATGGCGCGCACCAGCCTGTTTTCATCGATCACAAGCATTTCGCTCGCTATGAATGTGAAATGGCAAGGGCTGAAATAGACGCTGAAACCCGGCAAGAAGCATGGAAACATGCGGCCGGAGCATTTGAACGCTGCGCAGACCGCTACACCCACACAAGAGCCATGATCGGCAATTTTGATGACTATGAACTGCTGTTTGAACGCGCCCTGAGCCAGGCTGCATATGTTCTGGACAACTGGCCTTGCGATGCAGTGATATTTGTTAATTTTCCGCACAGATGTGCAACCATTGCCCTGTTCGCGCTGGCGAAGGCACGAGGCATAGCCACGCCGCTTTGTACGCAAAGCCTGTTTTCAAACCGCTTTTTCATCATGTCAGATTGGCGAGATCTTGGATTGTTCAGATCTTCCCGAGCCGGCCCGGTTGCTGCAGTGGAAAGCGGCACACCAGACACGCCGCCGTTCTATATGAACCGGGTTTCTGGCAATTTCTCCAAACGCAAGAAGGCTTTTTTCCGGTTTTGGGAGTTCTATTTCAGATTGCTGCTTTTGCCACTCCTGACATTGCTCAGGAACGGAACCGAGCGCTCGACCCGCCTACTCGACGAGATGAGAAATTCCCTGCAATTGCTGAACTACCGAAGCCCGCAGAAATATGTGCGCACCATTGAAACCGGGGACTTACCGGAGCAGTTCGTCTATTTTCCCATGCATATGCAGCCCGAAATGACCACCGATGTCATGGGCGGCCACTGGGCAAACCAGGTGATGGCGTTGCGCTGGATAAGGGACTTTGTACCTGCACACATACCTCTCGTCATCAAGGAAAACCCCAAGCAGACGGGTCTTCGCAGAAGTCCCCTCTTCTGGCGGATAATGACACAACTGCCCAATGTCAGCTTCGTCGAAGAAAGGGCAAATAGCCTGCATCTGATCAAACAGGCAATGATGACGGCGACCATAACCGGTACGGCAGGTTGGGAAGCCCTCCGCTTTGGCAAGCCGGCACTGGCACTGGGCAACGTATTCTGGCGCAGCCTGCCAGGAGCCTTTCACATCGACAACCATCCGCAATGGAGTGACATCGAAAATTTCCGGTTCGACAGGAACGCCTTCCAGCGCGGCGTGGACGAGATGTCCCGCTTCACCTATCCAGGCGTGGTCGATCTTGCCTACTCAGTGATGGTGGATGATTTCGACATGGAAACAAACGCAGCGAACGTGGCAGCCTCCATCGCCTGGCACATTTTCGGCGACACACCATTGCCAGGTTGAAGCTGCTTTAGTGCGGCATCCAGTCCTTCTCGTTCTCGTCCAGCCACATATCCCTGAGCCAGGCCGCAGGCCTTGTGCGGTAGCGCAATTTCGGGCAGTCGCCCACCAGCGCCTCTTCCATTTTGGGCGTGCCGTGAAAACACATCACCCGGCAATCACCCGGCAGCACTGGCTCCCGCAGGAAATTGAGCGGGAACACCGGGATGGATTGGCGCTTGAACGAAGAAATCCAGCCTTCCGGAAAATATTCGAGATCGCCATGCGCAAGGGCCGTCATGGACGTGTATTTCTGCTCTCCCTTCCACTGGATCTCGCCGGTGATATATTCCCCGAAACCATCAAACAGATAGCGATGCAAATGCGGGTCAAACCGCACTGCCGAGCCGTGGCCACCAGGACGGCGGCGGCGACGCTCAAGCCAGTCGCGCCCCATGCAAACCTTGCCCGGCGCATGGTCGATTAGCGGTCCAAGCGGGCCGGTGATGACGACATCAAGGTCAAGCTGCAGGCAGGGGCCTGACAATTCCGCTTCGCCCGGCTGAAAAATCGTTACCTTGCGCCACGAGCCGCGACGCTTGCCAGTGGTCATCGCCCGCACCATCGCGTCCTCGAACGGAACCACGGGAAGCGGAAACACCTCGACTTCCGCCCGCAGCCCTTCGCCATCTTCAGTGAAGCAGACGAACCGGAATGGCCGGTCCATGTGGCGTTTGACTCCGGCATAAAGCCGGTTGACGTAATAGGCGGGAAACTTGTTGCCCCATTTGATGCAGGTAACTGTGGCTTGCGGCATTGCTGCCTGCTTCTTTTGAGACATTTTGAAGGCTACGCTTGTTTCACGAAATACAACAATTGCCGCTTGGCGGAACCCGGCAAGTCGACTGGCAGAGATCCCGCCTGCTCTACCATTGAAGCACCATCGCCGGAAGCATAACGGCGCAATTGAACCCAATTGTCACGCCGACTGTGCCACATTAGCAACGAATGGCGCATCAACAACAACTATGAATGATGTTTGCCCGGCCACCCGGATTGCCGTGGGTAAACGACACCAATTGCCCTCCAAGCCTTGAAACCCCGCTCACGCCATAGTTATCTGCATCCTGAAACAAATAGGTCAATTCCGGAATTCAGCCATGACGCCAATTCACTCCCCTGTACTCATCATTGGATCCGGCCCGGCCGGTTACACTGCTGCAATTTATGCCGCTCGCGCCATGCTCAAGCCGGTACTGATTGCCGGTCTCGAACAGGGTGGCCAGCTGATGATCACCACCGAGGTGGAAAATTATCCGGGTTATGCCGAACCGGTGATGGGCCCGTGGATGATGGAGCAGATGCTGAAGCAGGCTCAGCATGTGGGTGCCGAAATCATCAACGA
The DNA here is from genome assembly GCA_041397525.1 of Nitratireductor sp. GTDB lineage: Bacteria > Pseudomonadota > Alphaproteobacteria > Rhizobiales > Rhizobiaceae > BOKV01. Next base: position 568,634 of record JAWKWL010000001.1, read on the forward strand.
CTATATTGTGGAAGCGGACATTTCCTCGCGCCCCTTCAGGCTTATCGGTGATTCCGGCCAGGTCTATACCGGGGATGCGCTGATCATCGCCACGGGAGCCAAGGCCAAGTGGCTTGGCATTGAGAGTGAGCAGAAATTCATGGGCTTTGGCGTTTCGGCCTGCGCGACCTGTGACGGCTTTTTCTATCGCGGCAAGGAAGTCATCGTCGTTGGCGGCGGCAATTCCGCCGTCGAGGAAGCATTGTACCTGTCAAATCTTGCCTCGAAGGTCACTGTCGTTCACCGCCGCGATTCCTTCCGCTCGGAGAAAATCCTCGCAGAACGCCTGTTTGCAAAAACCAATGTGGAGATCATGTGGGATTCGGCATTGGAGGAGGTGACCGGCAAGGACGGATTTCCGCCCTCGGTTACCGGCGCACGGATCCGCAATGTCAAGACCGGCGTGATCACCGAAGTACCCGTTGACGGCGTGTTCGTTGCGATCGGTCACGCGCCCCAGACAGAACTCTTCGAGGGCAAGTTGCGCAAGAAACCATCAGGCTATCTGTGGACAGCACCCGACTCAACAGCCACCGAGGTTCCGGGCGTATTTGCTGCCGGGGACATCACCGACGACATCTATCGCCAGGCAGTCACTGCTGCTGGCATGGGTTGCATGGCTGCCTTGGAAGCAGAGAAATTCCTCGCAGCAACTCACACCATGAGCGACGCAGCACAATAGCAAAATGCTGCTTGACTGGCAGGCGAACGGGAACGCCTGCCATGGAAAAACGGGGAACGAAAAATCATGGATTGGGACAAGCTGCGTATATTCCATGCAGTGGCAGAAGCTGGGAGTTTCACCCATGCGGCCAATACACTGAACCTCAGCCAGTCGGCGATTTCACGTCAGATCAGCGCGCTGGAGCATGAACTCAACGTTCCGCTGTTCCATCGTCATGCCCGTGGCCTCGTGATGACCGAGCAGGGAGACACACTCTATCGCACCGCGCATGACGTGCTTCTCAAGCTCGATGCAGTCCGCAACCAGCTTACCGATTCCACCGAGAAACCCGAGGGAAAGCTTCGTGTTACTACCACTGTTGGCCTCGGCACAGGCTGGCTGACCAGCCGCTTGCACGAATTCCTGGAGCTCTATCCCGACGTCAAGCTGGAACTCATCCTTGAGAACGAGGAGCTTGACCTTGCAACCCGCCAGGCCGATTGCGCCATCAGGCTGCGCCAACCCCAGCAAAGCGACCTGATCCAGAGACGCCTGTTCACTGTGCATTTTCACATCTATGCCTCGCCCGGCTATGTGAAGCGGCACGGACAGCCATTGTCGATTGCCGATCTCGACAAGCATCGCATCGTAACGTTCGGCGAAAACGCACCTCCCTATCTTGCCGAGATGAACTGGCTGGAACGCGCCGGGCGACCAGCGGGACAGCCGCGCATTCCGGTCTGTTCGGTCAACAATGTGCTGGCGCTTCGCAAGGTGGTCGAATCCGGTGCCGGCATTGCCGTTCTGCCTGACTATGTGGTCGAAGACCGCCATGCATTGCTGCAATTGATCCAGAATGCGGAAGTCCCGGAATTCGACACCTATTTCTGCTATCCCGAAGCACTGCGTTCCTCGGCAAAGCTGAAGGCCTTCCGCGACTTCCTGATTTCCAAGGCCAGGCTCTGGCAATTCTGAACGATATCAGGCAATTGCCGCACTGACGCCTTATCAAAAAGACAATTCTGCCCGAATTTCAGCCTATCCGGCCAACATGGAAAAGGTTGAGAGTCTTCACATGCGATCGCACGACGCCACCCTGGTTGCGGCGCCAAACAGGCGGCAGGTGCTTGGTGGCGCCTTTTCCCGCGGGATACTGGGCGTAGCCACACTTGCACTGGCGGGATGTGAAACCCTACCCCGGTTCCTGCAACCGGCCGCAGGATGGCCTACCATCGGCGAACGTCCGCAAGCAGACATCGGATCGCAAAACAACGAGGTGCCGGTCTCCTCTTACGCTGCCATATACGGACAGCTCGAAGACGGCGGGTTTTCCATTCCAGCGATCGATCTTGCCAAGGTTGATCCCGAATTCTACCGCCAAATGGTTACATGGTCCGGACCCGAAAGGGCGGGAACCCTTGTTGTGGACACCACTGCGCGCCACCTGTTCCTGGTTCGCGGTGACGGCACGGCACTTCGCTACGGTGTCGGCGTGGGGCGGGAGGGATTTGCCTGGTCTGGCAACGGCGTCATCCAGTGGAAACAGAAATGGCCCAAATGGACCCCGCCCGACGAAATGATCGCTCGAAAACCTGAATTGCAGCAATATTCAGCCGAAAATGGCGGCATGCCTGGCGGATTGGAAAACCCGCTGGGGGCACGCGCGCTATACATATTCTCCGGTGGCGTGGACACACTCTTCCGCATCCACGGAACGCCGGAATTCTGGTCGATTGGCAAGGCTGTTTCCAGCGGTTGCATCCGCATGATGAACCAGGATGTGATTGATCTGTATGATCGGATTGCCGCCCAGACATCCGTGATCGTCATGTAAGCATTGCCGCATGTCAGATCCGAAACTGATTCGATTTCGTTCGCGTGATGTGCAGGATTTTCCACCGGCAAGGACATACGGGACGGCTTGAGGTGTTGCGAAATTGCCGCAATGGCTTTGCCGGTTTGGCAGGCAAATGCCTCCGCCCGTATTAACGGCGATCCTTGCCATGGCAAGGAATTATTAACTTTTTCAGTCACTTGCCACTAAATCATGCATATCCGAGCGAACGAAAATATGTCGTTGCCGCATTTTTGCATAGCTGTGATGCTAAAGTAGGCATTGTGCACATGTGAAGCTTCTCACATATCTTGTGACAGTTGGGTATGCGCGGTCGCACTATTTCTCCTCCCGGCGACCGAGGCAATCAACTGTTCCCCTCTTGAAGGTTTGTATATCGTACCTTCCAACTTAATAACCGGGCCACAAGCCCGGTTTTTTTTATTCCAATTTTGCAGGTTTATGGTCGGGGAAACAGCAATCCCGCTCAGAGCTTGCCCTCTATGGCACCATAGGCCGCAAGGTCATCCGCACTGCCGCACAGGTTCTGCGTCTTGTGGGTCACGAACCCGTTCCAGCTCTGATGGAAATTGGCCGGATTCTGGATGTTGCCGCACCGGGTCACGGAGGCCAGGTTGCGGGGTATGCGGACAATCGGGTCTGCCATCCGGTCGCGCTCTTTCAACGTCGACGCCGAGCTTGAACCGAAGGAATAGCGAATTCCAAGCCATGCACCTGAATAGCTGTCTTCGCCCGCTTCCGCCTCGCCATAGACACTCCAGCCGCTGCTTGGTCCGAGTTCCGGCATGTATTCGAAAGCGATATTGGCAACATTGCCACGCGTGGTCAGGCGATGCCCGACCGACCCCTTGAAATTGTCAGTGAAATAATAGCTCAAATCGACTTCATCGACGAACTGGGTCAGTACGTGCTGGCCAAAAGTCACACCAGCAAACCCGTCCAGCGACCAATTGCCGTTATAGATCGCGCCTTCGAAGCCCATGCGCCCCGCATGTTCCGGGTTGACATAGCCCCAGTCACCATAGATGCCGAGCATGCCAACCGAAGGATCGCGCCAGAACAGGTGCAGGCCGGCGGCAGCGCTGGTGTAGTCAGAGCGGTAGTTGCCTATACCCATGTCGAGCTGGGCACCAAAACTGTCGAAGAACGGCATGGGTGTCGCGACAGATGCGATGAACATGTGGTTGGCGTAGCCACCGATCACGCCGCTGACGGCACTGACCTTGAAATTGATGCCGTCGACCGCTCCGGTCTGGTAGGCGACAGGTGTTGTATCAAGCACATTGACATTCATGTCGGCGGCTTGGCCAACCCGCGCGAAGCCGAGGCCAGCGAGAATCGCCAGCGATGAGAGCTTGACCGTCTGCAGCATTGACTTCGGCATCTTGTTCTTTTGAGCCCACCTGATTGCGGTTTTTTTGTAAAGTCTGACCCTCTTCCATGCAATCGCTATTTCGCCACAAGGTTGACAATCATCTGCCATATCCTTGAATCCGGCCTGATTTTGCGTCGATTGCGGCCAATTGGCCACAGAAAAGCGGGGTTGCTCCAACAAAAGGTCCGGTCTCCGCAACCAGGATGCATCCGGGGCGCTTCTTCGATTCGGACATTGGCCGTTCCCAAAGCCGACTTCGGCAAGCCAGGGTCAGAAACCATCAATTTGGCTGTGAATACGCCATCACCGTTCCCGCGATTGCCGGTCCACTCGCAAGGATGTCGCCCATTGCCGGTTGTTCTTTCAGATAGCGCGAAAAGAAAGCCGTGGCGTAGTGCTGGGCAATATTGTTCATCCGCACGGTGTCCCAGACCGGATCGGCATAATGCTCGAAAGGCACGAAATCGAGCCAGTCGACCCGCTCACGGCTTTCCGCAGGCGCAGGGATGGGTGCTGCAACATTGTGCCCGGCGAGTTCGAAGGTCAGCAGGTACCGCTCGCAATTGTCGAGGCCCTGATAGATTGCCCTGACCCCATCCGCATAGCCGGAAGTGTCATCAGCTGAACCTGCCATCAGCAGCACCGGGACAGTGACATCGCCCAGCGCTGACACCTCCCAGATTCCGCGCTGCATGCCCCACGGCGCAATCGGCATCACTGCCCTGACACGCGGGTCAAGCATCGCCTTGTGGCTGTCGCTTCCGGCAAGATGCATGACCAGCAATCCGTCCGGAACGCCGCCTTCCATCTCGCTTGCCATTTCCACGGCAGCAGCACTCACCCCCGCGCCTGCGGTCACCAGCGCGCCATAGCCCCCCATGGAGTAACCGATGATGCCGGTATGGCTGGCATCCACCATGCTGCTGAGCAACCCCGCCTCGCCCGACAACCGCGCCATCTCATTGAGCACAAATAGCTGATCGAGCGGACGGTTGACCAGCGTCGAGCCAAAGCCGATTCCCGCCAGATAGGCCGGATCGTCATAGGTGGAATCGCGATGGTCAATCGCCGCTACGACAAAGCCCTTGGTCGCCAGGTTCTCCGCCAGATGGCTCATCAGGAAACGGTTTCCCGGATAGCCATGCGAGATGATGATGAGCGGATAGCCGTCGCCCGCTGATGGCCGCAGCGGCGGGGCATTGCGCACTGCCCGCCCGTGCAGATTCGCGGTCTTGCGCCCGTCACGCAGGATGACGTTTTCATAATCGCCACCAACAGCATTTCCCGCCGCCGGATACCAGACCTCGACCGTCAGCCTGCGGTCATGGCGCGGCAAGGCGCCCTCGCCTGCATGGACCACATCGATCCGCCCTTGCGCCACCAGCTCAACCGTGGTCACGCCAATGGCAAGCGGCCCGAACGGTGCCAGTTCCGGCGCATCGGGCCGCATGCCGTCAATGCGGTTTTCGCCCACCACTATTTCAGTTCGGCGCAGAATTTCTGGATGCGGTTGCAGGCCGTTTCCAGGTTTTCGTTCGAAGTCGCATAGGAGACGCGGAAATTCGGACCAAGGCCGAAGGCGGAGCCATGAACCGCCGCCACGCCTTCCTGCGATAGCAGTTCCATGACGAAATCCTCGTCCGTGGCGATCACCTTGCCCGAGGGTGCCGTCTTGCCCATCAGTGCCGAGCAATCGGGATAGACATAGAAGGCGCCTTCCGGCTTCGGGCATTTCAGGCCAGATGCCTGATTGAGCATCGAGACCACCAGGTCACGCCGCTCCTCGAATGCCTTGCGGCTGGTCGCAATGAAATACTGCGGCCCGTTCAGCGCCTCGACCGCCGCCCATTGGGCAATCGAGCAGGCGCCCGATGTCTGCTGGCCCTGGATCATGTCCATCGCCTTGATCAGATGCTCCGGCCCGGCCGCATAACCGATGCGCCAGCCGGTCATGGCATAGGCCTTGGAGACGCCGTTCATCGTCAGCGTGCGATCGTAAAGTCCGGGCTCGACCTGCGCCGGCGTCGTATAGACGAAATCGCCAAAGACGAGATGCTCATACATGTCGTCGGTCAGCACCCAGACATGCGGATGGCGCATCAGCACATCGGTCAGCCCCTTCAACTCCTCGCGGCTGTAGGCGGCACCCGACGGGTTTGACGGGGAGTTGAACATGAACCATTTGGTCTTCGGCGTGATCGCCGCTTCCAGCGCCTCTGGCGTCAGCTTGAAATTGGTCTCGATGCCCGCCTTGACGAAAACGGAAGTGCCGCCGCAGATCGCCACCATTTCCGGATAGCTCACCCAATAAGGCGCCGGAATGATGACTTCATCGCCGGGATTGATCGTCGCCATGAAGGCGTTGAACAGAACCTGCTTGCCGCCTGTGCCGACAATCGTCTGGCTCGGCTTGTAGTCAAGGCCGTTCTCGCGCTTGAACTTCGCGGCAATCGCCTCGCGCAGCGGCACAATGCCCGAGACCGGCGTATATTTCGTCTCGCCCCGGTTGATCGCGGCAATCGCGGCATCCTTGATGTTTTGAGGCGTGTCGAAATCCGGCTCGCCAACCGAAAGCGAAATCACGTCCTTGCCGGTCGCTTTCACCTCACGGGCAAGCTGGGTGACTGCGATGGTAGCGGACGGCTTCACGCGGGAAAGCGCATCGGCGAGAAAGGCCATGATCATGCTCCGTAGCTTGGACTGTTGCCGCGCGCACGAATAGGCCGATGTGCTCCAAAGGGCAAGGGGGGCTAAATCGGCCCACCTGCTGCCTTTCTTAATCAGGATTCTACAAATTCAAGTCTAATTTTATCATTACTTGACACCACTGGAGCTGCCGGAGCTTTTCCACATCCCAGCGAAGTCCCTTATTCCAGCAGGTTCTGTATATCAACTTCTAAGGACGCTTCTTGCCCTGTCTGTAAAAGATGCAAATTTCGCAAAATGCTTCTGCGCCGTCGGCTTGGGCCCGGCGTAAAGAGACGGTTTCTCATGCGCCGCTTTGAAATCGGCTGATGTTTTCTGTATCACGGCAGCGGCTTCCTTTCTCGTCTTTTTCTTACGAACTTCCCCTGCAGTATTTCTTAATGTGCGGGCGATGTGTTGATATCCCGGCCCGCGATGAGTGATGTTGCGAGCTACAGTTTCAAGCGCCTTTGCAACGCAATCAATCTGCGTCTTTTCATCCTTGATACCCCGACATTCTTTCAAGACTGCATCGCCCGCAGCAATAGGCTTGTCCGTGTTAATGCCGTCAAACGAGAAGGAAATAACCGGCAACAGCAAAAACGAGATGAATACAACAATTGCTAGAAGTTTTGAGTTACTAGTTCCCAACTTTGCTCTCCCTCAAGAACAGATTAATTGCAGCAAATGTCCCTGAGCCAAATTTACCATCGATTTTTCCACTGTAAAGAGCTTTTTCTGAAAGAATTTTTTGAAACTCCAGTCTGAACTGCTGGGACCAAGCTTGGCTGTTATTTTGCATCTCAGTCAACGCATGAGTATTTCCCGCAGCAATTGATGCCAAAACCGAAGCGGCAGCCTGACCGGGCGATTTCTTGACGCCATTTCCCTCATCTTGCAATGCCCCCAAATTGAATAGTGCATTCGCATTGTTTTGTTTTGCACCCAGACCATACCAATAAGCTGCATCTTTGGGGCTTTTCCGAACGCCTTCACCGAACAGATAAAGTACGCCCAAATTATTCATTGCATCTGAGTAACCGGCATCTGCAGATTGCTTGTAATACGTGATGGCTTTCTCAATATCTTTTTTTACCCCACCATCTCCCCTCTCGAAATTTCTCCCGGCCAAGAACAATGCTTTCGGATTTCCGGCCTCAGAACTACGAATAAACCACTCATGACCCAAGGCAGGATCCTTTTCAACGCCGAGTCCTGCGGTCACAAGCATACCATATTCGGTCATTGCTTTTGGTTCACCCGAATTTGCTGCAGCTAGCAAATGCTTCGCAGCAACTGAATAATTGTTCAATTCCAGCATCTTCATGCCGTACGAAAAATTGGCTACAGCACTCAAGTTCCCGGGATCGGAGTTCTCGATATCTGCGATCGACATACCATCAAAAATATCCCCGTCGTTCACAGACGCTTCTCTCAATGCTTTTTCGAGGCGATCCAATTCTTCCCGCTGCTTGGTTGCTTTTTCTTGAAGAAAGTTTCGCTCCTTGTTCAACTCTTCGAGCTTACGGCTCGTTTCCTCATTAGATTTTCTTACTGCCTCACGCAGTTCAAACAGTTCAACATCAGCCAAAGTTTGTGGCGTCATGCCTTGTTTCGCCACCAAAACAATTTCACCCGTCAGGGACGAATTTTCCCATGGAACCTGTCTACCTTCAGTATTACCTAAAACATCGTTTCGAACCCGGATAAGGTTGCGCATGATATCTTCACCGGGAGTGCCAAGAAAGCGCAGCAGCGCAGTTGTATATGGGCTGTTAACGCCATCTCCATCCAGCGCTACATTCCCAGGCTGTGTAGAAAAGGCAATCAGCGTGCCAATTCCGGTGCCGATTGGAGCCAGCCCTCGACCGACGGCGGTAGACCTTGTGCCCATTGATCGAGCTAAATTCTGGGCCAGCGGATTGTCCCTGCACGCATCAAGAAACACAAGGTTGGTTTTCGAATTACGCTCCATCGCTGCAATGACTTGGTTGAGTGGCATTGCTTCAAAATCCAGATCATCAACCCTTGTCAATTTAGCATCAATTGGCGCCATGTAGTTTTCGCCGTCAACTTGAAATCCGTGACCAGCGTAATAAAAGGCTGCTATATCTACATTTTCCAGCTTGCCGATAAACTCTCGCACAATCTTCCGCATTTTGTCCATTTCGAGGTCAAGTCCGACCACTACTTCGAACCCGAAATCTCGAAACTTGTTCCCAATGGCAGCAGCATCATTTCGAGGATTGGGAAGCATCGGGACATTCCTGTAGGTGGAATTTCCAATCACCAACGCAACGCGGCCACCTGCGAATGTATCTCCTACTTGGAACAACCATAGGACAAGCAAGGTGAAAATGAATCTCATCTTTCTCTCGATCAGAAACGAACGCAATTCTGAAAGGAGATAGTGCCGTCCAAAGAGTAATCTGACAAGTCCGCCTCAATTACCCCTTCATCACCGCATCAATTTCAGCCTTGGCAGCTTCGGGGTCGGCAAGGTCGGCGACCACGGCCTTTTCTCCGGTGGTCAAGTCCATCACCAGCGTACCACCGCCAAACAGGTGCCCGGAAAGCCCGCGCTTGACGCCGACGCGGTCGATCAATGCCAGCGGCATGTCAATGGGCAGGTCGCGCGGCCAGCCGGGGTGATAGCGCACCGCGTCATTGAGCACCTGCACCCGGATCGTCTGGTAGCGCAGGAAGGCATGCGCTGCGAGCAGCGGCACCCCAATCGCCATCACGATCAGGAACAGTCGCGCCAGCGCCCCGCCGCCACGCTCTTCCAGCACCAGCCATGTCCAGGCCATGGAATAGAGTGCGGCGATGGCCAATGTCGGCAGGAACAACTGCCAGCGTGGCCGGAAGATCGTGCCCGGCAGCGCATGTTCCGGCTCGAACACATCCGTGTCTTCCAGCCGGTGGGCATGCGGAACACCCGGCCGGGCAAATTTCCCGTTGTCTGCCTCAGCATCGCCGCCTGTATCGGCTTGCACACCAGCTTCGGCATTGATCGTCAGGCTGTCTGCACCCGGCATCGCGCTCTTCCCGTTCGAGTACGAATGACCGCCCCGATGATGACGGTGGCGAGTCGCGGCAATGACCAAGCTTAACATCAAGCCAGCCTCGCGTAATCCTTCGAACCGCAGGTGCTGGAATTTGTCGCGGTCATGACCATATGGATCACAAGGATATTCCGCGCTTGAAAAAGGAGCAATCGCCAGTGAGGACCCCCTGTCATGCCTTTTTCGCAGCCGTCCTTGCGGTTTTCGTGGCACCACACGCCAGCGCTGAAAGCTTCAAGACAGAAAAAGCTGAAATCGAGGTGACGACCATCGCTACCGGCCTTGACCACCCCTGGGGCATGGCCATGCTGCCGGATGGCTCGCTCCTCGTGACAGAGCGCGCTGGCCGCATGTTGCATGTCGAGAATGCGGGCAAGGACAGCGTGGTGACCGCCCTTTCCGGCGTGCCGCAGGTTGCAGCGCGCGGCCAGGGCGGACTGCTCGATATCGTGGTCGATGAGGATTTCGCCAATTCCCGCCGCCTCTGGTTCACCTGGTCGGAGCGCGGTCAGGGCGGCTTTTCCACCGCCCTTTCCACCGCCACGCTTTCGGCTGACAATTCGGCGCTTGAAAATGTGGAAAAGATCTTCGTCATGGCGAGGAAGACGACCACCGGGCACCATTTCGGCTCGCGCATTGTGCTTGCCCCCGACGGCAAACTGTTCATGACCATGGGCGAGCGTGGCGAGGCGATGCGTGCACAGGATTTCTTCGACCATGCCGGCTCCGTCATCCGCCTCAACCGCGATGGCTCCGTGCCCGCCGACAACCCCTTTGCCGATGGCGGCAAAGGCTTGCCGGAAATCTGGTCCAAGGGACATCGCAACCCGCAGGGCGCCGCCTGGAGCAATTCCGAGAACCGGCTATGGACGGTCGAGCATGGCGCCAAGGGGGGTGACGAGATCAACCGACCGGAACCGGGCCGCAATTACGGCTGGCCGGTCATCTCATATGGCGTCAATTATGACGGCTCGACGGTCGGCATCGGCAGTGAGGCACCCGGCTACGAGCAGCCGGTCCATTATTGGGATCCGTCCATTGCCCCTTCCGGCATGGCATTTTATGACGGAAATCTGTTTCCCCAATGGCGGGGAAACCTGTTTGTCGGCGCGTTGAAATACCAGATGCTGGTGCGCCTTGAGGTCGACAAAGGCAAGGTGCTGGCGCAGGAACCGATGCTGCAGGGCGAGTTCGGCCGCATCCGTGATGTTCGCAGTTTCGCCGATGGGGCGATCTGGATGTTGACCGACGAGGATGACGGCAAGCTGCTTCGCATCACACCGGTTGCGAGGAAGTGATCCGGACAGCAAACCATGGGAATGATGAAACACATGACAACCCTGATCGTCTTTGTCCTGGGGCTGGTTATCGGCTTTGTCCTCATCAATGGCCGTTGGCAAAGCTACGAGATGCTGTTTGGCCCCGGTGATCTTGGTCCGGTCGATATCACCACACTTTCGCGCAACAAGACCGGAAACGATGCACTCGCCTGCCCGAGGGGCTGGTGCGCAGCCGCAAGCGATTTCGAGCCGCCGGTCTATGCGTTGAAAGTTGGCGCTCTGGCGCAGCGCTTTGCCGAAAGCCTGAACGCGGAATCCAAACTGGAAGTAGTCGACAACACCGCCGGCGGATTGCGGCTGCGCTTCGTGCAATATACGCCGTTGATGGAATTTCCCGACACGATCCAGGTCGACTTCCTGTCGCTCGATGAAAACAGGTCGACACTGGCCATCTATTCCCGCTCGAAATACGGCTATGGCGACATGGGAACCAATCTGGCGCGCATCAAGCGCTGGCTTGAACGCCTGCACCCGCAGGAGGAAGCGACCGGCGTTCTCACCTGAAAAAAGCCCGCCTGATGGGCGTCCATCAGGGCGGGCCGGTTTCATTGCCTTGTGGCGCGGAGCAGCCTATTTCAACTGGCTGTCAACGATGATCGAAGCAAGCTGGCCGTATTCGCCACAACTGCGGGAACCACAGATGCGTTCGATTTCGGTCAGCTGTTCGCGCGCCTGTTCCAGCATGCCGAGCTGCACATAGGCTTCGCCCAGATATTCGCGCACGAGGCTGAAATCGGGGTTGCTTGCGACGGCGCGATGATAATGCGAGAGCGCCACTTCCATGTTGCCAAGCTTGCGGTTGGAATAGCCGAGATAGTTCTGAACACGCGGGTCGTTCTGGTCCGGTGCCAGTTCCAGCATCGCTATTGCCTGCTCATATTTGCCATTCTTGGCCAGCCACTTGCCCCGCTCGTAGAGAAGTCCCTGCTTCTCCTCTTCCTTTTTCTTGTCGTCCTTTTTCAAATCGGCTGCTTCTACGCATTTGCCCTTGCCAAACAGTGTCTTGGCTTCGGCATCCCAGACCTGGCCTTCCTTGCATTTCATGGCAGTAGTTGAAGCACCTGAGCCGCTATTCGATTCACCGGCGGCAAATGCAGTGCCGGCCAAGGCCGCAACCAGCACAGTCGCTGCAACAAGGGCGGACATGGGGCGTCTGGATTTCAAGGTCTCGTGCATGGGGCTCTCCTGATGTAACAGCAGTGGAATACTCGAACAGCATTTGGACTGGTCGTCAATCATAACAGCAACGGCATGTGCATTTGTGACAAAATGCACATGCCATTCCTTGCAGGCATGATTCAGAACCAACCTGACCGGCGCACAGCAGCGCCAGGTTCGGGATCCATCGCTCAGTAACGTATCCAGTAACGATGATGCTTGCGATGGTGGTGATGCCTGTGGACCCTGATTGTCACGACCGGACGCACATGATGGTAATGGTGACGCTTCACCCGGACAACACGGTAGCGCTTCTTGTGGTGATGCCGCACCACATGATGCGCAATCACACCACCAATGACAGCCCCTGCAACAAAGGCTCCGACATACTTGGCCTCAGCCTGCCTGACATTGAGTGACGCTGAAATTCCAAACGCGACGAGCAATGTCATCGTGAATTTCCAAATGCCTGATACTTTTCGACCCGACATCGGCCGAAGTGAAATCGTCCCTTGCATGTCCGTCTCCCTGCCAGTCCCTCTGGCTGTTGGCCGGTTTGCTTGCCGGCCTGTCAATGCCCCTGTTTTGCGGATGGCCCGGAAACCGTTCCCCGGACCTGGGTTGAATGGTGCATTCTTGCCGGATCACACGCAACTGAAATATCGTATATGGGCTCACATATACGGGGAAATACAGGGGCGGCGTCCCGAATAGCCATAGGGCTGATAGGTGTTGCTTTGCGCGTGGTATGACCGATACTTGCCATAGCACCAGTTGTAATGCGCCTGCGGATATGATCCGCCATAGGCTGGTGGCGGCGGTGGCGGTGGAGCAATAATGACTGTCTGAGGCGGTGCCTGATACACGATTGTGCCATAAGCGTCATGATAGTGACCCGCATTGGCATATCCATGCGAATGGCAGACATTGCCATGGCAATGGTTCTGCCCCGCGCGAACGATGGAGCCGATTACGGCGCCGGCGATCACACCACCGATGATTCCCTTGATGATATTGCTGTTGCCTGCCTGTGCCTCGTTGACGCCCCCACTCACGGGAGCAGCCATCAATGCTGCAGCACAAAATGTGGTAATTGCCAGTCTCTTCATTTGGGGTCTCCTGTTTGCCCTGTGCCCGTCACGCCCGAACGTTCGGCAAGTTTCTATCCAACCCGGTCACTAAAACGGCAAACTGCCGATCAGCCCGAAAGCCCCTCATTGCAAGGATTACCCGAACATTGTGGCATTGCAAGGATTTCCACGCCAATCACTACCTATGGAGCTACGTAGTTGGCACGAATGCGAGCGGTAATCGCTACAAATACCCACAACATGACCGATTGTTCATATTCAAGCTCAGCAAAACGCGAAAACGGAGAGCGAACATGGTCTACAATCCAGCGGCAATCACGCCAAAACCAACCAGCTGTGCAAAGCCGGCCCCCAAACCGCAAGCGCCAGTCTGAGGTACAGGCCATTTCGGCAAGGCAGCAGACAATGCCAGATGTTCAACAGGCAAGAATGTTGAACGGCACGAAGCAAACCGTCATCACTCCAACAATCACAAGCATCAGGGTCGGCCCGAAAACTGCGAAACCAAACCGCAGCCAAAGCCAATGCCGCCGGTCAACTGCCAGCCGCAGAACAAGCCGGGTGGCAAGGGCGAAATGCGCGACATGGTTCGTGACCTCATCAAAAAGTGCATGGCGCATGGTCGCGGCAACAACGATGGTTCGCGCAACGATTCGGTAGGCGGTGGCTCCTCGTATCGCGGTGGCGGGAATTCCGAAATCCGTGAAATTGCCAACCAGGTCCGTAATCTGGTTTCCGGTATGGAAACTGGCGGCAATCGTGGCAAGGGTGGCGCGGACAACTGCTGCTCCTCCAACAATTCCGGCAAATCATCGGGCAAGGGCGATTCTGCTTCGGACATCAAGTCGTTGATCAACCCAATCGTCAAGATGCTGGAGCAGATGCTGTCGGGCATGGGTGGCAACAAGCAGTCTGGCCATGGCGAACGCGGCAATGGCATGGGTGGCGACATGAAGGACATCATGTCCAACCTGTCCAACCTCTGCGACAAGCTGGAAGGCAAAATGGGCGGCTCGGCACAGGGCGGCGGCTCGGCACAGGGCGGTGGCTCAGCACAGGGCGGTGGCTCGGCTACTGGCAAAGTCCAAGTCGGAACCGATTGCGACGACACGATTGTCGGCGGCAAGGGCAATGACGTTCAACTGGGTCGTGGCGGAAACGACACCCTGATCGGGAACCACGGCAACGACGTGCAGTTCGGCGGTCGTGGCAACGACACCATCTTTGGTGGCAAGGGCAACGACACCATCAAGGGCGGCAAGGGCAGCGATGTAATCGATGGCGGCAAGGGCATCGACACGGCAGTCTATGACAAGAACCGTGATTGCTACATCGTCAAGAACCGCGATGGATCGACCATGGTGGTCGACCGCAAGACCGGTGATCGCGACATACTGAAGAACATTGAAAAGCTTCAGTTTGCCGACAAGACCGAGAATATCGGTGGTTCGCACAAGCAAGACGCCAAGTGGACTGTCTCTGAAGTGAAGGACGGCAAGGCGAATATCAATCTTGGTGATCGCTACTCGATCTCCCTCGACGAGAAGAACTCGGTCTGGACCCTTACCGACAAGTGCGACGACTCGCAGACCCGCGTCTGGGGTGACCCGCATGTCGACGTCGGCATTGACGGCAAGACGGAATTCGACTTCAAGAAAGACGCAAGTTTCCAGCTTGAAGACGGGACCAAGATCACTGTCAATACCGTGCCGTTCGGCAATACCGGCGCGACCATGTCGTCCTCGCTGACCATCACCAACGGCCACAATGCCATCAAGGTTACAGGCCTCGGTGACAAGTATGATGGTGCGAACAACCTCAACATCGTGCAGTCCAACAATGGTCGCCAGCTCGACCGCCAGACCGACGATGGCGCCTTCACCCTGAAGGAAGCCAGCAAGGGATGGACGCTGGACGGCAAGAAACCAACCCAGGAGAACATCAATGCTGCGGAAAACAAGCCGGTAGCAGCAGCCTGATCATATCAGGTTGTTGGATGGGGCGGCGGCATGCCGGGCGGAGTTTCTCGGCCCGGCATTTTTGTTGCAATTATTGTAGATAACAGTTCCTTCTGTGTGGACACTTGCCCAATCAATGCAAATCGGGCATCGCTTGCACTTTGTTGAGCCGTTTGCCGGAGCGCCTGCCCATGCATGATCCTTCTGGAAAACTGACGCTGAGAACGCTCGCCATGCCGGCTGACGCGAACGCTGCCGGAGATATCTTCGGCGGATGGGTCATGGCACAAATGGACCTCGCCTGCGGCATAGCGGCAGCGGAACGCGCACGCGGTCGAGTAGTAACAGCAGCCGTCAATGAAATGTCTTTCCAGAAGGCCATGAAGATCGGCGATACACTTTGTGTTTATACAGCTGTCGAGAAGGTTGGCCGCACCTCCATGCATCTGCGCGTCGAGGCATGGGCACAACGTTACCTCAAGACCGATTTTGAAATGGTGACCCATGCGACTTTCGTGATGGTGGCACTGGACGCAAACGGCAAACCGTCACCCATTCCGCCAGAGAATGAACAGGTTTGATGACGAACATTCCAACCCTCACCTGCGCATGTTTGCAGCTTGTCCGCCGCGCAGTGCGGGTTGCGCTCATGATTAGTGCCTTGCTTTTGAGCGCTTGTGTGACGACGAGCCAGCGCAATCCCTATTCCCTTGATGAACTGGTCGCAGCGTCCATCAACGACAGCCACGACTTGCGGTTTTTCCCGCAACGCCGTCCTGATTTGATGAATGCACTTGGATGGAAGGAGGCAACAGGCGGCTCCATGCCAAATGCACCAGACGGGCATTTCGACATTCTGGCCCTGTCCAGCGGCGGTCCCGACGGAGCATATGGTGCAGGCGCCATCAGGGGGCTGTCACAGTCAGGCCAGTTCCCTGAATATGAAATTGTCACCGGCGTATCGACGGGCGCATTGATGGCACCTTTCGTCTTTGCCGCAGATCGCTATTCCGACCTGCCGTCGATCCTCTACACCACCAATGCGATGCAAAAGGCACTCGGAAAGCCGAACTTCGCTGCCGCGCTGGGCGGCCCGGCCCTGTATTCGGACAGCGGTATCAAGTCATTCATAGAGCGCTTCGTCACGCCTGAACTTCTGGCGGCAATCACTGTAGAGCAGGACAAGGGGCGGCGCCTGTTGGTCGCGACAGCGAACCTGGACGCCAATACCCTCACAGTGTGGAACATGGGGGCGGTGGCAAAACAGGGTGACGCCAGGGCATTGGAGCTGTTCCGAACCGTGATCCGCGCGGCAATTGCAATCCCTGGAGCCCTGCCCCCGGTTCCAATCACTTCCGGCTTCGGCGGCAGAACCATCACCGAATTGCATGGTGACGCGGGAGTCGTAGCCTATTTCTTTGGCGGGCCGGAACTGGTTCCCGGGCAATGGCTCAAGACCGGCAACGCAAGTCTTGATGTCATTCTGCACAACCAGATAGAGCCGGATGCGCGGCCAGTGGAGGCCCGCACCTTGAAGCTCGCAGGGTCGTCAATTTCGAACCTGACCCGTACCTCCATGCGCCTGCTGCTGGATGAAACCATCCGCCGCTCGCAGGAAGCAGGCATGGCGATGCGCTATACCTACCTCCCCGCGGAATGGCGGACAGTCTCGTCTCTCGAATTCGACAACGAGTATATGGTGAAGACCTATAATCTCGGCCTGGAGCGCGCCCGCAACGGAACGCTCTGGCAAACCGGGCCCCGTTAGGGATGTTTTCCCGCCCACCAGTCGCGCGGGCGCAGCCTTGCACCGGAGGGGAACCGGTTTTCCCACCACAGTGCCAACCGGCGAAACCGCGATGTCGCCAGCCGGCGCCACAACCGGTTGAGCGGTCTGGAGAAGTCGCGGTTGAACGGGCATACCCGCATGCAGATCGCGCAATCACTCTTGATGCGGGCCCAGTAGCCAAAGCATTTCTCACAATCGGCAGTCCATTTCCGCACCCCGGCAATCGAGGAAGGATTGAGCTGCTTGGCGTCCGGCTCCCCGAATGGCAGCGCCTTTGGCGGGCACTGGTCAGCGCATTTGGTGCAGATCGCGCAATAATCTGCAATGCCGTGGCGTTTTGGTTCGTCTGCCAACAATGGCAGTGACGTGAATATCTTTGAAAACCGCAAACGCGGGCCGTATTGCGGCGTAATTACAAGCTGGTTGCGACCATAGTCCCCAAGGCCTGCCTTCACCGCCAGCGGGATCACCAGCCCCGTGTCATTCATGGACGGCACCGCTTCATGGCCAAGATTGCGGATATAGCTCGCAAGCTGGATGACAATTGCAGCCTCGTGGCTGTATTCCCTGCCGGTTGATGCCCCGGCCAGTGCCGAGGGGTAGGTATCGACCAATTCCCGGTCCATCGAATGCCCAAGTATGATCACATGCGTGATACCTTCCGGCAATCTGTTGTCTGCCTCGCTGAAGTCCCGCGTGTCGACACGACTTTTGTACATCCAGCGCTCGTCGTGATCAGTGATTGCAACAAGGTCAGCCCCGAAGAAACGCGCGATCCGCTTCACCTCTGCACTCATCGCGGCCGGGTCATCGACACTCAGCCGCTCTTCCGCAACCAGTGTGTCGAGTGTTACGGGAGACTGGAATCCTTCGCGTCTGCCATCCTTCTCACCGCGTGCAGTCACCATGTCCGAAACCGACCATGCAGCATTACGCAAGGCGAAGTCGCGTTGTGAAAACCCTTCCCCGCGTCTGGGTGCCGCCTTCATGCGGTAGCTTTCGAAAAACCCTGTGGCGTCAGTGGATTTGACACGGTCGTCCCAGAATGCGCGGGTGAAAACATCATTGCGCTGAACGAAGCGGGCAAAGCCTGGTTGAACCTCGATTCCGGCAGCCTTGTCGGCGGCCGCAAACCTGGCATTAAGCCCAGCAACAAGTGCCTCCTCCTCTTCCCCGTCATCGCGGTTGCTGGGCCACGGATTGTTCAAGGCTGATATTTCCCGGTTGCTGCAAATGGCAGACAAACTGCCATGAATGTAGTATCTAACGAATCTGGTGGACTGCAAGTCTGCCTTTTTCGCAAAGGGACAAGGGGAGTGACATGAACCTTAGCGCACCAACAATGATCGTTTTCCTGATTTCGGTGGTACTTGCGATAGTGGCCCTGCTGGTCCGCTATGCAGGCATCAGCCTGGTTCTGGAATCCTTCCACTGGGCCTTGCTGGCATATGTCGTTCTGGCAGCCGGGAACCTGCTGAAGGGCCTTTGAAACAGCAAGGTACCAGCCATCAAATTTTGAAGGGGCCGCGGAGATGAATTTTCGCGGCCCTTTTCTTTTGTCCTGCCTGGCGCAGCTTTCGCCCCGTCTTGTCAGGCACGAAATATGAGTGCTGCACCACCTGCAATCATCGCAAAACCGGCCAGCGTTTGCCAACCAGGGTATTCCTTGAGATAGAACGCGGAAAATCCGACAAAGACGATCAGGGTAATGATCTCCTGTATCGTTTTCAGCTGTGCAGCACTGTAGACGCTATGGCCGATCCGGTTGGCCGGAACCGCAAGGCAGTATTCAGCCAGCGCAATTCCCCAACTTGCCAGGATGACAAGCGCGATGGGAGCAGCCTTGAACTTGAGGTGCCCGTACCATGCCAGCGTCATGAAAATGTTCGATGCGCCGAGCATGATTATCGGCAACAAATGCGCTGAGGATAGCTGCAAGAGGTTTGGCATATGGTTCCCCCGGAAAAACGACGCCCGGCTCTGCTCCAGTCCGCGAGGTCTGTCAATTGAAATTGATTCCGGTTTGCTCTCCTTCGCGCCGCACTCGCATTTCGTCATATAATCACACATTTTTGGCCCACTTCTCGCCGTTTTGCTGAAACCAAGATCAGTCCCGGTTGGGCGGGCTTCACCTTCAAGAAGGAGGAGCTGAAAATGTCGGGTACAGGGCAGGACATCAATCAGCGTAAAGGCCAAAGCACGGGCAACAGCTCAGGACAAAGCATGGGGGATCACACTGTGCGCGATGCGGATTGGGGCGACTCCCCAACGCTGTTGGCAAACAGACCCTACCGCAAACCGGGTTACGCTCCTTATGGCAGTGAATCAGCGTCTTCAGGTCGGGTTTCATCGGTACAGGCCGGGGCAAGCCGCTCACCCCTGCGGCATGCCATGCGCGAGGCTGACATTCGAATGGCTCTCGAGGACATGGACATGCCCGATGATGCCGCTGACGTGAACCATCAAGGCGGACCGGCATCAGGATACGCCCCGCAACTCCAGCCAAGCCTGGAGGAAATGCTGGAAGCCGAAATGGTGGCCTCACAATTCTTGTCGCAGCATGATGCAACCCAGCCACAGGGCATGCAGGATCGCGAGAACTCGCAGGATGATGCTGCACTAGCCGATCTCGCCACCCACGAAGTGGCAAGGGCATGCCGCGACATTGTCGATGACGCGCGGACCGAGGCAATCCTGCAGCGCATATCTCAGAAGCGCCGCGAGGCTGCCGAAATCCTGCGGCTGCGCGCTCTAGATGAGACGCAATCTGCTTCCCCGTCTTCACCAATTGACGCGGCAGAATGGCAGCAGGAACAGCAACAGATCGAGCGCGAATTCCTTGAGCCGCCGCATACGCATTCCTTCCTTTCGGCTTTCAACGCAAGACGCCTCGCCTATGCAGCCGGGATGGTTGCCATCCTGGCTGGAACCGCCACGGCCTGGCAAATTGGCCTGCCATTCAAGCTTGCCGCGCCCTTGGCCAATCTGGCTGAGATAGCCCCACCGCCAGCAGATGCCGAGGCCCAACCACGCGATGAAGCAGAGCCCGATGTCACGGTCCGACCGGTGACCGCTTCGGCCAGTACCTCCACGCCTCGCGCAAAAACGGCAAGCCGCGCTGCATCTGCAGAACTGCCAACATCACAGGGCGAGCCCGCTGAACCATCATCGGAAGCCTGGAGTGCCAGTCTCGCTGAACGGCTTGGTCCGGCTCAAACCAGCCAGCCGGCGGCGGCGAAGCAGGAAGCCCGCTTCGAGGCTTCGCCCCCTTCCACGAAACAGGTGAAACCCGCTCCCGCTCCGACTTCCGAACTGGCCTTTGCTTCCGATGCCGTTGTCCCCGACGACACCGCCCGCAAGGCAATTCAGGCGGTAAACGGCATGGCAATGCAGGGCCAGCCACCACCCGCACCGAAAGTTGGGCCTGAAGCCGAACCGGTGAAGACTGCCAGCACCGATGCTGCACCGACCAGCCAACGGCCAAGGCCTGCCGAGCAGGTCGACCTCGCGCTCGCTTCTGCCATGGGCCTTGAGAGCCTCACAGCGACCGCGAAGGCAAGGCTGCGTGAAAAACTTGTCGCCGGTGATTGCCTGGCACCCGCCCTTGCCGAAGCCTTCGGCCAGGTTCCGGTATTGGCGATGCGCGATCTCGTCCAGAAACTCGACAGCGGATGTTGAACATGACCCTGCTGAAACTATCTGCTCCCGCCAAACTGCTTGCGGCAACGCTCTTGATGGTTGCCCTGGTATTGCCCGTAATAGTCAACCCGGCGGCAGCCGACGAGTTCCAGAAGAACATCGTCACCGGCGGTGCGAAGGGAACCTACATCCAGATCGGCAAGGACCTCGCCGAGATTGAGGCTCAGTGCGGTCTTACTCTCAATGTGCAGGAGAGTGCCGGATCGCTTGAAAACCTTGTAGCCGTCAAGAACCGGCTCTTCACCCAGTTCGGAATCGTCCAAAGCGATGTTCTGGATTATGTGCGCTCCTATTCCGCCAATGATCCGGAACTGAGCCGCTCGCTCTGGGGTGTGCGCATCATGTTTCCTCTCTACAATGAGGAGATCCATGTGCTTGCCAAACGCGACATCAATTCGCTCGCCGACTTGAAAGGCAGGAAGGTCGCCATTGGCGCCGCTGATAGCGGAACCTACCTTACCGCCACGCTGGTCCTCGACATCCTGCGGGTCAGGAAGGCTGAACGGCTCGCAATTTCCAGCACCGATGCATTGCCAAAGCTGATGAGCGGCGAGATTGACGCGATGTTCTATGTTGCAGGTGCACCAGCATCGCTGTTTTCAGATGTGCGCATCGACGGTTCGCAGTTCCATCTTGTCGACCTTTCTGAGCCGCAACTGCGCGCCGCTTATCTGGTGTCGGAGATTCCCTCCGGCACCTATCCGTTCCAGCCGGAGCCGGTATCCACCATAGCGGTGAAAGCCGTGTTGATGACCTTCGATTTCACGCCGGAGAAGAGCGAATATCACGCAGAAAGCTGCAAGGCAGCGGCCGATCTATCGCACCTGCTTCTGGAGAATCTCGAGCGGTTGCGCGAGACTGGTCATCCCAAATGGAAGAATGTTGATCTCACTGCCCTCCCGCCGGGATGGAAGGTCAGCGACTGCGTAAAAAAAGGTATGGCAAAGGACTACGCCTTTACCTGTGGTCCGCGCGCGCAGCCCAAACAGGATGTTGCCGCCGTCCCTGAATCAGCCAGCGCCGATCCCGAATATCTGCGCCTGTTGAAGCAGCGCTTCGGAACACAGTGAGCGATGCTGCACCGCAAAGAAGTCAAGCCTTCAGGCCAAAAAAATTTTTGTTACATCGCAGGCCAAACCGGAATTTTCCGCCGCAATTCCGCCAGAAACTTAGCCGGATAAGTGACTGTCCGCGAAGCATTGCGCATCGCGGTTTTCATCCAACAGGAGTTACAGGAAATGAAGAAGTATGTCGTGGCGCTTGCCCTCTCCGCTCTCGTTGCGGCCCCCGCATTTGCAGCCGAAATGGACTTCGCCAAGGTTGATGCCGACGGTAACGGCGCGGTAACGCTTGAAGAAGCCACAGCAGCAGGCTGGGAATGGACGGAAGAACAGTTCGCAGCCGCTGACAAGAACAGCGACGGCGCACTGGATGCTGAAGAATTCAAGGCAGCCAGCACCATGTAATGGCGCTTGCGATCCAACGGGATCGACAGCCCCTGCCCTTTCTGCGGGCGGGGGCTTTTCTCTTTTCATCCTTCATTCGAATATGTCAAAATATTGATTTTATTGATCAATTCATGAGCAATATTGAAACCAGGATTGATTTCACCGCCGGATTCGGGCCGCATTGGAGGTCCATATCCGTTGCACCCGGAAGCAGGGGCTCCGGGAAAAGCAAAGGAGAAATCCCATGAAGAAGCTCATACTAGCATTCGCATTTGCCGGTTTCGCTGCCGCGCCGGCGCTGGCTGCCGACATGGCGTCCTTTTCCGCAGCAGACGCCAATGCCGATGGCATCGTGACGATGGAAGAGGGCAATGCAGTTGGCGCGAATTGGACCGAAGAGCAGTTCAAGGCTGCCGACACGAATGGCAACGGCAGCCTCTCCGAAGCGGAATACAACGCAGCCACAGGCCAGTAACCAGCCGCCAGGCGGACCACTGACCCCGCTGCAGGGGCGAGGAACGGCGGTGCTTCGGCGCCGCCTTTTTTGGTTGCTGCGGCAACCGGTCTTCGCCATGGTGCAGCGATGCAAGACACAGCCCGAAAACCGCGACGCCGCCTCTTTCGTATTTTCATTGCCACATTGGCACTACTGGTTGCACTGCCGCTGCTCGCATGGGTCTGGAACCCCGCGCTGGTTCTGGTTGCGGGATTCGAACTCGCCAACATGCTGCACCGGCAGGCGGGAGCGCCCAGCAATTGTTCCGGCCAGTGGTCGCTATCGATCAATGCATCAAGGCCCTGGTTTTTCCCCTTCTATCCCGAGACCAACGCCACTTACCACCTGATGGTGCTGGACGCGCTGGCCGAAGCCGATCCCGTCAATTTCACACTGTCCGGCACGTTGCCGCATGCGCGCTACACCAGCTTGCATGTCTATGACGCCGACACTGCCGAAATCCTGCTCGCTCGCACCGGGGAGGAACTGACCGGCGGCACCGGCAGCAACTGGCAGATTGCGATCCGCCAGAGCAGTGCCCAGAGCGGTGGCCAGACGACCGGCACCGACTCCGCCGCTATCCGCCCGGGCGCGCGCAGGCTGGCCTTTGTCTGGCGCAGCTACCTGCCGGAGGGAGCCGAACCCCTGCCAGGTGTCTGGGCGGTAAACAGCCGAACGGGCGCTCCAATTGCCGACTGTCGCAACCGTTTCACCCTGCCGCAAACCGTGACAGACGCCGCCACCACACGGCAGCGCAAAACCGTGCTGGCGCACATGATCGACCAACAGGGCGATCTGGCAACCAGTGGTGAGGCCTATCCGATCCGGTTTTTCATCCGCCATGCGGCATCAACACCTTTCTTTGCCAACCGGCACATTACCTATGCCTTTGCGCCGCTGAAAGGCAGCGCCCTGCCAGCCGTTATTCGCTTTCGCCCGCCACAGGGTCTGCGTTACTGGTCGGCCTGTATCGGCGGCATCCGCGAAACCTCCACCAGCGCCTGCCTTGGTGACTTCGAAACCCGCCCCGACAGCAGTGGCCGCGTCACCTTTCTGGTCGGGCCGGACAACGCGAAGCTGCGGGACATGGCTAATCGCAACGGCTGGAACTTCCTGCGCTCGGACTGGTTCATCGGCAACCGCATCTTCATCCTGCGCGAGCTTGCCACCGGCGAGGTTCCGCCCGACGCGCTGTTCTTTGCCAACCAGCCGGATTTCGACAATGAAAGACCGCTAGGGGAGCAGTTCGCCGACTCCGCCTTGGGCGAACATGCCCCGATCGGTCGGTATTGCCAACGGGCGGGATGCTGAACCTGCCCCGCCGCATGTGCGGACGGGCGGCTTCCCCGCCCTCAAAGTCACCACTGGCATGCAGGCACTCATTCAGTCAAAATGGTGCGCACAGCGAGGGAGGATCCGGAAATGCGGGTGTTGATGGTTCTGGCGGTAGTGGCCGACCTGTTGCTTGCCACATTGATGGTCGCAGTCTCGGGTTTCATTCTTGAAGGGGTGAACGGACAGGGGCCGCTCACGCCGGTCGCATATCTCTATGTGGGTTTCATCCTCGTCTGCCTTGCGGCAACCGCAGCAACCATAGCCCTGCGCAACCGCCCTGCCCTTGCCACAGTCATCGCCGCCGCGCCACTGGCCATCGCAGCATTGGCATTGCTGCTGGAGGGGATGGTGGTGTGAGGGCGGCCCGATGGGGATTATCGGTCGTATCTCTCATTTAGTTGCCTGCGCTATGCATTATGCCTATAACTACTTATCCTAGCTTTTTAATATATGCTTATTAATGATTGCAACACCTGTAGGTCGCCCATGCAAAACACCAAAATTCATTACATGTATCGAGACGCTGGCAACTGGAAATTTTTTGGCGACTTCATCGTTTCAGGTGCTGTTGGCGAAAATGAACTAACGCCATATCTCTTTGACAACGAGTTTTTCATCCCGCATGAAGTTGGATTGAAACACCTCTTGGCAGCACCGGTAAACGGCGATGATCACTACCTTCATACGTTCGAGAGTTTCGAGCCAACTGATGAACAGCCATCACTGTGCTCGGCACAAGAACTTGTCGACCGTTTTAAAACCGCTGCAAAAAAGGGATGGTTTTCAAGTTTGGTCTAAGATCGGCATTGCAGATGCCTAAAGCCCGACGAAACTGGACGGAACCGGAAATTCTGGATGCTATCCAGCTATATATCCGCACCCCGTTTGGAAGGATGCACTCTTCAAATCCCGATGTAATTCAACTCGCAAACAAAATCGGCAGAACTCCAGGGTCCATAGCACTCAAACTAACCAACATTGCCAGCCTTGACGAAACATTGGATCGCAGGGGAATGGCAAATGCAAGCAAGCTAGATCGCGAACTTTGGTCACGGTTCTTTGATGAAATTTCAGAAACCGCAAAAAAACTACCAAGTTCCGACACCCAGACATTCACTGCAAATGCATTTGAAGCGAAACCGCAGTCAGAATATCAAGCTACCGCAGTGACCGGGAAAAACATCCAGCGATTGACGTCCGTGAGGCAAGGCCAAGCTCTCTTTCGTAGCATGGTCTTAGCAAACTACGATTTCAAATGCGCAGTTACAGGCATCGCGCAAACCGAACTGTTGATTGCTGGCCATATAGTTCCTTGGGCCACGGACAAAGACAATCGCATGAATCCAAGGAATGGAATATGCCTCAATCGCCTGCATGACAGAGCATTTGAAGCCGGGCTAATTGCCATCAATGACGACGGCAAAATTCTCTACTCATCAAAATTGGACCGACCGACAAAACAGAAAATGGAATCGCTGAACGACAACGGTTACATCCGATTTCCCAGCAAATTCAGACCAGACCCATCGCTTCTTGAAATTCATCGTTCAAGATTCGTAGCTTAGGTTAGCCGCCCGGCATTTTGAATGTTTGCAATTACTTCCTGTGCTGTTTTTGGTATTGTCTTTTGAAATACTCCATTGAGGTGTTTAATAATGTGATATCTACACATCACAACTGCCGTAAGCGACTCCTCTGAAGTTGCCATAGCGAAGTTCTCTGGGGTCCATTCTGGACGATTTCGCAATGACTGCGCCCCTAGCACCGCCTCGACCAGCTGTTGCTCAAATATCTCCTTCACCGCATCATAAATTATCAATGAAACATTTTCCACGGACTTGAATTTGTTTATGTAGTAATCACAAACATCTGTAATTCCTTGAAAATCTTCGTTTATCTTTAATACGTTATCCCTCTCTAAGTAGCAGGCAGCACGATCAACTAATTCATCATCACCTCTGCGGCCATTACTCTTAGAAACCCAGATAACCACGGGAAACGAGTCGGGCTTCACAGACGAAGAAGGATCACCCTTAGGCTTCGTTCTACCACGCAATATCTCTGCGATTGGGCCATGATGATTCCCCGACGCACTAGTTCTCTGAGCGCCTCCCACTCCCCTTTCGTCGGCCCCTTCGCCGGTGCGAGCACTACTTTCGCTTTCAGGATCGGTTGTCGCCTGACCTTTGTCATCAAGTCGAAATCGCGAAAGCTTATAAAATTCTTGAACTTCAGCAAGTCGTTTCCGAATCGACTGCTGGTGATCCTCTTTCAATCCGACAGAAAGTTTTGCTTTGATGAATTCAGTTAGTTCACTTGGAAATTTAGAACGAAACTCGTCTTGCCACCTCTCCCAAGGCAACGGACTCCCATCCCTTAATATTAAACGTGTGCGGGTAGTGTCTTGAACCACATCACTAAGCGGCTCTACATATAGCACAACCTCCTCTCTTCCAACAATAATACCAAAATTTGGAGACCTATTTGAACGGCCATCAGCAATATCAAATATTTCTATTTGATTAATACAGCCAGTATGCCCAATCAAATTCTCCCTTCCATGGCCAGACGCGTCCGGATTTAATATCCACCAGTGAATTATAGCATCGGATATTTCAACGGACCCCATACATATAGAATTATTCTTAAGCGTCTCTTTTTGGCCAATTATGGTGCGAAAATAGTTATGTCGTGAATTTACAGTATCCCTGTAATACCCTATTCTTACGCTAAGATTTATTGATTGAGGAATCTCAAAAAATCTAGAATTTATATAGTAGTATAACCAGTTTTCTCTACCTCCCTTTGCCCCTCGCGGCGGGAGCATGGTATCTTCGTCAGCATTCATGCCAAATAATGTAACACGAGTTCCATGTTCATTTATTATTTCAGGCTTGTCTTCATCTGAAATAGAACTTCCCCAAATGACTGTTCCATCATCCATTTCGATTGGAACAACGCCGTATATTTTTTCTTTTTCGTTATACTTTATTATGATACTGCTGCCTGAACCCTCTTTCCAGCTGTCATACAGTATGCCCTCATGATTTCTCGTTAAGGCTGCAATCTTCGCACCCATTCCATAATTCTCAAACACGTTTTCATGAGAACCACTTGAAGACAGATTGTTCAAATGGCGTATCATTTCATCCAGAAACATCCCATCGCCATTATCAATAAAGCATAGCTTATATATTGATGAATTACGATAAATATACCAGTTAGCATCAACTTGTATTTTCCCCTCTTTATTAGTTCGCTGAACAGCCTCTATGCTATTCATAACATATTCACGGACGAACTGGGTTGGGGTGCAATCCCTGCCCAGTCTTTGAATAAGCTTTGTGAGCCCTTCTTCAGCTACCTTAGTTTGAAGATACTTGGCCATAAGCCCTCCATTATGAATCGAGTGTATTATTAGATTGGCACAATAAATTCGGGGAAATAACCCCCCTTCCCTCTTCCTCTCCCTTGAGCCATCATTTGCCAAACTTGGGGAGGTCGTCATGCACAAGCCGTCCGAGATAGCCGAACTGGTGGAGAATGCCGGTGTCGCCAAGGCGGCAGCTTCCTTTCAGAACCTGCTGGTCCTGTCGGTTCTGGCCGGAGCCTTCATCGCTTTTGGCGGCGCGTTCTACACCATGGCGATGACGGGGGCGGATGCAGGCTTTGGCCCGGCGCGCGCGCTGGGCGGGCTGTGCTTCTCGCTGGGGCTGGTGCTGGTGGTTGTCGGCGGGGCGGAACTTTTCACTGGCAATGCGCTGATTGTCATGGCCTGGGTCGATGGACTTGTGTCGGGTCGCGCCCTCCTGCGCAATTGGGGGATCGTGTGGTTCGGCAACCTTGCCGGCTCGTTGCTGCTGGTCGTCGCCATTGCCACAACCGGTCTGCTTGAGGGGGCCGTTGGAGCCACTGCCGCGAAGATCGCTGTATCCAAGCTGGCGCTCGGCCCGCTGGAGCTGTTTGCCCGTTCGGTGCTGTGCAATGCGCTGGTCTGCCTGGCGGTGTGGCTGTCCTTTGCCGCGACGGATGTCACCGGCAAGGTCTTTGCAGTCATCTTTCCGGTAACGGCATTCGTGGCGCTGGGTTTCGAGCACTCCATCGCCAACATGTATCTGATACCCGCAGGCCTGATTGCCGGGGCTGACGGCAGCCTTGGTGCCGCCGCCGCAAATATCGCCATCGCCACTGTGGGAAACATCTTCGGTGGTGCCGGCGGTGTGGCGCTTGCCTATCACCACGCCTACAAGCCGCAGGTGAAATAGCCCCTCCTGACACAACCTTGTCAGGATTGCGGGCCGCTGCCCCTTCCAATCAGCCCCGACTCTGTCCATATTCGGCGCATGGCAAGACAGCGTGAAAAGAAGACAGGCAAGCCTTCGGGTATTGACGAGACCGGCTTTGGCGAAGCGCCGCAGCAGGCATTCGAGGGCGTGCCACTTGGCGGCAGCGTTTCCGACTGGGCACGTGAGATCGAATTGCAGGCCGAGGCCGAGGCCCGCAAGGCGGAAATGCGCGAGATCCGCTCGCAGGCAGGCAAGCATCGGCTCAAGGCCGGCAAGGGCAAGGACGCAACCGCCAAGGCCGGTGCGAAGGCACCCGGCGGAAGTGCAATAAGCGAAAAGCGCTCATCGCGCGGCACCATCATCGGCGCGACCAGTGACCCGTCGGCGCGCGCTGCCGCCGGTCTCAACCCCGTATCGGGCGTCGACATTTCGCTGGAAGACGCCAGGGGCCTGACGCACCAGTCGGGTGTTGACGCCACCATGAACTCGCTGCGGGCGCTGCTTGACGCGGGCGATCCGAACCTTGCCCGCGACATGTCCGGCTGGGTGCCGCACCGGCCCTCGCGTCCTGACAAGTCCGAAGGCGGAGTGCAGCTGAAAATGGTCACCGCCTACCAACCGGCAGGTGACCAGCCAACCGCAATTGCCGATCTGGTGGAGGGCCTGACCGGCAAGGCCTATTTCGCCTCGCTGCTCGATGCAGGCTTTTCTCCAAAGGCAGCCGAACAGGCTGCCTTGCGAGCCGGCAGGCAACCCTCCGTGGCAGGGCAAGCTTCCGGAGGAAGTGCCAGCCCGCGAACGGACGGCGACCCGGATGGGTCGGCGGAAAGGGAACCTGACAACACCCAGGTGCTGCTCGGCGTCACCGGCTCCGGCAAGACCTTCACCATGGCCAAGGTCATCGAGGAGACGCAGCGCCCTGCCCTCATCCTCGCGCCCAACAAGACGCTCGCCGCCCAGCTTTATGGAGAGATGAAGCAGTTCTTCCCCGACAATGCGGTGGAATATTTCGTCTCCTATTACGACTATTACCAGCCGGAAGCCTATGTGCCGCGCTCCGACACCTATATCGAGAAGGATCGAGCGTCAACGAGCAGATCGACCGCATGCGCCACTCCCGCCACCCGCGCCCTGCTGGAGCGTGACGACGTGGTGATCGTGGCCTCCGTTTCCTGCATATACGGTATCGGCTCGGTCGAGACCTACACCGCCATGACCTTCCAGATGTCGGTCGGCGACCGCACGTCGACCAACGCGCTGCTCGCCGATCTGGTGGCGCAGCAATACAAGCGCCAGGACATCAATTTTGTGCGCGGTTCCTTCCGCGTGCGCAGCGACACCATCGAGCTGTTCCCCGCCCATGAAGACCGCGCCTGGCGCATCACGCTGTTTGGCGACGAGATTGAGGGCATCACCGAGTTCGACCCGCTGACCGGCAAGAAAACCGCCGAGTTGAGGACCGTCAAGATCTACGCCAACTCGCACTATGTCACGCCCAAGCCGACGCTCAACCAGGCGACGAAGTCGATCAGGAAAGGCTGCAGGCGCCTTGCCGAGCTGAACAATGCCGGCCGCCTGCTGGAGGCGCAGCGGCTGGAACAGCGCACGCAATTCGACCTTGAAATGCTGGAGGCGACCGGCTCCTGCGCCGGCATCGAGAACTATTCGCGCTATCTCACCGGCCGCAAGCCCGGCGAGCCGCCACCAACCCTGTTCGAATACATCCCCGACAATGCCATGGTCTTTGTCGATGAAAGCCATGTCACCATTCCGCAGATCGGCGGCATGTATCGCGGCGACTTCCGCCGCAAGGCAACGCTCGCCGAATACGGCTTTCGCCTGCCAAGCTGCATGGACAACCGCCCTTGCGCTTCGAGGAATGGGACGCCATGCGCCCCTCCACCGTGGCCGTGTCTGCAACGCCCGGCGGCTGGGAGATGGAACAGGCCGGCGGCGTCTTCGCCGAACAGGTCATCCGCCCGACGAGGCTGATCGACCCGCCGGTGGAAATCCGCCCTGCCAAGAGCCAGGTCGATGATGTGCTGGGCGAAATCCGCGCCACTGCCCAGGCCGGTTACCGCACGCTGGTCACCGTGCTGACCAAGCGCATGGCCGAGGACCTGACCGAATATCTGCACGAGGCGGGCGTGCGCGTGCGCTACATGCATTCCGACATCGACACGCTGGAGCGCATCGAGATCATCCGCGACCTGCGGCTCGGTGCCTTTGACGTGCTGGTCGGCATCAACCTGCTGCGCGAGGGCCTCGACATTCCCGAATGTGCGCTGGTTGCCATTCTCGATGCCGACAAGGAGGGCTTCCTGCGCTCGAAACCTCGCTGGTGCAGACCGTGGCCGCGCGGCCCGCAATGTCGATGGCAAGGTCATTCTATGCCGACAAGGTGACAGGCTCGATGGAGCGCGCCATGGCCGAGACCACCGGCGCCGCCGCGAAAGCAGGCCGCCTGGAATGCCGAAAACGGCATCACGCCGCAATCGATCAAATCGAATATCGGCGACATCCGCCTCGGTCTATGAGGCGGACCATTACCGCGTCGATACCGGCCTTGCTGATGAAGGCGAACTGGTCGGCCACAACCTCAAGGCCCATCTGGAAGACCTTGAAAAGCAGATGCGCGACGCCGCCGCCGATCTCGACTTCGAGGTCGCAGCCCGCCTGCGCGACGAGATCAAGCGCCTCAGGGAAGTGGAACTGGCCGTCGCCGACGATCCGTTGAGCCGCGATGCCGGCGTGGAAAACACGCAGACCTCGCGCCGCGACGCGGCGAAAGGAAAAGAACAGGGAGCGAAGAGCGACCCGCGACAGCGCGCCCGCGCAGCCGCGCCGAAGGCGCTGGCGTGAGCGAAAAAAGCACCCCGATCTTCCGAAAGCCGACGCTGGACGAAATGACCGTGGGCCGCACCGAGCAACCCGCCACACCGGATGGCTGGTCCCCGCCGCGCCAGAGCTATGGCGAGGAAATGCGCGAGAAGATTACCCACTCCAAATCGCACGTTGACCCGCGCGACAAGCGCGGGGAAGCGCAAGATTTGGGGCCACTCAAGCGCAACAAGATCGGCGCTGGCTCATATGAAGACGCTGGCGACGAGCGGCGCAGGAAGAGAAGACCGGGTAAGACGGGACGGCCCGGGAGGTGAAAAGAAATATTAGCTTGTCCTGAGATGGCAATCGCCTGACAGTCGGCTTCACCCTGAGGGGTGTGGCCATGCCGCGTTGGAGCGGGTTTGATGGTGTCGCTGAACATCACAAATCCGGAGACCAACCAACATGACCACAACAGACAAGATAGCACGTCGCAAACTGTCTTTGCTCGATCTAGCGAGCGAACTTTCCAATATATCCAGAGCCTGCCCTCCTCTCGGCGATACAAGCATCGCCTGCCGGGCAACGGATAATGGGCTATTCGAGGCAACAGTTCTACGAGATCCGCCGCAACTTCCAGACCTGGGGCGCCGAGGGTCTGATCGACCGGCTGCCCGGAGCAAGAGGCCCGCACCCCAACCGGGTGCCTGCTGAGATCGAGGAGGCGGTGCTTGCCCATGCGCTCGACCACCGCTGTCACGGTGCACTGCGTGTCGAGCAGGAACTGCGCCTCAAGGGGCTCCAGGTCTCATCGGGCGGGGTGCGTGGCGTGTGGCAGCGCCACAGCCTGCTGACCAAGCACGAGCGCCTGCTGCGGCTGGAGAAGGCCACCGCCGAGCGTCCCTTTGAACTGAGCGAGGAACAGACACGCCTGCTCGAACGCTTCTCGCCGGAGTTCCGCGAACGCCATATCGAAGCCCCGCACACCGAGGCCCTTGTTGCCGTCGATACCTTCTTCGTCGGTACGCTGAAAGGCGTCGGCAAGGTTTACATGCAATCAGCCATTGACTGTCACAGCCGCTACGCCTGGGCGAGGCTCTACCCTTCCAGGCTGCCCGTCACCGCCGTCCACACCCTCCACCACGTGTGCTGCCCACCTTCGAGGAACGCGATGCGAGGATCGAGTTGGTGCTGTCCGACAATGGCCGCGAATTCTGCGGGCGGCCTGATAAGCATCCCTACGAACTCTTCCTGCAGCTCGAAGATATCGAACACCGAACCACCAAGGTGCGCCGTCCGCAATCCAACGGGATCGTCGAGCACTTCCACCGCACCGTGCTTGACGAGCACTTCCGCGTCGAGGGCCGCAAGACATAGTTCGAAACCATCGACGAGATGCAGAAGGTGCTTGATGACTGGCTCGTCACCTACAACACTAAACGGCCCCATCAGGGCCGTGGCATGAACGGGAGAACCCCGCTCAAGGCCTTCATCAGCGGCATCCGCGAACAGCCGTCAGAACCAACCCGAAAGGCAAAAGGAGAAAACGTGACAACCAGCGATAAACACGCTTTAATAGCCAACAAAAACCGCGCCGCCTGACGCCCGCTCAAAACGCGAAACTGTCAGGTGAATACCGTCTCTGTACACCCTGCTCATGATTATCTTTCTTGTCCCAGAATGGGGAACCTATTGGAGATGTCCCGCGAGTACCGACATATCTACGCCATTATCCTGATTGTGCTCATGGCGCGCGCAAAGGCACAGCTGTGCCCGTAGTCCCGAATAAACGGCAAGCTCTCCCCGCAGCGGCGTCAAAATCATGGAAAACGGATCACACATCGCGCCAAGCTTCAGAGGTCTTGGAGAAAGAAGACGTTTATGCCAATATTTCGATCTGAACCAGTCCTATCTAGGAGATATCGGTTGAAATTGCGTGAACCAGCCATTGCTAGGAATTGGAAAATGCGGACCAATGTGCCAACTTTAAACCGTCAAACAATCCTATCCGGGGAATGTTGAGTGTATACAAAAATTGTAAATTACAATTAGGTCACCATGATAAAAATATTACAGGAAACAGTTATGTATATTACATCATCTATGATTTTCCGGCGCTCTTCCAACAATTTTTTATTTATATTATTTTTGAATTTTTTTGTTTTATTTTTCCAAGCTGCCGCAGTTGGGATCTGCTATGCAGGCGACCTCGGCGATTACGAGAAAAAGGCACAAGCGAATACGTCGAACGACTTTGTAAAGGTGCGCTTTAATAAAAAGATTGAGGGAATCGAAGTAAGTGCGTTCTGGAAACCAAGTCCGATTTTTTACGGGAATTGTGTTCTTGGACCAGCCATTTTTTTGCTTCGTGACACAGAATCGAACAAGGTACTAAGCATATCAGCAAACCATGTGTCATTCCTTACACTTGGGGAATTAGATGAATTAGGCATTGATTCAAATTCGCTTGTCGATGACAGTGTTTTGGTCAGCGAATTTGCCAGAGTTTTAAATAGCCAATTGGATCTATTTT
This sequence comes from Nitratireductor sp., assembly GCA_041397525.1. Classification (GTDB taxonomy): domain Bacteria; phylum Pseudomonadota; class Alphaproteobacteria; order Rhizobiales; family Rhizobiaceae; genus BOKV01. The sequence continues at coordinate 602,273 of JAWKWL010000001.1, forward strand.
TCAATGAAGATAATCGTGCCAAAACACAAATCTGTGAAAACGGAAAGTCGTGCCTTAAGTTTGGAAGCAGTGTTGTGGATTTCAGGACGTGAATTTGGATGGGAGAATGGACTTCCTTGTCAAACAATGTGGGATAGGGCAGCGCGGTTATTCCAGAATTAGGGTTTTTGAAATAACGGAAGATTTTGAACTGGGAGATCCACTTTATTCATTTGCTAATAGTGAACCATTTTCTATTTTTGACTCCTCATCTACTATCTATCCGGATGAACGCAATATTGAGGTAATGCTGACCAGCGGTGCATGCGATAGCAATTTCAAGTACTACCATCTCGGTGATGAGGAAGAGGCGGTGAAATTGGTTCGTATAGTGGCGGTCAGTAGTCACGAAGGGTGTGAACCTCTTGAATATGAGGTTGTGCCGCATGAATTTATTTATGATGGATACGTCTACCACAAAAATTCTAAGTAAAAACCTATTACCCAAACCCAAATCAATATTGTTTTTAGGCTGATATAAATTCCAAATTTGTGGTTCTAATTTTTTAGCTTGTCAGATGTGATGGAAAAAATGGCTGTCTGCATTTGTTCTGTAGCGATGCCAATTTACGATGAACTTGCTAAACAGTGACGTGAGACCCGATTTTGGACACCCGTCTGGGAAATTTCCCGGTGTTTTTGCGCAGGGTGCCAGAGCACCTTCGGAGCAGTTTAGCAGTGAAATCGGAGGGTCGTTTCCGATTGCACTGTGGGGTCGAACAGTGTGTACAGAGACGGTATTCGCCTGACAGTTCCGCGGTTTGAGCGGGCGTCAGGCGGCGCGGTTTTTGTTGGCTATTAAAGCGTGTTTATCGCTGGTTGTCACGTTTTCTCCTTTTGCCTTTCGGGTTGGTTCTGACGGCTGTTCGCGGATGCCGCTGATGAAGGCCTTGAGCGGGGTTCTCCCGTTCATGCCACGGCCCTGATGGGGCCGTTTAGTGTTGTAGGTGACGAGCCAGTCATCAAGCACCTTCTGCATCTCGTCGATGGTTTCGAACTATGTCTTGCGGCCCTCGACGCGGAAGTGCTCGTCAAGCACGGTGCGGTGGAAGCGCTCGACGATTCGGCTGGATTGCGGACGGCGCACCTTGGTGGTTCGATGCTCGATCTCTTCGAGCTGCAGGAAGAACTCGTTTGAATGGTGGTCGAGCCCGGCCTTATGTATCAAACGCACCAACAGCCATCCTGAAAATATCACCGGATTCCGCTAATGTGAATCCATGGATACAACTTCCCCAGTCTTTCATGCTTTGATGCGACGCCGCGATGAATTGGCGGGCGAAGTGAAGCATTTTCAGGATATGGCAGAAACCAAGCGCCGCGATCTGGATCACATAAACCAAGCCCTTGCCATCATGGGCTACCCGGTTCCGGGAGCCAAGCCAAAGGCAGTCAGAACGTCCGGCCTGTTTTTCAAGGGGGAACTCCCGCGCATGACACTGGAACAGCTTAGAGCCGCACCAGAAGGCATCACAGCCAGACAGATCGCAGTGCAGATCACGGAAGCCAAATTATGGGAACCGGAACCCAATTTCATATCAGCATTGACCGCCAAGGTAGGGCGGCAACTCGACAAGATGCGCAAGCGCTACCATATGGTCATGGAAGGGTCTGGGAGAGATTGTGTTTGGCGGCTGTAGGCCGCGCGCAAGGCAAGCGATGCGCACGGGAACGTGGTATGGAGGGTGTGAGGGCGGCCTAAGCCGCCCTTGCAATTTACGCAACCTGCTTTTTCCATTTTTCAACGGGTTTGTCTTGATCAACAAACACAGGCGCAAGCCGTAAAACGACTGGCTTCTCGATATCGTGCGCACTTTGAATTTTCATCGCCATAACGCCACGGATATCGATATCAATGTGTTTGACGTTGTCGAGGTGGTGCAAGCAAACCTCGCCCCGCAAAAGTTTCTCATACACATTGGAAATTGGCAGTTTGTCGTTTTCGTACCTTGAGTACTGCTCCGGTGAGACGCAAAGCCGATCAGCCAAGTCCTTGGCTTTCAGGTCCATGCTTTTCCGTAAAAACTTGATCTCGCTACCATTGAGTTTGATTGGCTCACAGGTGCGCAAAATCGCAGCAACGGAAATCAACTTTTCCGGCATTGGCAGTACGTGGCCTAAGACGATGCCGGTCTTTGGGCACATCTTTTCTTTCACGGCATTGTGGAGAACAACCGAAAATGGCGTCCCGAGGATCGCAGATGCGTCAAACTCGGCAACGGTTCTCGATTGCAAGCCGCCCTTCTCGCATTTGCTCATAATTGTGTTCTCCGGTGTTTCTTGACCCTTATTACAGCCACATGCATCATTTCTGATACCATGCGCGCCGCGACCGAAATCTCCTCACCATCGCAGTTCCTCCCGTAGACGTTTATCCGAGCCCCGCACTCGTCACGATCTGCAAATATCACTTTCCCGTTCCTTAGAACGTAAAGCACATCCGACATGGTGACCCCAAACTCACGCATAGTCTCTTGAGCCTCAACTTCCAGACAAATTTCTTGTTGGAATCTGAGAAACTCGTGAAGCCAAATTTCCTCAGCTTCATATTCCGCCGCTTTTCGCATGAGCACTATCCCCAGCAAATCAGATGCGGGTTAACATACCTCTAAACTTGATCCTGGATCAAGTATTATTTTAACGCTGCCAATACCCCGCCCATGTCCGGCTGACTGGTGAGGCCATCGCCAATTCGATCACGCCATAGGCATTCGTGCCGTTGTCATTGCGGCGATTGTCCTCCAGCCATGCGGCATGATTTGCATACTGGTGCAGGTAGCGCGGTGAAACGCGGTGGTGCTGACCCTGCACCATGCGACGCAGGCGGGAGAAGTAGCTTTCAACCCAATTGGTGTGCTTTCCATGGCTGCTGTAGGCTTCGGAATGGTTGATCCGGTCGATTTCCCAACCTGTGTGAAGCTGATCCCAATGGCTCGCTTCGTCGGCTGACATGGTGGCCATGCGGTCCACATTCTCGATTGCGAGTTGAACGCCATCGGCTTCCGACATGGTGATGAATGGAACCGTGCGGCCAAGGCGTTCACGGAAGGCCACCACGACGCGGCGGTTGCCGGTCTGATGCTTCTTCAAGCGACGGTCAACGCGCTTGCTGGCGACGTTGTGAGGGCGGATATGACCGCCAAAAAATGCACCATCCACTTCAACGTGGCCGTCAAGCATTTCGCCAGTGTGGACTTCGGCTGCCATGGCTTCACGCAGCTTGTGTGAGAGTACGAAAGCGGTTTTGTATTGGCAGTCCAGATCACGGGAAAGCTGCAAGGCAGAAATGCCCTTTGCGCCATTCACGAAAATGCAGATCGCGGCAAGCAGGTCAACAAAGGCCATCTTGCGGCTGGCAAAGATGGTGCCGGACGTGACGCTGAATTGGTGATGGCAGGCAACGCATTTGAACTTGCGACGGGTGGCAATGTCATAGGTCTCGGTGCTGCCGCAACGCGGGCAAACCGCTTCGCCGTGGGTGTCCTGCCAACGCAGATTGCAGAACGTGCGGTAAGCCTGTTCCTCACCACCCTTGTAGATAGCCTTGAGGGAGAGCGTGCGGGCTGCTGCTGAAAGGAGAAAGTGCTGTGCCATTGTCATCATATCCGTTACTTATGTAACAGATATAGTGCATTGACATATGGCATACAAGGGCATATATCATCATTTACGATACTTTTTTCTGCAAAGGTGATACATGCCAGATCAAACCGAATGGGAAACGAAGGCTGCAAACCTTCTTAAGGCCGAATTGAAGCGAAAAGGCGTGACCTACTCGCAGTTGGTCGATAAGCTTGCCTCAATTGGGGTTGATGAGAAGGAGGTGAACATCCGCAACAAGCTTTCCAGGGGGAAGTTCACGGCGGCGTTCATGTTGCAATGTCTGGAAGCGATAGAGGCGCAATCTTTGCACTTGGGTTAGTCGTCGGCCTTGCTGTCGCTTTGATCTTTTCTGCTTGGGCCTACCCTTGGTTCAGTGATCCAAACTATCAAACCATTAGTCGCCGTCTGGCAAATCAATAACTTGGTGGACATGCGTCACGGCATAAGCGACTGGCTTCCCGCCCTTTATTTGGACATTCACATCTACGACAAAGCCCTTTTTGAAGACGTTTTCGTCTGCTTCTCGGACTTCATGTTTTATTTGTTTTTCTGAAAGATTTGAACCATACATCAAGGCCAACGGTTTTTGGCTGATTTCCTCAATCAGGACCAATTCGCCAGAACGCTTACCAACATCAACATTGTTGATGTCAGACCTTGTGAATACCATTAAGACACGTCGATGATCGGCGCTATCCTTCTTGTCAAGTTCTTGTTTTTTTAACTCAATTGTTCTTCTAGCGCTCTTGGCTTCTTGCGTTGAAAACTTGAATGCTGCCTTTATTTCGCGCTTCCCGTCTTCAAAGGTGGCCAATTCCAGTGTATGAGACCCATCAGGATCGCGGGCTATTGCTTCTACCGCGTCGGCCCAATCCTTTAGCGCGTTCTTTGTATCCTGGCCCGGCCCATCTTCGCCCTTGATCAATTTAGTAAGTCGAACACCCCAACGCTTAATGAATTCCTCGGCAATTAAGATTTGATCCATTTGAGATATGAATGGAGCCGCGATTACGAGTTCCGGAATAATGTCAACTATTGTGCTTCCGGCACGCACTTCCTTTACAAAGAAATTTGCATCATCCTTTAAGTCAGGATGGCTTTCTTTGATGAATCTCTCAAATTCATTTCCAAGAGACGTAAACATGCCAACGAACGAACCAAGCTCAATTGGATCCTTCGTGTCAATCGTAAGCGTCAAATGAACCGGCGACTCCCCCATGAGTTGAGAATACGTTTTTTTCATCTCTTGTCACCACTTTCTTTTGGATGACCGGCCTTCAAACTTGGTGCGTTTGATACATAAGGCCGGTCGAGCCGCCCTCTGATCTCGCTGGCCGACCCTCCCCACAAGGGGGAGGAATTTTATCCGTGCTTACATCCAACGTCATTCCGGGGCGGCGCAGCCGAACCCGGAATCCAGAGCTGTGAGACCGCAAGGTCGGAGCTGCGTTCCCGACTCTTGCGATTTTCAGCACTTGGCTGCGCCAAGACACTGAAATCGCTTTCTCCTCCTCAAGGGGGGAGAGTGGTGCCCGGGTCGAACGCCCCCCCCTGAGAACAAAATGCGGGGAGGCACGCGATTGATCCGGCGAAGCCGGAGTAGAGCGGGTGGGGGGGGGGGGGGGTAAGTCCCTCCCGAAAGGCCTTCCCCTCTCTCAGCCGTCATTCCGGGGCGGCGTAGCCGAACCCGGAATCCAGAGTCGCAGCCTCACAGGACTGGATTCCGGGTCCGCCGTTCCGGCGTCCCGGAATGACGGCGTGAAAAAACTCTGTCCCCGCCTCACAAACCTCCCCCTATCATCCTCGCACTGTTGTCCGCAGCAAACGCCGGTTCGGCTCTCGACATTTGCTGCGCAATTGCCTGCCGCCCTTCACGGCGCTTCGCTTGTCTCGGATATCGCCGTCGGGTTCGGAGGACTTCAGCAGCGAAGCGGTTGTGGCCATGGTTTCGGGAATGTTCCGTAGGCGACCTTGAGCGTCTAGAGCAATTCAGGTTTCTTACCGCAAGGCAGAACCTGAATGCGCAACCAAGGACGATTATGCCCGCGCTGTCTCGTTTCTGGAGAAACTCGAAGCGCTCTACTGGACAGTGCGCCCCCATTCACCCGCCCACGATTCGGTGACAGGCCGATGACGTCGCCTCCCGCAAGGGAGTGACGAAAAAATATTTCCGACCGCGCTGCACACCTCCCGCAAGCCCTTGATCGGCAAGGTTTTCAGCAGGAACAGGGTGTGGAAACCGCGGCAGCTCGCCACGGTTTGCTGCGCCGCACAACACAATTGCCGTTGACGTGGACCGCAACTCCACTAGATTCAACTCCATGGCGGCATCGGGCCGCAGCAATGGAACAGGAGGCAAAAATGGTAATGTCACATCGAGTGAATGTCCTGCTTGTCTGCGCGGCATTCATGTTCGTCGGAGCGTTTGTGCTGGGCGTGTTCTGAGTTTTCCGCCAATTGGTGATATAACGGCAACATTTGGCCCGTTCCGGTCTCCGGAGCGGGCCTTTTCATTGGGTCGCTGACCGGTCGATTCGGTTCAGGCGGCTTTCGGCTTTTCCGCGCGGATGCCGAGCATGTGGCAGATGGCAAACGCGAGATCCGCCCGGTTCATCGTGTAGAAGTGGAAATCACCAACACCGCGCGAAATCAGGTCGCTCACCTGCTCCGCCGCAATCGCCGAGGCAACAAGCGCCCTCGTCTGCGGGTCGTTTTCAAGCCCCTCGAACCGCTCGGCGAGCCAGGTCGGCACCGAAGCGCCGCAGCGCCGGGCAAAGCCCGCGACCTTGTTGAAGTCGTGAACAGGCAGGATGCCCGGAATGATGGGGATATAGATGCCGGCACGGCGCACCCGCTCGACATAGGCTTCGTATGCGTCGTTTTCGAAGAAGAACTGGGTGATCGCACGCGTCGCGCCGTGATCGATCTTGCGCTTCAGCATGTCGATATCGGTGGCGAAATCCGGGCTTTCGGGATGCTTTTCGGGATAGGCAGAGACATGGATGTCAAAGTCACCGATTGCCGATATCGCGCCGCAAAGCTCCGCGGCATTCGCGTAACCATCGGGCCGCGCCACATAGGCATGGCCGACGCCTTCGGCAGGATCGCCGCGCAACGCCACGATACGCTTGACGCCAGCAGCCTTGTAATCGGCAATCACGGCGTCAACCTCGCCGCGCGATGCACCAACACAGGTCAGATGGCCTGCGACCGGCACTGTGGTCTCATTGGCAATGCGGGAGACAATGGAGAGGGTACTGTCGCGGGTGGAGCCACCCGCGCCATAGGTGACGGAAATGAAATCGGGAGCGAGCGGTGCCAGCCGGTCAACACTCGCCCACAGGGTTTCCTCCATCCGCGCATTGGCAGGCGGAAAGAACTCGAACGAAACGCGCAGCTTCTGTGCCGGGCGGCGGGTCAGCTGTTTCATGAAACTGCTCCTGTCTCGCCAGCTGCGATGAGCATGCGCGGATCTCGTGCCAGCCACAACGTCACGGTCAGTTTGCCCGCCGCACCTTCAGGCGCGATGTCGCGCGCCTCCACGAGTTCAAGCCCCGCCTGCGCAATCCAGTCGGCCATTTGTTCATGGCTGAAGCCGAGCCGGACATGCTGGTGTTCGTCGCGCAGGAATTCAAGCGCATGCGGCGCGAAATCGGCAATCAGCAGCCGCCCTCCTGGGCTGAGCGCACGCGCAGCCTCACGGATCGCGGCCAGTGGATCATCGAGATAGTGCAGCACCTGGTGCAGCGTCACCAGGTCGAACTGCCCCGCTGGCGTTGGCAGCATGTAGATGTCGCCCTGGCGCACCTGCACGCGGGAAAGCCCCGCAGCGTCGAGATTGGCCCGCGCGATCTGCAGCATGTCTCGGCTGGCATCAACACCCGCCCCGCGCTGGTAGAGCGGCGCGAAAAGTTCAAGCAGCCGGCCCGTGCCGGTGCCAAGATCGAGCATCGCGTCAAACGGCCGGGAGCCCGCCAAAGAAAGCATCGCCGCCTCGACCCTGGCGTCGTCGGCATGCAGCGAACGAAGTTCGTCCCAGGCCTGCGCATTCTGCGAGAAATAATCCGCAGCCCGCTCAGCCCGCCGCTGGCGTACAGTGTTCAACCGCTCGCGGTCGCGCACCAGTTGCGGATCGTCGCTGTCGATGCGCCCGATCAGCGCGGTGACAAGCTCGCTCGCGGCGCCATTGTCGACCGCACGGAAAAACGCCCATGCCCCCTCCTGATAGCGCTCTACCAGCCCGGCCTCGGCCATCAGCCGCAAATGCCGCGAAATCCGCGGTTGTGACTGCCCGAGGATTTCGATCAGGTCGCTGACGGTCAGGTCACAAGCGCTCAACAGCGCGAGCAGCCGGATCCGGGTGTTTTCTCCAGCCGCCCGCAACAGGTTGACGGCATCATCGAGGCGGAGCGAAGGGGCTGGCACGCGGTTGAGCAAGGGCATGTCCTCATCGACAAATTCAAGATAAAGATATCTTTATATGATTTTCACAATAGCGACAAGTTGTTTTTGTTTTACGCCAGATCCTGGTGATAGGGTGATCGCAACGAAGGCGGACAGATGGTCATGAAAACCGGCACAGCCAGGCAGAAGGAAATCACTCGGCGCTTGCGCATGCTTTGTCCGCTGATGCCGCTCGCCGATTTCAACCTCGTGCTCGACATGGCCCTTGCCGGTCATCTGCGCCACCTGCCGCCATCAATCGCGCTGCAACAGGCCCTCACCTCCCGCATCCGCCATGCACATTCGGAATATGACGCACTGCTGGCGGAAGGCTATGATGGTGAATCTGCGCGCCATTTCGTTCTCGACGAAATGAATGCCGTGCTGGCGCGATGGGGATCGCATTTGCGTCTGACAGCAGGTGATGATGCGTGAACACAGCGTCACCGGTCACACGCTTCCAATTGCCACCGCGCCACGCCATTTGGCACTAGTTGAAACAAGGAACTCCACATGAGCAGGCTCTCGCAATTTGAAATCACCCGCAAATGGCCGGCAAAAAATCCCGATGTCATCCAGCTATATTCCCTGCCGACGCCGAACGGTATAAAGGCCTCTGCAATGCTGGAGGAAACCGGGCTACCCTATGAGCCGCATCTGGTGAGCTTTTCCACCAACGACCAGACCAGCCCGGAATTTCTGTCGCTCAATCCCAACAACAAGATACCGGCGATCATTGATCCGAACGGGCCAGACGGAGCGCCGATGGGACTGTGGGAATCAGGCGCGATCCTGATTTATCTTGCTGACAAATCCGGCAAATTGTTGCCCGCAGAACCGGCAAAGCGCTATGAAACACTGCAATGGCTGATGTTCCAGATGGGCGGCATCGGCCCGATGTTCGGCCAGTTCGGCTTCTTCCACAAGTTTGCCGGCAAGGACATGGCGGACAAGACCGCATTCAACCGCTACCGCGATGAGTCTCGCCGCCTGCTCGGCGTCCTCGACCGCAGGCTGGACGGGCGCGAATTCATCATGGGCAGCAGTTACACCATTGCTGATATCGCCATCTGGCCCTGGCTGCGCACGATGACCGGTTTTTACGAGGCTGGCGAAATCATGGAAATGCAGAAATTCCCCAATGCGGGCCGCTGGCTCGAAACCTGTGTGACCCGCCCGGCCAGCGAAAAAGCCGTTAAAATACCGGGATAATTCTCCACCCGATTTTCATCTGCCTGTGCCAGCATGGCAGAATGGAACACTTGTCCGCATTTTCCGGCGAACCGCCGAAGCAGCCATTGGTCTGGCGGGAATCCTTTCCACCCGTCCTTCGCATGGTGTTTGCACTCATGGGCATGTTTGCCATGCTCTTTCCTGTCTGGGACCTGCGCCATGCATTGTGGCCGGTCGGCTGGTGGACCCTGTTTTTTAGCTTCATCCTTCTCGGTGCGTTTTCGGTCGGCGGCATGTTCCTGTTTTCGGCCATTCTGGGTGCGGAATCAGCTTTCCTGCTGGAAGGTGGCAAGTTGAAGGTGGATCAGGCTTCGCCACTCGGCCGCTCGCACCTGGAACTCGCCAGGGATGATATCGCCGGAATGGAAATCGTTACCCATGTATGGGATACAGGTCCCGACAGCTATTCGCTGAAACTCAACCTTGCGGACGGGAAGGTGCTGCACCTGCCATCGAGCGAAAGCCGACAACCCGTCGAAGCCATGCATGCCGAAATCGAAAAAGCACTGGCGTGAGCTGCCGGGCAGCTTGACCTCAATAAATCCACTGGTCCCAGACACGAACCTTGACGCTCTCACCCGGTGTGATTGCCCCTTCCCGCTCGACCCAGGCCACAAGCCCGCGCCGCATGTGCCCGGCATCCTTGAAGGCAAGTGCCATGTCGGTACGGGTCCAGTCAAAATCCCGGCTGCGGCTGGCAGTTTCAGTATCTTCCGGCAATACCGCACCGCCAGTGCGATGCGCGTTGAGGTGCCGCGCTATTTCACCGCCCGCCAACCTGCAGGGTGCATTGTAACCATCAACGCGCAGCGTCACTCCGCCTTCGAAGAACAACAGGCTTCGCGGCGGCAGGAATGACAGATCGGCTATTCCTTCCAGCACGAGATTGGCACCAATCCAGCCCGGTTCAATTTTCGAAACGCCGAGATTGTCGGCAATCGCTGCCATGTCTTCGACCGACAGGATCGAGACCTGCCGCTCATTGCGCATCTCGGTGCCGCGCTGGTACCACGGCTCGCGACTGCCGGATTGTCGGGTCAGGCCCGCGTGAAAATCACCTGGAATTCCGTCGTAGGAAAGCGGCAGACTTTCGACGGGTTGCGAGACAAAATCCCGCCCCTTCGCCATCAGCACACCCGTAACCTTTCCCTCAAGCCGCCTGCCTGGAATGATCTTGCGCGCAAAAGCGCCTTCATTCTCGTGCTTGTTCATGCCTGCATTCCCTCACCGCTTGGAATCTCGTCCCTGTCGGTTCATGGTATCGCAAACCACCCACGGGTGAAGCTTGTTCCGGAGGAAAAATGACAAAGAAAGAAAAAATTGTGGCTCTGAAACTGCCCAAATCGGAATATCCGCTCGACGAGCGCCAGCAGAAATATCTCGATGTCTGCCAGGAAAAGCTCGGTTTCGTGCCCAATGTCCTGTCCGCCTATGCCTGGCATGGACAGAAGCTTGCCGGTTTCAGCGGCATGTATAACGAATTGATGCTGGGCGATTCCGGCCTGACCAAGCTGGAGCGCGAAATGGTCGCCGTTGTCGTTTCGTCAGCCAACCATTGCTACTATTGCCTGACGGCACATGGCGCAGCCGTGCGCCAGCTTTCCGGCGATCCGGCGCTTGGCGAACAAATGGTGATGAATTACCGCGCGGCTGATCTGTCGCCCAAACAGCGTGCAATGCTTGATTTTGCCTGGAAGCTGACCAAGGCACCCGAGACCATCGATGAGCCGGACCGCGATGCCCTGCGCAAGGCCGGATGGAGCGATCGAGACATCTGGGACATCGCAGCCACCGCGAGCTTCTTCAACATGTCGAACCGCATGAGTGCTGCGACCGATATGCGCCCGAACGACGAATATCACTCGCTGGCACGATAGGTTCAGGCCTATTTCTGCCAACCCAGTTTCTTCGCCAGCGCCTCGGTCGCCACGCGCCGGTCCTTGTTGCCGGGATGCGTGTCAAGCCAGCCGGTTTCGTCCGAACCGGGTTTGTCCCCGCCAATCCGGTCGAGCAGATCAACAAAGGCAAGCGGGTCACGCCCTGCCCTGATCATGGTTTCAACGCTTTGTCGGTCAGCATCGGCCTCGAATTCGCGGGTATAGGCAAAGGTCTGCAGGGCGCTCGCCTGGCTCACCACGTCATCGACCAGCTGACCGGAATCGCCACCGATCACACCGATCATGAATCCGATGCCGAGAACCCGGTACAGCTGTTTCAGCGAATGCTGGCCTGCGACATGCCCGATCTCATGCGCCAACACGCCCGCAATCTCGTCATCGGACTTTGCCAGCTTGATCAATTGGTCCGTAATGACAATGGTCCCGCCGGGCAGTGCAAAGGCATTTGCCCCAACCCTTCCACCATCACGGAACAGCAATCTCAGCGGCGGGTTGGCATGGCCGGAAGCTTTTGCCACATCGTCGAACAGCGCCTGCACTTCCGCCTGTTTTTGCGTGGAGGTTTTCGTTTCAGAGAGCAGCAACCGGTCAACGGTTTCAAGCGTACCCCTGTCCATTGATGTCACGACCACGTTGGGTGTTACTGCAGCCGCTCCTGCCGCAAGGGCGGGAAGACCGTAGCGATACAGCCCGAACAACAAAGCCACCGTCACCACCGCAGCGATGCTGACGAATTTCCAGCTTGCCTCCAATCGGGCCAACCGTGAGAAGAAATGCCCGTGGCTGTCTAGAAGCGTGTCGATATCGGCACCCGCCGCCACCTCGAACACAGAACCATCCGCAAAGGTCAGCTTGCGCGGCACATTGCCAAGCTTGTCGGAGACCGTTGCCAGAACCGGGCGGTGCACGGTTTGGTCATCGCCGATCACCATCCGCAGATCATCACGCTCGCCCCACAGTTTTGCAGGTTCGGAACGTGCCACTTCCGGTCGGAAATAGCGGCCTTCGATCATGATCGCGTTCTCATGTCCCTAGAGGCCAAAGTCGATCCCCTCGATATCAAAGAACTCAGCCGAGGCGACATTGCCCTGGGGTGCGGCCTCATCAACAAAATGGTCGAGCGAACCCGCCGCCACAAGAGCAGTACTGGCACAAAGATACTTCCATGTCCTGATCGCAGCCCAAGGCCGCATCAGGCCGATCGTGACGATGGATGTGATGAGGTTCGATACCAGTATCCAGACATAGCGACCGCGTCCGAGCGTCGAGTTGAACGAGTGTTGACCATCAAGCTTCGTCGAATTGAACGCCACATTCCTGACACCGGCAAGATAGAAAAGAAAGGCAAGAATGATGCCCGCATACGCTCCGATCACTGCAGCGATGCTGGTTAGCGACCCCATTCCGCTGCTGGGAAATCTAGCACGCAAGGCAATATCCGATGAAGCCAGCAGGCCACTGCCGATCGCCGCAGCAAGAATGGTGGCAATCAGGCCGGCACCGATGGCAAAGAGAAAGGTCATTCCCAGGTTGCCGTACAATTTGCCAAGCGGAGCACCGGTTTCAAAACGCGAAGCGCCATAACCCAGATGCCTGCCGATATAGTTGCTCGAAAGGCGTGATGTCACCGGTGCCAGGAGACCAAGGCTCAGTATCGCCAGATACGGCATGATGATGAAACAACCGAACGCACCCCAGTAGCTGCCGCGAAAATTGAGCCGCACATTGCGATAGCTTGTCATGCGCGCATTGAATGCCATGGACTTGTTGATCAGCCATGGGAGTGCAAGCAGGTAGGGAATGAAGATCAGGCCGAAAAGCGGACTGACGAAATTCACCAGCAGGTTGACCACCAACAGGATGCCAAAAACGATCAGGCGCCCGATCAGTATCTGCTTCGGCTTCGCGTGATATTCGAAATTGTACCCATCGAGCCAGGTATTGCCATAAAAATAGCGCAGCCGGCGGACCTTGGCCCACGCGGTGTAGATGCCAAGCGTGACGATGGACAACAGCAGGTTGACGATCCAGATGCCAAAATATTCCCGCGCATTGCCGGTGAAGGAAAAACCGAGTTCGCGACTTTCGCGTCCTGCGTCGACTGGTGTCTGGGTCGGAATGGTATCCATCATCTTGCCCCCATGTACTGTTGCCTGACCCGGATTATTCGGCTTTCCTCGCCAGATCACGGGCAAAGGCCAACGCTTGGCCTTCGCAGCCCTGCTCGACCATCCAGCCCATGACGGCCATCGGATTGGCGATATCGACCTCATCAGGAAGCTTGTGCAGATCGATCAGCACATCGGTACCGGTAATTCTGAGATACAGCTCCCTGCTTTCGGTTGCAAGCGCATCGGGCAACACAAACTGGTTGTCGCCCTTGGCCCACATGAAGTTCTTTTCCTCGCTTTCCCCGGCCTTGGCCGAGAAGGAAACCTCCGTCGCATCATTTGCCCTGCCCAGAATGATGTTGTCACCCTTGACGCAACCCTGACCGGAGCGGTGAACAGACAGCACCCACGGATCCGCCAGGCCTTTGGGATCCTTCGATGAACCAAGATTGCGTGCCACACCGAGCGAGTCGGAGTTTTTCACATCGCCCGCAAGCAGGCCGGCGATTTTTGCCAGCGTTGAGCGGTTCTCCTCACCCTTGACCTCACCGTCATTTGTGGCAGCGGAAATGTCATCTTCGGTCACCGTTATTGCAGCAGGTCCCGGAATCTTGTGAACGCTGCCGTCCTCGCCAAGCAGGGTGACACTGGTGCCGCCCGGGATGTTCAATTCCGTCACAGGTTTCAACACCCTGCCCGGCTTGAACTCCTCAGAAACCGGTTCGGCTCCAATGATGACATACTGGCTCTGCGAACTTGCAGGCAGCGATGACAGGCAGATGCAAAATGCGGTAGCGGCCACATTGGCAAACACGCCGGGCAGGGATCTGTGAAAATCCTTCATTGCACTGGTCTCCTATTTCTCGCCCAAGATAATGTCGGAATTCTTGGCGCCGTGTGACAAACGATACACCTGGAACCGGATCAATGCATCATCACCGTCAGTTTCTGCGATCTTGTTGAAAGCGGCAAGGGCATCCGGGTCACCACATCGCAACATGGCGAAGGCCTCCTGATAGGCTGCGAGCTGCGAATTCTCGGCTTCCGAGCGTTCCTTCACCCTTCCCAGCGGCTCGAAAGTCTCGATGCCATCATGCTTGCCCTTGAGAAAAATGTTTCCAATCGGGCGAAACACGAAGCTGCTTGCAGCTTCCATCACCGGACCACTGACGCAAAGCCTGGTGCCAATATACTTGTTCGCACCTTCGAGCCGCGCAGCGGTGTTCACCGTGTCGCCAATGGCGGTGTAGTCGAAAAAGCGTTGTCCGCCAAAATTTCCGACAATGGCAGCGCCGTGGTGAATGCCCACGCGCGTCACCCCGAGTTTCAGTCCGCGACTGGCAAGTTCCTGCCGGAAGCCTTCCGAGAACCGGTCAACCGCGAGCGCGAGTCCCACCGCCTGGTTTGCCTGGTCCGACTGCTCCAGAGGTGCACCGAAGAACCCGACAACCGCATCGCCCACGACCTTGTCGATGGTGGCACCGGCTTCAACGAACAGATTGCACATGCGATCGAGATATTCATTGAGGAGGGCCGCAATTTCCTCCGGCGCAAGTGACTCGGAAAAGCTCGTGAAACCTTCCAGATCGGTAAAGACGCATGTGATCATGCGCCTTTCCCCGCCCAGTTTAAGGCTTTCCGGGTCAGCTACAATCGTGTCGACTATCGCCGGGGAGACATATTGCGAAAAGGCGCGCTGAAGGAAACGGCGCTCGTCATTGTCGCGTTTCCAGGCGAGGAAAGTGACGAATGCCGCTACGCCGCCGATCACTATTGTAGGCGCCACCACAGGCACATGAATGGCAAAACGCGAATAGCTGACATAAGCAAACACCCAGTTCAGCGCCAGCAACCCGGTCACGGCGACCGGCTTAAGAAGGATGGGCATCGGGCGATAGGCGATCCACCAGCACATCATCGCCGAAACTGATCCCAGCGCCAGCAATAACGGCCAGGCAAAAGCGCGTATCTCGTCACCCCTCAACAATTGCTGCAACAAATGCGCATGGATCACAACGCCAGGCAACGTTCCCGATGAAATGCCATTGGGGATGATGAAGGGCGTCGGGTGCCGGTCGTCGAGCTTCAGGTCAACGCCGATCAGGACATATTTGCCGGCAAACCATTCCGGCGGCAGGAAGGAAGCGCTCTCGGCAGGGTATTTCGGAAACGCGAAGGGTTCTGCGTGTTCCGTGCGGTAATAGACCATTGTCTTGCGTTCGGTATCGGGTGGCTGTTCCAGAAAACCGGCAATTGCCTGGGTAAAGCCCGCCACCCAGCGACCCTTATCGAGGCGTCCGGGAAATATCTCACGCACCACTCCGTCAAACCGGTCGCGCGCCAGAGTTGCCAGTCCGCGAAACGCGTCCGGCGCATATCGGTTGAGCCATTCCACCTGTTTGGGGTCCAGCCCGTCCTCTTCCATCGCATTGGCAATAACTACGGGAACTCCGCTGCTGACAGAGGCGGAAATCGCCTTGGCCAGTGCCTCGTCCTTCGCTGCTTCCGTTGGCTGGTCAAACAGGATGTCAATGCCGATTGCCTTTGGTTCGGCCCGCGAAACGGCCTCCACCAGCCCGGCCAGAAACTGCCGGTCAATCGGTGAGCGATAGGGATACTGCTTCAGCGTATCCTCACCAATGGCAACCACGACGACGCCATCGGGCTCGCCGACAAAAGGCGAGGAAGTCGAGGACAGAAGGTCGCTCAGCAGGTTCTCAACGGGACGCGAGACCAGCGCCGTTACCAGCATGAACAGCGCCAGCACAAAAAACCAGGTCCACAGTCCGCGGCCGGCCAGCTTGGATATGGATCGTGCAATGTTCAATAGATACGCGCCAGTGATTCCGTTTCAATGAAACGATACCATGATTGGACGGGCTGATCATGCCCGCAAATCCGGGAGAAGGCTATTGGGTTCAAACAGGGTTACCAGGCGAGTTCGGCTCCATCCCAATTGATGAAATGGCCGCTTTGCTGCATCGTCAGCCTGTCGGCAATAGCCAGAATGCCCGCTGCACTTTGCTGCGGCGTGATGTCGGCAGCCTTGCCGCCCATGTCGGTCCGCACCCAGCCCGGATGCATGGAAACAACAGCAATCCCCGCACCGCGCAGGTCGCTCGCCAGTCCCTGCATCACCTTGTTCACCGCCGCCTTGGACGCGCGATAGGCAATGCGGTCGGAGCTTGAATGGGACATCGACCCCATCCGCGAGGAAATGGTCACGACACGCGGATTGCTGCTGCGCCTGAGA
The DNA here is from genome assembly GCA_041397525.1 of Nitratireductor sp. Taxonomy (GTDB): domain Bacteria; phylum Pseudomonadota; class Alphaproteobacteria; order Rhizobiales; family Rhizobiaceae; genus BOKV01. The sequence continues at coordinate 618,853 of JAWKWL010000001.1, forward strand.
TTGGGCAGGAACGCCTGCGTAACAGCCAGCGGCGCCAGCGTATTGACGGCCAGCGTCTCGGCAAAACCGTCGAAATCCATGTCGAGCGTCGACTGGTGTTGCGGCCCGATGATCCCGGCATTATTGATGAGAATATCAATGGGAGCATCAATGGAAGCGGCTGCAGCCCGCACTGCAGCATGGTCCGTGACATCGAAAACCAGATCATGAAACTGCGGGTGATCACAGATATGCGCCGCTGGATCGCTGACGGGACTGCGTGCTGAACCATAAACTGTCCAACCCCTTGCGAGCGCCTGTTTCGCCAGTTCCAGCCCGATGCCGCGTCCTGTTCCGGTGATGAGGATTGTGGTCATGTCGTGATCAGGCCTTCCGCTGTCTTGCGCAGCCGGAAGGCTGCGAGGTTGTGATCAAGCTCAACATCCTCATGGGTCAATATGGTATCCGCCTTGACCGCGCGCCGCATCCTCACCCCACCGGAAAGACCAAGCGGCAATGCGCCCATGGCAACTGAGTTTCGCGCCGGGCGCAACTGCCCCGCAACCGTGTAACCGCCCTCCCCGTCCAGCACTTCGCCTACGGAAAGATCGCGCTTGGCGACCGCAACCACATCTCCCCGAAACTCCCGGGCAAAGCCTGTCGCTTCCCCCCGCAGGCCAACACTCGCAACCGACATGCCCAGTTCCAAACCGATCAGGTGCCATTGCTTGTAGAGGCACATGAAACGCCCCGTATCATCGGTCTTCACCTTGTATTCCTCAAGGCATTTGCGCTGGTAGTCGGTCTCCGCCTCGACCACCACGAACACCCCCATGCGAATGTTCTGGGCGAACTCGGTTCCATCCGGTTTCAGTCCGTTGATGACCTCAACCATGCCTGTCCGCTCCAGCGCTCCGCCAACGTCGCGCGGACGCATCAGCGAGGGGATTACATCAATCGAGCCCAGCGGATAAGTGAGGCCATGGGTGGGCACATCAAGCCCGCAGGCATTGGCAATTGCTGCCGATTCAATCGCCGGCTTGGTGCCGTCAAGAAACGAGTTGAACATCTTCGGATTGAGCCGCCCCCGCTCCGCCTGTTCGCGCGTCAGGCCCCAGTGATCCCAGACAGTGTCGGGTGTCGAAAACCGGAATTCAGGCTTCCACTTGTGACCCCTGCCTGCGGCCGCAACCCTGAAGCCGCAGGTCCGCGCCCAGTCCACCAGGTCGCAGGTCATCGCAGGCTGGTCGCCAAAGGCCATCGAATAGATGACGCCTGCCGATTTCGCGGCATTGGCAATCGCAAGGCCGCAAAAACTGTCGAGTTCGACCGTGGCGCTGATCACATGCTTGCCGTTGGCAAATGCCGCCAGCACATGCTCCGCCGCGACAACCGGATTGCCGGTCGCTTCAACAATGATCTCGATTGCCGGATACCGGACCAGCGCCTCGACACTCTCGCCGACATGGGTATTGCCGTCACGCAGGGCAGCATCAAGCGAGGAAGCGCCATATTGCTCTGCCGTCCAGTGCACATTGGCAAGGTTCGACTTCGCCTGCGCCACATTGAGATCGGCAATGCCGACCACATGCACACCGGGAATGCGCACCGCCTGGGACAGGAACATCGAGCCGAATTTCCCCGCGCCAATGACGCCAACCCGGATCGGACTCCGGTCAGCCTGACGCGCAAGAAGAAGATGGTGCAGTGACATTGGTGCCTTTCGGGACGCGTTTCACAATTCACACCGACCTTGCGGCAATGCCCGACTGACTGCAAGGCGAAAGGCGGTCGGTTCAAAGCCAGGCCACAAGGGGACTTCCTTGTGCGTTCGGGGATGCTGCCTGCAATGCGCCGGAGCCCGCCCGTAGACTCAACCCATCATTCAACATCAATGAGAATCGTTATGTGATGGTGACCCAATATCTTGCAGCCGTGCCTACCGTTACGCTCGGCAAACCGGTCACAAACCTCTCCAACCATTTCGCCGAGATCACCAATGCTATAAACATGGTGTTTCAAGGATTTTGAGATGTCTTGCGGCGTCCGACCCGCCGCAAGAGGAGTCGTGATTTAAGGCTCACCGAGTCAGCCTTTTATACGTCACCCGTTTCGGGTTGACGCTGTCAGCGCCAAGCCGTCTGATCTTGTCCTTTTCATAGTCCTCGAAATTGCCTTCGAACCATTCCACATGGCTGTCGCCCTCGAAGGCGAGGATGTGGGTGGCGAGGCGGTCGAGGAACATGCGGTCGTGGCTGATGATCACCGCGCAACCGGCGAAATTCTCGAGCGCATCTTCCAGTGCCGCCAGCGTTTCGGGGTCGAGATCGTTGGTCGGTTCGTCAAGCAGGATGACATTGCCACCCTCTTTCAGCAGCTTCGCCAGATGCACACGGTTGCGCTGGCCGCCCGAAAGCGTGCCAACCTTCTGCTGCTGGTCGCCGCCCTTGAAATTGAACGAGGAGCAATAGGCGCGTGAATTCACCTCATGCTTGCCCAGCTTGATGATGTCATTGCCGGCCGAGATTTCCTCCCATACCGACTTGTTGCCATCAAGCGAATCGCGGCTCTGGTCCACGTAACCAAGCTTGACGCTCTCACCGATGGTGATCGAGCCCGTGTCCGGTTTCTCCTGGCCGGTGATCATGCGAAACAGCGTCGTCTTGCCCGCACCGTTCGGCCCGATCACGCCGACAATGCCGCCCGGAGGCAGTTTGAAGGTCAGATCGTCAATCAGCAGCTGCTCGCCATAGCCCTTTGAAACACCTGCGAGGTCAATGACATTGTTGCCGAGCCGCTCGCCCGCAGGAATGACGATCTGCGCGTCACCGGGACGCCGGTCATTGGCGGCCTTGACCAGTTCGTCATAGGCCTTGATGCGGGCCTTGGATTTTGCCTGCCGTGCCTTGGGGCTCGCCGCCATCCACTCGCTTTCGCGTGCCAGCGCCTTCTGGCGCGAGGCCTCTTCGCGGCCTTCCTGTTCCATGCGCTTGCGCTTGGCGTCGAGATAGGCAGTGTAATTGCCCTCATAGGGAATGCCGCGCCCGCGATCGAGTTCGAGAATCCAGCCCGTCACATTGTCGAGGAAGTAGCGGTCGTGGGTGATCATCAGCACCGCACCGGGATATTCGCGCAGGTGCTTTTCCAGCCATGCGATGGTTTCGGCGTCCAGATGGTTGGTCGGCTCGTCCAGCAGCAGCAGGTCGGGCTTCGACAGCAGCAGCTTGCACAGCGCCACGCGGCGTCGCTCGCCCCCAGACAGCTTGGCGACTTCCGCGTCACCGGGCGGGCAGCGCAGCGCTTCCATCGCCATTTCCACCTGCGATTCGAGATCCCAAAGGTTCTGGCTGTCGATCACGTCCTGGAGTTTCGAACCTTCTTCCGCCGTTTCGTCGGAATAGTTCATCATCAACTCGTTATAGCGATCAAGGATAGCCTGCTTGTCGGCAACGCCTTCCATGACATTGCCCATCACATCCTTGCTCTCGTCAAGCTTCGGCTCCTGCGGCAGGTATCCGCAGGTCGCCCCCTGCGCCAGCCATGCCTCTCCGGTGAATTCCTTGTCGAGGCCCGCCATGATCCGCAGCACGGTGGATTTACCCGCGCCATTGGGACCCAGAATGCCGATCTTGGCATCGGGATAGAAGGAGAGATGGATGTTTTCGAGAACCTTCTTGGCTCCATAGGCCTTGTTCAGACCGGCCATGTGATAGATGAACTGGCGTGCCATGCGCGCTCGAATCCTTGTGTGGAAGTGTCGGGAAGTTGTTGCGTATTTAGGACAAGTTGGCACGCGCTGCAATGACCACCTGCATGTGCCCTTGCCTTGCTGCCCCGAATGCGGCTTGATGGTTGCACGGTTGGGAAACACCATGTTTTCGGGGAGCGGAAATGCAATCGAAACTCATCGCAACAGTGGGCGCCGCCCTCATCATTGGCGGAGCGGTTGCACTTTATTTTGCCTATGAGGCAGGCAATCCGGTCTTGGCGACTGCCTGCTGGGCAGCCATTCTCGCTGGCGCAATGGCAATGATGGCGGCAATCTCGCGCGCCATGTCAGGATTTCTTGCGCCGCAAAAGTCGTCCGAAACCGCTTATGGCAAGGACGAAATCCGCCTTCTGGTGCAGACCATGGCAGCGATGGCCAATGCCGACGGCAAGATCGCCGACCAGGAAATCCAGGCTATCATCCAGGTCCATGAGCGCATGCTTGGCCTTGGCATCACCAGGCAGGAAGTTGCCTCCATGCTGCAAGGTGTCGGCCCGGGCTACGATCTTGCTTCAGAACTCGCGAAACGCCGCTCCACGCTCAGTCCGCAATTCCGGGCATTGCTGGTCAAATGCGCCTGGCTCGTGATGATGAGCGACTTCGTCGAACACAGGCGCGAGACCGAGACCATTCATGCCATCGGCAGTGCGCTTGGTTATGACGTTTCCGACATTGACGACATGATCGCCGCGGCCAGCGCCTGACCCGGGTTTTCCGTTGTCAGTAACTGATCCGGTACTTCGGCTTCGGTGCCGGCTGCGATATCATCGCTGCGACGGCGTCCGCACCCCTGACCTGATAGCCGTCAAAACCCTTGCCGGAAAAATACGCGACAAACCGCAGGCCGGAACCCGGCGTCAAACCGCGCCGCACAATGTCGTCAGGTATCACTGCATAGCGCCCGGCTGTGTAGCGCACCGGAATGCCAAGTTCCGGATACGCCGCTTTCACGACCTCCATACAGGTCAGCCTGGAAGTGTCGGAATAGTCGAAATTGTAGTCGAACGGTTCGCCCAGTTGCTTGAACAGGGCAGAGAATTTGTACCGCGCGTCAACCTGTGTCAGACCAACGGGGCGTAGCACCACAACCTCATCGGTATTACTGATCTGGTCAAAGCCCGACAGATGCACATCATCATTGGCGGCTTCCAGAACGCTTTTACCAGCCATTATCTCGCCGCGATGCTTCGCGACCGACGGGATCAGGAAGGCGCCGAGCGCGCGCATTTGCTCCGGCGTTCCAAGCCAGACTTCGGCATGGGTGAAATGGCTTGGAAAGGCCAGCCGGGTCAGCGCCGGTCTCGAACGCACGATCAGGATGTCGAGCGGCCGCAGGATTGAACGCAACTCCTGCTCGAAACCGGTCGCATGATGCAGTCGTCCATATGGAGCCGCCATCTTGCGGATAACCGGGGAGAGCTGGGCACCAAGCTTGCGCGTCAGATCAAGCCTGGGATCAACGCTACCCGCTTTCACAGGCTCGGGCGCATCCGAGGCCAGATAATATTTCGAGAGTGTCTGGCATGCCGAAAGCGGCAACATCACTCCAAGCAGGGCAACTGCTCTCCACAGCATACATACTTCCTTAGCTACCATCTTGTCCGCACGCCCTGAACCTGTTGTAACTGTATGCACTGCAAGGGCGCAAGCTTCAGTCGAAGGACAAGACAAATGAACACGTGGAACCAGGAGAGCCTGACATCACCGACGGGCGCCATGCTCAACTATTACGTTCAGCAGGCCAATGGTACGCCACGCGCCGTCATCCAGATCAACCATGGCATGGCGGAGCATGCCTTGCGCTATGCGCGCTTTGCCTCATTCCTCTCGCAGCACGACTATGCGGTAATTGCCCATGACCATCGCGGTCACGGCTATTCATCGGCAGCAGATGCACCGCGCGGCGTGTTTTCCGTTCGCGACGGTTGGGACATGGTGATTGCAGATGTCGGTGCTATCAATGCCCATATCCGCGAGACTTTTCCCGGAACACCGGTCGTCTGCTTCGGTCACTCCATGGGTGCGATCATCGCCATGAACTATGTCTTGCGCCATGCAGCCACGGTTGATGCGGCTGCCATATGGAATTCCAGTTTCGATGACAACCTTCTGGCAAAGATCGGCACCTTCCTGCTCAAAGCGGAGCGCATGTTCAAGGGCTCCGATGTGACCAGCAGCCTGGCACCGAAGCTGACCTTCGAGGCCTGGAACGCGAAATTCAAACCAAACCGCACACGATCCGACTGGCTTTCACGCGACGAGGCAGAAGTAGACAAATATGTTGCCGATCCCTTGTGCGGCTTTGATGTGTCGGTCGGATTGTGGCTCGACGTGATAGGCGGGGTCCAGTATGCCGCCAAGACCGGTAACATTGCCGCATTGCCGCGCGCCTTGCCTTTCCACATGCTGGGCGGCAAAGCTGACCCGGTCAGCGATCACGGCAAGTCCATTGCGCGCCTTGCGGCAAAACTGCGAAAAGCAGGAGTCGAGGATGTGTCGGTGGAACTTCTCGATGATACCCGTCACGAATGCCTCAATGACATCGGTCGTGATGCGGTCATGGCTTCCTTTGTTCACTGGCTTGATGACAGGTTTGCCGCTTGATCAATCCGAGCTTTGTATGGCTACGGTGATTCTGCTATCCACTGAACCGGGAATCCATGCACACGGAGCGCAAGCGCAATGCCCGCAGAACTTTTCACTGTCGAACACATCACCACCTTTCTGGTTCTGACAGCCCTTGAAACCGTACTCGGTTTCGACAATCTGCTTTACATCTCCATCGAGGCCAAGCACGTCGCGCCAGAACGTCAGGCCATGGTGCGTCGCTGGGGTACGCTTCTTGCCATTGGCTTGCGCATAGCTTTGCTCTTTGTGGTGCTGCAACTGATCGAGACATTCGAGGAACCATTCTTCCACTTGAGCATCCCGCCATTTGTCGAAGGCGGCATTTCCGGTCATTCCCTGATCGTTGTTTCCGGCGGCGTGTTCCTGATCTACACCGCCATGAAGGAAATCTTCCACATGATGAACCTCGAGGCGCATGAAAGTGCCGGCGCCAGTTCAGGAAGGAAATCGGTCGCAACCGCGCTGTTCTGGATACTGGTGATGAATATCGTGTTTTCCTTCGACACAGTACTTTCAGCCGTTGCTCTCACAAAGGAATTCTGGGTCATGACGGCAGCAATCATCGTATCGGGTCTGCTGATGGTGGTGATGGCGGAAAAGGTTGCAAGCTTCCTGAAGAAGAACCGGATGTATGAGGTGCTTGGCCTGTTCGTGTTGCTGCTGGTCGGCATCATGCTGATGAGCGAAGGCGGCCACCTCGCCCACCTTTCCTTTTTTGGCTACGACGTTCAGGTCATGTCCAAGGCCACCTTCTACTTCGTGCTGGTCACGATGGTGCTCGTGGAAATTGTCCAGACCCGTTACCAGCGCAAGATACTGGCAGAGCATGAAAGCCAGCATGGCTGAAACTGCCCGTACCAGGCACCTTGGCAAACCGCCAAACTGCCTGCCACACCGGTCAACAGGCATGACCGGAATCACTGGGCTACCGGTAACCAGTTGGAAAGGCTGATTGGCAATGGCGCATTTACCACATGCGCTGAAACCTGCGGATTCGACCCCGTTATGGCCATTTTTCATAAAGTTTGAGGCAAATCCCGGCGCCGATTAAGAGAAGCCTTAAGCCTTGTCGTCTAGGTTCAAGCCAAGAAAAAATACCTTTAGCAGGGGTTATGGCGTGAACACCAAGGTTCTAATCATGGCAGGGCTTGCCGTTACATTCGGCGCGACTTCCTATTTTGCAGGCAACAAGTGGCTCGACAACCAGGCACAGGCACGCCTGAGTGAGATCGAAAGCGAAAACACCACCCGCAGCGTTGCAATGTCTACGGTTGTTGTGGCATCTGCCCAGTTGCGCTTTGGCGAAAAACTGACCGAGGAAAAGCTCAAGGAAGTGCCATGGCCAACCGAAGCGGTGCCTGAAGGTGGCTTCAAGAAAATCGCCGACGTCATGAAAGATGGCGAACGCAAGGCAATCAAGACCATTGAGGCCGGCGAGCCGCTGCTCGCAGTCAAATTGACCGGTGAGAACGGGCGCGCGGGCCTTGCCGGTATCATTGCCGATGGCATGCGCGCTGTCACCATCCCGGTCGACATGGTCAATGGTGTTGGCGGCTTCGTCATGCCGGGTGACCGTGTTGATATTGTCCTGACCAAGAAGGACCGCGAGGACGGCGAGCAGACAGCCAAGATCATCATGGAAAACGTCAAGGTGCTTTCCATCGACCAGGACGCCGACACCCGCGGTGATGCACCCAAGGTCGCGAAGTCGGTAACTCTTGAAACGGATGCAAACGGCGCGCAAAAACTGGCGCTGGCCAATTCCGTTGGCCGCATCTCGCTGCTGCTTCGTGGCGCCGGCGACGAAGACAAGGTGGCATCCGGCGACATGTCGGCTGGTGACTTCGATGGCAAGTCAAGACCTGGCCAGGCAAGTGCCACGGATGACGGCTTCCTCTCCTTCCTGAAGACCGAGAAGAAATTCGCCACAGTCACAGTCATCAAGCGTGACGAGGCAACTCAGCATTCGGTGCCAATCGACAAGGGCGCAGCAACCGCCTCCGCATCAGCTACCAAGCTCCAATAAATCCTGAAACAGGGACCTGGTCGGGACGCCGGGACAAGAAAATGAACAATGACAACAACAAGAAGGCTAACGTCATGAAAAGCCTCGGAAAAAACTGGAAATCCGCAGCAACGGCAGTTGCGTTGGCAGGAGCGGTGTTCCTGGCACCGTTTTCGATGCCGGTCACGGTTCATGCGGAAGAAAGCGTTGTTCACCTTTCTCCTTCGCAGAATACGAAGACAATCCAGATCCCTTCGGCCCAGCCGCGCACCTTCCGCGCCGATGCTTCATTCAGCGAGATAGTCGTTGGTGATCCCGAAATCGCGGTTGTGACACCTTTGACTGACCGTTCGTTCTACGTGGTAGGCGCGAAAGCCGGCACCACCGGTGTTGCCCTCTATAACGAGGCGAAGGAACTCGTCGGAATGCTCGACATCGAAGTCGGCCCGGACACGGCAAAGCTCAACCGCACGATTGCCGATACAGGCGTCAAGGCACAGTCGGCAAACGGTCGCGTGGTACTTACCGGCAAGGCCAAGAGCCCGTCAGCTGCTGCCAAGGCCAGAAACATCGCCAAACAGTTTGACGAGGAAGTTGTTGACAGTTCCGAGGTAAACGGCTCGGTACAGGTCCAGCTCGAAGTGCGTTTTGTTGAAGCCCAAAGGGTCAACAACAAGGAAATCGGTGCAAGTCTCTACGCCCAGAAGGGCAATGGCACCAAATTCTTCGGCGGTACAAATGGTGCAGTGTCTTCAACACCGGCCACCGGCCTGACGCTGACCAATTCGCTCATTTCCGGCTCACTGCCATTCGGCAACATTGTCGGTCGCCTGCTTGATGCCGGAATGAACGTCGATGCTCTTGTTCACGCGCTCGAAACACGCGGCGTGGCGCGTCGTCTTGCAGAACCGAACCTGGTCGCACTTTCAGGCGACACGGCAAGCTTCCTTGCAGGTGGTGAATTCCCGGTTCCCGTCTCTGCCGACAACGGCAAGGTCACGGTTGAATTCAAGAAGTTCGGCGTCGGTCTCGACTTCACGCCGACCGTTCTCGACAGTGGCCTGATCAATCTGCAGATTGCACCGGAAGTCAGCCAGATCGACCCGACCTCATCGGTAAAATTCAACGATATCGAAATTCCGGGCCTTGTCGTGCGCCGTGCAAAGACGACCGTTGAACTGCGTGATGGCCAGAGCTTCGTGATGGCCGGCCTGTTGCAATCCACCAATAATTACGATGTGCGCAAGTTCCCGTGGCTCGGCGATATTCCGATCCTCGGAGCGCTCTTCCGCTCATCATCCTATCGCAAGCAGGAAACCGATCTCGTCATCATCGTCACACCGCGCCTGGTGCGCCCGATTGCACCAGGAACCCAGATCGCAACCCCGCTTGATGCATCTTCCTCGCCCAATGATGTTGACCTGTTCCTGAACGGCAAGACCGAAATCAGCAGGGCAAACCTGCGCCGTGTCGCGGAATCGAAAAGCGGCATGAACCGCTCCGGCCACATCATCGACTTTTGAGAAAACAAACACACGGCGACCAAAGACCGCGCGTGAATGAGGACAGGGAAATGTTGAACACGATCACGAAAGCCATGCTTCTGGGCACGGTTTTGACCCTTGCGGGTTGCGAGCAATATCTGGTCCGCAAGGAGTTCATCGAGACTTACACACCAAACACCTTGCCGCACAACACGGCTTTGCAGGTGGTCGATCCATGGCCGCCATACGCGGCCAATACCAACATCCCTTCAAGCGGGAATCGCCAGGGCACGGCAATCAGGAAATACCGGACCTATGGCGAGGAAAAGCCGGCAGAATCGCTCAAGCCCGTTCAACTGGTAGTACCAAACCAGTAACGCAAAAAGGGATGTATGCCGCTCCGGGGGAGCAGCTGAAAAAGGGACACAAGGGACAAGAACATGAGCGCGAGAAGCGACACCAACGACCGTAGCCTTGCATTGATTTCTGACGATGCCGCACTGGTCGCCATGACCAAGGGCGCATTCCCGACCGGCAAGGGTCAGACACTTCGGGTTCTCGAGAAGAACATCCAGCAAGTCGGCGCGGAAGTCCGCGATCTCAATTGCACCGCCCTCATAATCGATCTCGACGCTTCGAAGGTCGCAGACTTCGAACAACTGCAGAAGATCAAGCGCATGGCAGGCCCTGCCTGTTCGCTTGTGGTTGTCACCTCGAATTTCAGCCCCGCCGCAGCGCGTATCCTGATCCAGCTCAAGGTGTCGGATTTCCTGATCAAGCCGCTGCAGACTTCAGACTTGGTTCGTGCCTGCAACAACGCCCTGAAAAAACCGGGTGAGGAAGCATCGGTCGAGCCACAATTCCTCGCCTTCATGCCTGCTTCCGGTGGCGTTGGCACTACATCCATGGCGCTGGAAACCGCACAAATCCTCAACAAGTACGGACGCAAGCTCGGTCGTACAACTTGTGTGGTTGATTTGAACTTCCAGCAGGGCTCATGTGCTGAATATCTCGACATCGAGCCACGCTTCGACATCTCGGAAATCGAAAACGCGCCGGAACGCCTCGACAGGCAATTGCTGGATGTGATGCTTTCCAAGCATTCAAGCGGTCTTTCGGTGATAGCCGCTCCCAACCAGCCAAGCGAGATGCGTTCTTTCAAGGCAGCCCTGGTCGTGCGCCTGCTTGACCTTGTCTCTGCCTATTTCGACTATGTCGTTATCGATATGCCCCGCATCTGGTTCCCATGGACGGACACGGTGCTGATCGGCTCAAACCGGCTGTTCGTCGTCGCTGACATGACGGTGCCTTCGATCCGCCATGCCCGCCGCCTCGTCGAGGTTATCGCCCAGAAGGTCGGCAACCAGTCAAACGCCCAGGTGCTGGTAAACCGCATGGACATGCGCGCATCAGGCTCCGGCCTCAACGCGAAGGACGTCGAGGAAGCCTTGGGCGACTGGTATGCCGGTGGCATTCCCAACAACTACCGGCTCGTCCGCGATGCAGTTGACCGTGGCGTTCCGCTTGAGGATATCGAAGCCGGAAACAATGTCACAATGGCCCTGTCCCGTATAATTCTCACAGACCAGGCTGACATTGCAGCACCACAAGCGCGTGCCGGTGGCCTCATGGCCATGGGTCGCAATCTCCTGATGCGCAAGAAAGCTTGAGGCAGGTGACAGCATGAACCGCTTTTCCGCACTGCACGCTGCCACCATCGAAGCCGATATTTTCGGCGACGCACCGGTGGCACCGCTCGCAGCCAAGGCTCCGGCTGCCAGCCGGGAAACGCCAGTTGAACTGCCACCATCGCCGGAAGAGGCAAAGGCAGGAGAGCCGCCGGTCGTTCGTGAGCTCCCCAAGCCGGTGCAGCCAGGAGTTTCGTTGGCGCCGCAACCGCGCCCGATGGCCGCGCCGCAGGAAAACAACAACAGCCCTTCCCGCCAGAAGATCCTGGACGCCAAGGTTGCCCTGCACCGCAAGATGCTGGAGGAGTTCAACCTCGCCGCACTGGAAAAGCTCCCGCGCGACGCGCTGGTCCGCGAGATCCACAATTTTGTCTCGGCCTATGTCGCCAAGGAACGCCTCGCGCTCAACAATGTCGAGCTGGAGGAATTTGTCGGCACCCTGGTCGATGAAATGACCGGGCTCGGTCCGCTTGAACCGTTGATGCGCAATCCGGACATCTCCGACATCCTGATCAACGGGCCGAACAATTGTTACGCCGAAATCAAGGGCGTGCTGCAACCCATCGTCATTCCGTTCAAGGATGAGGCGCATCTGCTGCGCATCGTCAACAAGATCGTTGCCAATGTCGGGCGGCGGATCGACGAGATGAACCCGATGTGCGACGCCCGCATGGCGGACGGTTCACGCTTCAACGCAGCCATTCGCCCAATTGCGATTGACGGGCCGCTTGTCTCAATCCGCAAATTCTCCAAGAACAAGCTCAGCCTCGACAAGTTGGTCGAATACAACGCGATTGCGCCGCAGATGGCGATGGTCCTCAAGCATGCCGTTGCCTGCCGAATGACGACGATCATTTCCGGTGGTACAGGTACCGGCAAGACCACGATGCTGAACGCCCTTTCCGCCTTCATCTCCGAAAAGGAACGCATCATCACCATCGAGGATGCGGCGGAACTGGCGCTGCATGTGCCCCATGTCGGTCGAATGGAAACCCGGCCTTCGAACAATGAGGGCAGCGGCGAAATCAAGCAGCGTGACCTTGTCAAGAACGCCCTGCGCATGCGTCCCGACCGCGTGATCCTCGGCGAAGTGCGTGGCGAGGAAGCGTTCGACATGCTTCAGGCCATGAACACCGGTCACGAAGGCTCGATGGCAACCATCCACTCCAACACGCCGCGTGATGCGATTTCACGTCTGGAGCAGATGCTGGGCATGACCGGCATGCCGATGACCGTGCAATCGATCCGCAGCCAGATCGCCGGTGCCATCCATCTGATCGTGCAATTGACCCGCCTGTCTGATGGCCAGAGAAAAGTGACTTCGATTGCAGAAGTAACCGGCATGGAAGGTGACATCATCCAGATGCAGGAAATCTTCAAATACAAGCGGACAAGCACGGATCCGGACGGAAAGATCCATGGCCATTTCGAGGCCACCGGTGTGCGCCCGCGATTCCTCGAGCACCTTGTCGCCATGGGCGTACGGATTCCAGGCGATGTGTTTGAACCCGGCGTCGAATTGAAGTGACTTGATCATGTTCGAAATCGAAACCATCCACGTCTTCTACATCTCGTCCGTGGTCTCGGCGATCCTGTTCGTCGAAGCCGGCTACATGCTGTTTGCCAGCGGTTCCGGCGACCGCAAACGCATCAACCGCCGCATGGCGGCGGCTGATGCGGGAAAGGTCAGCCAGAAACAGATCCTGCTGCAATTGCGCAAGGAACGCGGCCTCGACGAGGACGGCAAGATGGTCATGCCGATACAGTGGCTGAACCGCCTTTTCGTCCAGGCAGGCATCACCACCGGCATCTCCAAAGCCATGGGATACTGGGCCGGCTCCAGCGCGATCGCCACACTGATAATCCTTTTCCTGACCCGTTCGCTGCTGATGACGCTCGCTGCGATACCAGTGGTCTGGTTCATCGCACCAATGGCTTATCTGCGTTACCGCCGCAATTCGAAGATGAACAAGTTCGGAAAGCAGTTGCCCGAGGCTATCGATCTCATAACCCGAAGCCTCAAGGCTGGCCATCCGGTGCCGGTCGCGATCTCGATGGTGGCGCGTGAAATGCCCGACCCGATCGGAACCGAATTCGGCATGGTCGCTGACGAGGTCACCTACGGCTCCGATCTGGTTACCGGTCTCATGGGCATGTATGACCGGGTCGGCCATTCTGATCTTCCACTGCTGGTTTCTGCAGTGTCGATCCAGTCCACAACCGGTGGCAATCTGCGCGAAATTCTCGAAAGTCTGTCCAAGGTTGTGCGTGACCGGTTGAAGATGAAGGCGAAGGTAAAGGCCATCTCCGCGGAAGGCCGCATGTCTGCGATCTTCCTGAGCGCGATGCCGATTATCCTGTTCATGGTTCTCCTGCTGTTGATGCCCGACTACTATGGCGGCATCTGGCAGTACAGCCAGACCTATTACGGCTTCGGCTTCCTGCTGTTCTGGCTGACATCAGGCAATCTTCTCATCATGAAAATGGTCAGCTTCAAGGTTTGATGACATGGAATCCCTCTTGACCGGCTTCAATCCCCTGTTCTTCGCCAGCATATTCTTCGCCCTGGTGGTCTTTGGCCTGTTGTTTTACTTCACACAGGCCCGGACCGAGAATCGCTCACGTTCGGATATCCGCAAGCGGCTCGACATCAGCGGCCAGACATCGGGAAGAAACGGGGAAGATACACCGGCAAAGGGTGCGAAGGGGGCTGCCCGCAAGATCGCCCAGCGCACCAATGACTTCTATGCGAACAACGATCCCAAGAGTCAGCGCAAGATGCAGAGCCAGCTGATGCAGGGTGGGTACATGAACCCGAATGCTTTGGGTTGGTTCATGGGATCACGCATCATCATTGCAGTCTTTGCCGCACTTGCCGGTGTCATGATCGTGCTTTTTGTCTGGCCGGACATGGTTTCGGCACGCAAGATGATCCTTATCCTCATACTGGCCACACTCGGTTATTTCCTGCCCAACTGGCACCTCAATGGCCGTATCAAGAAACTCAAGAGCGAAAATCGTTCCGGTTTTCCCGATGTGATGGACTTGATGATTGTTGCTGCCGAAGCAGGCCTCACCATGGAAGCCTCCATCGAGCGTATCGCGCGCGAAATCGAGAAAACCTATCCCACGCTGTCACGCCAGCTCACGCTTGCATCGCTTGAGGTTCGCGCCGGCAGACCACTCGACCAGGCGTTGCGTGCCTTCGGCGAGCGTCTCGGCCTCGAAGAGGTGCAGGGATTTGCAACCATGGTGCAGCAGTCCAAGGAACTGGGAACCAGCGTGTCCGACGCGTTGCGCGTCTACAGCGAGGAGATGCGTCACAAGCGCATGATGATGGCTGAAGAAAAGGCCTATGCCCTGCCAGCCAAGCTCTCGATACCAGTAACGGCGTTCATTCTGCCAATCGTTATTGGCGTTGCCGTGCTGCCAACCGCCGTGCGGTTGATGAACCAGTAATATTGTTTCGGCTCTGCCCGGGAATTAACGCAATTTTTCCCATTGCATAAAATTGAACCGTTTCCGTACACATGGATATTAAGCTTTGCGTGCGAAGGTAGTTTCATAAAAAGAACAATTCCTACGGGGACGTAAAATGAACAGGTTCATGCGGGCGATCATGCTCGTTGCTGTCACGAGCCTTCCGCTCGCCGGCTGCAACACCACGGGGACTTCAACGCATTCGACTGATGACACCATCACCAGTTCGCTGGGTGTGGACGGCAACGGCAATCGCATCGATGCCGACGGTCCGGCATCGCCATGGTCCAACCAGGTCAGCCTGAAGGGCGACAAGTCCGCGCGCCTGGTTGAACTGGGCAAGGAAAGTTTCCGCGACGCGAATTATGGACTGTCAGAGAAATATTTCAGACAGGCTGTGGAAATCCGCGCAGACAATGTGGCAGCATGGGTGGGTCTTGCAGCCTCCTACGACCAGCTTGGCCGTTTCGACAATGCTGACCGCGCCTATGACCAGCTCGCCAAGATGAAGGGCGACGACCCGCGTATCCTCAACAACCGCGGTTACTCATACCTGCTGCGCGGCGATTACAAGAAGGCAAGCGCCTTCTTCAACCGCGCCCAGAGCAAGGACCCGACACTTGAAGAAACCCAGGGCAACCTGCAGCTCCTTGACCAGGTCAGAAACTCCTGAGCACTGACACAAAACAAATTGAAAATGGCGGCCTAGAGCCGCCTTTTTTATGTAAAAATTTCTGAAAATTGCTCCCGCAGATTTCAATATTTTCAAACCACGAAATTGAATTTCCTAAAATATTACCGTACGTTAACAATTCAAAGCCCCAGTTGGGCTATATTTGAATGATCGAATTGGCTTTTATCTGGAAGCCAAAAACAAAAAGCTCTTGGGGGGGCTTCAATGCCAACAAGAAATGGAAAGTCCAGCGATGATATCCTGAACGGAACCAATCGCGATGACCGCATCTACGGAAACGGCGGCAACGACACGCTGACCGGTTTCGGTGGCAATGACGAGATCTGGGGCGGCACCGGCAACGACATCATTGATGGCGGGAATGACCAGGACATTCTTTATGGCGAAGACGGAGATGACACGATCTCCGGTGGCGCGGACGAAGATCAGCTGTTCGGTGGGGTCGGCAATGACACACTGAATGGCGGCGACGGCAACGACACGCTCGATGGTGGCGACGGTGACGACATCCTCGACGGTGGTAATGGTCGCGACATCATCGATGGTGGCGCAGGCAATGACATCCTGGTCGCCGGTTATGACAACGGCGCGGGCGACGTCTTCATCGGTGGAGACGGGATCGATACCTATCTGATCGACGGCTCGGATGTCGAGAAATTCGCTTTCTACATCGACCTCAACACGGGCACGGACCAGTATCACAACAGCTATTCCGGTATCGAGAACATTATTGGCGGCGACAATGCGGACATCCTGACGGGTGACGGCAATGACAACGTACTTGAAGGCCGCGCAGGCAATGACACCATCAACGGTGGCGACGGCAGCGACACGCTCGATGGTGGCGACGGCGACGATACGATTTTCGGCGGCAACGGCATCGATACCGTTCTTGGCGGAGCAGGCATTGATTTGCTGAATGGTGACGCCGGAAACGACATTCTCGATGGAGGCGACGGCAACGACACCGTCAATGGCGGAGATGGTGATGACATGGCGTCCGGAGGCGCTGGCAACGACCAGGTCTACGGCAATGCTGGTGATGACGATCTCTTCGGCAATGATGGCAACGATTCTCTCTATGGTGGCGATGGCAAGGACGTCCTCGAAGGCGGCGCGGGCGCTGACTATCTCGACGGCGGAGCTGGCGATGATGATGCCGTCGACTATGTCAACAGCGCCTCGGGCGTCACGGTGAACCTTGCCGGCAATTCCGGTTCAGGCGGTGACGCGGAGGGCGATACTTTTGCCAATATCGAATACATCTACGGATCAATGCATGATGATCACCTGATCGGTGATGGCGGCGTCAACCGGCTTGTTGGACGTCTCGGCAATGACACGCTCGACGGCATGGGTGGCGATGACATTCTCATCGGCGGCCGAGGCGCAGACATCCTGATCGGCGGCGACGGCACCGATGCTGCAGACTATGAATGGTCAGATGAAGGCGTCACAGCCAACCTCGAACGCAATATCGGTTTGGGTGGCGATGCGCATGGCGACACGTTCTATGGCGTCGAAAACCTGTATGGCTCGCTCTTCAACGACACATTGACGGGTGACGCTGGCGACAACCGGATTGATGGCCGCGACGGCAATGACACGATCCGGGGAGGAGCAGGCAACGATACCCTGATCGGCGGTGCAGGTGCCGACTTCCTGGATGGCGGAACTGGCAGCGCCGACACGGTCGACTATTCGGCATCGGCATCAGGCGTAACGGTCAACCTGCTCACCGGCATCGCTTCAGGCGGTGACGCGGATGGCGACACGCTCTCACGCCTCGAATATGTCTATGGCTCGGCGCATGATGACATCATCACCGGTGACGCATCGATCAACCGTCTTGTCGGCAATGCCGGCAATGACCAGTTGTTCGGTGGTGGCGGCAACGACATTCTGGTCGGTGGCGCTGGAGCAGACATTCTCGATGGTGGTGCGGGCGACCGCGACGCTGCCGATTATTCCTATGCAGATGCAGGGGTCGGCGTTGACCTTTCCGGCGCCGGCTTTGCCGGTGAGGCAACCGGTGACACTTATTTCGGTATCGAATATGTTTATGGCTCCAATTTCGACGACACCATTCGCGGTGACAGTGCGGTAAACCGCATCGTCGGCGGCAACGGCGCCGACATTATCGATGGCCGCGGTGGCAATGACTACATTCTCGGCGAAGGTGGCAATGACATCCTGACCGGCGGTGCAGGCGCTGACGTGTTTGTCTTCGACGGCAGTTTCGGCAATGACCGTATCACCGATTTCTGGGCAGGTGCTGGCCGTACAGACCGTCTCTGGCTGCAGGGCGACCACGGCCTGACCTCGGCTGCTGATGCCATGTCGGCACTGAGCGAAACCAGCCAGGGCGTGCTGATTACGCTCGACAACGGTACAATATTGCTGGAAGGACTACACCTGACAGACCTCCACATCGATGATTTCATCATCGGTTGAGTGATTGGATGGACATCCGGTTCACGGAGCGCGGCCTGCACGGACCGCGCTCTTTTTTGTCCACGATATTCACAACCGGTGGAAAAGTTCAGCTTTACACCCCGCCCGCTTGGCGCGAGCATCTGCCTGCAGGGTTCGAAACGTCAGGGAAAGCCAACCCGAAACGGGAAGAACATTATTACCTGCACCGTGCCGCAATTCTCATGTCCGCCGGCCTAGAGGCATGGGAATCCGGAAGCGGAAGGCACACGGTAGCGCGTGAACGCACCCGTAAAAGAACAAACGACGGGCAATTCGTTGGTTCGAGGCAGATTGCCTGTGTGGCTGTGGATGTCCGGCTTGCCGGTCTGGAAGCAGGAGCAAGGGCATGAAGCAACAAAGGCGGATGACCGGCATGAAGTGCCTGGCGAATGTTCTTGCGAATATGCGCTGCATTTCAAGCTGAACAGATGCCGATCCCCGCATGGGTCGAAATGAGAGCGGGATCGCGGCAACGCATGAAAGCAATCGTGACGGCGCAATGCGGAAACAGGGAGGCGCTGGTTTCGACTGGCGTCTTTCCGTTTTTTGCGCTTTTGTTTTCTCCGGTTCGGACAAGGACGCTGCGCCCCCTGCCCTCAAGGCACGAAAAAACCCGCGAATGGCTCCGCGGGTTTCGTTTATTAGCCGGAAAATGCGATCACGGCGTCCAGTAATTGAAGTGCAGCCTTGCAAGATCCGGATCGACCAGCTTGCGCAAATCAACCACCGGCGACATGCGCGGCAATACCGAAGCGAGCTTGAAGACATCGATGTCGCGCTTGAACTCGTCATGCGCGGCGGTCACGACCACGGCGTCATAAGGTGCGAACTCCGATATCTCATTGACCAGGATCGCCCCGCGTCCGCCTTCGAAGTGGCTGTCATCGGCGATCGGGTCATAGGAATAGACATCCGCGCCACGGTTCCACAGCGAATCCATCACTGCGAAGGATTTCGAGTTGCGGGTATCCGGGCAATTGTCCTTGAACGCCCTGCCCAGAACCAGCACCTTGTAGCCCTTGAGGTCATGTCGTTCCGGCGCGAGCATTGTGTGCAGCTTGTCGGCAATGAAATGCGCTGTACGTTCATTTACAGCGCGGGCCGATGCAACCACATCCATCGACAGCCCGTGTCCGCGCCCTGCATTGAGCAGGAAGAACGGGTCTACGGAAATGCAATGCCCACCGACAAGGCCAGGGAAATAGGTATGGAAATTCCACTTGGAACCAGCGGCAGCGACAACATCACTGACCTTGATGTCCATGGCGTCAAACAGCTGCATCATCTCGTTGATGAGGGCAATGTTCACATCGCGCTGTGTGTTTTCAAGGATCTTGGCAGCCTCCGCGACCTTGATTGACGTTGCCTTGAAAAGCCCTGCCTTGACGACACGTGAATAGAGGTTCTCCAGGAAATCCGATACCTGCGGCGTCGAACCTGCAACGATCTTCTTGATGTCGCCGACACGCCGCGCATGCTCGCCCGGACTTACGCGCTCCGGAGAATAGCCGATGAAGAAGTCCTGGCCTTCGAGCAGGCCCGAAAACTCCTCAAGAAGTGGCAGGCAGCGGTTTTCCGTGGTGCCCGGATCAACGGTGCTTTCATAGACAACAACCGCCCCCGGCTTCATGTTGCGGCCGATCATCCGGCTTGCCGCAAGAACCGGCCGGTAGTCGGGCTTGTTGCCCTGCATCACCGGGGTCGGCACGCAGACGACTACAACATCGGCGTCGCGAATGACGGCTTCATCGGTTGAAAATTCGAGGTTCGGGTTGGAAAGGTCTTCCGCACTGCACTGCTGTGCAGCGTCAATCCCCATGGCCAGTCCGTCGATCTTGGCCCGGTCAATGTCGAAGCCGATTGCGCGGCCATTTGCGCCAAATCCGGTGAGGAGTGGGAGCCCCACATATCCAAGACCGACAACGGCCACGACCGCGGTTTCGGGATTTGGAAGTGCCGCCTTGCTGTTCGCGTCCTCGACCAGACGCACTGACCCCACCGTCAAGTTCATTATTATCCCCCTGCAAAAGGTCGTCATTATTATTGTTGTTGTTGCGGGAAGGTTCTTTTTCTTGTCCTTGCCCGTGTCATTTGAATACGGGCAGAAACATAAGAATTCCTTATTTCCAAACATGGCAGCAAGCTTTTGATTTCACTGGTTAATCAACGAAAAATTTTATTGATACATTGCGGCCGGAAATGAAGGGAAAAATAAACCAATCTCATTAGCTGCACCTTAAGGCGATGACCCTATGTTGGCGGCTGGGACGCTGATAACGGAAAACCGCTATCAGTCATGCAAAACAAGAAAGATAAGTTGCATGATTGGGTTAGCATCTGCCGAGTGGCTGTTCGCCATTCTGGTGCTCATCATTTTTGTGAACAGGTATCTGTTCGGCTCGCTGGCAAGAATGCTTGACCCGCGGACGAAGCCGGGATTCGGTTCGGATCCGGCTGTCTGGCCGACCGTGACGATCGTGGTACCAGTGTTCAATGAAGGCGATCATGTCATCGCCACTGCTCGCTCGTTCTCCCGCCTCGACTACCCGTCCGACAAGCTTGAGATAGTCTTCGTCGATGACCAGTCGACCGACGGAACCTACGATCATCTACTCAAGGTTCATGATATCTGGCCCTGGATGCGCGTCATCCGCAATCCGCACAACATGGGCAAGCGCCTGGGCATCAAGAATGCTGTTCAGCAGGTAACAAGCGAACTGGTTCTGTCGGTCGATTCAGACGTGATTGTCGACAAGAAGGCACTGCGCCTTCTTGTCCGCCATCTCGTTTCGACCAATTCCGACGCTGTCGGCGGCTGCGTCTTCGTTTCCAATGCCGATGTCAACTGGCTTACCAAGATGCAGGCCGTCAAATACTGGGTCGGCTACCAGTTCCTCAAGAATGTCGAAAACACTTTCAGTCACGTCATGTGCCTGTCAGGCTGCCTGACATTGTACAAGCGCGAGGCATTGCTTGCAGTCGACGAGGATGTTGCCGACCGTCGCTTCCTGGGCGAGGAAGTCAAGTACGGCGAAGACCGCTTCCTGACACGCAAGCTCGTGGAAAAGGGCTACAAGACCCGCCTGACCTTCGAAGCACATTGCTTCACCAAGGCTCCGGCCACTTTGGGCAACTACCTGTCGCAGCAATTGCGTTGGCGGCGCTCGAACCTGATCGACTTGATCACGGCCATCCCGCATCTTGGCCGCTTCAATCCCTATGTGCTGGTGCACTACCTGTCGATGGGCATGCTGTTGATGTTCTATCCGCTGGTATTGTTTGCCGAGTTCACGCGTTTGGGTTTCATCATTCCGATGATGTTGCACGCACTGCTCGCCACCACATTCGGCATTGCCTATGAGTTCAACAAGCACAAGCTGCCCAAAATGGCCCGCACCGATGGTGTGTGGTTCATGGCCATGGCTTTCGTGTTTCCGGTTCTCTACCTGACCATGACGCCGCTTGGCCTTGGCACCCTTGCCACGACCTCGTGGGAAACACGCGGTGCCAAGAAGAAGAAGCTGGCCACCGGCAAGGTTGCGGGGGCGGCGGTTCCATGAGCGCACTTCTCGACCACAACCAGCAGATTGCTGCTGCGCCGAGCCGGATCCTGGTGATCGGGCGCGAAGCGCGTGCACTTGCTGCTGCACTGGTCAGAATGCGCGGCAACCTTACCGTCAGCCATGCAGAAAACGCCCGGGAAGCTTCTCAGGCGCTGTCGAGCAATGCCTATGATCATGTGCTCGTCGACAATCGCGAAGATGGCGCACTTGCCCTGATGATCCCGCAGATCGCCCGACTGGAGCAGGTCAGGAACATCGTGGTTCTGGCAGGCCCCGAAAGTGAATTGGCGGTTCGCGCGATCCAGAAAGTCAGCGCAGTTTTCCTGCCGCCTTATGACGCCGCGTCAATTGCCGACAGCCTTGGCATCGAAATTGTCGATCAGCGCCGCAATTCCGGTATTGCCCTGAACGCTCCCACTCGTCGCGCCGGCGACATTTCCAGGCAAACTGTTGTTGAGGACACAACCGATCAGACCGGTCACGACGCCGGGCACGACCTTGATGACGGAGCAAGCGACATCACCTTCGCCCAGCACGTGACCCATCTAATGTCACAACTGCCGGGTATTACTCCGGTCCTGTCGTGGCTGTACAAGCATCTCGCGCTGACAATCCTTGGCTCGCTCTTTCTTGCCTTTGTCAGCTACGGCGTCATGATCGTCTTCTTCCTCACCTCATCCGGTTGGTCGACGCCGATCCAGTTGGGGCATGGTCATGAACTTGTCCTGAAGGCAGAGCGCGACTTCAATGAAATGAAGGTCAAGCGCAATGTCATCAATCAGCAGCTCACGGACGCGTTGCACAACGCAAATGAAGCGCGCGAATCGATTTCTAGATCACAATCCCTCGCGGTACTGGTCAGTGGCACGATCACCCAGGAAATTGAAAACCGCAAACGACTGAAAACAGAACTCGAAACCCAGTTGCCGGCGCTTCGCTCGGTTCTGGAGAACTTCGGCTCAAGCAAGCAACGCCAGCAGGAGCAGGCCAGGCTCAAGCGCGACTATGATCGCCGTGTCATCAGCAAGAACTCATTTGAGACCGGGCTGCTGAATCTCGCGCAGATGGAGCGTCAGATCCAGTCGCTGAAATCCGAAATCGTCGACAAGCAATCCGAATATGATCGAATCTCCCAGACTGTGAATTTTCTTGCCAGCCTGCGCATGCAGCTCGACAGCGACATGCCGGTTTCGATCTCTTCGGGCGTAACCGAGTTGGTGCCATTGTCGAACCAGGTGATCGAGGTGCGGCAGATCCTGTCCAGGGCAAGGGCTGATCTTGCCACAGCCGAAGACCAGCGCGGCCCGCTCGCTGACAGTCTAAAGGTTCTCAACGAAAGCATTGCGAGCCTTCAGGCAACTCCGTTGATCAAGGCCGTAAAGGAACCCGTTACGGTACTGTTCGTGCCGTACGACAATCTCGGCTCGTTCGAAGAAGGCAAGCCGCTCTACAGCTGCGCCGCCATGGTCTTCTGGTGCAGCAAGATCGGCACCATCGGCTCGGCAGTTCCAGGCGAAATATCCACCACCCATCCGTTCTTCGGCAAGCCGATGCGCGGCCAGTTCATCGAGGCAAAGCTCACCGATGAGAAAGCTGCCCTGAAAGAGATACTCCATGCATCACGCCCACTCTTCTTCTGATCGCAAGTCGGCCGGAGCAAGTCGCATCGTGGCGGCATGCCTGATCAGTGCGGTTTTCGCAGGACCGGTAGCCGGTTGTTCCACGACGACCAGCGCCCTGATGGGCGTGGGTGCCCGTGGTCAGACCGAGACTACGACCGCCCCAACCACGACCGCCCTGACCACGACTGGTGGAACCACGGCAGCAGCAAGCGAGCATGTCGCAGTCTCGACTTCGGACAACGCTCCCTTGCCAGGCGTTGCGCATCAGGCAGATGGCACGCACTCATCCTGGTGCGACTATCTCGTCAACAATGCGAATGCGCAGGCGGAAATCATCGCATCGCCGTCTGTATCGGCCAGTACAGATGACTCGGGCAATTACTCGGTGAACATTGGCGTCAATCTTCTCGATTACCGCCGTGCAGAGCTGGTCCGCCAGTCCGGTGAGGTCAAGTGCAACCAGCACACGGCATCCAGGGTCATCTCGTCGGCCATGCAGCTTGCAGACGAAGCCGCACTTCTGGCGAGCGCTGTCGCCAAGGAAGCCTATTTGCGCGGCAAGGCAGGCGAAATGGAGAAGATCAACTCAAAAGCACGCAACCTTGCCAGCAGCGGCGACATCACCAGCCAGCAGGCAGACGCCGTCTTCCGGCTCGTCGCAGCGCGCAAGGCCGAAATGGAAAACGCCCGTTCGGACATCGAGAAGCGCAAGGACTTTCCTTCCGTCGAAGGCTGGCAGATTGCCGGTCGCAACCGTGAACTTGTCGAAGCCGAAACCCGGCTGCAGGGAATTGACCGCGAAATCCGTACACTCGATGCGCTCAGTATCGACATCGAAGGTGGCTATCGCGCCATCCAGGCCGATGCATTGCTTGGCGATCCGGCCAGTGAGGATGTCTATGCAAAGGTGAAACTGGGGCTGAAACTCGGCGCCCTGTCGCCACGCCGAAGGGCATATGAGGATGCGGCCATGGCCGCACGGCAGAATTCGCTCAACGAGGAACTTGGCGGGCCAATCTGGCGTGCAACCTACGCAGAGAGTTCGGGAGCCAAGGCCCTTCCCGGCCTGAAACGTGCCCGCGACCAGATCTCGGCTGCAAGGAACTCGGCGGAAAAGACGGCCGCCAATCTCGCCGCCTCAGACAGGCCGGAACTCGTCGCAAATGGGTTGGCTGTGCGGCTTGAAGCTATCGGGCATGGCGCAGAACTTGCCGGCGCAAATGCGGCCATCATGCAAATCGAGCAAAATTTGCGCCGTCTGGGCACCCTCAGACAATGATTGATTTCCGGTTCGTCAAAGACAGGCGAACCACAAGGGCTTGAACTTGCCGGCAGACGATCAGCGTCCCAAACTCTGGTCTGCCTGTTTGTTCCAGGCGGTCATGGTCCTGCAGACCATGGCCGTCTTTTTCTTTTTCCGCCCTCGGCTCACGCTCCGGTGCCGGCTGTCGCCGCATTTTCAGTCAACAGCCATCAGCTTTCAGGCGCTTTGACCCCAAGTGTTTGGTCAAATCCGAACCTTACCCGCCCGAGGATGAGATTTTTCCCGGGAAATTCACGCAATTGGTAAACAGACTGTCAATTTCTACCGTGAGGCCAGCCCATGTTTCTGTGCATATTTGCCCTGACACTGCACAAACTCCTGGTTCCGATAGGGCTTCGCATCCGTACGACAACGCTGTCGTCGCTTTTGGGATATTTCGGTTTTTTTTGTGCAACACTGCCGATTAAAAATAACAAAATCAACAGGTTACAGATAATCGAACCCATCGTGCAAACCAGCACGGTCGTCGCAAACAAACTATTTGTTCAGTCGGCTAAAATTTTATCGACTAACTAAACCCCGCTAAAGGAGATTGCGGCGTAAAAAGGCCAGCACAGGAAGTCCCCCTTTTCCGAGGACTGGAGTTGGCAACATGATACTCAAGAAACTCAATTCAATGCTCCGCAATGAGTCGGGCAACTTCGCAATCATCTTTGCGATATGCGCTTTCCCCGCACTTGGTGCGGCAAGCCTGGCACTCGACTATTCAAACATGTCGAGGGAACGCAACCTGGTTCAGCACAGCCTGGATGCCGCAGCTCTGGCTACTGCCAAGCAGATGGCATCGGGAACCACCGGGGCGGCACTGGAGCAGTATGCCCGCGACTTCTTCGATGCGAACCTTCCATCGACAATTGCGGCCAACCGCATCGACCTGAGTGTTGATATCAAGTCGGAAATGGTGCCCAACGATAACGGCGACCTGGTTCCGCAAAAGACCCTCGCCCTAGAAGCGGCCCTCGACTACGACACTTTCATTGCCAATGTCATTGGGCAGGACGAGTTCCAGATCGGTATCTCGTCGCAGGTAGCCATGGGCAACATGACGGTTGAAGTCGCTCTCGTCATCGACAATTCGGGCTCGATGGGCGGAACCCGCATCAACCTCGCGAAGAGCACCGCGAAGGACCTCATCACCACGGTCTACAACGCGTCGGGCTTTTCCAACAAGACTGATCCGGTCAAGTTCTCGCTCGTTCCCTTTGCTGCTTCTGTAAACATCGGCGCCAACAATGCAAATGCCAACTGGATGGACACAAAGGGTGTATCTCCAATCCACAATGAAAATCTCGACTGGTCAACCTACTACACAACCAACCAAACCCGCTGGAACGGAGCAGGTTTCCAGGAAAAGATGAATGGTGTCTGGCAATCCAGAACCCGCTTCGACATCTATTCCATCCTTGGAGAAAACTGGGATGGCTGCGTGGAAATGCGACCATGGCCGCACAATACTGAGGACACTGTTGCCTTTAACAACGCAACCGCCGGCAACAGTGCAACCACTCCGGCTTCAGGTGCACAGGACAGGGCAAAATTCTTCGTGCCAATGCTTGCACCCGCTGAACCCGGCAACAAGAAAGTCACGAACACCAGCGGCTCTTCCAGCAGTGACAGCACGACGTACCCGAACGACTATCTCGGCAAGAACAGTTCCTGGACGTCAAGAGCCGACTGGCGCATGCCGACCGGAACCAATTCCGCAGCCTGGATCAGATATCAGGATTATCCCAACAGCACTGGCACCGGCACCAACACCAATTCAAACGCGAAAAATGGTGGCCAAAACCAGCGTCAGAACTGGATCTGGCGTTACCAGGCCGCAAAGATTGACAACCAGATTCCGTCCTTTGGTAGCAGCTTCGGTCCGAACTATTCCTGCACCACAAATGCGCTGACGCCACTGACGACCTCCCAGTCGAATATCGAGACCGCGGTCAACAACATGGTGGCCAACGGCAACACCAACATCCAGGAAGGTGTGGCCTGGGGCTGGCGCACGCTTTCTCCGCAGGAACCATTCACCGGCGGTCGTGAGGTTTCCGACACCGAGAACCGCAAATACATGATCGTGCTGACGGATGGTAACAACACCTATGGAACCAGCAGCAGTTATGTGAATGGCAGCACCTATGCCGCCTGGGGTTATGAAAAACACGATCGCATCGAACAGGGCTTGTCCAGTTCAGACCTTGCCGGAACAATTTATTCCGGCCAGTCGATGAACACCTACGAAAAGAAGATGAATGCTCATACACTTCAGACCTGCAACAATGCCAAGGCAGCAGGCGTGACCGTCTTCACCATTGCCTTCGACGTCTCCAACGGCTCGTCTGTCAAGCAAATGCTCGACGCCTGCGCCGGGTCCGGGATTGTTGACGGTCAACCGGTAATGGCGAGCGGAACCTTCTATTTCGACGTCAACGGCGCGGGCATCCAGGACGCAATGGCCTCCATCGCCACCCAGATTTCGGATATCCGCATCATGAAATGAGAAACCAGCCTTAACTGGTCACAGCAGGGAGCTCCGGCCAATCCGGGGCTCCAAATCCGTGCGACAATTAGAATAAAATTGTGCGGATCGGGCTAAAATTGCTGAAAGACCTCTGTGTTACCCATGCTCTACAGACAACTGGTGTGTACGGGAAAAACCCGCCTCCCCGGTAGAGAGCAGAGGGTCTACCATGACGAAACAAAAATCTATCTTGCGGCGTTATCGCGATTTTCTCGCGAACGAATCCGGCAACTTCGCAATCATCTTCGCGATTTGCGCTTTTCCCGCAATTGGTGCGGCAAGCCTGGCGATTGACTATTCCAACATGTCGCGTGAGCGGAACATGGTCCAGCACAGCCTCGACGCTGCTGCACTGGCCACCGCGAAACAGATGGCATCGGGCACGACCGGTGCGGCGCTGGAGCAATATGCCCGCGATTTCTTCGATGCGAACCTGCCATCCTCGATTGCCGCCAACCGGATCGACCTTGATGTAACGGTCAGGACCGAAATGGTAGCCAATGAAGATGGCGAGATGGTCCAGCAAAAGACGCTCGGTCTTGATGCCAAGCTCGATTACGACACCTTCATTGCCTCTGTCATGGGACAGGACCAGTTCAAGATCGGCATTGCATCACAGGTCGCCATGGGCAACATGACGGTTGAAGTGGCACTGGTGATCGATAATTCGGGTTCCATGGGTTCAAACAGCCGCATGACGCTGGCCAAGAGCACCGCCAAGGACCTGATTGAAACGGTCTACAATGCAGCGAGCTTCTCCAACAAGCCGGACCCGGTCAAGTTTGCCCTGGTTCCCTTCGCCGCCTCCGTCAACATAGGCACAAGCAATCAGAACAAGACCTGGATGGATCGCAATGGCTGGTCACCAATCCACCATGAAAACCTTGACTGGTTCAATTACGACACGGCCAACAACGTTAGAGCCAATCGCACCGGCTTTCAGGAGCACGTCAATGGCGGCTGGAAATGGCGCACCCGCCATGACGTCTATGCGCTGATGGGTGCAAGCTGGCAGGGCTGCGTGGAAATGCGTCCATGGCCCTACAACACAACCGATGACATCGCACTTCTGAGCAACACGTCCGGCTATACCCGGGTCAAAAACAATTCCAGCGATGATCTGAAGAAGCAGCTTTTCGTGCCGATGTTCGCACCGAGCGAGCCTTACCGCTACTATACCTACAAGGATAGCCGCGGTTACATGCGTACCGGATATGACTGGTACTCGTATGGCTACAACTACACCTATGACTGGAAACGCTCCGACAACGTCACCTTTGAATCGGATGCCAGCAACCGCCAGGCCAACCAGAACAGCCGCCAGGACTGGATTTTCCGCTACCAGAACAACAGCCTGTGGAGTGGCGTGACCAGACCTGGCCAAGGTCCGAACTATGGCTGCACCACCAACGCGCTGACGGAACTGACGAAGACGCAGTCTACAATCGAGAACGCAATTGACGCGATGCAGCCCAATGGCATGACCAACATCCAGGAAGGCGTTGCATGGGGCTGGCGCACATTGTCGCCAACCGAACCCTTCACCGAAGGGCGCGCTTATGGCGACGAGGAAAACCGCAAATACATGATCGTGCTGACGGACGGTAACAACACCTACAACTCAGCCAACAATCCCAATGGCACCTATTACGGGGCATGGGGCTATGGCAAACATGGCCGCATCGACGAAGGCCTGAGCAATTCGGATCTCGCCGGCACGCCATATGCGGGCCAGAACCTGAACTCGAACGAGAAGAAGATGAATGCCCATACCGTTCAGACCTGCAACAATGCCAAGGCTGCAGGTGTGACAGTGTTCACCATCGCCTTTGATGTCCGTGATGGCTCATCGGTGAAGGAAATGCTCAATGCCTGTGCCGGGTCCGGCGTTGTCGACGGAGAACCGGTGCTGACAAGCGGCAACTTCTACTTCGATGTCAATGGCACAGGCATCCAGGATGCCATGGCATCGATCGCCAGCCAGATTTCCGACATGCGCATCATGAAATAAGGCGCAGCGGAATTGCACACACTCGGGGACCCGCCGGTGAAAACCGGCGGGTCTTTCATTTTGCGGAAACGGGCTTCACGCCGCGGCGTGTTGCCAATGCGACGGCCCCCATCACGATCGCCATGCCCAGTAGCTGGACCGGCTGCAAGGTCTCAGCGAACAGAAACCAGGCGATGATCGAGGTCACTGCGGGAACCAGATAGAACAGCGATGCGGTACCGGCCGCACTCTGGTTGCGGATCAGGTACATAAGCAGGCCCACCGCTCCAATCGAGAGCACCAGCACCAGCCATACCAGCGCAAAGATGAAGGCTGGCGCCCATTCGACGACGCGGCTTTCGCTCGTAAATGAAAGGATCGCCAGCGGTATCAATGCACCAGCATACTGGGCCGCTGTTCCCACACGGATATCAAGCCCGGCGGCAAACCGCTTCTGGTATACAGTTCCAATGCTGATGCCGATCACGGCGATGGCCACTGCCACCAGATTGCCATGCGTCAGACCGGCCACTGCCTGCGACCCGCCTCCAAGCTTTGGCACCAGAACCAGAAACACTCCGAAGAGACCGGCGACGAGACCGGCAGCCTGGACCGGCAACAACCGCTCACCCAGAAGCAACCTTGCGACAAACGCTGTCAAAAGCGGTTGCAGCGCAACGACCAGCGCCGAGACACCAGCCGGCATGCCGTGACCGATGGCATAGAAGACCCCGCCGAGATAGCATCCGTGTATCAGCACGCCGGTCACCGCAGAATGCAGCAGCGGCGTCAGTCCCGGCAGGGGCCGCACGAAAATCAGCGCGACCGGCGCAAGGATCGCCAGCGTGATCAGCATCCGGATCGTGAGAAACGTGAACGGCTCGGCATGCGGCAGGCCAAGCTTCGCCCCGATGAAGCCGGTCGACCACAGCAGCACGAAAATCACCGGCGCCGCCGATACCATGAACGACGAACCCTGAACGCGCATGAGACCCCCCTGATATTATGATGCATTACCGCTCTTGCACGCAGCGCGATGTCGCGCAACCCGCCCTACATGTACAAGGTCGCAAAAATTGGCTAGCAGGTCGCCAATTCACTGGTCATCATCTCGACGGACTGGTAGTCAGGCCCAGCCTTGCCATAGTTTCAGACCGGATTGCCAGACATGCTTGACGACCGCAGGATCGAACCTCTCGACCCCGAAATGCTCGGACTGGTCCAAATTGAAATTGACAGCAAGACCAAGCCGCAGGGTTCTCTCGGTCGGGTGGAAAGCCTCGCCCTGCATATTGGCGCGATCCAGAAAACGCTGAAGCCGGCAGTTGATCCGGCAAGGCTTTTCCTTTTTGCTGCCGACCACGGCATGGTGGCGGAAGGCGTTTCTGCCTGGCCATCGGAAGTGACAACACTGATGCTGCTGAACTTCCTTTCAGGTGGAGCAGCCGCCAACATATTTGCCCGCACCAACAATGTTGCGATCACCGTCGTGGACGCGGGCATCGCTGGCGACCTGCCACCGGAATTCGCCGACCACCCAGATCTCGTCCGGGCCAATATTCGCAAGGGCACGCGCAACGCAATGCTGGAAGACGCGCTCGCACCCGATGAGGTTCAGGCAGCCCTTGCCTTAGGCGCAGACCTTGCGGCCAATGCTGTTGCCGACGGCACGCGGACCATTCTTCTGGGTGAAATGGGCATCGGAAACACGGCATCTGCTGCCCTGCTTGCCCATGCAGTTGAAGGCATCGACCTTCGTCAGCTTACCGGCCCCGGCGCCGGGCTGGATCCGGAAGGTGTCGTCCGCAAGGCAGAAATCCTGCAAAAGATTGCCGCCAGAAGACCCGGCAGGTTGGCACCGGTTGATGCATTGTCAGCCTTTGGCGGGCTGGAAATCACCATGATGGCAGGCGCTCTCATTGGCGGTGCATCCGCAGGTGCGGTCGTCGTGGTTGATGGCTTCATTGCAACGGCAGCAGCACTTTGCGCTTTGCGCGCACGCCCCGATGCCACCGATCATGTGGTCTTTGCCCATCGCTCGAAGGAACCCGGCCACCGTCTGATGCTCGAAGCACTGGACGCGGAGCCGCTGATAGACCTTGATCTTCGCCTTGGCGAGGGAACCGGCGGCCTGCTGGCATATCCTATCCTGCGTGCAGCAGCGGCGATGCTCGGCGAGATGGCCACCTTCGAAAGCGCCGGGATTACCGCCAAGGACTGAACGGAGAACGGTTGATGGATCAGGCTCGCGAAGAGTTCGGCAAGACTGTCAAGGCTTTGCAATTCTTCACGCGGCTTACGCTGCCTGCCCGTATCGCGTCACTGGCAGACCAATCGACGGGATTGAACACCGCAGCCTGTCATTTTCCCGTTGCCGGCCTTGCCATCGGCGCGTTGGCCGCAGTGGTTTTCCTCGCTTTGTCGGCGTTCCTGCCACCCGTATTGGCCTCGGGCCTGACAATTGCCGCAGGCATGGTGCTGACTGGCGCACTTCACGAAGACGGGCTTGCTGATTGCGCTGACGGGCTGGGTGGTAGTTCTAAAGCGGAACGTGTACTCGAAATCATGAAAGACAGCCGCATCGGCGCATTCGGTGCAATTGCCCTGATTTTCTCGGTCGGCCTGCGCTGGGCAACACTTGCAAGCCTCGATCCGGTTACCGGCGCACTGGCGCTTACTGTTTGTCATTCGGCGGCGCGTGGCTCGATTGCCATTGCCCTTGCCACCTCGACCTATGCCAGGGCCAGCGGCACCGGTTCGCTGGTGGCACCGGGCATCACGACAACTGAACTGGCCATCTGCGCTGCAATATCCGTTTTGCCTGCCTTGGCCCTGCTCGGCTTTGCCGGCCTGATTGCGGCTATTGCCGGCTGGCTGGCTGCACTCCTGTTCCTGCTCTGGTTCGAACGCCGAATCGGCGGTTACACAGGAGATTGCCTGGGTGCGATGGAGCAAATCGCCGAGATCGCAATTCTGGTCTCCATCACAGCCATGCTTGCCGGATGAACCCATGACACTGGTTTTCCTAAGACATCCCACACCGCAAGTGCCGCCTGGAACCTGCTATGGCCAGACCGATCTCGATATAGCCGAGGAAGGTCATGCCCAGATCGACAGGGCTCTGTCACTCACCCCTCCCGTGACGCGGATATTGGCGAGCCCTGCCTTGCGCTGTCGCAAGCTTGCCCTGGCAATCGCGGATCGCGACGGCATCGAGCCCGAATTCGATCCAAGGCTTTGGGAAATGCATATGGGCGATTTCGAAGGTCTGCTCTGGCGTGATATCCCGCGTGAATTGAGCGACGCCTGGTTGAGCGACCCCTTCAACAACAACACGCCTGGCGGGGAAAGCTTCCGCGAGGTTCAACACCGCGTATTGGAGGCGATAGCGTCCGCTGAATCAGGAACCGCAATCGTCTGCCATGCCGGACCAATCCGTGCCGTTCAAATGGCCTGGACCGGCATCAGCTTTGCAGAAGCCTTCGCACAGACCCCGCCCTATGCCGAGCCTGTTTTGGTTAAACGTCCCGTTTCACAGGCTTGAAATCGCTGCAAGCAGAACTGCAAACCACATGGCAAGGCAGGCAGCGCGGTAAATATCCAACGCACGCGAAATGTCGCGGGCTTCCGCATCCAGTCGGCCATTGGCATTGATATGGCTTTCCTGCACCGTTTCGCCCGGATAGGAACGCGGCCCGCCCAGCGCCAGCCCGAGCGCGCCTGCCATTGCCGCTTCCGGCCAACCGGCATTGGGTGAGCGGTGGATGCCTGCATCCCGCAGCGCTGTCTTCAAGGCATGACCGGCATGCCCACCGCCCGACACCGCAAATGTGCCCGCGGCGATGAGGAGCGCAGAAAGCCTTGCCGGTATCCAGTTGGCAAGATCATCGGCTATCGCCGACACCCGCCCGAACCACAAGTGGCGTGCAGTTTTGTGCGCGATCATCGAGTCTGCCGTGTTGATCATCTTGTAGACAACGATCCCCGGAAGCCCGAACACCGCATACCAGAAGACCGGGGCAACGATCCCGTCCGAAAAGTTTTCTGCAAGACTTTCGATTGCTGCGCGCGAAACGCCGGCCCGGTCAAGCCGCTCCGGGTCTCGGCCCACGATCTTCGCCACGGCCTTGCGCCCGCCCGATAACCCGCCCTGCTTCAAGCCGGACGCAACTGCCTCGACATGATCCTTCAGGCTCTTTTGTGCAATGAGAACGAAAACAACGACCATCTCGGCCAACATGCCGAGCAGACTCAGCATATTGAACAACCAGCCAAGGGCCAATGCCGACAGCAAGGCGATTGTAGTCATAGCCAACCATGCAGCCGCCCCCTTGCGGTAGCGCAATTCGTCACTGTCCGTGTCCAGATTAAGGGTAGCGTCCAGCCAGCCAATCAGTCTGCCAAACCAGACAACCGGATGCGGCACCCTGCCCCAAAGCCAGTCCGGTTCGCCCAGAACCCAGTCAACAACCAGAGCTGTCAACACAATCCACAAATGCAGTTCGCTCATGGCAGTTGCTGTCCGATTTCATGAAGCGCCTGTTCCAGTCGCTGACCGGCATCGTCGCTTCCCGGCAGGCCGAAACGCAGGAGACCCGGCCGGTCCGGAAAGGGGCGGACCAGAATGTGCCGTTTCGCAAGTTCCCGGAAAATCCCGTCCGACCACTGATGCCTTGCCAGGATGAAAAGCCCGTTGCGGCCAGTAATTTCCAGTCCTGCTTTTTCAAGGGTGGAAGCAAGTGTTTCCGATTCAACAGCGAGCTTCGCCCGCATTGCCTCAATCCAGGATTTGTCACCATAGGCTGCAATACCGGCCTCGATAGCGGGTCCCGATATGGCCCAGGGCCCGAAGCAATCGCCAATCTGTGCGGCAAGGTCCGGCGGGCAAATGGCAAAGCCCAACCGCAACCCGGCCAGGCCAAAGAACTTGCCGAAGGATTTCAGGATCACGAGCCCGGCCGCATCTTCGCCCGCAAGGCTCGCCTCCGGTGTGCAATCACAAAATGCCTCATCGACAATCAGCATGCCGCCACTTTGCGCAAGCCGCTGTGCAAGTGCCAGCACGCGCTCACGCCCGGCAATGCTGCCATCAGGATTGTTGGGGCGGACCAGGATAGCTAACTGGCCGCGCGCCTCGACATCATCGGGATTAAGCACTTCCTCAACTTCGCGCCCAGCCTTGGCGCAGCAATGCGCGTGTTCGCGATAGGTGCCCGACTGCGGCGCAATGATCGTCGCGTCATTGCCAGGTAAAACGCGCGGCAACAATTCGATGAGCGCCTGCGTACCGGGCGCCGCAACAACCGAAAATCCATCACTGACCGCAAAGGCCTGTCGGGCAAGATCAAGCAGGCGGTTCAACTGTCCTTGTTCCGGCAGGCGGTGCAGGCTGTCGGCAGACGCCGGTGCCAGCGGATAGCCATGCGGATTGATACCCGTCGAAAGGTCGAGCCAGTCGCCGCGATTGCCGCCAAATTCGGCAATCGCTGCATCAAGTGCGCCGCCATGATAGGGTGTATTCATGCGCCGACACCCCGTTCCTCAATCAGGTGCATGTAGGAACCGCAGACATTGCCGCTGACAAGACCACATTGCCCGAGATCAGCGCCAAGTGCATCGCGGGCTGAAAACAGCCGCTCCCCTTTTTCCTTCAACGCAACGGAATAGTGAAACTCGTGTGCAGCAAACCGCCTGTCGCCAAAACCGCCCGCAAGTCCGGAAAGCTCACGGTAGCCCAGATGCAATTTGCGCTTCGCAAAGCTGGTTTCAAGCTGCAGCAACCCGCACATCCCGTGGCGCACGCCATCCTTGTCTTCAAGCCCTTCGCCCAGCACCATATAGCCGCCGCACTCGCCAATGATCCTGACGCCTGCATTCGCAGCATTCTGCATCCCGTTCCTGAAACCTTGAGCGGCGGACAACCGGCCCGCATGCAGTTCGGGATAACCACCGGGCAGATAAATGCAATCGGCACACTTGTATGGCGTTTCATCACCAAGCGGCGAAAAGAACGACAGGTTGGCGCCTGCCTCGCGCCAGTCCTCAAACTGGTGGGGATAGGCAAAGGTGAAAGCTGCATCACGCGCAACGGCGATGACCTGTCCCGGAGGTTCCACGATACCAGCCTTAGCTGCCGGCGGAGCTATCGGACCAAAGGCCTTGGCGATTTTTCCAAGATCGAGCGATCGCGAAATGATCGCTGCCGCATTGTCGATGAAAGCCTCTATGCCGTTGGCCTCTCCAGCCTGAACCAGGCCTAGATGGCGCTCCGGCAGATACAGGCTTTCATCCCGGCGTACGGCTCCCAGAACCGGCACGCCGATTGCGGCAACCGCCTCCATCAGCATGAGCTCATGCCGCTCGCTGCCGGTACGGTTTAGGATCACACCGCAAATGTGCAATCCCGGACGATGATCGCGAAAGCCGCGCACCAGTGCCGCAATAGAATGTGACTGTTTCTGTGCGTCCACCACCAGCAAGACCGGCACATCCAGCGTTTGCGCCAGATCGGCAGCTGACCCCGTGCCATCGACAGCACCATCGAACAACCCCATCATGCCTTCAATCAACACATGCGACGCCGTAACTCGCCGTGTCAG
Organism: Nitratireductor sp.; assembly: GCA_041397525.1. Lineage (GTDB taxonomy): Bacteria > Pseudomonadota > Alphaproteobacteria > Rhizobiales > Rhizobiaceae > BOKV01. The sequence continues at coordinate 654,668 of JAWKWL010000001.1, forward strand.
CATCCGAAGTCTGTTCGGCTCCATTGCCCATGGATCAAGATTGAACGATTGCCGCCCGCTTGCCAGTGCATGAAACCCGGGATCGATGAAATCCGGTCCGGCCTTTGCACCGCCTATATCCAATCCATACGCCTTGAGCGCGCGCAACAGGGCAAGCGTCAATACGGTCTTGCCACTGCCCGATTGCGGCGCGGCAACCAGCAGTCCCGACACCGGACGGTCCTTGTTCATCCTGCTTCTCGCTTGCCACGCTGTTCGAGCGGATCGGATACCAGTGTGCGCCCGTTGATCGCGCCGAGCCAGTCCAGCCCCTGGCGCAGGCGCACCGCTTCACCGACCACGATTATCGCGGGTGGTTGAAGTCCACTGGCCGCGACATCGTCCAGTGAAGACCCTATGGTGGTTTCCAGCACGTTCTGCTCACTGGTCGTGGCATTGCAGACAAACGCGACCGGCTCGTCCAAGCGTCTGCCCGCCATCAGCAATTGCTCACGGATATTCGCCCAATGCTTCATCGCCATATACATTACGATCACTGGCGAGCCCTTCGAAATGGCAGGCCAGTCAATCTCGTCCGGCACCAGACCGCTGGCATCATGCCCGGTAAGAAAAGTTACGCTGTGATTGATTCCACGATGGGTGAGCGGAATACCGGCATAGGCAAGGCCGCCGAGGCCGGCTGAAATTCCCGGCACTACACGGAACGGAATGCCCTGCTCCACAAGCATCAAGGCTTCCTCGCCGCCGCGACCAAAAACGAAAGGATCGCCTCCCTTGAGGCGCAACACCCGTTTTCCAGCGCGGGCGAGTTCCACCAGCGTCAGCGAGATGTCGCGTTGCTGTGGTGACGGTTTGCCGCCACGCTTGCCCGCATAGCGAAGTTCAGCGCCCGGCTTGGCAAGTTCAAGAATTTCCTCGTTGACGAGCGCATCATAGACAATGACATCGGCCTCACCCATCGCCCTGGCGGCATGAAGTGTCAGCAGGCCCGGATCGCCGGGGCCGGCACCAACCAGCCAGACCCATCCCGGCAGGAATTCGGCTTCAGCCAATTCAAACGCTCGCAACGCACTCTTCCTTCATGCACCCAGGAGCCAACAGCATGCCACACACATGTCACATTGGCGCAGCAATTCGCGTCGCATATAAGACGCTTATGAGCAAGGTTTCGCGCGAAGAAAAACCCGAAGGCCAGTTGCGCCGTGGCTGGGCCACTGGCGCCTGTGCAACGGCTGCGACCAAGGCGGCACTCACCGCATTGCTCACCGGCAGCTTTCCCGATCCAGTATCGATCCGCCTGCCGAAGGGAGAGGAGCCGGCATTCCCGCTCGCTTTCGAAAAACTGGGGGAAGGCACTGCATCTGCCGGCATCATCAAGGATGCAGGCGACGATCCCGATGTTACCCATGGCGCGACGATCATCAGCGAAGTCCGGCTTCCACAACCGGGCAGCGGTTTGGTTTTCAAGGCCGGAGAAGGCGTCGGCACAATCACCAGACCAGGCCTACCGATTGGCGTTGGCGAAGCTGCCATCAACCCGGTACCAAGACAGATGATGCGTGAAGTCGTGGAAAGCCTGTGCGCGCTCCATGGCGTTTCACCCGATGTGGAAATCACGATCTCCGTTCCCGGTGGTGAGAAGATCGCCGAGCGAACCTGGAACCCGCGCCTCGGCATAATCGGCGGCCTTTCCATCCTCGGCACCACCGGCATCGTGCATCCGTTTTCCTGCTCGGCATGGATCCATTCGATCCATCGCGGCATCGATGTTTCCAGGGCCAACGGCATTACCCATGTGCTGGGCGCGACCGGCTCGACATCAGAAGCCGCAGCCTGCCGACTGCACGATTTCCCTGAAATAGCCCGCCTCGACATGGGGGATTTCGTGGGAGGATTGCTGAAATATCTGCGCAACCATCCAGTGCCAAGGATCACCATAGCCGGTGGTTTTGCCAAGATGACAAAACTCGCCCAGGGCGCACTCGATCTACATTCGGGGCGCAGCCAGGTTGACATGGATTGGCTGGCGCTTCAGGCTAGTGAAATCGGCTTGAATCAATCTGTGAGCAGGACGATTCAAACTGCCAACACCGCTATGGAAGCCCTTGAAATTGCTGGGGAACATGCTCCTCAACTATCACTTCACATAGGCGAGAAAGCATCTGCAACCTGTTATGGTGTATTAGGTAATATTCCCGTTATGGTTGAATGTCTCATTGTATCTCGATCAGGCGGGATCCTCGCCCGGACACCGTGGAAATCAGGACTGTGAAGTGAAAAACGGATACAGAAAAACCAAACCGGCAATATCGGTTGAGAAGATCCTGATCCTCGGCGGCACCCGCGAGGCAGCCCTTTTGGCAGGCGAGCTCATTGCTGCCGGACACGATGTTTCGACTTCGCTGGCGGGCCGAACCAGGGATCCCGAGCCCCTCCCCGGCAAGCTGCGGATCGGCGGCTTTGGCGGTCCGGAAAAACTTGCCGCATTCCTGGTGCGTGAGGGCTTCACCCGGATGATCGACGCGACACATCCGTTCGCCGAAAAGATTTCGGCCAATGCAGTTGAGGCAGCCCGCATTGCCAATGTGCCACTCGATATCCGGCTGCGCAAACCATGGCGCAAGATACCTGGTGACCACTGGATCGAAGTGAATTCGCTTGAGGAAGCGCGCGATGTCCTGCCCACGGGTGCACGCGCCCTTTTGGCACTTGGCAGCCAGCACATCAATATTTTCGCGAGCCGCGACGATGTACATTTCGTGGTGCGGATGGTGGACAGGCCGGACGAGCCGCTGTCCCTGCCAAGACATGACCTCATCGCCATGAAGCCCGGCGATGTCGCCTCGGAAAAAGCGCTGTTTTCGTCGCGCAGGCTGACCCACATCGTCTGCCGCAATTCCGGCGGCAAGGGCGCACAGGCAAAGCTCGCAGCAGCGCGCGAACTCGGCTTGCCGGTAGTCATGATCCAGCGCACTCCCCTCGAACAAGGCATGTGAGCACGGCACATGAGCAAGGCACCTCCGATTGTCGACATAGATCCGAAAGCATTCTGGACCGATCCCTATCCGGCACTTGCCCGGATGCGGCGAGACACGCCCGTCTGCTTTGTGCCGCAATTGAACGCCGTGCTCATGACAAGGCGCGATGACATCTATACTTGCGAGAAGAACATCGAGATATTCTCCTCCCGCCAACCTCAGGGTCTGATGACCCGGTTGATGGGTGAAAACATGATGCGCAAGGACGGCGAGGACCACATGCGCGAGCGCAGGCAGGTCTTTCCCGCGATCTCGCCGCGCACCGTCCGCGATCACTGGCGCAGCCTGTTCGAGGCTGATACCGACACTGTCATCGCGGGGCTCGACACTTCGTCACCCTTCGATCTGGTACGCGATTTCGCCATGCCCGTGAGCGGCAATGCGCTTCGCCACATCACTGGTCTCGTCCAGATTACTGCGGATCAAATGGACTGGGCTTCGCAAGCTATGATCGACGGCGTCGGCAATTATGCCGGTGACAGGGATATCGAGGCACGCTGCCACGAGGCCACCGGCTTTCTGGACCAGGCCATTGATGAAGTGCTTTCAGGTCAGGTCAAGGCGGCACAAACCAGCATGATCGCGGTGCTGGATGCAGCAGGCCAGCCGGTCGAAAACATCCGGGCCAATGTCAAACTGGCAATCAGCGGCGGCCAGAACGAACCCCGTGATGCGATAGCCGGCTGCGTCTACGCGCTGTTGGCACACCCTGCCGAGCTCGAAAAGCTCCACTCTGGCAAGGCCACATGGTTGCAGGTTTTCGAGGAATATTCGCGCTGGATATCGCCTATAGGCATGTCGCCGCGCGAGATCAGGCAGGACTTCGAATGGGGCGGTTTCCGACTCGCAAAGGGCCAGCGCATATTCCTCATGTTCGGCTCGGCCAACCGCGACGAGACCCATTTCGAAAACCCTGAAAACTTCGACATTTCTCGCGACACTTCGAAGGCGATATCCTTCGGGGCAGGTCCGCATTTCTGTGCCGGTGCGGCCGCGTCCCGCACACTGATTAGCGAGGTGGCGTTGCCAAGGCTCTTTGCTGCATTCCCCGAGATGCAACTGGCCGGAGACGTACCCTTTGGCGGCTGGGCCTTTCGCGGCCCCCTCAAAGTGCCGGTGCGGCTGTCGGTCTAGTGGTTTGACTCCGACGCTTTGAACCATCACCTTGCCAATGTTCGGATGAGCGGAATGCGGACAAACTTCCATTCTCGGGATAACGATCGTTCAGCCTTCGATACACTAGTCCCTTTGCTTTGTGCCAACTGCAGACAACTGGTTGTACAGCTAGCCTTGTCGCTCAAGGAGGAAATACAACTCCATCTTACCCTTGCCCTTGATGTCAACAAATCCCCGTTCCTCAAAGCTGTACCTGTCCTCCAAAACGTCCTTGACTGCTTCGGTCACCTGTATCCGGCCGGCAACTCCGAACGCTTCCATACGGGCTGCCGTGTTCACCGTATCTCCCCAAATGTCATATGCAAACTTGCTGGTCCCGATCACGCCTGCGACTGCTTCTCCAGTGTGAATGCCGACGCGAATTTCTACCTTCTCACCTAGTTCGTCCGAAAGTTTATTTGTTTCCCCAATCAACTCTAGCGCGAAGTCGGCCATTGCTGCCGGGCCATCTTTATGTTGCTCCGGAATACCAGCAACAACCATATAGGCGTCTCCTACAGTTTTGATTTTCTCCAAGCCGTATTTCTCGGCCAAGTCATCAAACTTGGAAAAGACACGGTTCAGCAGGTCCACAACCTGTTCTGGAGGGTTCTTTGTAGCCCTGGGAGTGAAGTCCACGATGTCAGCAAAGAGAACGGTGACTTGGTCATGCCTATCGGCGATCACATCGCCAGGCTTTTCTTTCAAACGCAAAGCAATGGGATCGGGAAGGATGTTTCGAAGAAGGGTTTCTGAGCGGTCATATTCAGCTTCAAGGGCATCCTCGGCGTTCTCCGCAAACCAGAACGCGTAATATACGATCAGATACAATATGAGCATCAGAAAGCCAGTCGTGACATATCGGATTATCGTAATCGTATCTTGCGATCTGTCGGCCATTCCACGACCAATGTCCGGAGCGTAGTGATCAGTAATCAGAAGCAGCAAGTAGATTACCAAAAAAACGCCTAGTGACACGGGCCAGCGATCTCGACCAATCATACAAATTGAAATGGCAATCAGTGATGGGTATGCGAAAACAAATCCTTGGAGTTTTCCCATCACCATGATGTTCGCGGTGACGGCTGTTGCTAAAACTATGGATATGAATATTGCTCCAGCATTTGGCGAACGTTTATGGATAAGTCCCGTCGGCAGCAAGATTGCAATCAGGAATATTGACGAAACTACTGTGAATGAGAATGGGCTCGAACCAGCCATCAGCAAAACCAAAGCTGCGGCGAAATTTCCGACAAAGAGGTATGTGATTAGGAACAAAGCGATGACGTTCACAAATCGCAAACGTCTCGCCGTTTTCCGATCATAGCTGGTTGTACCAAAGGCGACCAACCTTCTGAGGATAAGAACGATTTGCTGCCTAGGAGATAAGGAACTAGAGCCAAAAGATTCATAATTGCCCCCAGAAGTCGAGCCGTCAATTGCGCGCCATCCTAACGCAAACACTCTTCTGAGCAACTTTTCCAAGCCTTAGAACCGTTCCAGCTGGCAGGTCATCTGTACACCGTCAGCGCTTAGTGGACAGATTGGGTTGATTGCTTAAGGAGTGATTTTGGCTCATCTTTGCTAACTCAGGAGCAAATGATGAGACGAAAGAGCGAACGATTTACCGATGATGCAGATCGGGTTGTGAAGGACATCAAGCGCCAGACCCGGCGACGTTTTTCTGCTGAAGAGAAGATACGTATCGTGCTGGCTGGCCTTCGTGGCGAGGACAGCATTGCTGAACTTTGCCGTCAGGAAGGTATTGCCCAGAGCCAGTATTATTCCTGGTCGAAGGAGTTCATGGAGGCGGGCAAGAAGCGGCTGGCCGGGGACACCATGCGCGAAGCCAATACCGATGAGGTCAAAGGGCTTCGCAAGGAGGCCAGGACCTGAAGGAGGTGGTTGCCGAACAGGCTCTGGAACTTCGACTTCTCAAAAAAGCATGTTCACGGATGGGGGAGACGAAGAATGAGGTATCCCGCATCTGAGAAGCTTGAGATCATTCGTCTGGTTGAGCAATCGCATTTGCCCGCCAAACAGACGCTGGATAAACTCGGCATTCCACGTTCAACCTTCTACGCCTGGTATGACAAATACCAGACTGGCGGCGTGGATGCTTTGGAAGACAAGGCTCCCATGCCTGCACGGGTTTGGAACCGGATCCCCGATCATGTCAGGGAGCAAATCGTCGATCTGGCACTTGAAGAGCCGGAACTCTCGCCACGGGAACTGGCCGTCAGGTTTACCGACACCAAACGCTACTTCGTCTCGGAAGCCAGTGTTTACCGGCTGTTGAAGGCGCATGACCTGATTACCAGTCCGGCCTTTGTGGTGATCAAGGCTGCTGACGAGTTCAGGGACAAAACCACAGCACCCAATCAGCTCTGGCAGACCGACTTCACATACTTGAAGGTTATCGGCTGGGGCTGGTTCTACCTCAGCACGATATTGGACGATTACAGCCGATACGTGATCGCCTGGAAGCTGTGCACAACCATGAAGGCCAGCGATGTCACCGACACGCTGGAACTCGCCCTGCAGGCTTCAGGCTGTGATCAGGTCAATGTCCGGCACCGGCCAAGACTGCTGTCGGACAATGGCTCCAGCTACATCGCCACCGAACTGGCTGAATGGTTGGAAGACAAGGGCATGGATCATGTCCGTGGCGCACCTTATCATCCACAAACCCAAGGCAAAATTGAGAGATGGCATCAGACCTTGAAGAACCGCATCCTTCTGGAAAACTACTTCCTCCCCGGCGACCTCAAGGGGCAGATCGGCAAGTTCATCAGCCACTACAATCACCACCGGTACCACGAGAGCCTGCAAAACCTGACACCCGCAGACGTCTACTTCGGACGAGCCGAACAAATCCTGCAACAACGAGAAAGGATCAAACAAAACACTATTAACCTGCGGCGCTTGCAACACCGCAAGCAGGCCGCTTAACATCAACAAACCGATGAGCCAAATACTCGCTTAGCTCAAGCTGCAATCTGTCCAGAAATCCCTGACGACGGACACAGGTCATCCTTAATCACCGGTAAAAAACCCGATGGGAGTGTTGGCGCGCCTTAGGAGATTCCTGATGCACGCAACCTAACGCGTTTCCGCTTAGGTTTGTTCCTCCACATAAGACATCTTTTTTTCGCGTCTGCGACTTCGTTTGAAAAGGCAAGCCAGGGCTTGAAGCAGACCCTGGGCGAGCCCTATCTTGAACGCCAAATCGGACACTTCCGTTTGGGTCAAAACACTGCGTCCCTGACGCTAGACTTTCGCTTTCTTGCCCTTGTTGCGCAACACATGGCTGTAATCCGCGTTGTAGAGATCGCTGTCACGAAACTCGGCATTACCGAATACCTTGCCGACCATCACGAGAGCCGTGCGGGTGATCTTGGCCTCACGCACCTTTTCCTTCATCTCCGCGAGCGTCGTGCGGATATACAATTCATCCGGCCAGGTCGCCCGATAGGCTATGATCACCGGACAATCCGCCCCGTAATAGGGTTCCAGCGAGCGGCGGATATAATCGAGATTGCGTATCGAAAGATGGATCGCCAGCGTCGCGCCCGATTTGCCAAGCACTTCCAATTGCTCGCCTTCCGGCATGGCCGATGCCTTCATGCCGGTACGTGTGACAATCACCGTCTGGGCAATCTCCGGCAATGTCAGTTCGGCCTTCAGTCTTGCAGCAACCCCGGCAAAGGCCGGAACGCCCGGCACGACTTCATAATCAATGCCCAGTGCATCAAGCCTGCGCATCTGCTCGGCAATCGCCCCATAGATTGACGGATCGCCGGAATGAACCCGCGCCACGTCCTTGCCCGCTCTGGCAGCCTTTTCGATCTCGGCAATGATCGCATCGAGATGCATGGGCGCGGTATCCATGACAAGCGCGTTGGCTGGCGCAAGCGCCACGATTTCCTCCGGCACCAGCGAGCCTGCATAGAGGCAGACCGGGCAGCGTTCGACCAACCTGTGGCCGCGCACGGTGATCAGGTCCGGCGCTCCTGGCCCCGCGCCGATGAAATAGACTGTCATGTTGTGCCTTCCCTGCCCTCAGTGGCAATTCCCGTACCGTCCTTGGCAGCATAGCCGCGCGGAGTATAGACCCAGGTGCGACCATCACCCGATTGCACGGTGCGCGTCTGCGATGACCCGACCAGCACCACGGTCAGCATATCGACATCATCGACCTGCAATTCCTTGAGCGGCACTACGCGTACCTGCTCGCCCTCACGGCCCAGATTGGTGGCAAGGATCACTGGCGTGTCGGCTGGCCGGTGCTGCAACAGCACTTCGCGCGCATGCGCCAACTGTGTGCGGCGCCGTCGCGAAACAGGATTGTAGAAAGCGATGACAAAGTCACCCTCTGCAGCCGCTTTCACACGGCGCTGGATATCGGGCCACGGTGTCAGGAGATCCGACAGCGAGATCGTGCAGAAATCATGCCCAAGCGGCGCGCCCGCCCGTGCTGCAGCTGCCTGAAGTGCGGAAATCCCCGGTGAAACCTCAATGGCGATCCGTTTGGCCGCATCGCTCAACCCGCCATTTTCCAGCAATTCGAAAACCAGCGTCGCCATAGCATAGATTCCGGCATCCCCTGAACAAACGAGCGCCACATCCCGCCCAGTTCCCGCCAGTTCCATCGCATGGCGAACCCTGTCCTCCTCGCGACCGAGGTCAAAGTCATGCCGGATCTTGCCCGCTGATATCGGCGCTATCAGGTCCAGATACAGCGAATAGCCGACGAGATCGCTGCTTTCGCCAATCATCCGTGTCACTTCCGGCGAGCGCCAGCCTTCCTTGCCCGGACCAATGCCAATGACAAAAAGCCTGCCACGCGAACGGCCCGGCAACTGCCTGATGATCCTTGGCGCGCGTCCAAGCGCTGCGGTAACCCGTTTTGATTTCTGCTTGGCAACCACCAGCGTGCCATCGCCGCCCACTGCCGCAAGTGCAGCCCCTTCAGCAACGCCGTGGCATCCGACTTCGGCGAACACCACTTCAGACGGATTTTCAAGCCGCGGCGTCTCGGCTTCCAGCGTAGCTGCATCGAACAACCGCAACGGGACGCCAAAATGCGCAGCAACATCATTGAGCGCCGTTTCATCAGCCTTGAGGTCAATCGAGGCGATGCATGCAAGTGAATGGCGCGACAACCCGTTGTCGGCGAGCAATGCTTCACCCAGCGCTATCGCCTCGTCTGATCCTGCCCCCCTTTCGCACCCTAAGCCCATGACCAGCACTGCCGGATGATAGACGAGCTTCTCGTCGCTTCCCGCGACCGCTTTCGCCGTGACACAAAGCGTTACCGCGCCTTCATGGGTAAATCTGATCGCCGACGAGGAAAGCCAGCCGCTGGTGCCTTCAAGTCTGGCTTTGGCCCCTGACAGGAGAGCCGCCATCACCGGCTTGGCATCTTCGCGATTGGCTAGTTTCAATCCGGCGGGCGGATTGTCGAGCGCCAAGCCAAACCGCAGATCGCCAGCTGTGGTGATCGCAGCCTTGCCGCCGATCGCTGCACTGATGGTTCGGGCAAGTTCATTGGCGCCATGATGCCCTCCAAGCAGGGGCACCACGCTCGACCCGTCTGCGGCAACCGCAATCACCGCCGGCTCGACATGCTTGTCGGCGAATTCGCTGGCAAGAAGCCGGATCAGCACGCCAGCCGCCATGATGCCGATGATCGGACGCCCTGCGCGATAGAGCTCACGCAGCCTGGCGCCCAGATCGGAAAAACCCGACGACGCCTCAGCAACGCGTGGCAGATGCCCTTCAACCGTGCCTCCAACTGCAGCAGCGATGCGCCCTGCGAGATCAAGATCGGCAGGAGAAAGAACAAGGATTACAGGAGGGTTCATTGCGGCGTTCCGGTTTGCGGGGCTGGCAAAAATGCAGACGGGAAACGCAGGTCTGCGACCCAGTTTTCTGCCCCCTTGTAGATCAGGATCATCGAGAAATACGGCGCCTTGTCTTCGCCGGCATCACTAAGCGCAAGCACTTTCTGATTGGGCAACGACACGCGCTCCAGATAACCCGCGCAATCCGTCAGCCCTTCGGCTTCGATCAGCGCCTTGATGCGCGGGAAATGCCGCCCGATCTTCATGATCGCGACCGCATCGCTTTGTTTCAGCAAGGTGGAAATCCTTGTGTCATCAAGCGGTGCGGGAATGACCGTCAGCACATCATTGCGCGCGGCAAGCGGGCGCTGCAACGCAGCCGCACTTGCCATCATCGAGGAGACACCGGGCACGATCTCGACGGCGAATTCTCCCGCAAGGCGCTCGAACAGATACATGAACGAGCCGTAGAAAAACGGGTCCCCCTCGCACAGGACCACGACATCGCTGCCGGCCCGCAAATGCGCGCCGAGCGTGATCGCGGCTTCGTCATAAACGGCCTTTGCCGGAAACCGTTCAACCCGCATCGGGATGATGATCGGAATTTCCAGCTGGTTCTCGCGCAGATATTGCGCAACGATAGAGCGCGCAAAGCTCTCCCCGTCATCGGGTGCCGGATAGGCAATGACCGCCGCGCCGGTCAATATCCGGTGCGCTTTCAGCGTCAGCAGTTCCGGGTCGCCCGGGCCGACACCAATGCCAAACAATGTGCCGCTCATGCGCCCGCCCCCCGCTTGGTGATGCTCCACTGCGTCACCGGCATCGCCGCCCGCCAGCCGTGATAGGGGCCGACCGGATCGGCAGACTGTGTTGCTATCCGTACCAGTTCGCCGCCATGCCGCGCAAAAAGCTCCAGCAACACCGCCTCGCTTTCCAGCGTGACGGCATTGGCAACCAGCCGCCCCAATGGCTTCAACGCGGCATAGGCGCTATCAAACACGGCGTCACTCAAACCCCCGCCAATGAAAACCGCATCCGGCGCAGGCAATCCGGCCAGCGCCCCCGGTGCTTCGCCGTCAACGAGTTTCAGCGCCGGAACACCAAGCGCAAGCGCGTTGCGCGCAGACACTGCCCGCCTGTCCGCACGCGGCTCAATGCCGATCGCGCGCGCCTCCGGTGCGGCCCGCATCCATTCGATTGCGACAGACCCGCAACCAGAACCGATATCCCACAACACACCATCGCGGACGGGGATCAGCTTTGCCAGTGTAACCGCCCGCACCGTCTGCTTGGTCATTTTGCCATCATGCTCAAAGGCGCTGTCCGCAAGGCCGGTGCGCGGCAATACTTGAGCGCCACTTCCTGCAACAAGCTCAATCGCCAGCACATGAAAGGCAGGGAACTCCGGAGCATTTTCACACCACTGCCTGGCAATGCCGTCCTGCCTTGTCTCACGTGGACCACCAAGCGCCCCAAGCACCACCAGGCGGCTTTCGCCATAGCCGCGCTCCGACAGCAACCGCGCGACAGCGACCGGCGAAGTTGCATCCTTGGTGAGCAGGATCATCTTCACGCCCGGCGCCACATGCGGCAGGAACTGCTCGGCTGGCCTGCCATGGATGGTCAGCAATTCGATATCCGGCAGCGACCAGCCCAAGCGGCAGCTTGCCCACTGGAACGCCGACAATTGCGGGTGAAACCGGATTTCTTCTGCAGGTATCGAACGCAACATGCGCGCACCGACCGAGAACCACAACGGGTCACCGGTTACCAGAACAACGAGCCGCCTGCCCCTGAAGGATTTCATGGTGTCTATCATCGCGTCAAACGGCGATGGCCACGCGACCCGCTCGGCATTCACATTTGCCGACAACTGGTGGTGCCGGTCGCCACCAATGATGACTTCGGCTGTCTCCACCAGCGCTCGCGCAGCAGGCGACAGCCCGTCCATGCCGTCCTCGCCGATCCCGACAACATCAAGCCATGCCTTACTCATCTGCCATCTCCGCTGCAAAGTGCATTGACAACAGACGAGGCCATGGCACTGCCGCCGCGCCGACCATGAACCAGGATGAAATCACAGCCGCGCGGGTCGGCGGCAAGTTCAGCCTTGCTTTCCGCTGCTCCGACAAAACCAACCGGCATGCCGATGATGAGCGCCGGTTTCGGCCAGCCATTGTCGATCAGTTCCAGCAGGTGAAACAGCGCAGTCGGCGCATTGCCGATGACAACGATGCTGCCTGAAAGCTGTTCGCGCCAGAGTTCAACACCAGCAGCACTGCGGGTATATTGGGTGCGCTTGCCGATCTCGGCGGCCTGCGGATCATTGAGCGTGCAGATCAGCGGATTGTCTGCAGGCAGGCGTGAGGCGATGATCCCGGCCTTGACCATTTCCACATCACAGAAAACCGCCTTGCCTGCGCCAAGTGCTGCCCGGCCCGCCTCGGCAGCTCCCGCCGAGAAGGCAAGATCATCGACAATGTCCGGCATACCACAGGAGTGGATCAGCCGCAGCGCCACGCCGCGCATGGCCGCAGGCAGCCGCGCAAGATCGGCCTCGGCTTCGACAATCGCAAAGGACTGGCGGTAAATCTCCGCCGGATCGCGAATGTGATCAGGTACGGGTGCCATTACTCAGGTCGGCTTTTTCAGCGATTTCGGCCCGAGCGGATGATCGGCATGCGGATAGGGATGATGATGGTGCCCATGCCCGTGACTGTGCTCGCGGCTATGATCATGGCCATGATGATGACCATGATGATGATGGTCATGCCCGTGATCATGCCCATGGTCGTGCCCATGGTCGTGCCCGTGGTCGTGCCTGTGGTCGTGCCTGTGGTCGTGCCTGTGGTCGTGGTGGTGATGGTGTCCATGATCATGGTGATGGCCGTGATCCGCCACTGGCTCGAGTGTTCCAGCGTCGGAATGGCTGTGAACCGGTGTCCATTCCAGACCATGTTTCCTGCAGAAGTCCTCGTCGCGGCAGGCACCGTTGCAATCGCCGTTGCATGGGCAGTTTGCGGGCGCGCCGCCCACCCCTTCAACATGGTGGTGATGGCTTGCCTGTGCTAGCCCCACTTCTGCCTCGAAGCCAAGCACCTGCTCCCGATATTTGCACATTTGGCAGTTCATCACTGCCTTGCCCTCGAGTATTTCGCCGATGCGGTCTTCCAGCGTCGCAATCACCAGCGGATGATCGTTGAGATAGTCGGCCTTGATGAATTCGATGTCAGGGTGGCGAGCCGCCACCTCATCGGTTGATGAATAGATCCGCTTCACCAACACCCCGGTAAACAGGAAATAGGGAAACACCACGACGCGCTTGTAACCAAGGCGCGCAACATGTTCGAGGCCGGGTTCCACCAGCGGGAAAGTGACGCCGGAATAGACAGTCTCGGCCCAACCGAAGCCCATTCCTTCCCACAGCATCCGACAGACCTTGGATACATTTGAATTGGCGTCAGGATCGGAGGAACCGCGCCCCACTGTGACCAGCATGGTTTCATGGCGCGAAACATTTCCACCAGCCCCGTCCAGCGCTTCGGCAATCCGCTCGCCTGCAGCGCGGATCATCTTGAGGTCGACACCCAGTTCACGGCCGTATTCGACCGTGATGCCGGGGTTCATCGCCGCCCAGGAATTCAGCACCGAAGGAATGTCATTCTTGGCATGGCCGGCTGCAAACAACATGCCGGGTACAGCAAGGATGCGCTTGCAACCAGCGTCACGCAATTTGTCGAGACCCGAATGCAGCACCGGATTGCAGAATTCCAGATAGCCATATTCGACCGGCACTTCGGGATGGCGCGCACGCAATGCTTCGGCAAGCTGCGCAAATTCCCGCGCTGCGTTCTGGTTGCGGCTGCCATGGCCACACACCATGATGCCTGTGTTTGCAGGAAGCTTCATGCGGGCTGGCCTTCGCCTTCAACCTCGTCTGTGGGTTCCTCGCTTTCGCTTGCCTCTTGCATATCGGATTCCGCTTCATCCTTTGGCAGTAACGCGATCGCAGCCGCGCCCGCTGCGCCAGCAAGGCCAAGTGCTATCCCGATCCAGTGGCTGTGCCCGGCCAGATCACCCAGATGGCCAAGATGCGCGTGTGCCGTACCCGGCTGGATAGCCGTGGATAGAGTTGCCGCAAGGATTGTCAGAATTCTTCTCATGCTGGTTTTCCATCATGCGCCGGTTGCAGGAAATGGCGCATCCCCCGGCAAAGGACCGGAAGGCGGAAAAACCGGTTGGCGAAATTCGCCAGACAGCTCCGGACTTGGTTCCCTGTCTGGGTCAACCGCACCGGAATCGGTTTCAGCCTCTTGTCCGCATTGCGGGAAGGCACCGTCTCGAATTCCGGAAACTAGACGCAGGCCGCACCCGCGTCAAACGCAATCACGGCAGTTGCGGGCGTGATTTGAACATGGCGGAAATTTGCTGTTTTGCCGGAAAACTTCTTGTGCACCGCCAATCGCCTGTTACGTTGATCCTTCCTGGACAACTGGGGCAGATATTCCAGAGCAGGTTTTTTTGGCTTCGTGAATTGCGGCGTCACCATAGAGGAGAGAAAAACATGGGCATGTTTTCAAAAACCATCAAGACAATTGCCAGTGCAGCGGTCTTCGCGGCCACCCTTGGCGGCGCAGCAATTGCGCAGGACATCAAATTCTTCACCATCGGTACTGGCGGCACGGGAGCCACTTATTACCCCGTTGGCGGCGTGATCGCCAACGCAATCTCCAATCCTCCCGGCTCCCGCCCGTGCGAAGAGGGCGGCAGCTGCGGCGTGCCGGGACTGATTGCATCAGCCGTATCCTCGCGCGGATCGGTCGACAATATCAACGCAATCCTTTCCGGCCTGCGTGACTCGGGCTTCGCCCAGTCTGACGTCGCCTATTGGGCGTCAACCGGAACCGGCACCATGGAAGGCAAGCCACCGGCAGAAGACCTGCGTACCATTGCAGCGCTTTTTCCCGAGCACATCCACCTGATTGCGCTGAAGGACAGCGGCATCAATTCCGTCGCCGATCTCAAGGGCAAGCGCGTATCGCTGGATGAACCAGGTTCAGGTACCCGTGTGGACGCACAGATGATCCTCGAGGCCAATGGACTTGCGGTTACGGATGTGCAGGCCGAGGACCTCAAGCCTGGCCCGGCAGCAGAAGCGCTGCGCAATGGTAAGATCGATGCTTTCTTCATCGTTGCAGGCTATCCCACCGGCTCGGTCGTGGAACTGGCTTCCGCAACCCCTATCAAGCTCGTGCCGATTGACGGTGACGGGGCCAAGGCACTCACCGACAAATACGGCTTCTTCTCGCAAAGCGACATTCCTGCAGGCACCTATGAAGGTGTTGACGCAACTTCGACGGTTTCCGTCGGCGCACAGTGGTTCACCAGCGCCAAGCAAGACGATGAGCTGATCTACCAGATCACCAAGGCGTTGTGGAACGACAATACCCGCAAGCTGCTTGATGTCGGCCATGCCAAGGGCAAGTCCATCACGCCGGATACCGCGCTTTCGGGCGTTGGCGTACCGCTGCATGCCGGTGCAGAGCGCTTCTACAAGGAAGCCGGCCTGCTGAAGTAACAGCGGGCAACTGCAACACCATCGACCCGGGCGCCAGCGCCCGGGTTTTGCGCTTGGGACCGCATTTCCTTGGGGGGCATGAATGAGCAACGGGATCGACACCAGTCTGGATATTGAACTGGATGCGGCAAAGCTCGATCAGATCGAGCGCAAATACGATCCGGAGACGGCCTTCAGGCCCACCGGGCCAAGGCTTGCGGTATTCATTACAGCGACCCTGGTCGCAATGTCGGTCTATCATTTTTATGCGTCCGGCTTCGGACTGATGCGCGAACTGACACATCGCGGCATCCACATTTCCTTTGTGCTTGGCCTGACCTTCCTTCTGTTTTCATGGCGCAGGTCGGACGGCACAACTCTGCCAAAACCCGCATGGTTTCGCTTCGAGGGCGTCGCCATCATGGACATGGCGTTCAGCCTGCTCGCGATTGCTTGTGCGCTTTACCTGCCCTTGTTGCCGCCTGGACTGGTCGCAGAGCGGGTAGGCAACCCGTCACAAACCGACCTGCTGATGGGCACGGGCCTGCTGCTGCTGACACTGGAGGCAACGCGCCGTTCCGTTGGCCCAACCCTTCCAGCAATTGCACTTCTTTTCATCGCGTTTGCGGTTTTCGGACCCTGGGCACCGGGTGCGTTGAAGCATGGCGGCACCAGCTGGCTCGGTCTCATCAACCACCTCTACATGACCAATCAGGGCATTTACGGCATCGCCATCGGCGTCATGGCGCAATATGTGTTCCTGTTCATCCTGTTTGGCGTTCTGGCAACCCGCATCGGGCTTGGCCAGCTGTTCATCGATCTGGCAATGGTCATTGCCGGGCGCTATTCCGGCGGTCCCGCCAAGGTGGCAATCTTCTCGTCCGCCTTCATGGGAACAATCTCCGGTTCCTCCATAGCCAATACCGTGACCACCGGCGCATTGACGATCCCGGCCATGAAGCGCGTCGGCTACCCGGCCCATTTTGCAGCGGCTGTTGAAGCCACAGCTTCGACCGGCGGCCAGATCACCCCGCCAATCCTTGGTGCAGCGGCCTTCATCATGGTCGAATATCTGGAAATCCCGCTGCGCGACATTCTCGCTGCAGCACTCTTTCCGGCACTCCTGCACTATTTCGGCATCTTCATCATGGTGCATCTGGAAGCCCGGAAACTCGGCCTTCGCGGTCTCAAGGCCGGTGAATTGCCAAAGGCAGGTCTTGTCCTGCGCCAGCACTGGCTTTCGATCATCCCGTTGGTGATCCTGGTCTACCTGATCCTGACCGGCCGTACACCTGATTTTGCCGCCGTCTACGGCATCATCGCTTGCGTTGTTGTCGGCTTCCTCAATCCCGTCAACCGCCTAACGATTCCCGACCTGTGGAGCGGACTGGCAGCGGGTGCCCGCAATACCATCGCCGTCGGCGCGGCGGCCGCCTGTGTCGGAATCATTGTTGGCGTCGTGACGCTTACCGGTGTCGGTTTCCGGCTCGGCTACGTGGTCGTGCAGACCGCATCCGACCTAGGTGGGCTTGCCAGCTCCATCTGGCCGCTTTCCTGGTTCAGCGTGACCCAATGGGCATTGTTCTTCTCTCTGATCCTGATCGCAGTGTCCTGCATCCTGATGGGTGCAGGCATCCCGACCACGGCCACCTATATCATCCTGGTCGCGGTCGCAGCCCCTGCTCTCGCCCAGTTGAGCGTTCAGCCGCTGGTGGCGCATTTCTTCGTGTTCTATTACGGGGTTCTGGCCGACATCACGCCACCGGTGGCGCTTGCCGCCTATGCAGCGGCAGGCATTGCCGGATCAAACCCGTTCCAGACCGGCAACACCGCCTTCCGGCTCGGGATCGCCAAGGCGCTGGTTCCCTTCGTCTTCGTCTATTCGCCTTCGCTGCTATTGGTGGCGGATGGCTTCACCTGGGCTGCTTTCACCATCACGCTGATCGGCGCGATGATCGGCATCAGCCTGATCGGAACGGCCTTTTCAGGCTACCTGCTGGCACCATTGACCAAGCTTCAACGCTGGTGGACCGCCATGACCGCGATGTTTTTCATCGCGCCAGGCCTTTCGACAATGGCAATTGGTGCAGCCTTGTTTGCGCCGATATTGCTGTTGCAATGGCGCGCCTACAGGGCGGCCAGATAGACCTCAGCCCTCGCGTGCCCTGCGGATGTCTTCTGCAGTCAATCCGAGGATCTTGGCAGTGTTCCGGATCAGTTCGACCTCATGCTCATGCAGTTCATCATCCGACTTGGCGATTGAAAGCATGTGCACCAGCAGCGAGCGTTTTCGTTCAACCGGCAGGTCCGTGAATATCACGGCCGCCTGGCTGGCGCTGGTCTCATAGCCAAAATCCTTCAGATATTGCAGCACTTGCGGCACATCCTCCTCGGGAATGCCGAAGGCCGTTTCGCACAACCGGGTGAAACTCTGCATCTCCTCCGACAGCAACTCGCCATCGGCAAACATCATGCGCACCAGCAGCACCAGTTCGCAGGTCAGTTCAATATCCTCCGACACCATCCGAACGGACTTGTTGCCCTCGACAAACTCCATCAGACTTTGCAGCAGTGATTTTGCCATCTCGTTCTCCCCGGTCTGGAGACTGCATTTGCCATCAACTGGCGAACCTGTTCAAGCGATAAGGTGCGGGATCTGTATACGGTGTCGCACCGCTGATTATCTGCGCCAGCAACAGGCCGGTTGCCGGGCCCAGCGTCAGGCCATGATGCGCATGGCCGAAATTGAACCACAGACCCGGTACATCAGATGATCCTCCAATCACCGGCAACATGTCAGGCATTACCGGCCTTGAGCCCATCCACGGCTTTTCCTCGACCGCTTCACCCAGATCAACAATCTCGCACGCCAGCGGCAGGCAGCGCCCGACCTGCACTGGATTGAAAGGCGCATCAATCGCGGCAAATTCCGCCCCGGTGGTCAGGCGAATGCCGTTCACCATTGGCGCAAGCACATAGCCCTTGTCATCATCCAGGATCGGCCGGTTCAGGTACGTATTACCCTTGGCCTTGAAATGCTGGTGATAGCCGCGCTTCACCCCGAGCGGCGAGCGGATGCCAAACTTGTCGAGCAGCAATTGCGACCATGGACCCAGCGCCACCACTGCCTGACTGGCGCGGACCCTGCCACCGACCGTGAAGACGCTACCGTGTCGTTGCAGAGTGTTTGCGTCACCCCTCTCGATGACCCCGCCGATCTTGCGGAACAAATCCGCATAGGCAGTTGACAACCCGCCGGGGTCACTCACTGTCCAGGGATCGCAGTAGTGCACGGCATGGGCAATTCGGGACACATTGACATGCGGTTCCAGCTCGGCGAGTTCAGTTAGCCCAAGAGCTGAAGCACTGATGCCGATGGCATCGAGCTCCGCCATTTCGCGCTCGGCAGCTGCAATTCCGGCATTTGAGCGCAAGAGTTTAATCCAGCCGCCTTTCGCAATCAGCGATATTGCCCCCGCCTCGCTTGCGAGCGCTTCATGGCTGGTCAGACAGCGCTCGAACAGCGGAAGATTGGCCTCGAATGTCCTCCTGGCGGTTTGCCGGTTCGATGCCAGGAAATAGCGCAACAGGAAGGGTGCGACCTTGAAGGCCGACGTTATCTGGTAATGCGCTTCCGGGCGCAGGTTCAGCGCATATAGCAGCAGCTTTCCCGGTTCGCGGGGAAAGAGATAGGGATGCACGCCCTCTCTCTGGATGATCCCTGCATTGCCGTAACTGGTTTCACGACCCGGTTCCCGCCGGTCCACCAGCACCGTTTCCAGGCCGGATTTCTGCAGGTGGATTGCCGTGGAAATGCCGACAATACCTGCGCCCAGTACCATGGCATCAAACATGCGTTGACTTGCCATGACCTACACTTTCCACGATACCAACAGCACACCGGCAAGGATCAATACCACACCGAACCAGTTGGCAGGTGCCAGTTTCTCACCGAGGAAAATGACGCCGAAAATCGCGACCAGCACGATGGACAGTTTGTCGAGCGGGGCAACGCGCGCAGCATCCCCCAGTTTGAGTGCCCGGAAATAGGCAAGCCAGGACGCACCGGTGGCAAGTGCCGACAGGGTCAGGAAAAGCCATGTCCTGCCGCTGAGCGTGCCGGGCGATTGCCATTTTCCCATCACCGACAGCATCACCAGAAGCACCGCCGCAATGATCAGGGTGCGGATGAAGGTCGCAAAGTCGCTGTCGACATTCTCGATGCCAACCTTGGCGAATATGGCGGTCATTGCCGCAAACACCGCTGCCGCGATTGCCCAGAACTGCCAGCTATTGTTAAGGCTACTCATCCGCAGCTCCCGTTGAGACTTGCCCCCCGCCACTCTTGAAACCGCCAATGAAACATGCGGTCGCAAATGCGGTGAATTGTTAAACACCGTGCCCTATCCTGTTTGGGAAGGGAAGCTGGATGACAAGCAGAAAGTCCAAGAGCGTTTGCATGGTGTTTGCCGGGTTCGGCATGATCCTGCTATGGGGGGCAATATCAGGAAGCCTTGGCCTCACCTCCCTTGACCCTTTCTGCAAAACGACTGCGAAATATGAAGCCACCGCAGTTATCTCATGGCAGGGTCAACAATACACCTCTACAATAACACGCCTGAACCGCCGGTCCCGTGACTGGATCTACAACTTGAACAGCAACGGCTGTGGCGAAACAAAGGGAACTTCCCATATTTTCCGTACCATGGGAAATCAGGCCATTCTGCTAAATTCACGTATTTGCAATGCCGCGGAAACGGCGCTGACCAAACGAAAGCCGGTAGACGTCGCAAAGCTGTGTGAACGCAAGCCCGGTCCCAACCGGGTATCGGGGTTCGTGATCGACAACGCCGATAACCCTGCAATGTGGCAGCACTTCTGGTTCACCGGGCAAAAGCCACCAGAGGTGCCAGGATATGATGGTATCCGGCTTGTATCCCTCACCGCCGTTAAAACGAGTGCCAAGCCAAGTGACAATTATGACGAACTGGTGCCGCATCTGCTAGCCGTGAAATATTTGCACCTGCGTGACCCGGACCGGCGACCGTTTCATCCTTGTGGTCTGATCGCCCATTCGCGTGGCAAAAGCAGCGGGAGCGGTGGTCGTCGGCAAATACCGTATGGCGAGTTTCTCAAATAGGTCGCCGCCCCACCACCTGTCAGAACTCCACGCCGACCTGTGCTTTCACACCTGAGCGGAAAGGGTGCTTGACCATCTCCATTTCTGTCACCAGATCGGCGAATTCAATCAGCTCTTCCTTGGCATTGCGCCCGGTGATGATGACATGCTTCATTTCCGGCTTGCCCCGCAGGAAAGCGATCACGTCATTGATATCGAGATAGTCATAACGCAGCACGATGTTCAATTCGTCGAGCAACACCATGTCGAGCTTCTCGTCCATGATCATTGCCTTGGCCTTTTCCCAGGCACCCGATGCTGCCGCGATGTCGCGTGAGCGGTCCTGCGTCTCCCAGGTGAAGCCCTCGCCCATTGTCGCCATTTCGACCTGGTCCGGGAAAGCCTCCAGCACCTTGCGTTCACCGGTTCCCCATTTGCCCTTGACGAACTGCACCACACCGACGCGCATGCCGTTGCCAATCGCGCGAAACACCATGCCGAAGGCAGCCGTCGACTTGCCTTTGCCCTTGCCGGTATGGACCATCACGAGGCCTTTCTCGATGGTCTTGGTCGCGATGATCTTGTCGCGCGCCGCCTTCTTCTTTTTCATCTTTTCGGCATGGCGGGCGTTGAGTTCCTCCTCGCTCATGTTTTTCAGTGCTTCGGATTTCTCGCCCATGATGTTCCCTCAGTAATTTCCCTTTTGCGCCAGATCACCGCCGCGCCATATCCACAACGCCAGCATCGGCGTTTGTCCGCATCGTATCGCATGCGGCAGGTTTGTTGTGTGAAAAATGAAGTCGCCGGCTGCACGGACGCGATGAGGCTCGCCGCCGCTGCTCCACTCACCATTGCCGGTCATGGGAATGTAGATTTCCTCCGCGACGTGCCAGTGGTCAGGATATTGGATATGTGGCCCATACAGCACCAGCCCCGCTGCGATTTCGTCACTGATGAAATGGCCCTTGGTCCCGATCAATTCGACATGCGCGTAATTGTCGAAAAAATACTGGCCAAAATCATCAGGCGTATAGGAGCGCCGCCAATTGAGCTCGCGGCCCTGCGCAAGAAACGCCTCTACCAACGCCAATTCACGCTTGCCGGCATGCGCCAGAACCCCGGGCAGATGCCGGACCGGGTCAAGCGGAAGGGGCGGCAGTTCACGTTCTTCCAGGTTCCAGTCAAATCCGTCGAACCATTGCGCGATAACGGGTTCCGGCCGCGCCATCACATAGTCACGAAACTCGCCAAGCAAGGTTCTCATAGTCATCACGCATTGTCCCCGATCAGTGTTCCGAGCTGAAATCTCGCCGAGTTCGACTTCGGCGTCCACAGACCGCGCTCAATCGCTTCCTGGAACCGTTCCGCCATCTCGCGCAACGCAGACGGATTGTTTTGCGCAATGAAATCGCGCACAGCGTCATCGCCAATCCATGCCTCATGCACCAGGTCGAAATGGTGACTGCGCACCGCGCCCGTGGTGGCAGCAAAGGCAAACATGTAATCAAGCGTAGCCGCCATCTCGAAGGCCCCCTTGTAGCCATGGCGCATGACACCGGCGATCCATTTCGGATTGGCGCAACGCCCGCGCACAATACGCGCTATTTCCTCCTCAAGTGCGCGCACTACCGGCTTTTCCGGTCGGGAATGATCATTGTGATAGACCGAAGGCCGCACGCCCGAGACATGCTCGACAGCCACCGCCATCCCGCCTTCAAACTGGTAATAGTCATCGCTGTCGAGAAGATCATGCTCCCGATTGTCCTGGTTGTGGATGACGGCCTCCATACCGGCAAGCCTGCCCCGGAACGTCTCGCGGTCTTCAATCCCCTCTTCTACCGCGCCATAGGCATGGCTGCCCCATGCAAGATAAGCCTCGGCAAGATCGCCTTTTCGCTCCCATCCCTTTTCATCGATAAGTGCCTGTAAACCGGCCCCATAGGCTCCGGGTTTGGAACCAAAGATGCGATAGCCGCTGCGCCGTGCAGCTTCACCGGCTTCAACGCCCTGGGCAAGCAATCGCGAAAGCTCTTCCCGCATGCGCACGGCCAGCGGATTGTCGCCCGCTTCTTCATCCAGCGCACCAACGGACCGCACGGCCTTGTCGAACAATTCGATCTGCGCCGGGAAGGCATCGCGGAAAAACCCGGAAATCCGTAGCGTAACATCGACGCGCGGGCGGCCAAGCTCGGCAAGCGTGATGACCTCATAACCGGTGACACGCCGCGAGCCATGCTCCCAAACCGGCTTCACACCGATGAGGGCCATCGCCTGCGCAATGTCGTCGCCCCCCGTGCGCATATTGGACGTGCCCCATACCGACAGACCAAGACTGGTCGGCCAGTCGCCATGGTCCTGCCGGTAGCGGGTGATCAGCAGTTCGGCCGATTTCCGGCCGAGTTCCCAGGCAGTGGGTGTCGGAACCGCACGGCAATCGACGGAATAGAAATTTCGCCCCGTCGGCAGTACATCCGGCCGTCCGCGCGTGGGTGCTCCCGATGGGCCAGGAGCAACAAAACGCCCCGAAAGACCCGTCATCAGCCCGTCCAGTTCCGCCGCTCCGCAACCCTCCAGCACCGGAATTACCCGATCACACACCTGTCCAAGCACCATGGCCACCAATGGCCAGTCACGGGGGCACTGCGCCCCGCCATCAACCAGCTTGACCGCCAGCAATTCAATGCGTTCCACAGTGTCGCCAAAGCTGCGCCACGGATCCGCTGACACCGATTGCAGCAGCACGGGTCTTGGTCCCTCCCATGCCGCCGCCATGTCGCAGTCAAGCGGATCAAACGCCAGCCCGGCGTCGGTGGCAATTGCCCTTTGCAGGCTGGCATTGCCATTCAGTCCATCACCACGCGGCAGCCGCACCAATGCCACCGCTAGGTCGTTCAGCAACCGCCCGCCAGGTGCCTGGCCGAACACATGCAGCCCGTCGCGGATCTGCAATTCCTTCAACTCGCACAGCCATGCATCAAGCTTGGTCAGCTTTTCGGCGTCATCATCAATACCGGCAATCCCGGCATCCTTGTCGATGCCACTGTCCTCGACGAGGTCGATGATCTGTTTCGCCAGATGCCGCACCCTCCGCGGATCATGCCCCGATGCATCGTAATATTCATCGACCAACGCTTCGAGATCGCGCAGCGGCCCATGGCTTTCTGCCCGCGTCAGCGGCGGCGTCAGGTGATCGACAATGACCGCAGAGCTGCGCCGCTTGGCCTGGCTGCCTTCACCCGGGTCATTGACGATAAACGGATAGAGATGCGGCAGCGGCCCGAACACGGCCTCGGGATAGCACTCGGCCGAAAGCGCCAGCGCCTTGCCCGGCAGCCACTCCATGTTTCCATGCTTGCCCATATGCACAAAGGCATGCGCGCCAAACTGTTCCCGAAGATAGGCATAGAAGGCGAAATAGCCATGCGGCGGCACAAGGTCCGGCGAATGGTAACTATCGCTCGGGTCGATATTGTAGCCTCGCGCCGGTTGGATACCGACGGCAACATTTCCAGACACGTCCAGCGGAAGCGCAAACTCGCCGCGATCACCCAGAAAATACGGGTCTGATTCCGGCTTGCCCCAGCGTTCACATACGCCGTCGCGCACCGCACGCGGCAGGCTATCGTAAAATGCCTTGTATTCCGCAAGCGGCAGCACGGCCCGGATTTCACGGCCATCGTTTCCGGCATTGGTTGGGCCAGCCATGAGATGTTCAATCAGCCTCTGCCCGTCCAGTGGCAGCGAGCCGGTCGCATATCCATGCGCTTTCATCCGCTTCAACACTTCCGCAGTGCCTTGAGGCGTATCAAGCCCGACACCATTGCCAAGCCTGCCATCACGGTTCGGGTAATTGGCAAGTACGATCGCCACCTTGCGCTGTGAAACAGGCGCGTGGCGCAGCCGTGCCCAGTTAGCCGCAAGTCTCGCGACGAATTTCACCCTGTCCGGCTCTGGCTTGTGCGAAACAATATTGGTTTGCGTGAGCGGGTCATGCCGCCCCGCATGTTTGAAGGCGATGGCCCGTGCAAGAACCTTGCCGTCCACTTCCGGCAGCGCCACATTCATGGCGAGATCGCGTGCAGGCAATCCCTGCGATGACGCCTGCCAAGCTTCCACGCTGTTTGCTGCAAGCACCGCCTGCAGCACTACGGCACCCGTCTCGTCCAAAACGCCCGGAACATGCTCCTGCCCCGGCGAGGCAACCGCAAAGCCGGTGAGATTAACGACTACGACAGGGCTTGCTTGCCGAAAGAGGCCGCGCACGGTTTCAACCGAGACACTGTCCTTGAGGCTCGACACGAAAACCGGCAAAGCGTTCATGCCTACTTCCGCCAGCGCACCAACCAGCGACTTGATGGGCTCAAGCCCGCCGGACTGTACCAGCGCCCGATAAAAGCAGATCGCAGCAACCGACGCATCCTTGCGCCAGATGTCAGCCAGCGCTGCGGGGGTGCAAATTCCCTTTCCCGGATACCACAACCCCGCCTTCAACAATGGCGTTGGCGCTTCCGGTTCGTCGTTGGAGGCACCAATGAGGAGATGGCATTTTCGGAGAAAATTGAGCGAATTCTGCGGGCCGCCCTGAACCAGATATTCGTGAAGCAGGTCACTGTCACTTGCCGCTACCGTACTAAACCGCGCAAGCCCAGGATCCGGCTTTTCGTCACCCGGCAGAACGGCCAGGGCAATACCCCTTTCAACTGACACGGCATGGAGTTTCTCAAGACCGTATGGCCAGTAGCCGGTACCGCCAAGCACCCGCGCCACGATCAGTTTCGCATGCGAAGCGGTTCGCTCGGCATAGGTATCGACCGACATGGGGTGGGATAACTGCATCAAATTGGCAAGCCGCAGGCTCACTGCTTCTTCGCCAAGCTCCTGCTGCGCTGCCGCAAGGCTCGCAATCTCGCTATCTGCTGCCGAAAGCACGATGATGTCGCCCGGCGACTGGCCGAGGTCAACGGCTTCATTGCTCTCGTTCAACTGGCCTTTCTGGGCAAGAAGCAGATGCATGGATCAGCCGAACGCGGCGTTGAGTTCCGCCTGGATCGATTGCTGGTCGAGGCCTTCTAGGCCAATCACGACAAGCCGTGTGCGCCTCGCTTCTCCCGCCTGCCATTCACGGTCGAAATGGCTGTCAACGCGGTTGCCGACAGCCTGTACCTGCAGCCGCATCGGCTTGCCCGCGACATCGACAAACCCCTTCAGCCGCAGGATGTCGTGCTTTTCTATGACCGGCTTCAATCGCAGCGCAAATGCCTTGGCGTCGCTGACACTTTTCCCCTCGAAAACGAAACTCTCGAATTCATCATGGTCATGGTCGTGTTCTTCACCCGATTCATGTTCCAGTTCGTGATGCGACTTCCGGTTGGCGACCTCGTTTTCCGTGGCGCTGTTGAGGCCGAGCAGGACGTCGACCGGCAAAACGCCATTGGAGGCGCGAACCAGCTTGACCGCCCGCCCGACATGGCTGGCAACATCGCCCTCTACTTTTCCAAGCGTGGCATCATCAACGAGATCGGACTTGTTGAGAATGATCATGTCGGCGCAAGTCAGCTGGTCCTCGAACAGTTCCTCAAGCGGACTTTCATGGTCCATTGCCTCATCCGCTGCGCGCTGTGCCTCAAGCGCATCATGGTCGTCGGCAAACCTGCCATCGGCAACCGCCCGGCTGTCGACCACCGTCACCACGCCATCCACGGTCACCCGCTCGCGGATCTCGGGCCAGTTGAAGGCATTGACCAATGGCTGCGGCAGCGCCAGACCGGATGTCTCGATCACGATGTGATCGACCTTGCGGTCCTTTCCGATCAGCATCTGCATCGTTGGCACAAAGTCGTCTGCAACCGTACAGCAGATGCAGCCATTGGTGAGTTCGACGACATCGTCCTCGGAGCAGGTCTCAACGCCGCACCCTTTCAACACATCACCGTCAACGCCAAGGTCACCAAACTCATTGATGATCAGCGCAATGCGCCGCCCGCCGGCATTTTGCAGCATGTTGCGGATCAGCGTTGTCTTGCCCGCACCCAGAAAGCCGGTAATAACGGTTGCCGGTATCTTTGCCGCATCACGTGGAGTGTTCATCGTCTTTCCCGATCTTCGTGTTCGTTCTTCAAAAGCAGCGGCAACCCGGCCGCTACAAACCAAACCGTATGCGCCACGGCAGCCATCTTCTGATTGGCAAGCCCGGCATGGTCACGAAATGCCCGAGCCATCGCATTGTCTGGAACAATCCCCAATCCGGTTTCATTCGAGACGACAACAACAGGGACTTTAACCGTTGCCAGCATGTTTGCCAGCGTTTTGACTTCGCCCGCAATGTCTGCTTCAGCCATCATCAGGTTGGTAATCCACAGGGTCAGGCAATCGACCAATACGGCGTTGCCGACAGCCGCTTCCCCTTCAATTGCCTGCGCCAGTTGCAGCGGCGCCTCGACGGTTTTCCAGGATGATCCGCGCCGCGCCTTGTGCGCCGTAATCCGGTTTTCCATTTCGCCGTCCCAAGCCTGGCCTGTTGCCAGGTAGACCGGCGTCAGACCACTGGCCAGCACAAGCTTTTCAGCATGGGCACTCTTGCCGGACCGCGCGCCACCCAGAACAAAGGTGACGCCGCGTTCAAGCACTTGCCGGACCATCTTCCCGCAGGTCTTTCTGCATTACCCGGGCAAGAACCGAACCCAGCAACCCGCCCAGAAAGAGCCAGAACAGCAAGGACGCGACAATCGTGGCCACAGCGAATTCCGCAGCCAGATTTGCAGGCACTGCCGATGCGTGGCTTGCCGGTTGCGGAGCACCATAAAGATGCGGTCCGACGATCAGTGCAATGCCCAGAACCATGAAGGCAATGCTGCGCTGGAATGTGAACAAGGCCAGACCCGCCGCAGTCATCGCGACCGTCGCAAGCCACCATATCTGGCGCGGCACAAGCTCTCCGGTTGCCATGCCCGGAAGTTCCGGCGGCAGGCCGAAGTTCGGCGCAAGCACAAAGACTACAAAGCCCGCTGCTCCCCAAACCAGTCCCGAACGAAGGGAGATCGCCTGGTTTGAAACGAGAATGCCAGCCAGCAACAACAGCGAAAACGCCACCCCGACCACCACATTTGCGAGAGCCGTATAGAACGTGCGTTCAACGCCATTGGCTGGCGTCCATGCCTCACCATGGTCATGCGCAGCGCCCGCAGCATCCTCTTGACCCGCTGCTTCACTGGCTACGTGATCATGCGCCGAATGGTCGTGCGCGGCAGTGTCGGTATCCTCGTATGTTTCCGCCTGAAGAATCAGGGGGATCACACGATAAGACTGGACTGCCGTGGCAAAAATGCCTGCTGCCACACCGGCGAATATCGCGGCGAGCAAAACCCTGACAAGCATGGTTGATGCCTTAGTGGCAGGGAGCCACTACAGCGTGACGCGTGTCATGGGTGGAATTGTGGAGCAAGTCGGCATTGGCAAAAGCCGCCGCGTACAACAGCGCGGAACCGAAAACCGCCGCAAAGGCTGCGGTGGCAATACGACGTGAAAACGACAGCGAGACAGTCGCAAGACCGGTTTTTGTTGCGAGCATTACAACCTCCGTGTTGGCTCAGTATGAATTTGCGACAAACGGTACAGTCCGTTCGATGCAGCTGGCAGGTCTCCTGGCTCACGGCTCCAGCGGTTTCGATCCCCTTCCCGGCTTTCGCCAGTGGTATCGGATCAAACCCTCGCCGCACTACAGTCGCGGGGTCGGCCAGGTCCGGAACCCCCTGATTGGGTCGGTCCGCCCTGTTCCCTTTTCATCCCGAAGTCTTTGACTTTGACCGGGAACCAAATGCAATTTCACGTTTATCGGAGTTAAGGCCATCGCGTCAATCCGAATACGACAGTTTCAAGTGCAAACGGGACGCCGCCGGTTTTTGTCATCTATCGTGAAACAGCCAGCAACCCGTCAATGTCGAGGCTTTGCTCCAACCGCATCGCGATGTCGTCCAGCGCTGCCTCAATCGTTGCTAGGTGATTGCCGCCATGCGACACACCGCCAAGGCTTTCCACGAAAGCGCGGCGGAATTCGCCACTGTCAAACAAGCCATGCAGATAACAGCCGCGCACTTTTCCGTCCGCAGACACCGCCCCGTCCGGCCTGCCATCGAGCTCCACCATTGCGCGCGTGCAATCGGGTCCGCTTGTTCGTCCCATGTGGATTTCATAACCCCGAAGCGGGATACCATCAGCACTTGCGGCCAGCGCATTGCGCACGATCTTCCTGTCTTCAAGCACAGTCTCGACATCAAGCAGACCAAGCCCGCTGATTTCACGCACCGGTCCCTCTATGCCGCCGGGATCGCGCAGCACACGACCCAGCATCTGATAGCCACCGCATATGCCAAATACCTGACCACCGCGCGCAACATGCTGCCTCAGGCCTGCCTCCCAGCCATTGGCACGAAATTCAATCAGGTCTGCGATCGTGGATTTCGATCCCGGCAGGATGATGGCTTCGGCATCGCCCGGTAGTTCCTCACCCTTGCGGATGAAAACCACTTCGACGCCGTCCTCGGCTTTCAACGGATCAAGATCATCGAAATTGGCGATCTTGCCCATGACCGGGACCGCGATCTTCACCGCATCCCGCTTGTCACTGCGCACCATATGGTCGAGCGCAACTGAATCTTCCGCCGGCAGCTTCGCGGTTGCTGCAAGCCAGGGCACGACGCCAAACGAACGCCAGCCGGTGAAGCCGGTTATGCTTTTCAACCCCTCGTCAAACAGGCTGACATCGCCGCGGAACTTGTTGATGAGATAACCCGCAATCATCTCCCGGTCGGTTTCGGGCAGGATGGCATGCGTACCCACCAGCGAGGCAATCACACCGCCACGGTCAATGTCGCCAACCAGAACCACGGGAACTTTCGCCCGCGTCGCGAAGCCCATATTGGCAATGTCACCAGCGCGCAGGTTTATCTCGGCTGGCGAGCCTGCCCCCTCAACCAGAACAATGTCAGCCTCGCCCTTCATTTTCTGGTAACTATCCATGACAGCCTGCATCAATTGCGGCTTGAGCTTGAGGTAGTCGCGCGCCCTTGCCGTCGTCAGCACCTGCCCCTGAACTACCACCTGGCTGCCGGTTTCGGATTGTGGCTTCAACAAGACCGGATTCATGTGGACATTGGGAGCCACCCCGCAAGCCAGCGCCTGCAGCCATTGAGCCCGGCCGATCTCTCCCGACTTGCCGTCAGCACCGGGGTCAGCCACAGCTGCATTGTTGGACATGTTTTGCGGCTTGAACGGGCGTACAGCCAGCCCGCGATGCTTCAACGCTCGGCAAAGGCCTGCGACAAGCACCGACTTGCCGACATCCGACCCCGTACCCTGAAACATCAATGCGCGGCTCATCACCAGTTTCCCCGTTCAAAAAAGCGGGAATATAGAGCTATCCGGCGACTTGCAATCAAGCCATGGCCAGACCAAGCATTTCGCGCGCTTCCGCCGCTGACGCAATTTCACGACCTGCATTGCGCGCACATTTCGCCAGTGCCTCGATCAACTGGCCATTGCCGGAAGTGCGCGCACCGTCCGGCAGGTAGAATGTGTCTTCGACACCGGTGCGCAACATTCCCCCCAGTTCGGCCGCACGCTGATGAACCGGCCAGATTTCCTCGCGCCCGATCAGCGTTGTCTGCCACAGGGAACCCGGCAGTCGCCAGCCGGTCAGCAGTTCCAGCAAACGCGCATCGACCGGCATGCCCGACGCAACACCCATCACGAAATTATATTGCGCTGACGCTGCCATGCCGTTTTTCACAAACATGCCGACCGAGCGCACAATTCCTGTATCAAAACACTCGAATTCAGGCCGGACATTCTCTGCATTCATCACGTCGAGATAGGACTTGATCTTCGAAACCGGATTGTCGAACAACTGCGGCGGCCAGGCCCAGCTGCCATCCGATTTGAGTTTCAGATAATTGAGGCTGCCGGCATTCGCTGCGGCAATTTCAGGCTTCACTGCCCTGATGCAATCAAGCGCGCCCTGGATATCGGGGCCGATGACACCCGTGGTCTGGTTGATGATCACGGCAGGACAGGCAGCGCGGATCGCATCGCAGATTTCCGCGGCAACTGCCGGATCCCAGCTTGGCAGGTGTCCCATTCCAGGCTCCTGGCGCCGGAAATGTATGTGGATGATCGCAGCCCCGGCATCGCAAGCCTCCCGCGCCGATCGGGCACATTCGTCGGGAGTGACCGGCACGGGATGTTGCCGCGGATCGGTGAGCACGCCGGTAAGCGCACAGGTCAGGATCGCCTTGTCGCCCTTTCTGACATTCAAGCTCATTTGCCCTCTCCCTCAATCTCGCAGACCACCATGCCCGCTTTCGCCTGACCGCCCTCGACAATGTGAACAATGTTCACGCGGCCATCAACCGTTGCCGCGACCGTCGTCTCCATCTTCATTGCCTCGATCACCGCAAGCGCGGCCCCCGCCACTACCTCTGTGCCAGCCTCGACCAATACCCGCGTCACAACTCCGGTGACGGGTGCCACCGGGCGCAGCGGATCGGATTTCTCCCGCGCTGAACCCGGCGCCAGCCGCTCTTCGAACACCAGCACCTCGCCATTGTTTGCAAATGCAATCTGCCCGCCATTTGCATGATAGGCATGTCTCACGGTACGACCCTGCAATGTGAGGGCCAGCACCGATCCGGCTACAACCGCACCGTCAATGGCAATCGCAACATCGCCAACTTTTGCCAGAGCCAGCCGGCCACGCTCGAAGCGCAACAAAACCTTGCGCCGCTCCGCCCCACATTGCAGTTCAATGCCGGTTTCGGCCACTCCGCTCGAACGGTACCAGTCGCCACCAGGGTTGAGCGCCGAGATGATGGCTGCGAGCGCGAAATCATGATCCGTGACACTGGCCGCATGGACGGGACTCCCCCCTGAACCGATCCAGTCGTCAATCATCCGCGTCGTCATCTCGCCCCGGCGAAACGCATCACTGCCGACAAGCCGCATCAGGAAGCCGGAATTGGTCTTGATTCCGAACAGCGGCGTATCGGCAATCAACCGTTGCAGGAGCGCAATGGCCTCTGCCCGGTCCGCTCCTTGCACAATGAATTTGGCCACCATCGCGTCATAGTCGGGCGGCACCACACATCCCGTCGCCACACCACTATCGACACGGATGGTCGGTGTGCCTTGTGGCGGCTCGAAATGCGCAACCGGCCCGGCCTGCGGCATGAAGCCGTTGTCGGGATCCTCGGCATAGAGCCGTGCCTCGATGCCGTGGCCGCACAGGCTGATCTGTTCCTGGCCCAGCGGCAGTTCTTCACCGCACGCAACCCGCAATTGCCATTCCACCAGATCGAGGCCGGTAATCATTTCAGTAACCGGATGTTCGACCTGAAGTCGCGTATTCATCTCCAGGAAGAACGCGTTTCCATCCGCATCCACAATGAACTCGACCGTCCCCGCGCCTTCATAGGCGACGGCTCTGGCTGCCGCCACCGCCCATCCGCCAAGCCTTTCACGCAAGGTTTCATCAACAAATGGCGAAGGTGCTTCCTCGATGATTTTCTGGTGGCGGCGCTGCGCCGAGCAGTCACGTTCAAACAGATGCACCACATTGCCATGGCTGTCGCCAAAGACCTGCACCTCGATGTGACGGCCATTTTCGATCAATCGTTCCAGTAACACGGCATCCGAGCCGAAGGCGGACAATGCCTCGCGCCGCGCGGAAGCCAGCGCCTCGCCGAACGACGCGGCATCGCGAACAATGCGCATGCCACGCCCGCCACCGCCACCAACCGCCTTGATCAGCAACGGATAGCCGGTTCTATCCGCCTCCCCCGCCAGTGTCTTGTCATCTTGCGTATTGCCACTGTAACCGGGAACCGTTGGCACCCCGGCCTTTTGCATCACGGCCTTGGCCTCGGCCTTGTCACCCATCGCGGATATCGCATCGGCAGACGGCCCGACAAAGACCAGACCCGCCGCGCGGCAGGCACTGGCGAAGGTGGCGTTCTCCGACAGAAAGCCGTAGCCGGGATGGATCGCATCCGCGCCGCAAAGCCTTGCCGCATCAATGATTGCCTGCTGGTTCAGATAGGATTGGCTGGCGGCCGCGGGGCCGATGGCCACCGCTTCGTCACAAGCCGAAACATGCAGCGCATCGTGGTCCGCCTCGCTGTAGACAGCAACGCTCGCAATTCCCATGCGGTGTGCCGTGCGCGCAATCCGGTAGGCAATCTCGCCACGATTGGCTATCAGCAGCTTGGTGATCTTTTTCATTCGCCCTTCTCCGCAGGATGCCAGGACGGTTTCCGCTTCTGCAGGAAAGCAAGCGTGCCCTCGCTTCCCTCGCTGCCATTGACGGCTGCCGAAAACACCTTTGCCGTCTCACCAATCATCGAGGCCGGATCAGCAAACCGTGCCTTGCGCAGCAATCGCTTGGTGGCAGCAACCGCTCCCGGCGCACAGGCGAGTATCGATGATACCGCCGACGCTAGCGCCGCCTCGACATCGCCCGCAACCTCATGCACCAACCCAAGCCGCAAGGCCTCGTCGGCATGGATGTTGCCGCCAAGGACCGCGAGCAGCTTCGCCTTGGAATAGCCGAGCCGCTCCACGAGGAAGGGCGCAATCTGCGCCGGCA
The DNA here is from genome assembly GCA_041397525.1 of Nitratireductor sp. GTDB lineage: Bacteria > Pseudomonadota > Alphaproteobacteria > Rhizobiales > Rhizobiaceae > BOKV01. The sequence continues at coordinate 688,017 of JAWKWL010000001.1, forward strand.
CGACGCCAAGCCTTGTCTCCGGCAGTCCGAACCGCGCGGTTTGACCGGCGATACAGACATCGCTGACACAGGCAAGGCCGAAGCCGCCCCCCATGGCCACCCCTTCAACCACCGTGATGATGGCGAGATCGCTGGCAGCGAACTTCGCGCACATTTCGCCAAATGCCGAAGAGACGCGGGCAATCGGATCATCGCCCTCTCCGCCTGGTTGCGCGCGAGCCTTTGCCATGTCTGAGATATCGCCACCCGAACAGAAATGGCCGCCTTCGCCGCGCAGGATGAGCACACGGACATTGCCGGATGATTCCGCTTCTGCCAGGGTTACCAAAAGCTCGCGCACCATTTGCAACGACATTGCATTGCGGACATCCGGCCGGTTCAGCGCAATCGTCATCACGCCACCATCCCGCTCCACCGTGATGGTTGCAGGTGTTTGCGGCATCATGCCTTGCGCGCCTTGTTCGAGGTGCCGGGCAGCGTTCCTTCCAGCTTGCAGATGATGCCGAGCATGACTTCGTCAGCCCCGCCACCAATCGATACCAGGCGCCCGTCGCGGAACGAACGGCTGACCGGATTGTCCCAGGTAAAGCCCATTCCGCCCCAATATTGCAGGCAGCTGTCGGCCACCTCGCGGCACAGCCTGCCGCATTTCAGTTTCGCCATAGAGGCAAGCTTCGTTACATCCTTGCCCGAGACATAGAGTTCCACCGCGCTCCAGGTCAGCGCACGCAATGCCTCGACTTCGGTGCGCAATTCTGCGAGCCGGAAATGCACCACCTGGTTGTCGAGGACCGATTTGCCGAAGGCACTGCGCTCACGCGTATAGTCGATGGTGACATCAATCAGGCGGTCAAGCATCCTGAGCGAATTCATCGCCCCCCACAGGCGCTCCTCCTGGAATTGCAGCATCTGCATGGTGAAGCCCATGCCTTCCTGCCCGATCAGGTTTTCCTGCGGCACCCGCACCTCGTCAAAAAACAATTGCGCGGTATCGGACGAGTTCATCCCGATCTTCTTGATCTTCTGCCGGCTGATTCCCTTGGCATCCATCGGCACGGCAATCAGCGACTTGTTCTGGTGCGGTTTGCCGTCGGATGTATTGGCAAGCAGGCAGCACCAGTCCGCCTTCATGCCATTGGTGATCCACATCTTGGTGCCTGAAATGACATAGTCCCCGCCATCCTTGCGCGCCACCGTCTTGACAGCAGCAACATCCGATCCGCCGCCGGGCTCCGAAACACCGAGACAACCGACGACGTCACCGGCAATGGCCGGAGCAAGGAAATTTCGCTTCACATGGTCGGACCCGAAGCGGTTCATCGCGGGCGTGCACATGTCGGTGTGAACCCCGATGGCCATCGGCACCCCGCCGCAATCAACTGCGCCCAGTTCCTCAGCCATCACCATCGAATAGGAGAAATCAAGTCCGAGACCGCCATATTCGGGTTCATACTTGATGCCGAGCAGCCCCAGATTGCCGAGCTTCTTGAATACTTCATGCGAGGGAAATTCCTCTGCCGCTTCCCACTCATCGACATGGGGATTGACCTCGGTCTGCACGAATTTCGCGACCGTCTGGCGAAGCTGCTGGTGTTCTGCGGTAAAGAGCATGGGGTTCCTCCCGATGAATTCTGGCCTGTTGGAATCTGGGTCGTTACATTCTCGCGATACCGAACGTATTCGGCCTGAGTGTTTGTTTGTCTGCCTGTGCCGCCAGTTGCAGGCACAGCGACAAGATCCGCCTGGTGTCGCGCGGATCAATGATGCCGTCGTCCCACAGCCTCGCGGTTCCGTAGAGCGCGGTGGATTCAATATCCATGCGTGCCCGGATAGAACCCGACATCTGCCTGAGCGCATCCTCGTCGAGGTTCTGGCCGGTGCGCGCGAACTTCGCCCTTGTGATCGTCTCCATGACCCTAGCCGCCTGCTCGCCGCCCATTACTGCGGTGCGTGCGCTCGGCCAGGCAAAGATGAAACGCGGCGAGAACCCCCTCCCGCACATGCCGTAATTGCCCGCACCGTAAGAGCCACCGACAATGATGGTAAATTTCGGCACCCGCGCATTGGCAACCGCCTGGATCATCTTGGAACCATGCTTGATCGCGCCCTCGCGCTCGGCCTGCGAGCCGACCATGTAGCCGGTGGTGTTTTGCAGGAAGACAAGCGGCGTACCGGCCTGGTCGCAAAGCTGGATGAACTGGGCAGCCTTCACCGACCCGGTCGGCATGATCGCGCCATTATTGCCCAGAATGCCGACCCGCCTGCCACCGATCTGAGCATGGCCACAAACGGTTTCAGGGGAATAGTCCGGCTTGAATTCGAGAAACCGGCTGCCGTCCACGATCCGGGCTATGACCTCCCTGATGTCATAGGGCGTGCGGTCATCGGCGCTCACGACCGCCAGCAAACCATCGGGATCATGCAATGGCGGTTCCTCATCTCCACATTGTGGAAATCCGTTCCATTCAAGCATCTCCATCACGGCCCGCGCATAGAGGATTGCATCAGCGTCATTGTCTGCCACATGCTCGCCGAGGCCCGTAACGGTTCCGTGCAGTTGCGCGCCACCCAGTTCCTCATCGGTTGTGTCCTCGCCAATCGCGGCCTTGACGAGCGGTGGTCCTGCCAGGAAAATCTTCGACCGGTCGCGTACCAGCACAACATGGTCGGACAAACCGGGCAGATAGGCCCCGCCTGCCGTCGACGAACCGTGGACCACTGCAATCTGCGGAATGCCTGCCGCAGAGAGCCGCGCCTGGTTGGCGAAGGATCGCCCGCCTTCGACGAACATTTCAGCCTGGTAGAGCAGGTTCGCACCGCCACTCTCGACAAGATAGATCACCGGCAGCTTGTTCTCGAAAGCGATCTCGTGAACCCTCAATCCCTTCTTCACACCCATCGGCGAAATCGTGCCGCCCTTGATCGCCGAGTCGCTCGCGGAGATCACGCAGGCCTTGCCCGCCACAACCCCGATACCGGTTACCGAACCGCCACCCATGATGTTGCGATGACCATCATCGTCATGCATCTTGTAGCCAGCAAGCGTCGACAGTTCGAGGAACGGCGCACCCTTGTCGAGCAATCGTTCAACCCGCTCGCGTGGCAGCAATTGCCCACGTTTTTCAAACTTCTCGCGCGCCTTGGCCGAATTTTGCCGTACTTTTTCTTCCAGTTCGCGAACCTCGCCAAGCTTTTCCAGCATGGCATCGCGGTTCGCTTTTGCGATGTCGGATTGCGTAACAAGCCGCGTTTCAAGCACCGGTATCATTCGCCACTGCCTCCCAGCACCCTTGGCGTGACTGCCCGATGAAATCCGTCAAAAGCCGGGTAGTCCCGTTCTTTCACAATCGGAAACAATGGCGAGCCGAGCGATGTGCCACCATTGATGGGCACGGTAACGCCGGTGATATAGGCCGCTGCCGGCGACAGCAGGAAGGCGATTGCAGCACTCACTTCCGCCTCCACACCCATGCGGCCAAGCGGCACCGAATCCTTCAGCTTCGGAATCAATGTCTTCATCGCCCCCTCATAGGTATCCATGCCAGACGACGCGATCCAGCCAGGCGCCACACAGTTTACCCGAACGCCCTGCCCCGCCCATTCAAAGGCCGTAGATTTGGTCAGGTTCTCGACGCCGGCACGCGCTGCACCCGAATGCGACATGCCAGCCAATCCGCCACTTACTTCCGCAGACATGTTGACAATCGCACCGCCGTGCTCGCGCATCGACTGGTTGAAAGCCTCGCGCATCATCAGGAAAGTGCCGGTAAGATTGGTGGAGACCACCGCCTCGAAACCGCGCTTGGAAATGGCAAATGCAGGCGCTGGAAATTGCCCGCCCGCATTGTTGAACAGCCCGTGGATTGGCCCGCACGCCTTCACGATTTCGCCAATGGCTGCCTTCACGGCGTCCTCATCACGAATATCGAATGCGTGGAACGACACCTTGCCGCCATCCTCGGTGATCTCTCTGGCAACCGTTTCGAGCTTTTCCACCTTGCGCCCGGTCAGCACCACATGCGCACCGAGACTCGCCAGTTCATGTGCCGTGCAACGGCCTATGCCACTGCCACCGCCGGTGACAATGATCGTCTTGCCGTCAAACAGACCCGGCCTGAACACCGAGCGATAGCCAGCCGGTTCACCCATTCGCATTTCCCTTCAAATTCGCATCCAGAAATTCGGCCCAGCGCCGGATGAAGGCCGAAATTTCGGCGCGCGGCATGGCCAGCGCATCCTGCACCATGAAGCCCCCCAACATGCAACGCGAGACCTTGAGCAGGAACGTCGCCTTGTCACCGCCGGTTTCCGGCGCCAGCAGGTGTGAAAGCCGCGCTTCCGTCTCGCGCGAATAGCGCTCGATGGCAGGGGCAACCCTTGCCCGCAGCGCTTCATCGGTTCGGGCCGCCACGAAAATCTCAAGCATCGCCTTGTACCATGGCGAATTGATCTGCTCGTCCCAGCTTGCCTCGATCACCGATCCAAGATTGGTGTGGCCCCGCTCGACAAAACGCAGGACATAGCGCTCCGCCCTTTCGAGCGCTTTTTCGACAACCGCCACCATCAACTCTTCCTTCGACGGAAAATGATGTTGCAACGCACCGATGGAAAATCCGCCTTCGGCAGCGATCTTCTTGATCGAGGTCGCGTGATAGCCGAGTTCCGCAAGCCGCCCAACCGCCTTGTCCAGAATGGCACTGCGCATGCGCTCGCTTTTCACCGCCTGCTTTTGCGGGGTCGCCTGTTTGTCGGAGAATGCCATGCCTTGTTCCATTCCAATAAAAAACCATACATACGTATTTTTTTCAAGTTGAAATCCATGCCTGCTCCGTTTGCCGACGAAGTTAGCGCGACAGGCCCTTTTGCTTCAGTTCCTCCTCGTAGCCAGCCATGCGCCCGGCCACGTCAGACCCCATTTCATGGAGATAGCCCCAGGTAAAAATCCCGGTGTCATGCATGTCGTCAAACACGATGCGCACGGCGTAATTTCCCGTTGGCAATATTTGCATGATTGCGACATTGCGCTTGCCGAAAATGAGCTTGCGCTGGTCCGGCGAATGGCCCTGGACCTCGGCTGAGGGAGACTGCACACGCAGCAGTTCAGCTGGAATTGTGAAGCGCTCGCCATTGGCAAAGGCGATGGTCAGGGACCGCTTGTCACCGGAAACCCGCAACTCGGTTGGCTTGGGATGGTTGTCCTGTTGCATTTTCGGCGCTTTTCCCCTGCATTGCCACATTCGGCAATTGGGTTTTTGGCCCGCGCCGTCTAAATGTCAATCAGACTTGTCAACAAATACGCCAACCATCATGCAGGCAAACAATCATTCCGGGAGATCATGAAATGGCCGCAGCGCGAAATGTCGTTGTTATTGGTGGCGGACAGGCAGCAGCTTCATTCTCCGCAAAACTGCGCGAACTGGACAATGACTGCAATATCACGATCGTCGGTGACGAACCAGTCCTGCCCTATCAACGCCCGCCATTGTCGAAAAAATACATGACCGGCGAAATGAGCCTCGACCGGTTGCTGTTGCGCCCGCAGGCTTGGTATGACGAGCACCGCATTGAATGCCGAACCGGCATTTCCGTGACCGGTATCTCACCCTCGGAAAAAACCGTCGCACTGTCTGATTCGACGACGCTGCATTATTCCCACCTGTTGATTGCAACCGGTGCCACGCCGCGACGCCTGGCTCCCGCCGCCGGCGGAAATCTTGCCGGAGTCTACACCCTGCGCAGCCTGGCTGACGCCGATGAAATGGCCGCTCATTTCAAGCCAGGCAAACGCCTGCTGATTGTCGGCGGCGGCTATATCGGCCTTGAGGCTGCAGCCGTTGCCGCCTCGCTTGGCCTCACAGTTCATGTGGCGGAAATGGCTGACCGCATACTACAGCGCGTAGCATCTCCAGCTACCAGTGACTATTTCCGGGACCTGCACAAAGCACACGGCGTCACCATCATGGAAAATGCATCCTTGATTCGCCTGACCGGCACAAACGGGCATGTCAGCGCTGCCGAATTTGCGGACGGCACCCTGCTTGAAACGGATTTTGTCCTGGTTGGCATCGGCGTCATTCCCAATTCGCAACTTGCAAGCAGTGCAGGACTTGGCGTGGGCAACGGCATCGAGATCGACAACCAGTGCCGCACCTCGGACCCGTCCATTCTGGCAGCAGGCGATTGTGCCAGTTTCATCCATCACGGCAACCGCATCAGGCTTGAATCGGTGCAGAATGCCATCGAGCAGGCGGAAGCAGCAGCCCACACAGTCGCAGGCAACGAGGTCCACTACCAGCCGACGCCCTGGTTCTGGTCCGACCAGTATGACGCAAAACTGCAAATTGCCGGGCTGAACACAGGTTACGACCGGACCGTCTTGCGACTTGGCAGCCGCGAAGGCGCGCATTCGATCTGGTATTTTTCCGGCAACAGGTTCCTTGCGGTCGATGCCATGAATGACTCGCGCTCTTACATGTTTGGCAAGAAATTGCTCGAACTGAACCGGCCGGTGACGCCTGACCAAGCCGAAAACCCGGACTTTGACCTCAAAACTCTCATCAATTAGCCGACATGCCGCAGCGCCAGGGCAGACCAAGCCTTGCCATCGCCGCATTCCCCGCTACAACAGGGCTCGCTTGCGCATAATCGCCTGGGAAACGAGAATGAAACCTGACACCCCACTTCTCGACACGGTCAACATCCCTGCGGATGTACGCAAGCTTTCCGACGCAAGCCTTCCTCAGCTTGCGGAGGAAGTGCGCGCCGAAATGATCGATGCGGTATCGCAGACCGGCGGTCACCTCGGAGCAGGACTGGGCGTGGTCGAATTGACGGTCGCAATCCATCACGTGTTCAACACCCCGCATGACCGCCTGATCTGGGATGTCGGCCACCAATGCTATCCGCACAAGATCCTGACCGGCAGGCGCGACCGCATTCGCACACTGCGCCAGAAGGACGGGCTTTCAGGCTTCACCCGCCGGGCGGAAAGTGAATATGATCCCTTTGGCGCAGCCCACTCATCGACATCGATCTCGGCAGGTCTGGGAATGGCTGTCGCGAGCGAACATTCAGGCATTGCGCGCAATGTGATTGCCGTCATTGGTGACGGAGCAATGTCTGCGGGCATGGCATATGAAGCACTCAACAATGCCGGTGCACTCGATGCCCGTTTGATAGTCATCCTCAACGACAACGACATGTCGATTGCCCCGCCGACGGGAGCCATGAGTGCTTATCTCGCGCGGCTCGCGACCGGGCGCACCTATATGGGCATTCGCGAACTCGGCAAGAAAATGACCGCCTATCTCGGCAAGACGGTGGACCGTGCGATCACCCGCGCCGTGGAGCACGCCCGCGGTTATGTCACCGGCGGCACGCTGTTTGAGGAATTGGGCTTCTATCATATCGGTCCGATTGATGGCCACGACCTGTCGACCCTGCTTCCGGTGCTGCGCAATGTCCGCGACAATGCCAAGGGCCCCGTGCTGATCCACTGCATTACCCGCAAGGGCAAGGGCTACCCGCCAGCCGAGGCATCTGCCGACAAATATCACGGCGTCAACAAGTTCGATGTGATTTCAGGCAAGCAGGCAACCGCAACGCCCAACGCGCCAAGCTATACCAAGGTCTTCGGTCAGGCCCTTGTCCAGGAGGCCCGCCAGGACAAGGATATTGTCGCAATTACCGCCGCCATGCCCTCAGGCACCGGCATTGACCTGTTCGGGGAGGTGTTTCCCGAACGCACCTATGACGTCGGCATTGCCGAGCAGCATGCCGTGACCTTCGCCGGTGGCCTCGCTTCGGAAGGGCTGAAGCCGTTTTGCGCAATCTATTCGACCTTCCTGCAACGCGCCTATGACCAGGTAGTCCACGACATTTCGCTGCAAGGCCTGCCGGTGCGTTTTCCGATTGATCGTGCTGGTTTTGTTGGCGCTGACGGCCCGACGCACGCTGGCGCATTTGATATTACCTATCTCGCGACACTGCCGGGTTTTGTCGTCATGGCTGCTGCTGACGAAGCCGAACTCAAACACATGGTGCGCACGGCTGCCACCTATGACGATGGCCCGATTGCCTTCCGCTATCCGCGTGGCGAAGGTGTTGGCGTCGAATTGCCGGAGCGCGGCAAGTTCCTTGAAATCGGCAAGGGCCGCATCATCCGCGAAGGCAGCAAGATCGCCCTGCTCTCGCTCGGCACCCGCCTCGCAGACTGCCTGCTGGCCGCCGAGGATCTGGAGGCCGCGGGGCTTTCCACCACGGTTGCAGATGCCCGCTTCGCCAAACCGCTCGACGCCGAACTCATTGCCAGGTTGGCGCGCGAGCATGCTGTTCTGGTTACCGTCGAAGAAGGCGCAATCGGCGGTTTCGGCTCGCATGTCGCGCAGTTCCTGGCAAGCAATGGCATACTCGACGGCAAGCTGAAGTTCCGCTCGCTGTTCATGCCCGACCGCTATGTCGAGCAAGCATCGCCTGCGGTGATGCTGGCTGACGCCGGTCTTGATGCACGCGGGATTGCAGCATCCGTAATGCAGGCACTGGGTTCCGACGAAGCTGCTGTCAGGGCGCTGGCCAACCTGTCAAAGGCCTGAATGCTTCAGCCGACAAGCACCAGCCTGATGCCATAGGCAACCGCCCCCACGGTCATCACGCCAAGAAGCCACAGGGCCGCGAACCATCCGATCCACTGCAACCAGGAATACCGCGCCATCAGTGATAGCCTTCATTCGGATCCACCTTGCCGCGAAATACCCAGTAGGAATAGGCGGTATAGGCAATGATCACGGGAACAAGCACGGCAGCACCGGCCAGCAGGAAGGCAAGACTTGAATCGGGGGCTGCCGCTTCCGCAATCGTCAGTGATGGCGGCACGATATGCGGAAAGAAGCTGATACCGATGCCAGCGAAACTGAACACAAAAATCGCCAGCGCCGAAACGAAAGGCTGCGCATCCTTGTTATCAGCAAGTCCGGTGAACAGCATCCAGGCACTGCCTGCAACCAGGAACGGTACCGCCAGGGAATAGTTGGCCGCAGGCAGGGTAAACCAACGTTCGAAATAGACCGGGTTGAGAAACGGTGTCCAGATCGAAACTATCCCGATCAGCGCCAGCGTGCCGATGCCGGTTTTCCAGGCAAGATTGCGTGCCCGCAATCGCAACGGACCTTCGGTTTTCATTGTCAGCCAGGTCGAGCCTAGCAAGGCATAACCGACAACGACAGCCACGCCGGTAAGGACAGAGAATGGCGTCAGCCAGTCCCACCAGCCGCCCGCATAGGCACTATTCTCGATGTGAATTCCCTGTACCAGCGCACCAAGCGCAATGCCCTGCATCAGCGCGGCAACGGTAGAGCCAATGCTGAAGGCCCAGTCCCAGACGAACTTGGCGCGGTTCGTGCGCCAGCGGAACTCGAAGGCAACGCCACGGAACACCAGCCCCAGCAGCATGGCTGTGATCGGCACATAGAGTGCCGGCATCACCGTTGCATAGGCCAGAGGAAACACCGCAAACAATCCGCCGCCGCCCAGTACCAGCCATGTCTCGTTGCCGTCCCATACAGGTGCCACCGAATTCATCATCGTGTCGCGGTCACGTATATCCGCATGGAACGGAAACAGGATGCCAACACCAAGATCAAAACCGTCAAGGATCACATAGGCAAGCACGGCAAAGGCAATGAGCCCGGCCCAGATGAAAGAGAGTTCAAGCCCCATCATTGAACCGTTCCTTCTCTGCTGCCCGAAGCTGCCGCCTGCGGCATGAAAGGCCCAGGCAGCAGCCCGCCTGCCCGTTGTGGCCCTGCGTCCTCATCATGTTGCGGGTCGTAATGCTCCGGGGATTTGCCCATGAGCCGCAGGATGTAGAAAACACCGGCCCCGAACACCAGGAAATAGACAATCGCAAAGGCAACCAGCGACCCTGCAACCGCAGGAGCGGCGATCGGCGAGATCGACTGTGCCGTCGTCATGTGCCCATAGACGGTCCAAGGCTGGCGGCCGACCTCCGTGGTGACCCAGCCCGCCAGTACCGCCAGAAAGCCGCTCGGACCTGCCAGGATTACTGCGCGATGCAGCATTGCGCTGGTGCCAAGCGTTCCGCGATAGCGCGCCCACAGGCTCCACAGCCCGATGCCAAGCATGCCGAAACCAAGCCCGACCATGATCCTGAACGACCAGAACACGATTGGTACAGGCGGCCATTCCTCGCGCGGAAATTCCTTGAGGCCCTTTACCTCGCCGTCCGGTTCATGCGTCAGGATCAGCGATCCGAGCTTCGGGATCCCGATTTTGTAGAGCGTCTCTGCCGCCTCATTGTCCGGCAGGCCGAACAGGATCAGCGGCGCCCCCTTCTGCGTCTCGTAATGCCCTTCCATCGCTGCAACTTTCGCCGGTTGGTGGTCGAGCGTGTTGAGACCGTGAAAGTCACCGGCCACGATCTGCAGCGGGCTGACCAGCGCGGCCATCCACATCGCCATCGAGAACATCAGGAGCGCTGCCGGTTGCGGCATGGCGATTGCGCGGTTGCGCAGCAGGTGCCATGCGCCCACAGCGCCTACCACAAAAGCAGTCGTGAGATAGGCAGCCAGCACCATGTGCACCAGTCGGTAGGGAAATGAAGGGGTGAAAATGATTGCCCACCAGTCTTCCGGAACGAACTGCCCCGCCTCGTTCACCGAAAAACCCTGTGGTGTCTGCATCCATGAATTGACGGCCAGAATCCAGGTGGCCGAAAGCAGGGTCCCGAACGCGACCATGGCCGTTGCTAAGAAATGCAGGCCAGGTCCCACCCTCGTTCGCCCGAAAAGCATGACACCCAGAAATCCGGCTTCGAGGAAAAAAGCGGTCAGCACTTCATAGCCCATCAAAGGGCCGATGACCGGGCCAGCCTTGTCGGAGAACACGCTCCAGTTCGTTCCGAACTGGTAGGACATGACAATGCCCGACACGACACCCATGCCAAAAGCGACAGCGAATATCTTCTTCCAATAGTCAAAAAGCCTGAGGTAGACATCCTTGCCCGTCGCCAGATGCAACGCTTCCAGCACCGCCAGATAACTGGCCAAGCCAATCGAAAAAGCCGGGAAAATGATGTGAAACGACACAGTGAAGGCAAACTGCATCCGCGCCAGTAGGGCGGCGTCCATTCCTTCGAACATGTCTGGCATCCCTTCAATATTCACTATCGCAAATATGTAGCATTGGGCAGGACAGCCACCATGGCGCATTGTCGCATATTTGCGTTGTTACAAAATATCGACCGGATTATTGACCCAGGGGCAAACGGCAACAGCCCTCATACGCAGCAGGAAAGTCGCCATCCTTGCCGTTTTCTCTCAGCATATCGATCCGCCAGCGAAAGTGACGGTCTGACATGCCGTCGGAACATTCGAAATCCTGCGCCACAATCGCAGTCATCCGTTCCTGTTCATTCTCGGCCACCAGCGCGTAGCGGTATTGGCGCCCCAATGTCGTGACAGCGACGCCGAGCGGCAGACTGTATTCGGCAACGTCGATAGCAGAAAAAGACAGATTGTTGGTCGTCAGTACACCATCCCAGAAAGGCTCCGTGCCGCTGCAATGAAGCCCCGAGGGCAATTCAGTACCGTCGATATGGGTCACTTGCGTCGGCGCAAGAAACTTCATCGCAACCCACCCATCCGAATCTGATGCGATTACCCTGCCCCATTCGCCGCCAGCCGAATTGACCACTTCCAGAACCTCGACCGGACTTGCATCCGGAGGATAATCACCAATCACATCGGACGAAGGATCAGGCGCCAGCCTGATATTGAGAACATCACCCGCCGCAACGCCTGTAACCTTGTAATATCCGGGCTCGGCAGCAACCGCGTGAGCGGTGGCAGCAAGAAATATCAACGCCGAAATCAGGCTGCGCATGACCGTCCTCCAAGTGATTGTCTCCTATACTTCAACATGCAGGGGTGGAAACGGCAATGAAAAACCTGCCCGGTTGTCTGCCGGACAGGTCATCATCCCTGTGGTATTGGAGATAGCGCTTGGGATCAGCTGATCCTGGTCATGCGCAGATAGGGTTTCAATTCGCGGAAACCCTGCGGATAGGCAGTCTTCGCCTCATCAGACGAGACCGAAAGCGGTATGATGACATCCTTGCCCGGGAGCCAGTCCGCTGGCATCGCCACTTTCTTTGCGTCCGATGTCTGCAACGCATCGATCACGCGCAGGATTTCATCGAAGTTACGCCCGATGGTCATCGGATAGGTCATGGTCAGGCGGATCTTCCTGTTCGGATCGATGATGAAAACCGAGCGCACCGGCGCGGTGTCGCTTTCACCGGGATGGATCATGTCATAGAGCTTCGCCACGGCAAAATCAGGATCGGCAATGATCGGGAACTTCAGATCGGTGTTCTGGGTTTCATTCACATCCCTGATCCACTGCATGTGCTCGCCCACATTGTCGGTGGACAGCCCGATCGGCTTCGTGTTCCGCTTGTCGAATTCGGCAGCGAGTTGCGCAGTACGGCCCATCTCGGTCGTGCATACAGGCGTAAAATCCGCTGGATGGCTGAAGAAAAACACCCAGCTGTTGCCAATGAACTTGTGGAAATTGATGGTTCCGTTGGTGGAGTCGGCAGTGAAGTCGGGAGCGATTTCGCCAATACGCAGTGACATTGTGTATCCTTTCCTCGATTGAAGCCGGTCATGCGCAAGCCACGAGGATGAGGGAGGGAGCCTCATGGCATCGCGCATGACCGCAGTTGCGCCGGCATTTGCCGGCGGAAGACGACAGCCATAAGCCGCCGCCTGTCCCTGGAATGTTCAGCCTGCCTGCTGGGCAACCATGTACAGGTTGGCCGAGCGCGCACCCGAACGGCAATAGGCCAGTACCGGCTGCGGCAGTTCGCGAAGTGCAGCAGCCATGTCAACTGCATTCTCACGCGTCAGGCCACCGCTGATAACCGGGATATAGCGAAACTCCAGTCCTGCCGCCTTGGCCTGCGCCTCGATCTGTCCATGCGGTACAGCACCTTGTTCGGCATCTGGCCGGTTGCAGATGATCGACTTGAACCCGGCTTCCGCAGCGGCCTTGACCTCACTTGCAGAAATCTGCGGCGAGACCGAAAAGCCTTTTGCAATCAATGTATAACCCATCACACACTCCCGTTGAGAATCGTTGCGCCACCTCAGCGCAACGTAACGTTGTCACCAGCCGGACACTACAGCGTATTGACCGGAACCTTCAAAAACACCTTGCCGTCCTTGTCCTTGGGTGGCAGTTTTCCGGCCCGCATGTTGACCTGCAGCGACGGGATGATCAGCTTCGGCATGTCGAGCGTCGCATCGCGGGTCTCACGCATTTTGACGAATTCGTCCTCGGAAATTCCGTCGCGCACATGGATGTTGTGCGCGCGCTCCTCGCCTACGGTTGTCTCCCACTGGATGTCACGCCCGTTCGGGCCGTAATCGTGACACATGAACATCCGGGTTTCGGATGGCAGGGACAACACCCGCTGGATCGAGCGATAGAGCGTACGCGCATCACCGCCGGGGAAATCGGCACGCGCCGACCCGCCATCAGGCATGAACAGCGTATCGCCAACAAATGCAGTATCTCCCGCGACATGCGTCATGCAGGCAGGCGTATGCCCTGGAGTGTGCAGCACATTTACGGTCATGGTTCCAACCTGATAGCTGTCGCCGTCGACGAACAGACGGTCGAATTGCGAACCGTCACGCTGGAACTCTGTGCCTTCATTGAAGACCTTGCCGAATGTGTCCTGGACAACCGTGATATTGGCACCGATGCCAAGTTTGCCGCCGAGTTTTGACTGGATATAGGGCGCGCCGGAAAGGTGATCAGCATGGACGTGCGTTTCGATCAGCCATTCGCATTTGAGCCCGTGCTCCTCAATATAGGCAATGATCTTGTCAGCCCCCGCATAGGTTATGCGTCCCGCCGCATAGTCGATGTCCATGACAGAATCGATCACCGCACAAGCATTGGAATTCGGGTCCTTGAGGACATAGGAAATCGTGTTGGTCGGCGCGTCGAAAAACGCGACAACTTCCGGCTTCAGCGAGATATCAGGGGTGAATGGAAGGCTTGCGCTCATCTTCTGCTCCTTTTGGAATTGGTTTTCACTGATCTGGGAAGAATTCACCGGAATTCAATTGGCCTTCGGCGCTTCGCCATGTTCCTGCCGGTAGTGGTCCGCGAACCATTCTGGTTCGGCAAAATCCTCGTTGAAGACAAATTCCGCCAATTGCCGGGCTTCGTCCAAGGTCAATTCCTGGTCTGGCATCTTTCCGAAGCGGCGCACGGCGCCCGGCATCAGGATTTCTCCCTTGCCCACCAGGTGGTTTGTCATCGCCTCGACAAATGCGGCTTCTCCGGAATGGCGCCCGGAATAGTGGTTCTTGACCGCGAAGATCGGAGGAGCGACGCGATCATCAGCGCGTTCCGGTCCCAGATGACAGGCACCGCAGCGTTCCTTGAACAACTCGCCCGCCTCTTCTGCCTTTGCCGGTGATCCGAGTGCAGCAGCACCACATACCAGCATTGAAATCATGATCCGGGTCATGCGCCCTGTCCTCCAGCACTTCACTCTTGTGCAGGACATATATATTAGCAATCTCTAAAATTAAAGACCCGCTGCGCAAGCTAAAAGGATTTTTTTGGCGTTCTGCGACAAACCGCCATCATGCGCGGCGCGTCAGATCAGCAGTGTCGTACCAGAATGGCCGGGCTGGCGCTGATTGTAGATGGTTTCGAGGAAATTCCACAATTCATAGCGAATTTCGGGCGGCGTGCCTTCGGTCTCACCGGCGATGAAATTCGCAAAGGTGAATCCGGGAGCCTCGATGAATTCCCGCGCCGCCAGGCTGAGCGCCGGCAGGATCAGGTCGCGATCCTTGCGGATATTGAGATAATCGGCCGCCGCTGCCGGGATATGCAGCATGTCGCCAACCGCATCATTGCGCACGATGACGAAATCAGAATTGCGCAGTCGTTCCTGGACCCGCCGCGCTGCAGAAAGCGTTGCCAGTGACCGGTCGATGAGAAAAAACACCGCCACCCCGATACCGACCTCATTCGCCCCCTCATCGAAGCGGATATCGTGAAATATGTTGAAGAACTTGTCGAGCAGGCTCGATTGCAGGTCGATGACGTAATTGCGGTCAGGCTCGTTGATGATGGTATCGAACAATTTCACCTGGTCGCCGGTGCGGGTGATGTCGACGATCTGGCTGATTCCGGGAAACCATTGCGAAAGCCCACCGCCCGGCGTGTCGGTGTCGAATATCCTCAGCCGTTCTGAATCGCGCAGCAGCAGCGCATCGGCATAAAGGCGCGCAAACAGCGTCTTGCCGTTGCGCGCCTCATCCGAGCAGACAATATAGACATGGGTGCTGATGGCGCCCTCCCGCTCAAGTTCCGGCCGGATGGCCGGACCAAGGCACTATGCCTGTGGCGAATCCCCGCCAGGAGCGGTATTGCGGGCTTCCTCGACGACTGCCTTGACCAGGTCAAGCCGGGCAAACTCGGCATTGAGGTCACTGAGCCATTTGCGAACATAACCGCGCAACACGAACGAGTAATTGCCCGGTTCACCACGCGCATTCTTGTTGTTGATAAAATCGGTGAAGGTGACACCGGCAAGATCGACCTGTTCATAGGCCATCTCATTCAGTTTCGGAATGATGATCTCGCGCGCATTGGAAAGACCGGCGAAATATTTCTTGTAGGTTTTTTCGTCCCACTCGAAGAAATTGGTCTCGTTGATGAAATTGCGCGCAATGATGTAGGAAAGGCCCTTGGTGTATTT
The DNA here is from genome assembly GCA_041397525.1 of Nitratireductor sp. Taxonomy (GTDB): domain Bacteria; phylum Pseudomonadota; class Alphaproteobacteria; order Rhizobiales; family Rhizobiaceae; genus BOKV01. The sequence goes on from JAWKWL010000001.1 coordinate 703,825, forward strand.
CGCCACTTCGCCCATTTCATCGAGCGAGGCAATCGACGGACCGACAACATGGACAAGACCAAGGTTGAACTGGCCCGAACGCGCTGCTTCCAGCACACCGATCTTGTCGAAAGTATCGAGTGCAGTTGACAGATTGCCTGCCTTGAGGTCCACAACCGTGACCTTCACCGCGGAAGAATCCATCGTGTCCAGAACCTTCATCTGGTCTGCCACCTGGTGCAGGTCGATGATTTCGGTAATGCCGGGGTAAAACCGCTTCAGCGTGCCACGCGGATTTTCCGTATCGAAAGAGCGCGCCAGAATGTTGCTGCGCGACAGGAAATCAAGCAGTGCCCGCGCTGTCGTGGTCTTGCCGACGCCACCCTTGTCTGCCCCGACCAGTATCAATGTTGGTTTCATGTCCTATCCCCATGATGGGCCGGGAACCTGTTTTCCCGGCTGTTGCCGCAGCTTATTCCGGCTGTCCAACGAAAATTCATCCCGTTGGTCACCAGCAGTCATGTTCGTATAACCCGCTTCGCGGCAAAATTGAAGCGAGGATGCATCAAGCACCCGGGCATCTGCAATCATGCTGAATATCAGGAATGTGTCACTACTGCGCAATCGTTCTGGCATTCTCCGAAACGATCACCGGATAACCCAGGCTGAAGTCGAGGCGCAACTGCAATTGCATCTGCCCTCCCTTGCCCTTGTTGGCCTGCCCGTTGCCGACCGACCAGGAGACAAGGCTTGATGTCTCGCAGATATGCGCACCAGGATTGCAACGAACCATGATATCGCCGTCCGCGCTGTTGTAGCTGCGGTAAGGCCAACGGGAAAACAACCTGGTCTTGTCTTTCACGATACCGTCAATGCTGAACTGCTTGCCATAGAAATCGACCGATGAAGCGTAAAGCGAGTAAATCTCGTTGACTGCCTCATTTGCCGGCAGGGACAGGGCATTGTTGAGCCGGTGCACGAACTGGCGGGAGTTTGCCTCCATCTGCGCTGTCGGGTCAATTCGCTGCTGTGGCGGTGAGGGCGGCGGGTTGTTTGTGGTTCTTGGTGTGGAGGCCTGATTGTCGATCGAAGCCATCAGCACTTCGGCCAGATCCTTGAACGAACCGTTCGGGTATTTCTTCAGATACAGTCCGATCAGATCCTTGTTGCCGCTGCCCTTCACCGAATCCCAGAAGGCAAGTTCAACACTCAATTCTCCCGTTACCGGATCAGTCTGTTGCGGCTGGATTTGCGTCGTTGCAGGCACGTCATTGCCGGAATTTGCAGTTTGTTCCCGCGACGCATCTTCTTTCCCCGCCAGGAAGAAATCACCGGATATCGCTTCATTGACCCACGGCACCTGTTTGTCATTGGTTGAAGCCAGAACGTCTTGCCTGACCCGACCCATCATCTGCCGGATTTCAAGACCCGGTTCCACGATGCGCTTGGCAAGGGCTGTCGAGAACGGACTGTTGCCACCGCTGCCATCCAGCGCCACTTCGCCAGGTGCAGCGGAAAACACCACCATTGTTCCGGCTGCCGATGCGTCAATCTTCGCAAGACCGCGATTGGCCGAGCGCGTCAGCGAGCGCGGAAGGGGGTTGTTGCGGCACGCATCCAGCACGATCAGGCGAATACGTGCTTCTGACAACTCCATCAGTTCAATAACATCGTCAATCTTGACGGCAGTTGCCGGCAGATCGCTCGACGCCTGCACATCCGCATCCACCGGCAATAGCCAGTTGCGTCCGGCCACTTCCAGCCCGTGACCGGCATAGAAGAACAGTGCCGTGTCAGCGCCCTGCGCCCGTCTGCCAAATTCAGCCATGGCATCCAGAATTGCGCGATGGCTCCCGTCGGCTATTGAAACCACCTCGAAACCAAGTTTCGAAAGGGAACCGGAAATCAGCTTGGCATCATTGGCAGGATTGGTCAGTTCCGGAGAATGTTCATAAGCTCCATTGCCGATAACCAGCGCAACGCGCTTTTCGGCCTGCGCTCCAAATGCCGAGGCAAGAAACACACCTGCAATTGCCAGGACTGCCATAAGCCGTGCCATATTCATTCCCGCTCTTGTCTGTCCGTCGTAACCACGTTGAAACCTAGGCCAGGCAGGCCTCGCTTGTCGAGGCCTGCCTGCAAATCATGGTTGATGTATCAGGAGCGCAGCAGCGTCTTGGTCGAACCGACCGCGCGGGCAATCCGTGCATAGTGCGTCTTGCGCGCGGAGGAACGGCTCGCAGACCGCAGCAGCTTGGTTTCGGTTTCCGCGATGATTTTTCGGGCCTCGCGGTTGACCTTGGCAACGGCTTGCTTCTTGACAGCGCGATAGGTCTTCCCGCCTCGCCGGATCGGCGGCTTGGACCGGTCGACATTCTGGTCGACAAGACGCTTGATCTTGCGCTGGGCACTCTGGATTTCTCGCCGCGCCTCGGCGTTTTCCGGGCCCGTCAGCACTTTCGCGCCCTTGGACAGACCTTGTTGCAGGCAGTCGGCCTGGTACTCCGCCGGCAGATTGCCGCATTCTCCCCGGGTATCGCGCATTTCGCCTTCAAACCGGATAACCGGTTCATCCGACACCCCGTGTTCAGTGGCTCCCTGGCGAGGTCTCAGAATACGGTCGGAACTGTCTCCACCGCCACCTTCGCCACCGCTTGCCACCCTGATCAAACGGTCGGCAGGCGTTTCGGCCAGGTTCTGAACTCCAAATCCATTCCCTCCCCCGGCATCAAGAACTGCCTGCCTGATCAGCAGATCGCGGGTGTCCGGTAATTGTTCGGGTCCTGAATAAAGCGATGCGCCAGCCATTCCTGTCATGAGCAATCCTGCAACGGCAACACCGGATGCACGGGCAAATGCCCGCAAAAATGTATTGAACAACATGATTTTGCTCCTGTTGGCGCCCCCCTGGTTTTGACGTCGAGACGACGCTGCGATGCCCTGCTTATGAACGCAGGATCTTTTTGGTTGAGCCAACTGCCTGGGCAATCCGGGCGTAATGCGTCTTGCGCAGGCCACTGCTGGCAGAGCGCAGCAATTTCGTTTCGGTCTCCGTGACAATGGCAACCGCCTTTGCTGCCACCGCCTTGACAGCCGCCTTCTTCACCGCGCGATAGGTCTTTCCGCCCTTGCGGATCGGTGCGACCGTCTTGTCCTCATTCTGGGAGACAAGACTGGAAAGGCTGCGTGATGCCTTGTTCAGTTCGCTCTGCGCTGTCGTGTAGTCGGGACGGTTGCCCGTCGCACTTGCTGCACTCTTGAAGCCTTGCGCCAGGCAGTCCGCACGGTATTCGGCTGGCAGGGCGCCACACTCCCGTTCAGCATCACCGAGGCGTCTCGTCACTGCCGATGTATGCGAATCCGAAAAGGCGAGCTTGAAGGATTTGAGATCATCAACTGCGGTCTGTGCTGGAACTGGCAATTTGAGAATTGTCTGCGATGTCTCGACTTCGGAAACATCCGGGTGGTCCGGGCTGAGTGCTGCCAATGAGGCTTGCGACCCCGCAACAAGGAACGCCGTGGCAATCATCGCACGCGTGGTTCTAACCAAATTCTTCACAAACATGTTCTTCTCCTTCATTCACTCAAGCCATAGGCCTTTCTCAGGGACCGTTTGGTCTGCGGTCCAAAATCTCCGTCAATGCTGCCGGAATAAAAATCCTGGGAAGCAAGCTTGCGTTGCAGTGCCAAGCGGGTTTCAGGCTTGAACATCTTCGGGTTGTCCGACAGTTGCTGCAGCACATCTTCATTACCGCTGCGCAACGCTTCATAGAGAAAACCGGCAGAATCCTCGGCTGTCCTGCCTGGCACCACGCCGTCATCTATCAGCGCTGCATAGTTGAACATGGCTTCTGGATGGCGCAACCTTGCCGCCCTTTCGAAATATTCGAGCGCCAGTTTTTCATCACGCACTATGCCAAGGCCTCCCTGGAAGTGCAGGAAGCCCAGATCATTGATTGCATCGGCGAAATCGAGCCCGGCTGAATTGCGAAACAGTTCGAGGGCTCGCGCCGTGTCCTGGGTGACGCCGATCCCCTGCTCATAGAGCTTGCCCAGCTCGAACATTGCCTCGGGATCACCGGCATCCGCCGCCCGCGTCAGCAGCTTGACAGCCTCACCCGGGCTGAAGCGCTTCTCGTTCGGGTCAAGCCTCATATAGGCGAGCCCCTTCAGCGCCCTCGTGTCACCATCTTCCGCGAGCGCGTCCAGTTGTGCCTCCTGGTCGGGGGCAAGATTGCCCCAGGCAATCCTGCGGTCATCATTTTCGAGCGTGTTGATTTGCTTGGAGCGCCCAGCCAGAAAATAAGGATTGCCCGAAAGGGAGCCATAGGTATGCGGCTCCTGGCTGTTGCCGGTCTCGCGCAACACCGCATCGCGCACACGGCGAAACATCAAGCCGATTTCAAGGTCCGGGGTTGTCAGGTTGTTCGCCAGTGCCTTTGCAAACGGACTGTTGACGCCAGTCCCGTCAGCGGCAACTGCGCCTGCTTCTGCCGCGAATGCGACCAGCGTTCCGCGTTCTGGCGAGGGTTTGGCGAGACCGGTCGTTCCCTTGGCCGATACATCCAGCGTTACGATCTCGCTGCTTCCTGCCTTCGCAAACGGATCATCCCGGCACGAATCCAGAATGACGATGCGCAATTGCCGTGCCTTGTCCACTGCCGCCAGCACCTCATCCAGCAAGACTGAACGATTGGCGATCTCGGTGCGGTTCGTCGCATCTATGTCGGCCGGGACCAACAGATTGCGCCCCCCGACCTCAACCCCATGCCCAGCATAGTAGACCAGCGCCACATCAGCGGTTTCGGCCTGGAATGCGAAGTTGGCGACGGCTTCCCGCAATTCGACAAGACCGGCATCCTTGAGCCGCGTCACCTCAAAATCGAGTGATTTGAGTGTGTCGCCAACAAGCGCGCTGTCATTGATGGTGTTTTGCAGTGCAGGAACAGTGCGGTAGTCAGCGATCCCGATAACCAGTGCTATCCGCTTTTCTGCCAGTGCCACACCGGAAAACCCGGCAGTCGCGATGAGCAGGAAAAATGCGGCCATTGCCTTTTTCATGCCACCCCCCAAGGATAGTTGAAAATTAAGGGGCACCGGTTTTCACCGGCGCCCCTTCCCGATTTATTTGCGGGCCTTGACGTTGAAGGTCACCATGTGAATGGCGGAAGTGCCCTTCCCACCTTCCTTGGCGTCGCCACCTTCCTTTTCATCAGCCTTCTTTTCTTCGGCTTTCGCCTTTTCAAAAAGCTTGATGGCCAGACCGCGTGTCGCCGTTTCGCCGGACTTCTTCACCAGCTTCTTGGCGTCTTCCGCCGAGAGCCGCTGGTTGCCAAGTCCGCCTTCACGGCAGAACAGCAGCAGGGTTTCGTCCGCTCCCGGCGTGTCGAAGACGAGCTTGCCCGAAGCCGGATCCGGTATGGTCCGTGCCTTGCCTGCAGGCAGGGTTGCTTCGCCGATCATTTCCTGCGGGATGACCTCAACATTCCCGTCGGATTCGATGTAGAAGATCTGCACCTCGCAGGCATTGCTTGCCGTCACATCAAAGCTCAGTTGCTCGTCGACGAACACATCAGTGTTGGCGACCTTGACCGAGAGCTTCAACTTGCCGGGCTTCTTGTCGTCGCCCTTGAAGGAATCGTCGCGATAGTCCGGATCCTTGTAGTCAGGTGTCGCGGCTGTCTTGGTTTCTTCCTTCTTGTCATCGCTCTTTGAGGTCTTGTCTTCGTTGGAGGTGGCAGCCTCTTCGACAGTTTCTTTTTCCAGCGGGTCAATGCCGAGCAGCGGTTTCACCAGCTTGGCGAACTGCGCCTCGACTTCGAACCGTGGCACCTTCGAGCCGCCCTTGAGCTGGGTGATCCAGTCAAGACCAAGTCTCAGGGTTTCGGCGTCGGAAACGCGCTGGATAGCCTGTTCGAACTCCTCTGGCGTCATGTCGAACTCGGCAGCAAGCGCTTCCGCGTCCAGATCATCCTCATAGAGGTCAGCGTTCCAGGTGACGATTTCTTCCTTGCCCGGGCCGGTGCGGCTTTTCAGCGTCCCGTCCGGCGCCTTTTCCGTGGCTCCCGCCTTTTCAAGCGCAGCCAGGAAACGTTCCCGGTCCTTGGAGTAATATTCATCCAGCTCTGCCTGCTTCACATACATTTCCAGCAACAGGTCTCGTTGCTCTAGCGTGAAGGTCGGTGAAGTCTCGATGAACTCACGCAGCCGGTCCAGCTTGGCGATGATGCCATCTGCATGGCAATCCATGCAGGAGCGACCATTGATGATGTCCACGCCTTTGCCGATCGGCCGTTTGCGGAACGACACGATCGAAGTCGGTCCACGGTCCAGCCTGTCACCCTTGTTGGTCGACAGGTAGTAGCCTTGTAAGCCGTTTGGCAGCGAGAACAGCATCTCCCCGCCGTCGTGGTGGAACGCAGTCAGGTCTTCGTCCAATGGCTCTATATCGGTCGGGCCATGTGGATGACGCCTCAGGCTCTGCAGGTCACGGCTGCCGGCAAAGTCGTATGACTTCCAGTAATAGCCACCACCGGGCTGGTCATGGCGTTCCAGCATGCGGTTGTGGTCGGACACACCCGATTCACCTTCATCAAAGGCAGCACGCACCACACGACGGCGACGGATATTGTCGTTCACGTCAACACCCATGGTCTTTTCCAGATCGGCAATGTTTTCCGGAAGATCAAGCAGCGCATGGTAAAGTTCGGGTCGCGGCGCATTGGCCACGAACCAGTCTGCCCGCATGATCGGCAGCTTGGTGTCCAGTGAATCCGACAGCGTTTTGAGTGCCGTGTCGTCGCCTGGGTCATAACCAAACGGATATTGTGCGATGACCTTGTCCCATTTGTCGCTGTCCCATTTCAGGTCGCGTATATCAACCTTGACCAACAGGTCACGCGTATCGGGAACCGTTTCAGGCACCACGATTGCCGGTCCGTTCGACAGGGAGTTGATCAGCTTGTTGAAGCCGGCCTTGTATAGTTCCAGCCGCGGCAAAAAGGCCTTTTCATCCTCACAGGGAAGCTTGCCGTTATATTGCGGGCGGAAGCTGAAATAGCGCACGAAAGGACGGTCGGCCGCCTTGACCGAACCGATATCGCGAACCGCCGCATCGACAAATGTATGCCATCCCAGAACCTCACGCTTGCGCGCCGGAACGGCCTTGGCCGCGACCTGCAACTGCGCCACCGGTTCGCCAAGCTGGTCGATCCACTGGCCGAGTTGCTCCAGTTCGGCTGCGCTTGGCCGCTTGCCGTATGGCATGCGTCCGCTCGAAACCGAGGTGTAGAGCAACGACTTGTTGCGGTCACCGGGCGTCACGAATGCGGCATTGGTGGCAATGGAGGCAAGATCACCGGTCGGGAAGCTGCCTTGCGCACTTTCACCCGGCCCATGGCAGTTGCGGCAGTATTTGCCGACGAATTCATCCGCCTGTGCGGACAGATCGCCACCACCGGTGGAAATCGCAGCCTGGACGGCATTGGTGTCCTTGCAGGCATCCTCGCTGGTGACCGGCAATTCCGGCTTCTTCACCTCACGACCGGTGAGATAGGCATACATTGCCAGCTTGTCGTCCTCCGTCAGATCGGCAAGGCCGGCTGCAAATTTCTTCATCATCGGTTCGGCAAAGGGCGTACCGGACAGTTTCTTGCCCTCACCCATGACGGAATTGACAAAAACTTCCTGTGAGACCGAGGAAATGCGCGCATTGGTGATGGCAGGCGCGACGGCTCCCGTCAGCCCCTTCTCACCTTCGAACTTGCGCGAATTGTCGAGGCCAAAATCAAGCGTGCGCGGCGTATGGCATTCGCCACAAGCCCCCGCATTCTCGACGAGGTAACGGCCACGGCTCATCTGGCTGCCATCATCCGGCTGCCATGCCGGCGTGCTGAAGTTCCCGCGTTTCCAGAACGAGATGGTCGCGCTCAGATTATACGGGAACGACAATTCATGCGCTGCAACCTTGTTGTCGGATTGCGGCAGACTGTCGATATAGGCCTTGATGTCCAGAACATCTTCCGGCTTCAGCCCGGCATAGGCGGTATAAGGCATGACCGGATAAAGATGGCGGCCATCCTTGCCGACGCCGTTGATTACCGCGTTCAGGTAATCGGCATTGGACCATCCGGCGACGCCGTTTGGATGAGCGGTGATGTTGGGAACATAGAATGTGCCGATGAAGGTATCCATCTTCATGCCACCCGAGAGCAGCGTGAGATCATCACCCGACGCATGACACGCGGCGCACCCCGACGCCTTGGTCATGTATTCGCCGTTCTTCACATCAGGCTTGTAGGTGGAAAAAGCGTCAGGCTTGAACAGGTCACGGGCCTGGGCCTGTGATCCTCCAAGCATGGATGCCAACAGGCAGGTCGCCAGACCGGCTGCGATGGCTGCTGGACGCATGGAAAATGCCTGCGAAAGGTATCGCGCGGGGCCAGACCTTCTCCTCTCGGGCCCGTTATCGGCAGGCTCATTCTTGGCAGGCAATGGCTTCGGGGCGGAAGTCATGGCTTTATCTCCTTCTTGGTGCGGACATGATGGTCCACAATTCGATTTGGCACCTCTGTCATTCGCTTCATGTGCACAATGACACAATCCTCGGCAGAGGTCGGTTCACAAGTCAGTGCACATGCCATCGCACGGGTCGCAATTGCGGCCCGCGAAGCGGCAGTCAGCGGAATTCGAAACGCTCGAATTCCACCTTGCCGAGCTTGCGCCCGGCCTTCTTGAAACCGCTGACGATGGCGTTTCGCAAAGGCGGCGGGCCGCAGAACCAAAGCTCCGACCCGTCCACATCAAATGGAACACTCGCCTGCAGTTTCTCAGCGTCGATGCGCCCCGCCGTCGCTGAATCGTGAAGATGGAAACTGAAACCCGACACCCGGTCGCTCGCTTCATTGAGGGCTTCCTGGCGAACCGCCTCAGCTCCGTCCCGCACACAATGCACCAGGTGGATTTGCCGTTTTTCCTCCGGTGTAAGACTTTCAGCCATTGCAAGAAACGGGGTGATGCCGATGCCGCCTGCCAGCCATATCTGCTTGTCACCACCGCGCGAATGCACAAAACGGCCATAGCCGCCTTCAACGAGAATTCTGTCGCCTACGGCAGCAAGCTCTCTGAGGCGCGAGGTGTAGTCACCCAGCGGCTTGATGGCGAAGCGCACGCTGCCATCCTTGCCGAGACCAGCTATCGTGAAAGGATGCGGCTCGCGCAAACCGGCCTTCGAGAAATGCAGGAACGCAAACTGCCCTGGCCTCGCCTTGATTGCCCGACGGTTCGGCTTTGCCTCGATGATCGTCGCAGCAGCATGTTTTTCGACCGAGGTGATTGTATAGCTGCGCCGCTTCAGGAACGCCATCAGTTGTGTATAGGCAAAGCTTGCCACCCCGACCGCTGCAAAAACGTTGAGATAGGTCGCCAGCAGCGCCGTACCGTCAAACGGTCGCTTGATGAAGAACTGGTGAAACGCGATGAACATGAAAAACACGCCCATCAGCCGATGGCTCTGCCGCCACAGGCCATAGGGGATTTCCAGCCTGGTATAGGGTATCCGCTTGACGAGGCTCAGCGCGATCAGTGCGATGAGCGCATAGAAGCCATATTTACCAGCTTCCTTGGCCAGCAGGTTGAGCCCGGCGGTCAATTGCTTGCCCTGAAAGTCCGGCGTGATGAAATAGTGGACCAGAATCATCACCAGCGCGGCGATGCCGATCTGGCGGTGGAAATGGTAGATCCGGTCCAGCCCGCCAAACAGCGGCTCGAGAAACCGCGGACGGGTTGCCAGGAACTGGTTGATGGCCATTGCAACAAATGCGGTGGAAGATGCGGCGAGCGACAACCAGGTCATCAACCCGGTATGGCTCGCCGCCCCGACCGAAAACAGCGTCGCCACCAGGCAAAGTACGACGACAATGATCTTGCCCGTCAAATTCCAGCTCCCTCTTGCGGCATTTTCCTCATCCGCATTTCCGACTGTTACGGCGGTTTCTGCGACCGCTCGAATCCTACCCGCTCGTCAGGTTGATCACCTCGACCCGACGATTCTCTGCTGCTAGCGGATCATCCACATTTTTCAGGCGTTCCTCGCCATAGCCGATCGCGATCAGCCGGTCCGCGCCGATACCGAACTTGTCGATCAGGTAATCCCGCACGCTGGCTGCCCGCCGGTCTGAAAGATCCTGGTTGTATTCATTCGACCCCGCGCCGTCGGTATGCCCGTTGAGGACGATGCGATATTCCTTGAGCGCATCGCTGGTGAGCGCCTTTCCGAGTTCGTCGACCTCGCCGATGGACTCTGCCTTGATCGAGGCTGAATCATAATCGAACTGGATCTCGATATCGATGCGCGGAAGGTCATTGGCCTTGACGATCTCATCGAGCTTCTGGCGTTGCTCGATGCGGATGCCGCGTGTTGGCAATGACTTGAGAAATTTCTGGTCCTCGGTTTCAGCAGGTTTTGCAAAGGAACGCGTCAGCGAACGGGTCTTTTGCGTTTCCTTCGGCTTCAACTGCTGTTCAATGCTGGATGCGTCGAGCGATTGCGCGCCAGCCGCTCCGGCCAGTGCTGCATTCAAGACACAGGCTGCCACAACTCCGGCAGCAACAATTGCGAATTGCCGTTTCATGGTTTCGACTCCCTTATGCCCCTGTTCGGTATACAATCGCAATGTGACAGCCAATGCAACGATGCGATGTGCATTCAATCACATTCTTGACCGCATATTTACTCTTGCCGGAGCTTTGCCGACACGGGGAAATCAAATGCTCGGCCCGCAAATGGCTCATCTCCAAACCTGAAATGCCACCATTCCCGGTGGTAATTCGCAAATCCGTATTTCACCATTGTCGAAACCAGCAATTGCCGGTTCGCCCGGGCGGTCTGCGAAACCTTGTTGCTGGCCGTGTGGCTGGACGGATCGAAGAGATCAAACCCGCCGCCCATGTCAGCGGCCACGAAGTCCCCGTGCCCGTCCCGGACCGCAAAAGTCAGATCAAGCGAACCACCCGAGGAATGGCCGGAACGCGCTGCGATATAGCCAAGCGCCACCAGCTGTGAACCGGCAATGTCGGGATGATAGACCGGATCGGTTCCCGAGCCCTGTCGCCTCGCCCAGCGTACGAAGCTTTCGACAGCGCGCCTGGGGCGATAGCAATCGAAAACCAACAGAGACTTGCCGGATTTTTCAAATTCAGCCTGGACCCTGGCAAGCGCTTCTGCGACAGGCCTTGCCAGAATGCACCGTGCCGCCTCGTAGCCCGGCACGACAGCTCCGGTGAAATTGTTGCTGGTCGCGTAGCGGATGTCTTCAATGATGGTAGGCGCAATGTCTTTCACATGGACAAAGCCCTTGGGCATGGTTTCACCCCTGGCAACCCCCGACATCGGCACGATCAGCCCAATCAGCAAAACGGCAAGAGCCGGCACCGGTTTCATTTCACACGCAATTCGCTGATGGCCGTGTCCTGGTATTTTGATCCGGCAAAGACGGCGTCAATCCTGACAATCAGCCATTCGGCCGGTTTCAGTCCGGTCAGATCCGCACTTTGCCATTCGCCATTGTCGGACAATGCAAACCGCTTTTCCTCCCCGGCAGAAGTTGAGACCGTCATTTCCCGTACACGGCTGTTCTTGGCAAAGATGTCGGCATTCTTGGTATAGCCATTGATGAAGGAAAGGCTTGTCAGGCTTCTTGGCCCGCTCAATTCGATAAACAATCCTTCCCCTTCGCCCTGACCGGAAACACCTTCCACCCACGCAGTCGCAGGGTTGTTGTCGGAAAGATTGCCGGGGCCATAGCGGTTCGCCTTTTGCGGCTCCAGAACGGATGAGGCGCAAATCCGGGCACCCGCGTCACCGGCACAATTCCTGCCCACCCATGCCGGAACCGGCAGCCTGGGCGGCGGATTCGCAGGCATCGCCTTGGCAAGCTCGGGCGGCGGGCTGGCCTTTGGCGCAGCCGGCGTGTCGGGTACGGCTTGTGATCCAGCCCGGGCTGTCCCTCCATCCCCCTTGAAATAGAACTCTCCTGTGATTGAGCTCACTTCCCACGGCACCTGTTTTTCACCGGTTTCGGCAAGCACCGAAACGCGGGCCTGCTTGAACACCCTCTCTATCGGCAGGCCCGGCTCGGACATCGCCTGCGCCAGTGCCTTGGTATAGGGGCTGTTGCCCTCCGTGCCATCCAGCGCCACATCGCCAGGTGCCGTTGCATAGGCGATGTAAGTGCCCTTCGGCGCATCCACTGGCGCCAGCCCGCGCGACATGCTGCGCGAGGCCCCCTTGAACGGATTGTCACGGCAGGCATCGAGAATGACGATGTTGACCTTCGCGTCGGACGAATTCATCACAGCGAGGAAGTCGTTGATGTTGATGGCCTCAAGCGCAACCTCGTCCTCGCTTGTGATCGCTGCATTGACCGGCACCAGATAGTTCTCGCCCTTCACCTGCAGGCCGTGCCCGGCATAATAGAACAAGCCTGCCTCGATACCCTCACCCCGCAACTGCCTTCCGAACTCGATCAACGCCTTTTTCAGTGTCTTGTAATCGGCATTCTCAACCAGGGTCACGGCAAAGCCGCTGCTCTCCAGCGTCCTTGCCATCAGGGCCGAGTCATTGGCCGGATTGGTCAATTGGGGAGCGTTGAGATAGTCGGAATTACCCACCACCAGCGCAAACCGGGCACCCGCATCGGCCACACCTGCAAATGTTGCAGGTGAAATTACTGCGAGAATGAGAAACCATGCGACGGCAACTGACTTGGCGACAGGCATCAAAACTCCAATCCAACCGGATTTCCTGACGGGTTTTTCGATCCCGACGGTGCCGGATTTGGCAATCACAAGCAACAGTATAAAATCCGTGCCTTGAAAGGCCGGGCAAGCTGTGAAACCTTGGGACACAAACCGGGACCATTCGACATTGGGGAAATGATGCCGCGTTATCCTAGAGCGATTCAACCAACGATCTTGCTGCGCCTGATCCTGATGGCCATGCTGCTGGCAATTGCCGCTCCGGTGACGAATGGCCGTACTGCCCAGGCGGCCATCCAGCCCGGCGGTGACGGAGCCTGGCTTGCAATCGCCAGCCGCACACGGGCCAATGACGCAATATCCCTGGCCCAGCAATATGTCGGCCAGTTTCCCGGCACCACGGTTTTCCTTTCAACCAACGGCTATTTTTCCGTTACCCTGGGTTGGGCGGACCGCTATGCGGGTGAACAATTGCTCCAAACCCTGGTCAGCCAGGGTGCCATTCCGTCAGACGCCTATTTTCACAATGGTGAACGCTATGTCAGGGCGATCTGGTCCGGCCGCAATGCCCAGACGGCAGGTCTGAGCCGGTTTCTTGCCTCGACAAGGATCACCAATCTGGATCGCGGCTTCCAGCAGGCAAATCCGCAACAACCGCCGGTGATTTCACAAGGCGATGGCCACAACCAGAATGCCCGCTCAGGCGTGGTTGCAGGTCTGGCGGCAAGTGGAGACAATTTCCTTTCGCTGCGAACTGGCCCCGGTTCCAATTTCCGCGAGATTGCGCGAATGCGCAGCGGAACAAGAATGACCATCAACGTGACCCGTGATGGCTGGTACCAGGTCTCGCTGGACAACGGAATGAGCGGCTGGGCCTTCTCGAAATATGTGGCGCTGGAAAATCGCACTCCCACGCCCGTCGAACCACCCAGGGACACCGCCTTGAACGTTCCCGAAATTGGCCCCGCCAAGCCGGAAGTCCCGGTAATCAAACCAGACAAACCCGCACCCAGGGAACCTGAAACTGCCAAACAGCCGGAACAAAAAGAGCCGCCGCAGGCAAAGCCGGAAAAGCCTGAAAAACCGGCTGTCGCCGTAGGTGACCAGAAACGCCTGGCACTTGTCATCGGTAATTCGAAATACCGCAACACGACCGAACTTCCCAATCCCGCCAATGACGCGGCGCTGATTGCAGGCAAACTGAAGGAACTTGGCTTCGAGGTAATCCATGCGCTCGATGCCGACAAATCTGCAATGGAAGGCGCGATACGCGGATTCGTCAAGCAATTGCCGGGAACCGATGTCGCGCTGTTCTTCTATGCAGGCCACGGGATGCAGGTTAACGGCATCAACTATCTCATACCCATTGATGCGGAACTGGAAGATTCAACCGCTCTCGACTTCGAAACCATCGATCTCAACACGATCCTGAACTTCATGAACCAGGACGACCGCATCTCAATCGCATTGCTTGATGCTTGCCGGGACAACCCGCTTTCGCGCCGTTTCCAGCGCAAGGCTACCCGCTCCGCATTCATCGGACGCGGTCTCGCCGCACCGAATGCCGGCAGCGGCGAAATGCTGATCGGCTTCGCAACGGCCCCGGGAGAAGTGGCGCTGGATGGAAGCGGCAGTAATTCCCCCTTCACGACGGCCCTTGCCAATCATATCGGAGAAAAGGGACTTGATATCGAATTGATGCTGAAACGGGTGAAAGCCGAGGTTTATGATGCTACCAACAAGGAACAGGAACCCTGGCACAACTCCGCCCTGCGCCGTGAATTCTATTTCAATCCGCAATAGACGTGGACATCGGGTGCTGCTGGCACAAGCCAGCCATTTGCACCTGTACGCTGGCCCGCAGAGCGCATAGGGTCATGACTGGATTTGCTGCATTTCGGGGCGGAAGGCAGGAAAATTGGGTGAAATGAGGGGGAATCTGTTTGGCTGGTGACGCCCCGGAAAAAGGCCTGAAACGGGATAAGGAAAAGGGAAATGTGCTGAGCCCCGGCAGCAGGCTCTTCGCATTACTGGCATCGTTTGTCATCCCCAGGAAAAGCGCCACCGGCGTGCTCGTCTCGCGTCTTTTCGGCCTGGCATTGCTGATGGGTCTGCTGGTCCTTCGCGCAATCGACCCGGTTTTTGTACAAACGGTCAGGAACCAGAGTTTCGACCTTTACCAGCGCATCCATCCACGCGAATTCCAGAAATATCCAGTCGCGATTGCCGACATCGATGAAAGCAGCCTCAAGAAATATGGTCAGTGGCCCTGGCCGCGCACCAGGGTTGCCGAACTCGTCACCAAGTTGACGCAGGCAGGCGCCGTTGTAATCGGCTTTGACATCGTCTTTGCGGAAGCCGACCGGCTTTCACCGGAGCGCATTGCCGAGGACAATCCGCAACTGCCTGCAACCATCCGGGCAGAACTTTCCGCCCTGCCTTCCAATGAACTGGCATTCGCCAGGGCAATCGCTTCGTCACGTGTAGTGGTGGGCGAGACCAGCGTCAGAAGCCTGCGACAGGCTGGCACCGCCACACAACCCATTCCGGCCATACCTTTCGCCACGCTGGGCGAAGACCCCGAGCCTTTCATTCCGCATTTCCCCGACATTGTACGCAACCTTGAGGTTCTGGAGAAGAACGCAGCCGGTCACGGTGTCTTTACGGTAGACCCCGACACTGACGGGATCTTCCGCCGGGTACCACTGGTGATGAAGATTCGTGACCAGTTGCGCCTTGGCCTTTCTGCCGAAATGTTGCGCATTGCAACCGGCGGACAGGCCTTTGCCATACGCACCAATACAGCCGGCATTTCCGGCATCGTGGTCGGCGGTGTGCTCGTGCCCACCGATTCCAACGGCAAGGTCTGGCCAAGATTCTCGCAATCCTCGCCGCAGCGCTATGTTTCCGCCGGTTCGATCCTCGACGGCAGTGCAGCGCCGGGAGCAGTGAAGGGCCATCTCGTGCTGGTTGGCACCTCTGCCGTCGGGCTTGAGGATTACCGTGCAACGCCCGTCGCCAGTTCCATGCCCGGTGTCGAGATACACGCGCAAATCATTGAAAACATCATGGGCAAGTCATTCCTGACCCGCCCGAATTATGCTCCCGGAATGGAACTGGTCATCTTTGCCCTGGCAGGCCTCGCCATCATCTGGATCATCCCGAATGTCGGCGCCATCTGGGCGTTCGTTTCCTCGGTAGTATTCCTCGCCTTGTGGTGCGGCGGTTCTTTTTGGGTATTCGTCGAAAAGCACATGCTGATTGACGCCACTTTCCCGGCTGCCGCGATGCTCACAATGTTTGTCGCAATGGCAACGGCCAACTATATCCGCGAAGAACGCCAGAAGCGTCAGATACGCGGAGCATTCGGCCAGTATCTTTCGCCTGCTCTTGTGGACCAACTCACCAGTGATCCCGAACTCCTTGCGCTGGGCGGCGAAACCCGCCCGCTCACGGTGCTTTTCACGGATGTTCGCAGGTTCACCACCATTTCCGAGAGCTACAAGAAAAACCCCCAGGGCCTGACCAGGCTGATGAACCGTTTTCTGACCGTCATGTCGAATGCAATTCTGGAACGGTCTGGCACCATCGACAAATATATGGCGACGCCATCATGGCGTTCTGGAACGCCCCGCTTCCTGATCCAGACCATGCACTGGATGCCTGCAAATCAGCACTTGCCATGCTGAAAGCCGTCGAGAAGCTGAACGGGGAACGCAAACGCGAACTGGAAGGCAGCACCGACGAGACCTGGCATGAAATCAAGATAGGCATTGGCATCAACAGTGGCGATTGCGTGGTCGGAAACATGGGCAGCGAAATGCGCTTCGACTACACCGCGCTCGGCGACACGGTGAACCTTGCCTCGCGCCTGGAAGGCCAGTCAAAGCCTTATGGCATCCTGATCATACTGGGAAGCGGGACCGCCGATGCTGTCCGCGACACCCTTCCGGTTCTTGAAATCGATCTCATCCGCGTCAAGGGCAAGACCGAGCCTGAGCGCATTTATGCCCTGATGGGCGATGAGGCGATGAAGGCGTCTGACGACTGGCTCGCCTTGCGGGCGATGAACGCGTCCATGCTTGCGAGCTACCGGACCCAGGACTGGGCGTCTGCCGAAGAGGCGCTGGCGCAGATCGAGACCATCAGTGACAAGCTCAAACTGTCACTCAGCGAATATCTGTTCATTTACGACACTCGCATCCAGGAATACCGTAACAACCCGCCCGGCAAGACCTGGGACGGAATTTACGATGCAACCGAAAAATGATTGGAAATTCAGACCTTACTGGCCAAGCTTGAGCAGTGCGGCGACCGCGCTGTCCCGATTCTCGACGTCATTGGCAAAATATAGCTGCCCGCTGCTGCTGACCCATGCGGTGATATAGGTGACGAATACCTGTGTGGCAGCTTTCATGGTGATCGCCGGAGTGATCCTCAATTCAAGGCTCGTCGGCGCCTTGCCATATTGCGGTGCAGGTTCAAGCCTGATCTTTGCTACGGTTTGTTTATCGCCTTCGTCGAATGCCACAAGCTCACCATAGCTGGTGGGAATGTCGCGCAAACTGTCACTGTCCTCGAATTCCGCAAAGCTCGCGGTCCTGCCATCCATGGTAAGCCGTACCGTGTGATCGGCGAGGTTCACATACAGATGATCGTCACCAAGCGGCAAATTCTGCCAGCGGCGACGTTCCAGGTTGACCAGTATCTGCGAAATCCGCTTCGATGGCGGCACTGCCATTGCGGCCAGTGTGG
This sequence comes from Nitratireductor sp., assembly GCA_041397525.1. Lineage (GTDB taxonomy): Bacteria > Pseudomonadota > Alphaproteobacteria > Rhizobiales > Rhizobiaceae > BOKV01. The sequence continues at coordinate 721,315 of JAWKWL010000001.1, forward strand.
CGTCATCCATTTCTCCTGTGACCGCAATGCTGTGCCGCTTCTGGAAGTTCCGGATCGCCCTGCGCCCAGCCTTTTCTCCCAATGATTTCAGGGAAAAATCCTCCGGCGGGAGGTCGCCGGTCAGGACCAGCAGATCGCGGATCTGGTCAAAGGTATAGGGCGCACCGACCGCAAGCTTGGGCCAGCGCCCGGAAATATCAATGCGCTGCAATTCCGAAAGCTTGGCAATCAGCCGCACATAGCGATCATCCGCATTGAGAAAACCCGATGCGTAATTGCGGAAATTTCCGGCATCCGCCGCCCCCTCAAGATAGGCACCAGGATCAAATTCCACCGGCACCACGGCATTGCGCGCCTCGGGATGAGCCGGGCCGATACGGCCATTGCGCAGGTCCTGGCCAAACTCGACAACAGCACCGCTGAGCAGCATGTCGAGCCTGGCCAGATCTTCCGGTCTGGCAGATTGCATCAATCCGGCAATTTCATCGGCATTGTAGAATTTCGGGGAAAGCCCGTGCACGGACGAGATGCTGAGTTCCTTCAGCAGCGCCTTTGCCTTGCTCTTGGGTCCGTTGTCGCGAACCCAGATCGGCTTGAAATTACGACCTGCATAGCTGTCGCGCACAGTGGCCATTTTGGAGTTCACGTCGCTGGAACCGGTGTCGGCCTTGCCGGCATCAAACAGTTTCAGCAACTCTTGGGCTACAACCTCGTTTTCTGCCGCTTTTGCCCCGGCCATTGGCTGGATCACAAGGGCGAGCGCAAGCAATGCGCCCGGCAAGATTTCACGGAACTTCATGGCACCCCTCAAACGAGTTGCTGTACGGAAACTGCGACCGCAGCTTCATACTGGTCATAAATCACGTTGACGCTGTCAAGGGCGCCGACACCGTGCAGGAACGCAACTTGCGTCCCCTCGACAAACATCCCCACGCCATTCGGCGTGGTCGTGAACGTGACATTATTCCCTGTTGTTCCTGGCATATCCGAAAGCAGGGCATCGAGGTTGATGAAATCCTCGTTGACGTTGAAATCCAGCACTTCGTCAATGCCGGGTGTTGCTGTTATGACAAACTGGTCCGCGCCAGCCCCACCGCTCAAGATGTCCGAACCCGCATTTCCGATCAGGATATCGGAACCGTCCGTGCCGGTAAGCGTGTCGTTGGCAGCCGTGCCCACAATCAGATAGCCGGTGTCGAGCGTGGTTCCCGACCCGTCATTGGCAAATGACACGACGACCCCCTGCTCGATGCTGCCGGTGCCATCCGAGACGGTGGCCGTGTAGACGAAATTGAGATTTTCACCGGTGCCCAGCAAAAAGTCGTCAATCAGGCCGGTGAACTCCCAATTGACCGTGCCGTCAGTTGATAGCCCGTCAATGATGGCGGTATCGGTCGTGAACAGGGTCAACGGATCGACTCCGCCGTCATTGCCATTGCCCGACACTGTTGCAGTTATGCCCGTGACCGTCACGACATCGCTCACATTGTTGTCATGAACATCGAAATGGCCCGAAGTTGCACTATCCAGAAACAGACCTGTCACCTGTGGCAGGTCATTAGCATTGTTGCTGCCGGTGATTGTGATAGTCACTTGCTGGATGCCTGAATCTTCCATGCCGTCATTGGCGACGACATCATAGACAAGCGTCAGGCTTTCACCCCCGCCGAGATAATCGAACAAGTCAGCAGCAGCATCAAAATTCCAGTTGATGACCCCGTCGGTTACGCCATTGGCAATCACGCTGCCGGTATCCACACTGAAAAGCCCCTCAAGCGCGGCAAGGCTCAACCCACCGTCATTGCCGGTTGTTCCTGACAGGCTCGCTGAAACCGTCACGACGTCACTGGTATCAGCATCGGCTACCGTCAAGGTGCCGTTTGCTGAAAGCGCGTTCACACCATCATTGAGATTAGCGCTGTTTGAATCCGAAAATTCGGTCGTGATCACCGGCGCATCATTCGTGCCATTGATGGTGATGGTCACCTGCTGGGTGTTCGAGGCGCCGGTGCCATCATCGGCAACAACATCATAAACAAGCACCAGGTTCTCGCCCTGGGCCAGATAGTCAAAATTTTCCGACCCGCTGTCAAAGTTCCAGTGTATCTGTCCTGTCGACTGCGCAGCGCCGATCACGTTGCCCGGATTGACATGGAACATGGCGTCCAGCGTCGAAGACGGAAGGCTCCCGGCACTGCCACTGAAAGAATTCAGGCTTGCCGAGACCGTCACCGTGTCCGCGACATCCGTATCAGATAGGCTCAGCGTGCCATTTTCCATGATTGGCGTGTTGCCTTCATCAACGGAAATGCCATCACTGTCTCCAGCGTCAACGTAAATTACAGGCAGGTCATTCGTGCCGGTGATGGTCACCGTGACAATCTGGTCAACCGTGCCGCCATTGCCATCATCAATGGTG
>JAWKWL010000002.1:0-285000 GCA_041397525.1 Nitratireductor sp.
CTTCTTGCCGCTGCCGATGATCAACAGATAGGCCCGTTCGAAAGGAAAGGTTGTGCATTTGCGCACGCGCTGAAAACGCTTATGACTATCGGCAGATGAAAATGACAAAGCCGGTGGAAATTTCGAATGCCCCTCACAACCGATGAACAAAACCTTGGCATCCTGGACGGTTACCGCATCGTCGATCTCTCTTCCGTTGTGCTTGGCCCGTTCTGCACGCAGATTTTGGGCGACATGGGAGCCGATGTGATCAAGATCGAGTCTCCGGACGGCGATATCATGCGCCATGCGGGACCGACAGTTTCACCAGGCATGGGGCCGATATATCTGACGATCAACCGCAACAAGCGCTGCATGACCCTCGACCTGCAAAAGCCCGCCGCCAAGGAAATTCTGCGGCGGCTGATAAGAACAGCCGATGCCCTCATCCACAATGTGCGCGCCGCCGGTATCGAACGTCTCGGCTTCGGCTACGAGGCAGTGAAGCCGATCAAGCCCGACATTGTCTATGTCCACGCAGTCGGATTCGGCTCGAACGGTGCTTATGCCGGGCGGCAGGCCTATGACGACCTGGTTCAGGCTGTTACCGGCATGTCAACCATGTTGCCCAGGCAGGACAGCACCACCGCCCCGCGCTATTTCCCCGGTCTCATCGCCGACAAGACGACCGGGCTTTATGCGGCCAATGCCCTGCTCGCAGGCCTGCTGCACCGGGAACGAACTGGCAGGGGACAATTCATCGAAGTCCCGATGATGGAATGCATGGTGTCCTACACCATGGCCGAAAACCTGTATGGCCATACCTTTGTGCCGCCGAAAGGTCCCACCGCCTATACACGTTCGATCAATCCGGAACGCCGACCCTATGCCACGAAGGATGGCTATATCGCCCTCATGCCCTATTCGGATGCAAACTGGGCCGCTTGTTTCCGCCTCGGCGGACGTCCGGAATTGACGAAAGATCCGCGCTTTGCCACCTACGCCCGGCGCACCGAGAATATCACCGAACTTTATGGAATCCTCTCCGAAATCGCTGTGCAGCGTACCACTGATGAATGGCTGAAAGTACTGGGCGAGGCCAATGTCCCGGCAATGCGCGTGCACACGCTCGAAACCGTGCTGGAGGATCCGCAGATGCGCGACACCGGTTTCATTTCGCACAGGCAACATCCCAGCGAAGGCGAATATCTTTGCGTTGGTCACCCGGTGCGCTACTCGGATGCACCAACCAGCGTTCGGATCGATCCCCCATTGCAGGGCCAGCATAACCGCGAAATTCTCGTTGAACTTGGCTTTTCAGACGACGAGGTTGACGGCTTTGCCGGTCAGGGCACTTTTGGCTGACAGATCGGATTTTGAAGTTGTCACGAGGAATGGGTAGGGAGGGCATCAGAGCCGGTTCACGCCCCCGGGAACCAGCAACAATGCACGCGGAGTGGGCTAGGCTGGGGGAAGTACTCCGCACCTCCCTCTTGCCAGACATATCATGGATATGACCACATGCAAGAAAATGTTACGTTACGTAAGATCAACCGGAAACAAATTCCTGTTTTGCATCGCACCTAATGCCGAACCCGGCGCTCTCCAAAGGTCTTCGCACAAATTCGTTCCAAGCCGGATCGCGAAAAAACCTCGGTAAAGAAAAATTTTCCAGCCAGTTTCCTGCAATCGGAACAGCTTGCCTCGCAGGATGTGGCGATCAGGCTCATTGAAGCCCAACGATCATGCAGCTATCTATGCCTCGATTGCCCGTGACGGAAATGCCGGATAATGGACGATACACAGATGAACATACAGCAAAACACCGCCTTCGAAATTCCCGACGGTGTCTTCGGTGAACGGGTTGTTTCGGTACACCACTATACTGACAGGCTCTTCAAGTTCCGCATTACCCGGCCGGCAAGTTTCCGCTTTCGCTCGGGTGAATTCGTGATGATCGGCCTGCCAAATGCTCAAAAACCGGTATACCGCGCCTATTCGATAGCCAGTCCGTCCTGGGACGAGGAACTGGAGTTCCACTCGATCAAGGTACCCGATGGCCCGTTGACGGAGCACCTCCAGAAAATCCAGCCAGGTGACACTGTCCTGATGCGAAAGAAGCCGACGGGAACACTGGTCAATGATGCCCTTATTCCCGGCAAGCGGCTATACATGTTTTCAACCGGGACCGGTATCGCCCCCTTTGCAAGCCTTGTGCGCGATCCCGACACATATGAAAAATTCGAGCATGTGGTACTGACCCATACCTGTCGCCAGGTCGCCGAACTCGAATATGGCAAGGAACTGGTCGCAGCGCTGAAGGATGATCCCCTGATCGGAGAATTTGCCGACCACCTCACCCACTATCCGACAACGACTCGCGAACCATCGCCAAAGATGGGACGCATGACGACATTGATCGAAAACGGCGAACTGTTCGCCGATCTTGGTGTCCCTCCCCTCAATCCCCAAACAGACCGCGTGATGATCTGTGGGTCGATGGCATTTCTGCGCGACATCAAGGCATTGGTGGAAAAGGCGGGCCTGACGGAAGGATCGAACGCAGCACCTTCGACCTTCGTGGTTGAGCGCGCTTTCGTCGACTGATCAGCCAATATCGCTGAATGCCTCCCTCATTCGTGAAAGCGCTTCATCCACCCAGTAACGCTGGGTTGCCAGATTGAAGCGAACATGGTTTTCCCCGCCCGGCCCGAATTGTGGTCCCGGTGAGACCCCTATCCTTGCCTTGTTGGTGATCCGGTCCATGACATCGTCGTGAGCAAGGCCGGTGCCGGAAAAATCAACCCACGCAAGATATGTCGCCTCAAGATGCATGGCGCGGGCGCCCGGAACGGCCTTGGCTATCTCTGCGGAGAAATGATCTCGATTGGCTTCGAGATAGGGAATGAGTTGGTCAAGCCATTCATCACCATGGCGAAGTGCGGCTTCCGTCGCAATCATGCCGAACAGATTGTAGGAAGAGAGGGCGGATGCGTTGATCCTCGCATCGAGCTTCTTCTTCAATTCGGGGTTTGAGGTAATGGCTGCACCGACATGCGCACCCGCAAGGTTGAAGGCCTTGGTCGCGGCAACGCAGGTGATGAGCCGATCCATGATGTCGGGCGCAACCATGGCAGTCGGAAGATGTCTTGAACCGCTGAAAACGAGATCACAATGGATTTCGTCGGAAACCAGAAGCAGGTCATTGGCAGCGCAGAAATCGGCAACAGACCGGATTTCCTCCCGTTCCCAGACCCTGCCGCCGGGGTTGTGCGGTGAGCAAAAGAATACGATCTTGCCACGTTTGGGCATGTTTGCCGCCAAGCCGTCAATGTCCATGCGATAGCGGCCCTGCTCCTGGATCATCGGCATGTTGAAGATACGCCGCCCGTTCATCTCGATGATAATGCGAAAGGCATGATAGGCAGGTGAAAACACGATGATCTCGTCATCGGGCTCGCTGAATGCCTGCAGGATCAATCCAAGCGCCGAAACAATACCGGGTGTCGTCGAGACCCATTGCGGATCGGGCCTCCAGCCATGACGGCGCTCAAGCCAGGCGCATTGCGCCTCACGCCAGCCTTGGTTGCTGTCGTAATAGCCATGGGTAGAGCGTTCAACCTCGGCAGACAATGCGTCGCGGACGGCAGGAGGGGCAGCAAAGTCCATGTCAGCGACCCACATGGCGATCGCATCTGGCGCATCAAGATTGCAGGCAGCACCCATCCTGTCCCATTTTGCAGAATGCGTGTTGCGGCGGTCAATGACGCGGTCAAAATCGAATTTCATTCTTGTCTCCATAACTTTGCAGCAAAGGGAAACCTGGCCGTATTCACCTTGCCCAGGTCCGCTTCAATACATCTTCCCAATTCTTGTGACAGATTTTCTCGACAAGGGACTTTCCGAAGCCCTTGTCTTTCATCGCAGCAACAAGCCTCGGCAGCCCGGCTACATCGCCAATGTCGCGCGGGATCATGGCTCCGTCAAAATCGGACCCGATCGCCACCCCGTTCTCGCCAAGTCTCGTGACCATGTGATCGAGATGACGCACAAGCAGTTCCAGCGGCGTATCTGAGCGATGCCCGCCATCCGGTCGCAGGAATGCAACTGCCAGATTGAGCCCGACCACCCCGCCACTTTCAGCAATCGCATCAAGTTGCTTGTCGGTCAGGTTGCGCGATGCCGGACAAATGGAATGGACATTGGAGTGGGTTGCAACCAGGGGTGCATCGCTGATCCGCACGATATCCCAGAATCCCTTTTCATTGAGATGCGAAAGGTCAATGAGGACGCGCAACTCATTGCAGCGCCGGACAAGGCGCTTCCCTGCCTCGGTCAATCCGGGCCCCGTATCGGGCGATGACGGAAAGCGAAACGGCACGCCATGCGCAAATATTGTCGGCCTGCTCCATACCGGACCAAGAGAACGCAGTCCGGCAGCATGCAGCAGGTCAAGTTCAGCGAGGTCCTTGCCAATGGCATCGGCCCCTTCCATGTGGAAGATGGCAGCAATTTTCCCGGCCTTTCGTGCCAGGGAAATGTCTTTCCATTCCCGGACGATGTGAACGGCGCCAGCCGCTTCCAGTCGCAGCAGGATTGCCGCCTGCTCACTGGCAACGCGCAGCGCATAACCATGGTCAAGCGCGGGAAACCCGGCATTCGGGTTCTTGGACGCTGCCCTGCCATCACTCTTTTCTGGCGGTACGAAAATCGCGAAAAAACCGCCCTGGAAACTGCCCTCAACAGCGCGGGGAATATCAACATGCCCCTTTCGGGCCTTTCCGGTTTCACCGGTAATGAAACTTTTGCCCGTCAGGTCACCAGCCATCCACAGGCGAAGCAAGACATCATTGTGACCATCAAGGACGTGAACCATGTTTCCGATTTAGCACCACATTGCCCTTGTTGACAGCGCACAAGGATAACCGCCACAATTTTTTGCAGTCTGTCATGTTTATGACAGAATAAATATTCGCTTTCCGTTAAGGAAACTGTTCGCGGGGGCGAAAGAAGAATTATGGAACATGTAGCAATTTCGGCGTTGTTGCGCCGGTTTGAACCACTGGGTTCATTTCCTGACATACCTTTCGACGAAATGGTGACTGCCGGCAGGCTTGCCAGATGGAAGAAGGGGCATACTGTTCTCGAACAGGGACTGCCCAGAATTGGCGCCATTTTTGTTTTGTCTGGCGTCTTGTCGAATACCGGTTGGAGGAAAACCGACGAAATTGATTTTGTTTTCCCTATCTATCCGCGTGACAGCTTCCAGCTGGATGCATGGCTGGATACACCCAGCAATCATACCACAATGGCAGTTTCGGATGTTGAAGCGCTGGTCATTCCGGTAACTGCCTACAAGGAGTTACTGGTGCGTTTCCCGCAATTGCAGCGGGCATTGTGGGCAGCATCTACCCGAAATGTGGATCTGGTGCTGTCTGTATTCGCGCAATATGTCAGCAATTCCTCCGAGGAGCGGCTGTTTGCGTTCTTGCGCCGCTACATGGAGGCTTTCAACAGCCCGGATGGTGAAACCTGGCCATGGCACATTTCTCAGGGAGTGCTTGCAAGCTTTCTTGGCACCTCCCGTCCGCATCTTTCAACCATCATCAGCCGGATGCGCACGGACGGCATTCTCGAAATGACGCGGCGTAAAATGCGGGTGCCTCCTGGCAGTCCGGTTCATGCCCCTTCTGCTCAAGGCGGGTAGGATTCCGGATCTTGCGAATGGACCGGACCCCGCCACAGTGGCATTCTTGTCCTCATGAAGACCGCTCCAGCTGACCAAAAAATTTTCATTGCCTCGCTCGACGATCATGCGAGGTCGGCACTGACATCAAGAGCCGATGCACCAGGCCTTGTCCGGCTTGCCCAGCAATGGGGCCTCATTGTCGGACTTGCTGTCTTGATTTCAACCGGTATTCCCGGTTGGCAACTGCTGCTGGTGCCACAGGGAATATTGCTGGTTTTCCAGTTCACGCTCCTGCATGAAACGGTTCACGAGACACCGTTCGCAACGCCGCTCCTCAACCGCATTGCAGGCAGAATGGCATCACTCATTGTGATCATCCCGCATGGATGGTTCCGCTATTTCCATCTTGCCCATCACCGCCATACACAGGACCCCGACAACGACCCGGAACTGGCTAGCGGAAAACCGGAAACCCTTGTTCAATATGTGCTGCATGTCAGCGGATTGCCGCTGTGGAAATCGTCCGTGGCCACGCTATCCACTCTTGCCGCAGGCAAATGCGAATACGACTATGTACCCTGGAAGGCGCGAGCACGCGTCATCCTCGACGCGAGGCTTTCTGCGCTCGCCTATGCCACCTTGCTGATTGCATCCCTGATCGCCGGATCGGCATTGCTGTTCTGGATCTGGATATTGCCACTGCTTCTCGGCCAGCCATTCCTGCGGCTGTATTTGCTGGCCGAACATGGGCGCTGCGCCTTTGTCGCCAACATGTTCGAAAACACGAGGACCACCCACACCAACATTCTTGTCCGTTGGCTTGCCTGGAACATGCCCTATCACGCAGAACATCATGTCTGGCCGATGGTGCCGTTTCACAAATTGCCGCTGCTGCACGAATTGGCAAAGGACCATTTGCAGGTAACCGAAAACGGCTATGCCCGCTTCAATGCCGGATACATTGCCACGCTTGATTGAAGTGCAGCGCTATCCGCGACCCTTCCAGGGCACCAGCCACTTTTCCGCAATCCGCATCAGGATATCGATGCCGTAGCCGATCACCCCGATCAGGATGATACCCATGATGACGATGTCAGTCAGCTGGAATTTCGAGGCATTTACGATCATCATGCCCGCGCCCTTTTCGGCGGCAACCAGTTCGGCAGCGACCACAGTTCCCCAGCAAACGCCCATCGCAACCCTGGCACCGGTAAAGATCTCCGGCAGCGAATTGGGAACTATGACATTTTTCAGGATCTGCCATTTGGATGCGCCCAGCGAATAGGCGGCATGCACCTTGGAAATCTTGACACCCGACACGCCTGCACGTGCTGCAATCGTCATGATCCACAACGCCGCAAGGAACAGCAGGATGATCTTGCCTTCCTCGCCAATGCCGAACCAGATGATGACGAGCGGGATCAGCGCCAGTGGCGGTACTGGCCGCATGAATTCGACAATCGGGTCAAACCAGCCGCGGAACCAGTCGGAAAGTCCCATGGCATAGCCAAGAGGAATGCCTGCCAGTGAGCCCAGGAAGAAACCGAGAACCACGCGCCACAGCGACGATCCCAGATGATCCCAAAGTGTAAAGTTCTTGTATCCTTCCTTCGCGATCTCGATGAACCGGAATACCACCGCCTCAGGTGAAGGCAGCCAGATCGGCTCCATCTGCAAACCCCGATCCGGTTTTACCGAAAGCGTACCCTTGGAAGTCATGGTGATTTCGCCATGCGCAAAGCGCACCGTCTGTTCAGGTGCTATCGGCTGACCATCGATCGCCGTTACACGGTAACCCTCTTCCTTGCCACCTTCGTCATTGCTTTCCGGCTTCACAAGACCGCTGCGCCATGCCCCGATCTTTGCCGCATCATCCTTGGCAAAGCCGGTGCCGCCGGGCGCATCTGGCAGCGCAACATCTTCGCCTATCGGATAAACCCGCAGATAAACGGTCGCATTGGCAGTCTGCCCGGCCGGATTGGTCGCTGTATATTCGAACGAAGTATCACCCATGAACGGGCCCGGTACATGGATCGGTACGATCTTTGATCCGGTAAAGGCACCCCAAAGCGCAAACAGTGCAATGACCGAAACAATGGAAGCGAACCTGTTGGCACTCACCGTGCTCTCATCACCAAATGTGACGGTTTTCAAGCTGGTATAATCATGCCGTGCTTCCCTTGTCCGGTTGTAAGCCAGATAGACAAGAAAGGCGATGGCGAATATGGCGAGATAGATCAGACCGACAATCATGCCACGTCCTCCTGGCGACCCATGATTTCCTCTTCCATGTCCCAAATCATGGTGAGAATCTCCTCGCGCCTTTCACCGAATTCCTTTTCCTTTTTCACCTTGCGCAGATCTTGCGAAACGCCCAGATCGGCGAAGGGCAACTGGTATTCGCGGTGAATGCGTCCCGGACGCGGAGCCATGACCAGCAGGCGTTCACCAAGAAGAAGCGCCTCCTCCACGGAATGGGTGATGAGGATGATGGTCTTTCCCGTCTCTTTCCACAACTTGAGCACAAGGCCCTGCATTTTCTCGCGGGTCAGCGCATCAAGCGCACCCAGCGGTTCATCCATCAGGATCACATCGGGATCATTGGCAAGGCATCTGGCAAGTGCAACGCGCTGCTGCATGCCACCCGACAATTCGTAGATCATCTTGTCACCGAAATCCTTCAGTCCGACGACCTTGAGCAGATGATCAACATTTTTCGCGGTTTCAGCCGCTGGCTTGTGTGCCATGTCGGGGCCAAACGAGATGTTCTTGCGGACATTCATCCATTCGAACAACGCACCCTGTTGAAAGACCATGCCACGCTCTGGGCCCGGCCCTTTGACGCGCTTGCCGTTGAGCAGGATCTCGCCTTCCGTTGGCGCAAGAAATCCCGCCACGATGTTGAGAAGTGTCGTCTTTCCGCAACCGGACGGCCCAAGTACCGAAAGCAGTTCGCCCTTCTTCAGGTCGAGCGACACATCCTTCAGAGCCTGCACCGAACCGCCTCCGGGCAAGTCGAACCGCATGGATATCCGGTCGATTTTCAAACTGCCCATATCATGCTCCCGGTTGGAAAAAGGAATTCGTAAGGCAAAAGCCGACCTGCCTGGCTGATGGTAGCCGGGCAAGTCGTTTTGTTGCCGTACCCTGGCAGCTTACATTTTGCTCGCTGCGTCGAGTGGTCCGGTGTTGACCGCACCATCATAGGTATCGCGTGCCGACGGGATGTTGCCCTGCTCCTTGAAGAAGTCTCCGACTCCCTTCAGGAATGCCTGGGTACCACCGCCGAGCCACTTCGCCGAAAGCTGGTCTGCCACTGTCGGGAACTGGAAGCCCTTCATGGTGTCAGTCGTATCGGCTTCGCTCATGCCGGCATCCTTGGCGATGACGGGAAGCATTTCCGCCGCGTCAGCGCCACCCTTGGCCCACTTCGCGTTCATGTCGGCCGTGACCTTCAGGAACTTTGCCAGAAGCTCCGCATTTTCAGCTGCGAAGGTTGCCGGAACACTGGTCACGTCATAGACGGAAATGCCGATTGCATCCTTTTCAGCGCCAGTCAGAAGCACATTGCCATGCTCCTTCATGCGACGCAGCGCACCACCCCAGCCGCAAGCCATGTCCAGATTGCCCTGGGCAAAGGCAGCTGCACCATCCGGTGGCGCCATGTCTACGATTTCCATCTTCGAGGTATCAACGCCGAAATGCGCCATCTGCTTCAGGAAACCGTAATGCGCTGCCGTGCCGATCGGTACGCCGACCTTCTTGCCTTCAAGTTCCTTCGCATTGTCCTTGGTGATTTCGAGTGAGGACTTCACCACGCAGTTGTCGTTGTCGTTGTAAACGACTGCAATGTCGGCAATCTGCAGGTCCTGGCCCGCAGAAGTGGCCACAACGAAAGGCGGCACGCCCTGGCTGACCGAGATCTGCACGTCACCCGATGCCATAGCAGCTGACATTGCAGTGCCGGCATCGAACGAACGCCAGTTGACCTTGACGCCAAGTTCCTTCTCGTAAATTCCCATTACCTTGCCATATTCGAAAGGCATCGGCCATTCGAGGAAGTAGGCGACGGTGATCTCGTCCATTGCGCGTGCATTGACACTTCCAATCGTCAGGATGGAGACGCCAGCTGCAAGCGTGAGGGCCAGTTCTCTGATTTTCATACTCATTCCCCTTTGTTGACCGGAACCATACCGGTTTCGATGACCAGGCTTCAGCGAGGCAAAACCTTTGCCGTCGCAATAGTTTTGTCTCATCCGATGCTCATGGCATGATGACAGATCACAATGAAAAGATGCAAGCTGGTAGCGCCAGAAAATCACCCCGCATGGAACCAGAGCACGACCAAATCGCCAGCAAAGACCAAATCAAACAAGCATCCTGGCCAACCCTGTGACAGCCAGCGTGAACAGCAGGATCAATACTGCGCGCCTGAATTCGGCATCGGTTGCACCGGCAAACCGCCTCGATCCAAGCATGATCGAGACGCCCATCACCGGCAGCATCACCAGCGCCAGGAGGAGGATGTCGAACCCGATCACACCGCGCCACGCCATCACGATGGCTGCATAAAGATCGCTTACGAAGAAGTAGGCAATCAGCGTGGCGCGCATCCGCGATGGGTCGGTTGCGCTCAGCGTCATGACAATGACGATGAACAAACCCGAAAGCGCACTCGCGCCGTTGATGGCTCCCGCGGCAAGACCGGTCATGAACCAGCCGATATTGCCGATTGCAAAGGACCGTGTCTTTCCGGGCAGAAGTATCAGGGCCGCAAGCAGGATGAAGCCATAGACGAACAGGCTGACAGACTGCGAACTGGCATATTGCAATGCTGCAATTCCGAGCGGATTTCCCAAGATGGCACCAGCCGTGAGGCCGGACATCCTGTTCCAGTCGACATGGCGGAAAACCGATGGGGCCATCTGCACACTCGCCGCCACCTCAAGCAGGATCGCCAGGGGTACGACAACCGTAAGCGGCAGGAAAAATCCTGCGCCCGCAACCGCTATCGCCGAAAAGCCGAACCCGCCATAGCCTCTCGCAAAGCCGGCAACCGCAAGCACAAGCGCGCAGCCGGTAAGTGAAAGACAGGTTGAGCCAGCCGGCAGCAAGGACAGCAGGGTTTCACCCGACAGTGATCCGAACATGTCGATCAGGCTTTTTCTTGCAGCCCGGCTGCATCCGCGGCAGTACCCGGATCAAAACCCAGCCTCGTCGCAGCTTCAGCCAATTTTCCGATGCCCTGCCCTATTCGTTGTTCGGATATCGAGGAAAAACCAAGCCGGAAATAGTTGCGGTTTCCCTCAGGCCTGGCGAAAAACACATTTCCAGGTTCAATCACCACGCCGTCCTTCATGGCTTCAATTGCCAGCCGTTCGGCGTCCAGTTCTGAAGGCCCCTTGACCCAGAACGAAGTCCCGCCAAAGACGGGTGACTGCGACCAGCCTGGAAACAGCTTTCCAAGCGCTTCGCCCATTGCCTCCCATCGCGTGTGATAAGTGCGCTGCAACCGGTTGATCAACGCATCATGCCGCCCCAGCGCCAGGAAAAGTGCCACCACCCGCTGATTGTTGCCCGGAGGATGGCGCAGCACCAGCCTCCGCATGGCACGCAATTCGGCAACCAGCGGTGCCGGTGCTACCAGAAATCCCATCCGGATTCCCGGCATCATCGATTTCGAAAGGCTGCCCACGTAAAGCACCCGCCCGTCGTGATCGAGCGACTTCAGCGCAGGTGTCGGCTCGCCCCGGTAATTGGTTTCGTACTCATAGTCATCCTCGATGATCAGCCCGTCATTGGTGCTGGCCCAATCAAGCAGTTCCCGTCGACGCTCCAGGCTCATCGTCACATTGGTGGGGAACTGGTGGCTGGGCGTGGTGAAGACCATGCCGCCATCCTTCAACTCGCTGGTTTTCAACCCCTTTGCATCGACCGGAATGGCCCGCAGGTCATTGGACAACAGCGAAAACATGTTGCGGATGTCGGGATAGCCAGGATCCTCGACATGAACCGGCGTTTCCGGCTTTACCAGCAGGTTGGCGATCAGGAACAAAGCGTTTTGCGCGCCCATCGTCACCAGGATTTCGTCGGTTTCCGCCATCACGCCGCGGCGTGTGAGAATCCTCTGCCTGATCTGTTCGACCAGCATCGGATCATCGGCATTGAAGCGGTCATCAGTCCAGGCGTCGAACCACTTGAGGCTCATGGCCTGACGCATGCAGTCACGCCATGCAGTGATCGGAAACAGCCCTGCATCCACCTGCCCGTAAATGAAGGGATAAGGGTAGTCATGCCAGTTCTCCGGTTTCTGGATATTGGATTGCCGGGTCGGCGCAAGCCGCAGTTTCCTTGCCCAGTCAACCTTGTCAGGCGCCGTGTGCGGCTTGGCCTTCTTGGGCTGCGCTTCAACGATCCCCTGGCGCACATCCGGTGAAACATAAAATCCGGACCGCTCGCGTGCGACCAGATAGCCGTCCGCTGCCAGCGCCTGATAGGCAAGCATCACCGTGTTACGCGAGACTTTCAGTCTTTTTGCCATCGCCCGCGTCGAAGGAACCGCCGAACTTGGCGGCAATTGCCCGGCCAGCATGGCGGTTACCAGCATTTCGCGAATCTGCGCTTGCAGCGTTGCCGCCTCCATTCGTTCGACGTGAAACAGGCTGTAGCGCATTGTCAGGATTTCCGGTTTGCTGTGTGCGGTTTGACAGGCATCAGGCACCATGATCCAGAGTGTCCCCAAATTCAAGGGAAACTGGCACTACTATGGGGTCAATTGACCAGCCATGGTATTTTCAGGACATTGCCGCGGCTAGACCGCCAGGCAACGCCTCCCCCGTTTTTCAGGAGCAGAAAATGAACATCGTCGCCAAGCCGCTTGAGCGTTTCGCCACCAACTCCCTTGAGAGCCATTGGATGCCGTTTACGGCCAACAAGGATTTCAAGGCGGCCCCGCGTTTGGTTACCAAGAGCGAAGGCATGTATTTGTGGAACCAGAATGGGGATCGCCTGATCGACGGTTCCTCCGGCCTTTTCAACGTGGCTGCCGGTCATGGTCGCCGTGAAATAGCGGACGCCGTTCATGCGCAGATGCTGCAGAACGATTACACAGCGCCGTTCCAGCTGGCACAGCCAACTTCCTTTGCACTGTCAGCCAAGCTGGCCAAGCTGTTGCCCGAACCATTCAATCATGTCTTCTTCACCAATTCCGGGTCAGAATCGATTGATACCGCTCTCAAGATGGTGATGGCCTATCACCGTGCCCGTGGCGAAAGCCAGCGCATCAGGTTCGTCTCGCGCGAGCGCGCCTATCACGGCGTGAATATCGGTGGCGTATCGCTGGCCGGCATGGTTCGCAACCGCGAAACATTCCCCGTTGTGATGCCCAACATCGTGATGATGCGCCACACCTGGGATGACCAGAACCTGTTTACCCGCGGCCAGCCCGGGCATGGCGCTGAACTCGCCAATGACTTGCAGCGCCATTGCGAGACCTATGGTGGAGCAACAATTGCCGCCGTATTTGTCGAACCGGTCGCTGGTTCCACCGGCACACTGGTTCCGCCAAAGGGCTATCTCGAGCGCCTGCGCCAGATTTGCGACAAGCACGGCATTCTGCTGGTGTTTGATGAAGTCATCACCGGTTTCGGTCGCTTGGGCACCCCTTTTGCCGCCGACAAGTTCGGTGTGATGCCCGATATCATCACCATGGCCAAGGCTTTGACCAATGGCGCCATTCCGATGGGCGCGGTTGCCGCAACCGATGCCATCTATGAAACGATCACCGGTGCAGCACCCGAAAACGCCATCGAGTTTTTCCATGGCTACACTTATTCGGGCCATCCTGCTGCTTGCGCCGCTGGTCTTGCCACTCTGCAGATCTACGAAGATGAAGGTCTGTTCGAACGCGCCGCAACAATGAGCGATTATTTCCTCGATGCGATCTGGTCACTGAAGGATTTGCCGATCGTGCGCGACCTGCGCGGCGTCGGCATGATGGCTGGCATTGAAGTCTTCCCGATCGAGGGCAAGCCTGGCATTCGCGGCAACGAATTGCAGAAGCAGCTTTTCTGGAAGGGCTGCCACGTCAAATGGACCGGCGACACCGCAATTGTCGCACCGTCCTTCATCGCCGAAAAGAGCCATATCGACGAAATCGTCGATGCCTTCCGTCGAACCCTCAAGGATCTGTAAGCGGCCAATCGCCAAAAACCCTGCCATGGTTCGCCATGACAGGGTTTGTGGAGAAAGCGGAGTTTTGTTCCGCTAATAATGTGGACCGCATCTCCCGGTATTGCTGACAGGGGCGTTTTCAGCCTTTCCCCGTCGATGCGGCCCTTATTGCCAATTCCTTCCTGCCATGCAGGTCAGGTTCCGGCAATTCGATTGGCTTGCGCTTAATTGCAAACCGTGACGCGCTGATAAACCTCGCGGCCATAGCCGTCATATCCGGCGAACTGCGTTTCTTTCCAGCAGCGTGGCTGTGGCTGGTAGACAACGCCGTAGCTTGGCTGTGCATAAGAGCGGGATGCGCCGCCGATGATGGCACCGGCAACGATGCCGCCAAGCAGGGCTGCCGCGACATGCTTGCCGCCTGCATGGGCTTCAGACGGGGTTGCCAGTGACGAACCGGCAATCATGGCAAAGGCTGCAAGGCCGGTGATGGTCAGGGTACGAAGGTTTGTCATTTTGAAGTCTCCACTTTCTCACGGTGTTGTCTCAGTTTCTTCCGGCTGGCTTCCTGCCGCTGCCGATGATCAACAGATAGGCCCGTTCGAAAGGGAGGGTTGTGCATTTCTACACAAGTGATGCACACATGTGGAAATCGGGAATGATAGCAGGATTCAGATTTTCTGACCGGGGATCGGCAACAACATGCCACGTTCCTTGAGCCAGGGATTGAGTTTCAGTGCTTCACGCAGCACTTTTTGCCCCAGTTCCATCCTGCCCTGGTTCATCAAAACCAGTGCCTTGCCGGACATCGCGGCAAAATGATCCGGCATCTTCTCGAGCGCGATATCCAGGTCTTCAAGGCTCTTGTCATAGTTCTCGCGCAGAAAACGGACAAAGGCGCGCTGGTTGTAACCCTCGACATAATCGGGGCAATAGGCAATCAGCGCATCAAGAACCTTTTCCGCCTCCTCGAAATCATAGGCTTCACGCCGTTGCATGCCACGATCCAGTAGCGCTTGCGCCCTTTCATCAGGTGCCTTTGTCCACATCCGCCATATCTGGTCTGCGATTGTCTTTGACGAGGCTTCGTCAGGTGCCTTGGCTAGCTGTTCCATGAGACGCGAGCGTTCGGCATTTGCGTCTGCCGATGGCGGGCAAGTCTGTGCAGATGCCAGTGTCGCAAACAGCATGAAAACAAGAAGGAAAAGGGTACGCATCATGCCACCACTGTCAGATTGCAGTGTCGATGAGTCAAGGAGCGAACCCCGCCACTTCCGGCAGGGTTCGACCTTTCCAGATGTGCTTACAGCTGCATCTGGTAACTGTTTGGAATGTAGCGATAGCCTACATCCATCTTCTCCACGAAGCCGACGGCGGGCCATGGCATGTGATAGCCGATGAATGGCAACGTGTCGGTGGCGATCATGTCAAACACCTTCTTGCGGGTGGCGGCGGCCCCGGCCTTGTCGGCGTCGAAGGCGACCTCCCAGTCCGGACGTTGCAACGACACGACAAAATGGTTTGCCGTATCCGCTGTCAGCACCAGGCTGCGTCCAGCCGATTCCAGCATGTAGATCATGTGGCCGGGCGTATGGCCGGCAGCATCCATCCCGGAAATGCCGGAGACTACAGAATCGCCGTCCTTGATGAAGGTCATCTTTTCGGCCATCGGCTTCACCATGCCGTCGACCATCTTGGCGACCCGCTCGGTCGGACCACTCATGCGCTCGGGCGCTGACCAGAAATTGTATTCGGTTTCGCCCGTTACATAGCGTGCATTGGGGTAGGCAGGTGCGCCGTCTTCCATCAACCCGCCTATATGGTCGGGATGCATGTGCGTGATAACTACGACATCGACCTGTTCTGGCGTGTAACCGGCGGCCGCCAGCACATTGCGCGTATTGCCCATTCCGTTTGCACGCGCACCGGCTCCAAGCCCGGTGTCGAACAGCACGAGTTCGTTGCCGGTATTGACGAGTGTCGGCGCGAACCCGTTGACAAATCTGGTCTCGGGCAGGCTGTTTTCACGCAGCAGCGCCTGAACTGTCTCCGCAGACTGGTCGGACCCAAAGGTCGGATGCGGACCGTCACCCGGACGCAGGCCGTCATTGAGCGTGGTGATCTCGAAATCACCCAGTGTGAAACGATAGAATTGCGGAACCATGGAGCCCAGCATCGGCGCCTTGGCCTGGGCTGGACGAACCATTACCTGCGGCGCGACAATTGCCGCCCCGCCCAGAATGGCAGTCTTCAATGCTCCACGTCGCGTAAGCTTCGTACAGTCCTTTCCTGAAATTCCTGTCATTCGAACCTCCATCATCGTTTGTTTTCTGAAACTCCGTTACCCACCGAAGATGGATCAGTCAGTTCTGGTATCAAATAACGATGCGGTGAACACAGTGTTCGAAATTACCGGCACCCGATCAGCAGGTGGATATGATCTGCTTGAAACATTACGACAACTGCCCAAGATAGACTCGAACCGGAGGTCGTCATGCCGAAGACAGTTTTCCTCGTTCTTGCCCTGTTGCCATTGGCGGTGTTTGCAAGGCCCGCTTTCGCGCAAACCCCGAGCACCTGCCTTGCCGTGGCCGACAGCAACCACGCAAGGCCCGCAGTCATCCAGGCCTCGCTCATCTCTGCTGCAGTGGAGAAGGGTGAGGTCTTGATTACCTATGTCGGCCATTCCGCCTTTCGCATCGAAACGGCGCAAGGCGTGGTCGCCGTCACCGACTATAACGGATTTTCAGGCGATGGGCCGCTGCCGGAAATCGTCACCATGAACCATGCCCACTCAACGCATTATACGGACAGTCCCCACCCTTTGATCCCGCATGTCCTGCGCGGTTGGAATCCCGACGGCGACGAACCCGCCAATCACCATCTGGAACTGCGCGACATGCTGGTTCGCAATGTCACGACAGACCTCTATTACGAAGGAACGATGATCGAGAAGGATGGCAATTCGATCTTCGTCTTTGAAGCCGCAGGTCTGTGCATCGGACATCTCGGTCATTTGCATCACAAGCTTGCGCCCGAACATATTGCCCGTATCGGACGCATCGACGTGTTGTTCATTCCAGTCGATGGAACCTACACGATGAGCCAGGCCGGCATGGTCGAACTTGCAGGGCAATTGCGCTCAAGCATTGTCATACCGATGCATTACTTTTCGACCTTCTCCCTGCAACGCTTCATTGCCGGTATGCAGGACAAGTTCAGCCTGCGGGTCGAACCAGGCACATCGACAACGGTTTCGCTTGCCAACTTGCCGCAAAGCCCGGAAGTCAGGGTCCTGTCACCCTATTGAGCCGGTTGCGGCACGCTATCGATGTCAGACACCTGCTGCATGGCTGCCTGCGTCACCCATGCCATTACCCCGACAATGGCAAATGGCGCACCGGGAATGGAACTCATCGCCAGCAATACCCCGAGTGGAGAGACGACCATCGCAAACCGGTAGACAATTCCCTGCATTGCAGTCATTTCCGAGCGGCCAGCCAACATGAGCATTACCCAGCCGAGTACCAGCGTGTCATAGCTCATCAGATAGGGCGTGATGATCAGGGTGGCGGCAACGAGGCTTGCAAATTGCAGGAATGGGTCACGGCACTTCAGAAGGGTCCATACCATTGCCGCCATTGCGCCCAGCGCCACCATGCCATGCGCAGCCATGGCAGCGGTTTTGGGAACGCCTGCCATGACTGCATTGACGAAAATGGTTGGCATCAGCCCGGTGACGACGAAATTTGAACCGATCAGCGTCGATGACTGCACCGAAATTCCGTCAACCAGATAGTAGCGCCAGGGTTCGACACCATGGATGAGCAGCGATGCACCGATCAGCGCGACCGTTCCAACCGCCGCAACCAGGAACACCCGCCAGCGTCCGGTCAGAATCAGGAACAACGGAAACAGCAGGCCGATCTGCGGTTTCACTGTCAGCAGGGCAAGGATCAGACCGGCAAGTATCGGGCGGTTGTCGAGACTGCGGTAGATCACGACAAGCGCCACCGTGATGAGCGCCGAGACCTGCCCGCACAAGAGATAGACCGTGAGCGTCGGCATGGTGAAAAGCGCAACGCGGTTTTCGGTTTCTGCAAAAGGTTGGACTACCACTTTCCACCAGCCGAAAAGACCGATGAGGGTAAAAACAGCCAGCGCACAGTTGTAGCCCATCAAGCCCAGGGGTGCGGCCAGCAGCATGTAGTGCGGAGGATAGGACCAATTCTGGTCGGGATAATCATGACCCGGGATCAGCCGGTCCAGCACAGCATTGTAGTCCCAAACGCTGTAATAGGTCATCGCCTCGCCATTCCAGGCGGCAAGTCCGTAATGCCAGGTATTCAGAAAGTCCCGACCGAGGATATAGCCCTGGCCGTCAAGCCAGTAGCCATTGGCGAGATGGGAGCCATATAGCACGAACGACGCCACAACCAGGCACAGCACCAGCATCGGTATGTTCCAGCCGCGCACGATCTCCCTGTTATGGGCATTTGCAATCACTGATCCCTCTCCAATGTTACTTGGCACAGGGACTAGTATCGATTGTCTGCCTTAAGATTGGGTTTTCAGCTACCACAGCACATGGCGCGGCTGCCCTGTTGCAGCTTCATACCAGCGCGCCAGCAATTCGCGGTCAGCCGGTTCAAGGTCAGTAATGTTTCCCGGCGGCATGGAATTGGAGCGCGCCGCCTGCACATAGATCTGCTCGGCATGACGCGCTATGTCGGCGTCTTCTTCGAGATAGACCGACTTTGGCGCACTCGCGATGCCCTCCCATACCGGCTCACGCGCATGACACATCGAACAGCGCCCGGTGACGATGTCGCGAACAGCGTCAAATTCTGCGCTCGCGACCAGCTTTTGCGAGATCGCATGAGGCAGTGCGGCCGCTTCTTCGCCACGCTGGGGCGGGCCTGCCTGCGACAGCCACATCACGATGATGAACAGGATGATGGTTGCAGGCCATGTCCACCATGGCTTTGCCTTGCCTGCGTGTAGCGAGTTGAAGAAATGGCGGATGGTGTAGCCCATCACGAGCACAAGTGCGATGATGACCCAGTTGTATTTTGTGCCATAAGCCAGCGGATAATGGTTCGACAGCATCAGGAACAAAACCGGCAGCGTCAGGTAATTGTTGTGGGTTGAGCGCTGCTTGGCCTGCAAACCCAGCGCAGGATCCGGCGTCTCCCCCTTCAACAGCGATGCCACTACCTTCTTCTGGTTGGGGATGATGATCATCACGACATTCGCCGACATGATCGTAGCAATCAGCGCACCCGTATGGATGAAGGCGCCGCGGCCGGAAAATACCTGTGTGAAGCCATAGGCGATTGCCACTACGAAGCCGAACAGGACTGCATAGAGTGCCAGATCGTTCTTGCCGACCGCCGACTTGCACAACTGGTCATAGACGATCCAGCCGAGAACCAGACCGGCAATGCCGATGCCGATGGCCTGCCATGGCGCCAGGTCCGCGACCGAACGGTCAATCAGGAACAGTTCCGGCGAACCGTAATACAGGACACAGATAAGAAAGAAGCCGGAAAGCCAGGTCGCATAGCTTTCCCATTTGAACCAGGTCAGTTCCTCCGGCATGGTTGCGGGGGCTACTGTGTATTTCATCATGTGATAAAAACCGCCCCCGTGCACCTGCCAGGTGTCTCCGTACACACCGGCGGGCAGGCCTTCGCGCTTCTTCAAGCTGAGATCAAGCGCGATAAAATAAAATGACGAACCGATCCAGGCGATGCCGGTGATGACATGCAGCCAGCGTGTTGCAAAATTCAGCCATTCCCACAAAAGATCGATCATGGCTCAGCTCCCGCGATAGGTTGAATAGCCGTAGGGCGAAAGCAGCAACGGCACATGATAGTGGCTGTCTTCATCATTGATCCCGAAACGGATCGGGATTTCATCGAGGAACAACGGCTCGGCTCCGGCAATGGCATGACGGCGAAGATAGTCACCCGCAGCAAAGATCAGTTCATACTGCCCGGTGGCGAATTTCTCCTTCGGCAGGATCGGCGCATCGGTGCGTCCATCATCATTCGTTACCATTGTCACCAGCTTCTTGTGCGATTCTCCCGCCAGTTTGTAGAGCGTGATCGAGATACCCTCGGCAGGTACTCCTCGCGCCGTGTCGAGCACATGCGTTGTCAGCCATCCATTTGCCATTTTCAGTCGTTTTCCCCTTTCGCAACGGATAGTGATCCGTTTCTGCAATTCACCCGCGAGGTTTCGCCGATTTGACCTGACAAATAGCCGATCACGGGTTATTTCAGATTCACTTTTGGTCTTTTTTGCTGATTTGGCAATCACACTTGTGCGGGTTTCACAACATGGGCAACTTACCCACCGACAATCTTCCTCCCAACCACTACCCCCGTGACTTTGCCGGCCACGGGCGAACAATGCCCAACGCAGCATGGCCCGGCGGTGCAAAGGTCGCGGTGCAATTCGTCGTCAACTATGAAGAAGGTGGCGAGAACTGCGTCCTGCACGGCGACAAGGCATCCGAAGCGTTCCTGTCGGAAATAACCGGTGCACAGCCTTGGCCAGGAATGCGCCACTGGAACATGGAATCAATTTATGAATATGGCGGTCGCGCCGGTTTCTGGCGACTGCATCGCCTGTTTACCGAAAGTGGCATCAAGCCAACCGTCTACGGCGTTGCGACAGCACTCATGCGCGCGCCGGAACAACTGGCCGCCATGCAGGAGGCAGGCTGGGAGATAGCATCGCACGGGCTCAAATGGATCGATTATCGGGACCATTCGCGTGAAGCGGAGGCTGCAGATATTGCCGAGGCGATACGCATTCACGCCCTTGCCACCGGAGAGCGTCCGACCGGATGGTATACCGGGCGATGCTCGGTCAATACCGTAGACCTCATTGCCCGCGAAGGCGGTTTCGACTGGTGCTCAGACACCTATGACGATGACCTGCCATACTGGTACGATGCCCATATGGATGGAAGCGCCGGTGAAAGGCCGCTGCTCGTGATTCCTTATACGCTCGACGCCAATGACATGCGTTTTGCCATTCAGGCTGGTTATGACCATGGTGAGCCGTTCTACCAGTATCTCAAGGATTCGTTTGACGCCCTCCACGCCGAGGGAAAGTCCGGTTCACCAAAGATGATGTCAATTGGCCTGCATTGCCGCCTTGTCGGGCGGCCCGGCCGCATCGGCGCACTTCGCCGTTTCATCGAATATGTCCGCTCGCATGAAGATGCATGGACCCCTACACGGGCCGAGATCGCAGCCCACTGGCGCAGACACTTCCCCTGGCAGAGCCGTATCCGCCCTTCGCGCATGGCGCGCGAAGAGTTCATCACCCGTTATGGCGGCGTGTTCGAACACTCCGCCTGGATTGCCGAGCGCGCCTGGGCAGATGAATTGGCACCCGCCAATGACAGCGCGGTTGGCCTGCATGCAGCCCTCGCCCGCCAGTTCCGCGCAGCCTCTCCAGACGAACGCCTTGGCGTGCTGAACGCCCATCCCGACCTTGCCGGAAAGCTCGCCGCCGCGAAAAAACTGACCGCGGAATCAACCGCCGAGCAGGCGTCAGCGGGTCTTGATGCACTGACCGACGCGGAGCGCGCGACATTCACCGAGCTCAACACCACCTATGTTGCCCGCTTCGGCTTCCCCTTCATCATCGCCGTCAAGGGACTCAATAAGGCGCAGATCCTGGAAGCCTTCAAGACCCGCATCAACAATGACCGCGACACCGAATTTTCCAGCGCCTGCCGCCAGGTGGAAAAGATTGCCCTGTTGCGGCTGAAGGACATGCTGCCATGAGCAAGCCAACCTATTACGCGCCGCATGGCGGCCTGCCACCGCAAAGCCAGATCATGACCGGCAGGGCGATGTTCACCGAAGCCTTCGCCGTCATCCCCAAGGGCGTGATGAGCGACATCGTGACGAGCTACCTGCCCGGCTGGAACAAGACCCGACTCTGGGTGATCGCGAGGCCACTCTCCGGTTTTGCCGAAACCTTCAGCCAGTACATCATGGAAGTGTCACCCGGCGGTGGCAGCCTGACGCCCGAATCCGACCCGTCCGCTGAAGGCGTGATCTTCGTCGTTGAAGGCAGCATGACGCTGACAATTGCTGGCAAGGCGCATGTCATGTCGGAGGGCGGATATGCCTTCATCCCGCCATCCTCGGACTGGCAGGTGAAAAACCATGGCACTGCTCCGGTGCGCTTCCACTGGGTCCGCAAGGCCTATGAAAAGGCGGAAGGCGTGGCAGTACCGGAAGCCTTCGTCGTCAACGAAACGGACATTGCACCGATTGCCATGCCTGACACCGGCGGCAAATGGGCGACTACCCGCTTTACCGATCCGGCGGATCTGCGCCATGACATGCATGTCAATATCGTCACGTTTGAACCCGGTGGCGTCATCCCCTTCGAGGAGACGCATGTCATGGAGCATGGCCTCTATGTGCTGGAAGGCAAGGCCGTCTACAAGCTCAACACCCAATGGGTGGAAGTCGAAGCCGGCGACTTCATGTGGCTGCGCGCCTTTTGCCCACAGGCCTGCTATGCCGGAGGTCCAGGCAAGTTTCGCTATCTTCTGTACAAGGACGTCAACCGGCATATGAAGCTGACGCGATAATTCACGGCTTCAGATCATCCGGCCCAAGCACGAAAGCCTTGCCGAAGCCGCCATTGAGATGGGCGCGCTCAACCCTCATTCGCCAGAATGCGAAGTCGCCAAAGTCGACATAGAGCTTGGCTTTCGGATGTTTCTGCAGCCAGAATTCGCGCCGCGCCGCATGGCTTGCATCGTCACGCGGCAGTTTTTCGACTTGCCCGATTACCGTGATGCGCGGATGCGTAAGCGGATCGCCTTTCTTGCCCGGCTCGCCAAACAGGAGCGATGCCCGTCCATCCAGCGCAAGCGCCTTCGAATGGCCCGAAAGATCGGAAGCAAGGATGAAGGGGGAACCTTCGGATTCCACCGCAACGCTGACACGGCTGACCAGCGGCATTCCGGTATCGGGTTCCAGAACAGCAATCGCCACAAATTCTGCATCCCGGATCAGCCTTTGTGCAAGTTCGCGTGCCTCTTCATTCGTGTCACGGATCGGATTGATCTTGTCTGGTTCTGCCATGTTCATTCCCGTATTGCGGAGCTTTTCCATTGTAGTGCACAGTTTGAAAGTCACAAGGAGCCGTCAATCGTCAGGGAACTTGCCCATGCTTCCAGCCACCATGAAAGCCACGTTGCTCACCGGCCATGGCGGGCCGGAAAAACTGGTCTGGCATGAGGATGTTCCGGTTCCCTCGCCCGGTCCCGATGAAGTACTGGTCAGGGTGCTTGCCGCTGGCGTCAACAATACCGACATCAACACCCGCATTGGCTGGTATTCTAAACAGGTGACCGGCGCGACCGGTGCAGATATCGCCGACAGAACTATTGAAGCCGGTGGTTGGTCTGGCGCATTGCAATTTCCCCGCATTCAGGGCGGTGACCTGTGTGGCGAAGTTGTATCGGTTGGAACTGGTATTACCGGCTTCAAAACAGGAATGCGGGTCACTTGCGCCATCAACCAGCCAGAACCGACGGTTGAAAACCCGCTTGGCTTCGTCTCGCTGGGTTCGGAATATGACGGCGCCTTTGCACAATATTGTTGTCTTCCTGCTCGCCATCTTCACAATGTAAGCCGATCCCCGTTGACCGACATCGAGATCGCGGCCATCCCTTGTGCGCATGGCACGGCCTTCAATCTGCTGAGCCGCGCCGGCGTGGGGGCAGGCGACCATGTCCTGATAACCGGTGCATCGGGTGGCGTCGGAATGGCGACAGTCGAACTCGCGAAAATCCTCGGCGCAACCGTCACCGCCCTTTCGGCTCCATCCAAGCAACTCATCTTGCTGGAACGCGGCGCTGATCACGTCATGGACCGCGACGCCGCCCTTGCGAAGCACGCCTACAGCGCTGCGATCGATGTGGTTGGCGGCGACGGCTTTGCGCGGATTGTTGACGCGTTGAAGCCGGGCGGTCGTTATGCAACTTCCGGCGCCATTGCCGGACCCTTGGTGGAACTTGACCTTCGCACCCTTTACCTCAACGACATCACCCTTTTGGGCTGTACCTACACGCCACCCGAAGTGTTTTCCCGCCTTGTCGAAATGGTGAATGACGGAAGCATCAGGCCGCTGGTGTCAGCCACCTATCCGCTAGCCGACATCCACAAGGCGCAGGCAGATTTCATATCCAAGAAATATCCGGGCAAGCTTGTGCTTGTCCCGCCTTCCGGTTGACGGTTCCTGCTTTTCAGACAACCAGATTGCCGACAATCTCGTTGTCGGTGATGTCCTGGTAGCGCAGTCCGCTGGCAGTGAACCTTGATTTCAGCGTTTCGAAATTCTCCGCCCGCACGGTCTCGATCCCGATCAGCACCGAACCGAAATTTCGCGCCGATTTCTTCAAATATTCAAACCGGGCAATGTCATCCTCCGGTCCGAGCATCAGCAGGAAATCCTTCAGCGCTCCCGGCCGTTGCGGCATTTGCAGGATGAAGTATTTTTTCAGGCCCGCAAATTTCAGCGCCCTTTCCTTCACTTCCGGCAGGCGCTCGAAATCGAAGTTCCCGCCGGAAACAATAACCACGATGTTCTTGCCGCGAATGGTCAGCGGATCGACCCGGCGCAGCGCATCAATTGCCAGCGCACCTGCAGGTTCAAGCACGATGCCCTCATGGTTGAGCATGTCCATCATTGTGCCGCAAAGCCCGTTGGTAGGGGCAAGCACCACATCGCTGGCGTTGAAATTCCTGAGCGCTGCATAGTTTGCCTCGCCAATCTGCGCCACCGCCGCACCATCAACAAAATTGTCAACCTGCCCAAGCCGAATCCGTTCTCCCGCGACCAGGCTGTCATGCAGGCTAGGCGCAGCATCTGGTTCGACAAACAGGAAATTCGCCCGTGGCAAGACCTCGTCGAGATAGCGTGTGACACCTGCGGACAACCCGCCGCCTCCGACCGGCATGATGATCAGATTGATGTTTTCTCCGGCCGGGAACTGCTCCACGATCTCCCTTGCCACTGTGGCCTGGCCCGCGATGATCCTTTCATCATCAAAGGGCGGCACCATCATTGCTCCCTGCGTCTCGCAATAGGAAATGGCCTGTTTGTAGGCTTCGTCAAAACTGTCGCCGACAAGCCGGATTTCGACATTGGGCGAACCAAATCCGGCTGTCTTCATGATCTTCTGCTGCGGCGTGGTTACGGGCATGAAGACGATGCCCTTTCGGTCGAAATGTTTGCAGGCAAAGGCAAAGCCCTGGGCATGGTTTCCAGCCGACGCGCAGACAAACCGCTCGGGCGCTGCACCGTCTGCGATCACCTGTGACAGGAAAGTGAAAGCGCCGCGCAGCTTGTACGAGCGAACCGGCGTCAGGTCCTCGCGCTTCAGCCAGATATTGGCGCCATGTCTTTCGGACAACCAGGGATTGGCCTGCAATGGCGTTGGTTCCAGAACCTGTGAGAGGCCGGCATGCGCCGCCGCAACCACGGCGGCAAAACCGCCATTCTTTTCAACCATTCCCAATTTCCTTCTTTCATTCCCTGCGCCTAACGGACTAATGTCTAATGCTGCAAACAGCAATTGCGGAGGAGGATTTTCATGCTCGGATTGATGATGGATCGGCAATTGCTGATCTCGGCGCTGATTGACCATGCCGGAAAATACCATGGTGACACCGAGGTCGTTTCGGTCAACACCACTGGCGGTGAGACCCGGACCAATTACACGACCATCCGTACCCGCGCCCTCAAGCTCGCTTCTGCCTTCCAAAAGCGCGGCATGAAAAAATCCGATCGCATTGCAACGCTGGCATGGAACAACCATCGCCACCTCGAACTTTACTACGCCATTTCCGGCCAGGGCCTGGTCTGCCATACCATCAATCCACGCCTTCATCCCGAGCAACTGGTCTATATCGCCACCCATGCCGAAGACCGCATCCTGTTTTTCGACCAGACCTTTCTTCCAATCATTGAAGGCGTGAGGGAAAAGCTGCCTGGCATTCAGGCTTTCGTGCTGATGGAGCCACGCAATGCGGAGCTTGCCGCCCGCCTGCCCTGGCTCGAATTCTACGAGGAGTTTGTCGGGTCCGGCACTGACGGCCATGCATGGCCGACTGACCTTGACGAGCGCGATGCATCATCGCTTTGCTACACATCGGGAACCACCGGCAACCCCAAAGGCGTGTTGTATTCGCATCGCTCGACACTGATCCACGCGATGATGTCAATCTCGCCGGACGTGATGAACTTTTCTGCCCGCGACTGCCTGTTGCCGGTCGTTCCAATGTTCCATGTCAATGCCTGGGGCATGGCCTACGCTGCTCCCATGGTTGGCGCGAGGCTGGTCCTGCCCGGGCCTGGCCTTGACGGCAAGAGCCTGGTCAATCTCTACAATCGCGAGAAGGTGACGATGTCCGCCGGTGTACCCACCATCTGGCAGGGCCTCATCGCCCATCTTGAAGCAACGGGCGAAAAACTGCCTTACCTTCAGCGCACGGTCGTGGGCGGGTCCGCCTGTCCCCCGGCCATGATCGAGAAATTCCGCAAGGATTACGATGTCGAGGTTCTGCATGCCTGGGGCATGACGGAACTCTCTCCGCTAGGCACAGTCAACAATCTCAAGAACAAGCATCTGGCCCAGCCGGAGGCAGAGCAGCTTGAGATGCGGCTTGGCCAGGGTCGCCCGCCCTTCGGCATAGAGCTCGGCATTTTTGACGATGATGACAACCAGCTTCCCAATGACGGTAAGACGCAGGGCAATCTTTATTGTCGGGGCTTCTGGGTCATCAACCAGTATTTCCGTGGCGACGGCGGCGACCCGTTGCATGACGGCTGGTTCCCCACCGGAGATGTTGCAACCCTCGACGAAGACGGCAACATGGTCATCCGCGACCGCTCGAAGGACATCATCAAGTCCGGCGGCGAATGGATCTCGACTGTTGACCTGGAAAACCTCGCCGTTTCCCACCCCTCGATCGCACAGGCAGCCGTTATCGCTGCGCGCCATCCCAAATGGGATGAACGCCCGCTGTTGATCGTGGTGCCAAAGCCCGGCAAAAGTTTCACCGAAGAAGACATGCGTACTTTCTATGACGGCAAGGTCGCGAAGTGGTGGATCCCCGACACGGTAGTGACGGTCGAAGCCCTTCCCCTCGGCGCCACAGGCAAAATCCTCAAAAACGTGCTGCGCGAGCAATTCGGCGGCGCACTTGGCGGATAAGATAGTTCAGCCATGCAACGCGACCGCGTCCTGATAGCCGGCGGCGGCATTGGCGGGCTGGCCCTGGCGCTTACGCTGCACCAGATCGGGGTTCCCTGCACGGTGTTTGAATCCGTGCGGAACCTGAAACCGCTCGGCGTCGGCATCAACATCCAGCCCAATGCCGTGCGTGAATTGTTTGATCTGGGCATTGACGAGGCTGTCCTGTCATCTGTCGGCCTTCAGGCGCGTGAATGGGCGCTGGTGGGCAAGAACGGCAAGGATGTTTACAGCGAACCACGCGGGCTTGATGCCGGGTACAGATGGCCACAATTTGCTGTCCATCGTGGCGATTTCCACATGCTGCTTTACCGGATGGCGGTCGAAAGGCTCGGCCAATCCGCTGTTGAAACCGGCAAGCGGGTCACAGGCTACATTAACAACAAGGACGGCACGGTCACCGCGCTGATTGACAACGCCGATGGCTCAAGGACCGCGGAAACCGGCGCGATCCTGATTGCAGCAGACGGGCTGCATTCGTCACTTCGTGCACAGATGCATCCTGACCAGCCACCCATTCACTGGGGTGGTGCCATCATGTGGCGGGGCACCAGCCCCGGCGTGCCAATCCGAACCGGTGCCTCCTTCGTTGGTCTCGGCACCCACCGCCAACGTCTCGTGATTTACCCGATCTCGCCACCTGACCCGCAGACCGGACTGGCCACCATCAACTGGATAGCCGAAGTGACGGTGGACAATGCCGACGGCTGGAAGAGCCAGGAATGGTTCAAGTCGGTCACAATCAGTGATTTCCTGCATCATTTTGCCGACTGGAAATATGAATGGCTCGACGTGCCCGAACTGATATCCCGCTCCGGGGCGGCATACGAAAACCCGATGATCGACCGGGATCCTGTTGCCACCTGGCGTGACGGCGCCGTTGCGCTGATGGGCGATGCAGCCCATGCCATGTACCCGACCGGCTCGAACGGCGCGAGCCAGGCAATCATTGATGCCAGAACCCTCGGTGCTGCCTTCATTGAACACGGCGTGACCGCTGAAGCGTTGCGCCACTATGATGAACTTCTGTGCGGACCGGTTTCCCAACTCGTGCTGCGCAATCGCGGGGCCGGCCCTTTCGGCCTGCTCAACCTTGTCGATGAGCGTTGCGGCGGCGAATTTGAAGATATCGATGATGTGATACCGGCAGAAGAGCGCGCGCAATTCATGGCTGGTTACAAGGCTGCCGCTGGCTTCGCCATGGAAAAACTGAATGCCTCACCGGGGATCATTGCGCCAGGTGCCAAGGTAACAATGCGTTGAGAAGACTTGCATTCACTGCAATTGCTAAAGACTGAGGTTGCCTTGCAGCATCTTACGTATTAGTAAGAATCACAAATTGAGGAAGCGGCTGCAACGGCCGCCCATTGACGAGAGGTCAACATGAGCATTGAAGCAGCAGCAGAAGCAATCCGCGCCAAGGTTGGCGCCAATTCCGGCCTTGGCGCCACCGTAAAGTTCGACTGCGGCGCCGACGGCGCAGTTTTCATCGATGGTGCATCCTCGCCAAATTCGGTCACAACTGAAAACAAGGATGCCGACTGCACCGTCACCTGCAGCATGGATACACTCGAAGCGCTTATCGCGGGCGATCTCGACCCGACTGCGGCCTTCATGCAGGGCAAGATCAAGGTTGGCGGCGACATGGGCGTCGCCATGCGCCTGTCATCGGTTCTGTGATCGCCGAACTTCACGCAATCAATCGGGATTTCATACCCGCCGCATCACCTTGCGGCGGTTTTTTTCATGCCGGTGTTTTCCGGCTACCAGCCTTGCTTGCAGCAATCTGCAATTCGTGCCGCTTGCGCTTCTTTTCCTTGGCAAGGTCGAGATCAGCTGCGACATGGTTTTCCCCGCGCATCGCAGCCAATTCGACCTGTCTTTGCCGCTCGGCCAGTGCCGCCTTGCGTTCTGCATCCAGCCGGTCATGGCAATGCGGGCAGGACACGCCTTTTTCATAATGCGGTGACGCCTTGTCCGCGGCTGTGATCGGCATCCGGCAGGCATGGCAAAGGTCGTAGTCACCCACCTTCAATCCGTGCCCCACCGAAACCCGGTTGTCGAAGACGAAGCACTCGCCCTCCCACAGGCTTTCGGCTTCCGGCACTTCCTCCAGATATTTCAGGATGCCGCCCTTGAGGTGGTAGACATCCTCGAAGCCTTCAGCCTTGACGAAGGCGGTGGCCTTTTCACAGCGGATGCCACCGGTGCAGAACATCGCAATCTTCGGCTTGTTGTGGAACCGGTCCTTGTTTTCTCGGAACCAGGCAGGGAAATCGCGGAAATTCACGGTGTCAGGATCAATCGCACCCCGGAATGTACCAATCGCCACTTCATAATCGTTGCGGGTGTCGATCAGCACTGTATCAGGATCCGAGATGAGTGCATTCCAGTCTTGTGGCTTCACATAGTCGCCAACCACCTCATTGGGATCGACACCGGGCACACCCATGGTCACGATCTCCTTCTTGAGCCGGACCTTCATGCGGTTGAACGGGTTTTCCGGCGCGTGGCTTTCCTTGTGCTCGATATCTGCAAGCCTCGGATCGCTTTTCAGAAAGGCATGAAAGGCGGAAATCGCGTCGCCCGTTCCCGCAACCGTTCCGTTGATCCCCTCCTTCGCCAATAGCAGCGTGCCGAAAATCTCCCGCTCCTTGCAGAAGGCGAGCAGGCGCGGCTGTATTTCGCGATAGTCTGGCAGCGATACGAATTTGTAGAGGGCGGTTACGACAAACATGTCTTCATTCCTGCTGACGGGCTGCTTTTTCCTTCCCCTCGGGGGATACACCGATCCGCCAAAACTTCAAGACCGGCGCCAAGCAGACACGAGGACGCTTTCTATGACATTTTGGCACAGATTGCCGGTAAATGACCGATACAATTGCCCATGGTCATGGCATAGTTTCAGCCACAGGGAACGAGGAGGAATGCCATGCCCGGACTTTTGCCAGACGTAGATGCGGACGGCCTGCTTGAATATTCGGTGGTTTTTACCGACCGCTCGCTGAACCATATGTCGAAGGCCTTCCAGAAAGCCATGAACGACATCTCCGCGACGCTGAAACAGGTCTACAATGCTGACGGGGTCGCAATTGTCCCGGGCGGGGGCACCTACGCCATGGAAGCGGTGGCGCGCCAGTTCGCAACTGATCGCAATTGCATGGTGGTCCGCAACGGTTGGTTTTCCTTCCGCTGGTCACAAATCTTCGATGCGGGCAGGATTCCCTCAAGCGTCACCATCCACAAGGCGCGCCGTTCACTTGCCAATACCCAGGCCCCGTTCTCGCCGGTTCCCGTTGACGAACTTGTGGCAAGCATTGCGGCAGAAAAGCCCGCCGTGGTGTTTGCGCCCCATGTCGAAACCTCTTCCGGCATGATCCTGCCCGATGAGTATATCACTGCAGTAGGCACTGCAGTGCGCAGCTATGGCGGCTTGTTCGTGCTCGACTGCATTGCGTCAGGTACGATCTGGGTGGACATGAAGGCCTGCAACGTCGACATCCTGATCAGCGCACCACAAAAGGGGTGGTCCGCCTCGCCCTCCGCCGGGCTGGTGATGCTGGGCGAGCGTGCGCTCGAAAAGATCGGCGACACCACCAGTTCCTCCTTTGCCTGCGATCTCAAGAAATGGCTGGAAATCATGCGCGCCTATGAAAATGGTGGCCATGCCTATCACGCTACCATGCCGACCGATGCGCTGGTGAAGTTTCGCGACGTGATGCTGGAAACACAGGAACTTGGCTTCGACAAGCTCAAGCAGCAGCAGGTGGAACTGGGCGCACGCATCCGTGCCCTGCTCGAGGACCGTGGCTACAAGAGCGTTGCCGCACAGGGCTTCCAGGCACCCGGTGTCGTCGTCAGCTATACCGAGGACCCCGACATCCAGAACGGCAAGAAGTTCCTAGGTGAAGGCTTGCAGATCGCTGCCGGCGTTCCCCTGCAATGCGACGAAGGCCCTGACTACCGCTCATTCCGCATCGGTCTCTTCGGCCTCGACAAACTCGCCAATATCGACCGCACGGTCACTAACTTCCGCAAGGCGCTCGACAAGGTGGGGTGATGGCGGACGCCCGGAACGACCTCGACGAAATCGACCTGAAAATCCTGCGCATCCTGCAGGCTGATGCCGAGCGCAACATCAACGAGATTGGTGAAGCCGTCGGCCTGTCTCATACGCCGTGCTGGCGCCGCATCCGGAAAATGCAGGACGCCGGCATCATCAGGCACCGTGTCGCAATTCTCGATGCCGAGAAGGTCGGGCTTGACGTCTCAATCTTTGTTTTCATCAAGCTTGAGCGCCATTCCGAGGGCGTGCTCGACGAATTCGAAACGGCGGTTGCCGCCCTGGCCGAAGTGCTGCAATGCTATTCCATATCCGGTGAATTCGATTTCATCCTGCGCGTGGTCGTTGCTTCCGTCAGGGATTTCGAAAAGACCGTTAAGGGCAAGCTTCTCAAATTGCCCAATGTCGGCGTGATGAACTCGCATTTTGCGCTCAACGAGATCAAGAACAGCGCCGCCCTGCCAATTTGAATCGATCCAAATCCATGCTGCAGCGCAACACGGTTTCAATCGCCATGACAATTTTAGATTTCCAGTCTACCAGTTTCCAAGATGTTGGGACCAGATTGCAAACGATCTCCGCGCCTGCCACAAATTTGGTCTGTCAGTTCGCCGACAATGCGCCATAA
Source organism: Nitratireductor sp. (assembly GCA_041397525.1). Lineage (GTDB taxonomy): Bacteria > Pseudomonadota > Alphaproteobacteria > Rhizobiales > Rhizobiaceae > BOKV01. The sequence continues at coordinate 31,838 of JAWKWL010000002.1, forward strand.
TGCAGGCGTGAGCGGGAATGAGACAATTTAGGGAGAGCCTTGATGGGCAATGAGACTTCGCCGAAAACCCTGATTTCAAATTCGGTGACGCTTGAGGACAAATACTCCGCCACCTCTGGCAAGATATTCATCAACGGCACCCAGGCGCTGGTCCGCCTTCCCATGGTCCAGATGCGCCGCGACCGCGCGGCGGGCCTCAATACTGGCACCTTCATTTCGGGCTATCGCGGTTCTCCCGTCGGCGGCTTCGATTTCGCGCTCAACCAGGCCCGCAAGCACCTCAAACAGGAAGGCATCGTTTTCCAGTCCGGCGTCAACGAAGACCTTGCAGCGACCGCCGTCTGGGGTTCGCAGCAGGTTGCCATGTCCCCCGGTCACAAGCGCGATGGAGTGCTTGGCATGTGGTATGGCAAGGGACCGGGGGTAGATCGTTGCGGCGATGTTTTCAAACATGCCAATTCATTCGGCACCTCGCCAACTGGCGGCGTTCTCGCCATTGCCGGTGACGACCACAACGCGAAGTCCTCCACCGTCGCACACCAGTCCGACCATGCCTTCATGGCTGCTATCATGCCGATGCTGTTTCCGACAAGTGTGCAGGAATTCGTCGAGCTTGGCCTCCTTGGCATTGCCATGTCGCGTTACTCGGGTCTGTGGGTCGGCTACAAGGTGATCTCCGACACCATTGAGACAACAGGCGTCGTCGATGTCTCCGGTGAGGACCGCCAGTTCATCATCCCGCAGGATTTCGAAATGCCGGTTGGCGGCCTCAACATCCGCTGGCCCGATGACCGCTATTCGCAGGATGCCCGCCTGCAGGAATACAAGGCCTATGCTGCGGTCGCCTTCGCCCATGCCAATGGCGTCGACCAGCTGGTGATGGATTCCTCAAAGCCGCGCTTCGGCATCATCGCTTCCGGCAAGGCTTACGAGAATGTGCGCGAGGCGCTCCGGCAGTTGGAGATAGATGACAAGACCGCCGACAAGATCGGTCTTCGGCTCTACAAGGTGCGCATGCCCTGGCCGCTCGAACCCGAAGGTGTTCGTCATTTCTCTGAAGGGCTGGAAGAGGTTCTGGTCATCGAGGAACGCCGCGAGGTGATCGAACACCAGATCAAGCAGCAATTGTTCAACTGGCGCGCTGACGTGCGCCCGCGCATCGTCGGCAAGTTCGATGAGAAGGACCGCCACCTGCTGTCGCTGCATGAGGAAATCACCACTGGTGTTGCCCTGCGCGCCATTGCGACCCGCCTGCTGAATTTCAAACTGCCGTCAGGTCTTGCCGAACGCATCCGCGAGAAACTCGACTGGTATGAAACCCGCCACCAGCTTCGCGTTACGCATCAGGCACCGGTTTCGCGCATGGCGCATTTCTGCTCCGGCTGCCCGCACAATTCCTCCACCAAGGTTCCCGACGGCTCGCGCGCCTTTGCCGGCATCGGCTGCCATTTCATGGCCTTGTGGATGAACCGCAATACCGAGACCTATACCCACATGGGCGGTGAAGGCGTCACCTGGTCGGGTATCGCGCCCTTCACCAGCGAGAAGCACGTATTCGCCAATCTCGGTGACGGCACCTATTTCCATTCCGGCATCATGGCCATCCGCCAGTCGGTCGCCTCCGGAGCCAATATCACATACAAACTGCTCTATAACGATGCCGTTGCCATGACCGGTGGCCAGAAACTGGATGGCACCCTTACCGTCCCGCAATTGTCCGAGCAACTCGCCGCCGAGGGCGTGAAGGAAATCTGGCTCGTTTCCGATGAACCCGAAAAATATTCGCCGCATGACCTGGCGGCCGGCATCCAGATCCGCCATCGCGACTATCTGGAAGATGTGCAGAAACATCTGCGAGAAGTGCCCGGCTGCACAGCAATCATTTATGACCAGACCTGCGCTGCGGAAAAGCGCCGTCGCCGCAAGCGCGGCACCATGATCGACCCGGACAGGCGCGCCTTCATCAACCCCCTGGTCTGCGAAGGTTGCGGCGATTGCTCTGTCCAGTCGAACTGCATTTCCATCGAACCGCTGGAAACGGAATTCGGCCGCAAGCGCCAGATCAACCAGTCATCCTGCAACAAGGATTTCTCCTGTGTGAAAGGCTTCTGCCCGTCCTTTGTCACCGTGGAAGGTGCGACACTGAAAAAGCGTCCGCTGCCGACGCTGTCAGTGGATGGCCTGCCGGAACCGAAAACCGTTCTGCTCGACGGCATCTACAACATCGCTATTACCGGTGTCGGCGGCACAGGCGTGCTGACCATTGGCGCCATCATTGGCATGGCTGCCCATCTTGAAGGCAAGGCGGCGATGATCCAGGATTTTTCCGGTCTGGCGCAAAAAGGCGGCGCGGTGCTGTCCCATGTTCGCTTCTCATGGGAGCCGCATGAAGTGGCCTCCGCGCAGATCATTTCAGGCGAAGCCGATGTGCTTCTGGCGGCTGACACTGTCGTGGCAGCAGCGAAGGAAGCAGTAGCCGTTTGCAATCCGGAACGAACCCGTGCCGTTCTCAACACGCACTTGGCACCGGTATCGAATTTCGTGTTCAACCGCGATTTTGATTTCCGCGAAAGCGACATCGTCTCGACGATCGCCAAGAATACCAGGGGCGAACCGGACCGCATCGATTTTGCGAAATTCGCAGAACTGGTCTGTGGTGATGCAATCGCGACCAACATCATGATGGTCGGCTATGCCTGCCAGAAAGGCCTGCTGCCGGTCGGGTCGGAAGCCATCCTGCGCGCCATCGAACTCAATGCCGTTTCAGTCAATGCCAACAAGCTCGCTTTCAACTGGGGCCGCAAGCTCGCCGCCGATCCGCAGGAAGCCGCACAATTGATGGCTGGTGCTTTCCCGAAGCCGAAGGAACCGGCCAGCCTTGAAGAACTGGTGGCAAAGCGTTCCGAATATCTGACCGGCTATCAGAATGCAGCCTATGCGCGACGCTATGCCGATCTCGTCTCACGCGTTGAAAAGGTTGAAGCTGAGCTCGGCCGCAAGCGCGACCTGACCAATGCCGTGGCGCGCTATTGGTTCAAGCTGCTGGCCTACAAGGACGAATATGAAGTTGCCCGGCTTTACACCGATGGTGATTTCGAAAAACGCATCCGCGATACTTTCGATGGCGATTTCAAGATGACCTTCCATCTGGCACCGCCATTCTTTGCGGGCGAGACACTGCCCAACGGTCGTCCGAAAAAGCGCGAATTCGGTCCATGGACATTCCGGCTGTTCAAGCTGCTTGCCCGCATGAAGGGTCTGCGTGGAACAGCGTTGGATATCTTCGGATATTCTGGCGAACGTCGCATGGAACGGCAGTTGATTGCTGATTATGAAAGCATGATCAGTGATTTGCTGCCGAAGCTCAACGATGACAACCACCGTTTTGCGGTTGCACTCGCCAGATTGCCTGACGACATTCGCGGCTTTGGCCCGGTGAAGGAAGCATCGGTGAAAAAGGTCGAGGCGACCAAGGCCGACCTGATGAACCAGTTTTCGTCCGCCAAACCTGCCAAACCCGGAAAGAAGGCAAAGGCAGCCGAACCGGCCGAGTAGCAGTCCCGGACTCACATTTCATGGGTGCCAACGGCGAAACCCTCAAGTTCCGCCAGATAGTCCTCCAGCGACACGAGCCCGACGCAGGGATAGGCACCCGCGCGCAGAAGTTCGCCACGCGCAATTCGGGCAGCCAGTACAATCGCGGGAACGGTTGGAATCTGCGGGCCATCGCCATCTTTGGCGATGATGAACCAGCGCTTTTGCGTATCGGTTCACCGTCCGGGCCCAAGACCCTCGACAATTACATGCATGCCACCATCGGCACTGCCGAACCGGTCAAACCAGTTGCTGATCGCCAGCATTGGCCCCGCCAATCTTGCAAGCGGCAGGGGAATTCCGACGCGAACCAGCCAGGAAAGCGCCCACAGGCCAAGATGCAGGACACCCAGTTCAAGACCGGCGGAAAACCGGTTTCAAGCCCGTATCGCGCGCGGGCAACAGGTCGAGATCGGGAATTCCGCAATTGGCCATCCAGCGCCGACCAAGCCCTGGATAGGCCTGCCGGCAGCGGCCCCTGCCAGCCAAAAACCCTGCCCTGCGATCCTGGATAATCCCTGAACGTAGTTTCCCGACATAGCTTAAATGCCTTTGGTGGTGGCAAGCCCCGTTCTGCCTTCTGCTCCCCTGGGCTGATCCCGAATTTCAGGGTCCTGAAGGCTGAAATTTCGCTACGGAAATGATCAAGCACCGCCGATGAAAGCCCTGGCACGGTGCTGGCACCGGAAACACTGCAACTCCTGCTGCAACCGCCGCATCATCCAGCACCCCAATTCCGGTTACGAAACAGCGGCCATCGGCAAGGTCGATATAGTGAACACCAGCCTTTGATGCAGGTTCTGGCCACCGAATAATCCGCCCCCTGGAAAGGCCCACAAGTATTGACCACAACAACGGGGCGCAACTGCATCAGCGCCTCTTGCCAACCCGGTCGTAACATCCATGGCGATGCCGGAAACACGGCCCGTCACATCATCACCCAAGGATCGGGAAAACGCTTCCGCCTTCGCTTTGCTGCGTCCGGCAACATGACGATATCCTTGGCGGCAAGCGCGCGAACAATCCGTTTGCCGAAATTGCCATAGCCACTGAGCACCAGGATCTTGCCGGTCATGAATTTTCCCGACCAGCTTGAACCGGCCACCATAACCATAGATCTCGCCAAACAGCGGATGGCGAATGCGCATCTCCATGGCAAATGTGGTTGCATCGACCACCGTTTCATGGGCCTCCGCCTCGCCGAACAACCATTTCGACGGCAGTTTGAACATCCGGCCAAACAGTTTGAGCCGGTATCCGATGTGGCTCAGGGTCACCTTCCGCTGTGTAGGAATAGGCTGCATGCCATCCGATCCCCGGAGCCGGTCCATTCAATCACCTCATTGCCACCAACTGCTGCATGCGCGATATGAACCGGTGGCATTCGCCATCGCCGAAAACGAACTCCCGCTCAAACCGGAAAACATCACTGTCGCGTTCGCTGCAAAACTTCACGGTTACAGCAACATCCTCGCCTGACTTGGGAACCAGCGTTCTGGTCAGTCGCAGCAAGGGAGAAACCATCCGCACCCACGGGAAAGCCGCACATGCATCTTCCGCGAACGATGGTGAGATCATTGCTGTAGGTCGGCTGCGATAATGCGCTGAAACCAGGCGGCAGCTCTTCCCCAGCTGTCCCCGAATATCGGCGCAAAGATCGCTGCACTGGCATCGCGATCAATTCGCATCGAGATTTCTGATCTTGTCGACACCGCGCAACGTGAGGGTAAGACAGCGCCCCGCGCAACAGCGGATAGATCAGCCGTGCCAGAAAGCTCGGCGAGTGAAACAGCGCCTCATTGGTCCGGTTGTAAATGCCCTCGCCATTGCCGAGCTCGGCCATAATGCGCAATGCACCATCACCATGAAAGCTGGTCCCGATAACAGATGACCATGCCTCTGATCGAGATCCAGTCCTTCTGGCATTGATCTTTTCCATCAGCCAATGGTCGCGCTCGGTCCGCGCATCCACGGTGATCAGCTCGCCAACCGCAGCGCGAACCTTGTACATGGAGGCACCCATCTGGCAAATTGGGCATTCACCATCATAGACGAACCAGATATCGTCTTTCTTTCAGCGCTCATGAACACCTTGGGCCAATTTTGGGCCAGACCTGGATTTCATGTCATACGAACTCGTCAAATGGATACATGTCATCAGTTCGACTATCCTGTTCGGAACCGGCATCGGCAGTGCATTTTATGTATTCATGGCATGCCGAAGCGGCAATCTCCATAGCATCCGCTTTGCCACCAGCACGGTTGTCATTGCCGACTGGCTCTCTACCGCCGTGTCGGTAGTCGTGCAATTGGCAAGCGGGCTTTGGCTTGTCCACCTCGGAGGTTGGGCATTTTCAGACAGGTGGATCACCCGGGCGCTGATACCGCCTCTTCTTGCCGGAGCCTGCTGGCTTCCGGTCGTCTGGATCCAGATCAGAATGCGTGACATCGCCATTGAGGCAGCGCAATCCGATAGCGGCCTGCCCCGGCAGTTCTGACATTCGAGCGCTGGTGGATAGCCCTCGGCTCACTCGCCTTCCCGGCAGTTGTCATCATTTTTTACCTGATGGTGGTCAAGCCCGCTTGAATCCGGTTACGCGAACCTTGCGAAACACCTCTACGATTTCCTTCGTCCGGACTGGAACAGCGCCCAGTCGCACTGCGCGATTCCGCTCGAAACCGGTGATGTCATAATGCGGCGCAGAAGTTTTCGGCGGCCCCTGATAGGATGAAAGCTGCAAGCCGAGCCTGTACGCAAACTGGTGCAGTTCCGCCACGTCGTCAGCCATCAGATGGCACCATTTGCGCCTTCCAGTTCCAGATCGCTTCACGACATAGGACCGTCACGGAAACATCGCCTATCGCGCATCCGTTTCATACAGGCCGCCCATCAGTTCTGCATATTTGCGCGGGTGACGGAAGCCCGTTTCACTTTCAATGTCGGCGTCAGTTCTCCGCCTTCCAGCGAGAATGCCTCCGTGCAATCGCAAATTTCCTGATCTGTTCCACTCGCGCGAATTTCGTGTTCATTGCCTCAATGGCGCTGGAGAGCATGGCGTTCAACGCCTGCGTTGCGCACCCTTGCCGGATCGATCCCCTTCTCCTCGCAAAGGCGTTGAGTTCTTCAGCATTCAGCGTCAGCAATGCAGTCAGGAAAATGCCTGCCCTCACCACACACGACAGCGTGCTCAACCAATGGCATATCGGCAAGCGCCTGCTCGATATTGGCCGGCGTGATGTTCTTGCCGCCGGAGGTGATGAGAATATCCTTCTCTTTCGGCCTATGATAGAAACATAGCCCTGATTGTCGACCGCTGAGATCGCCCGTATGCATCCATCCGTCCTGAAGGGTTGCAGCAGTGGCGGCTTCATCTTCGCATAGCCGTCAAACAGGCTTGGCGCACGAACAAGGATTTCGTCATCGGCCGCAATCTTCAACTCAAGACCAGGCAAAGGCCTTCCAACGGTACCAAGCTTGACAGCACCTGGAACATTGAAGGTCGTCGGTCCGCAGCAATCCTCTGACTGGCCATAGACTCTTGTAAATGACAATGCCGAGCGCCGCGAAGAAATCCAGTACCTGGCGCGAGATTGGCGCGGCGCCCGATACCGGAACCCTGCACTGGTCGAGCCCACCGCCTCACGGATCTTTTTCAGGACCAACCGATCAGCAATGCGGTGTTTGAAAGCAAGCATTGCGGATCGTGCCGCCATCGAGCAGGATCTGGGAATGCTCCCGTCCTACGGCAATTGACCACTGCGCAAGCTTCGCCTTGGTACCGGTGGCTGTTGCAAGGCGCGCGGTGAGCGCGTCATGGATTTTCTGCTGCGGACCCGCGGCACGCCGAAAAATACCGTCGGGCGGATGTCCTTCAAATGGTCACCCAGCGGTCTCCATGGATTTGGCAAAGGCCAGTTGGTAGCCCCTCCAGCATGGCTGCCGTGGATGGAGCTTGATGCTTCAGCAATATGCGCCAGTGGCAGATAGGACAAGACGCGGTCTTCTTCAGGCCCGGTGGCGAACATCGATTTCAGCGTCCACCCGGTCCGATGCGATTCGCGCCGTGCGAAAGCACTACTGCCTTTGGGCGGCCCGGTCGTCCCGGGAAGTGTAAATCCTCATGGCCGGATCTTTCGGCCCGATAGCTTCAAGCCTTGCATCGAGGATGTCGTCACCGATTGAAGCGCCAAGCGCGTTGAATTCATCCCAGGCCAACTGCGCCGATGGCCCGTGTCCGCGCCGCGCATCATCACCACTCTTGCCAGTTTGGGCATGGAGGTTGAGCCTTGGTCCGATCCTTGAGAAGTGCTCGTCATTTTCAGCTAACAGGACCGGCGTTTCGGAGTGATTGACGATATATTCGATCTCCTCACCCGAGGAGGTGAAATAGATACCGGCAGGTGCTGCACCCGCCATCATCGCGGCATGCGCCATGATCGTCCACTCTGGCCGGTTGAACCCGAGAATGCAGATCGTATCGCCCGGCCTGTTCCGAGGCTGATCAGTGCCTTAGCCGCCTGTCTGATCTGAGAAAGATAAAGTGTTCCAGTCGGTCGATACCCAACCGGCATCGCCGAGTACACGATAGGCCGCCAGATTGCCCTGCTTGGAGACCGTTTCTACAAGCCGCTCTGGGCGTTGGCACGAACGCGTCATCTGCAATTCGCGCAACCGCCTCACCACCCGGTGCAATGGACAAGACACACCTCCCTTGCAATCACATCCCAAAGCGAAGTCTGTAACAAACTGGGCCGATGGGAAGTCTGGCGTCCCATCGGCGATCGCAGTCATCTGTGTCAGTTGCGCATCTGCGCCGCAATATCTTGCCGACATTGGTCTTTGGGTGCACCATCGCGGAACTCGACATGCTTGGGGCGCTTGTAATTCGTCAGTCCCTTGGCACACCAGCGTCCTTGACGTCCTTCTCGGTGAGGGCCGGATCCCTCTGCGCACGACGAACAGTTTCACCGCCTCGCCAGAATTGGCGTCTGGCACCGCTACCGCAGCGGCCTCCAGAATGCCCTCATGCGCGACAGCCACTTCCTCTATCTCGTTTGGATAGACATTGAAGCCGAAACAAGGATCATGTCCTTCTTGCGGTCGACAATCTTGGTATAACCCTTGTCGTCCATGAAACCCATGCCGCCGGAGCGGAAGAAGCCGTCCGGCGTCATCACCTTTGCAGTCTCATCCTGACGGTTCCAGTAGCCCAGCATTACCTGCGGGCCCTTGATGCAGATTTCACCCACTTCGCCAAGGGGCAGTTCCTTGCCATCATCGTCACGGATGCTGATCTCGGTCGATGGCAGTGCAGGCCGATCGTTCCGGCAACGATTCCGGCAACCAAACCGGTTTGCCGTGGCGACCGGCGCCGTCTCCGACAGGCCATAACCTTCCGATATGATGCAGCCCGTTACCTGCTCAGCGCTCCGCCACCGGCCCCTGCACCGCCATGCCGCCGCCAAGGTCAACAGCAGGTTGGAGAAGTCGAGCTTGTGAAACCCGTCATTGTTCAGGAGCCCAAGCGAACAGCGTGTTGAGACCGGGAACACATGGAACTGTATTTCGCCAGTTCCTGGACAAAACCGGGAATGTCGCGCGGATTGGGGATCAGCACATTGTGCCCGCCCGAACTCATGCCGCCAATCGCATTCACGGTCAGTGCGAAATGCGTGATAGAGCGGCAGTGCGCAGAGTGCTGCAGCTGCGCGGGCTGTTTTCGTAAAGATCGCTTCAAGCCAGATGTCATTCTGTGCCGAATTGGAAAGCACATTGCCATGGCTGAGTGTCGCGCCTTTCGATACGCCGGTCGTGCCGCCAGTATATTGCAGGAAGGCTACGTCAGAAGTTGAGACTTCGACCGGCGTTATCGCCTTTGCCGATGCCAAGCGCCAGCACCGACTTGAATGGAACATGCCCCGGCAGCGACCATGCCGGTACCATCTTCTTGACCTTGCGCACCACGAGATTGACGATTGCGCCCTGGAGCCTGCCGAGCATGTCACCCATCGAGGTCACCACTACATGTTCGACCTGGGTATTGGCCTTGACCTCTGCAAGTGTGTTGGCAAAGTTCTCCAGAATGAAGATTGCCTTGGCCCCGCTGTCCTTCAACTGGTGCTGCAATTCACGCGGCGCATAAAGCGGATTGACATTGACCACCACATATCCGGCCCGCAAATATCCCAGCCATGACCACCGGATATTGCAATATGTTGGGCATCATGACGGCAACGCGGTCACCTTTTTTCAGACCCTTGACTGCAGCCATGCGCCCACCCGCGTAGAAAGCGTTTTTACATCGCCATAGCTGAGTGTCTTGCCCATGCAGGTAAAGGCAGGTTTGCCGGAATGCGTATCACAGGCACGCTTCGAACAATTCGCCCAGCGACGAACGCAAGTGGCGCAATCTCATGCGGCGTATTCGGTGGATAGGACTGGAACCAGGGCTTCTCGCTTGAATTGGCCTTTTTGTGTTGCTCTTGCCTGCCATGGTTTTCCTCCCTGAACGGCGATGTTGGCGCTTTTTTTCTCGTTAAAGTAGTTGGCGACACAACGCCGCTAAAGCAAGTCCGACTCTGCTAATTGATTTCGCGGCTTGCTATCCGCTCAACTGCGTCTTCAATGTTTTCCAGCACCTGTCGGTCTGTGCACGCAGTTCCTTCAACCGCTGTATCTGCGATTTCAGGATCTTCAACTCGTCCGACACGCCATCGATCTGTGGCGCCTCGCCAAGACCATGCAGCAGCCATGCCGGGCTGACATTGAGGATACCGGATATGGTGTCAGGCGGTTGAAGCGGTTCGGCGCGATCGCTCTCCAGCCGTCCAGAGTTTCCTTGCGAATGCCCAACATGCGTGCGCATCGCGCTGCACTGAGACCGGCAGCCTCGCGTGCGCCACAACCTTCCGCCCAGTGTGTGTCATCGTCTCTGTCCTGGTAATCGTACCTTCTGCACCCATGACGTGCTCCTTTCGGTTCAATGTGAGGGGTGATCAGCAAGCCAGGTCACATCACAGGCAGGTTGCGCCCTTGGCTAGACATGAAGAACGGGGAATATCACCTTTGCTACCACGCCCGATCCCTGGTGGCCACCCTTGCGGCCGCTTTCAGGTGCGCGAAGCCTTTGCCTGGCGAACAGCAAAGTTCCATCGCCTGCAAGAAGGCAGACCGGTCCCGCGCGGAAAACGGCTTGTTGTAGCCCCTGATCGCACCGGCCTCCTCGCAGTTCCTGTTGAGATCGCGCATGGCGCTGGCCATAATCGATTCCGGCGTGAACCGCCTTCCGCTGGACCAAGCACGATCACAGCCTTGTCCACCAGCCGCACCGCAAGCGGAACATCTGCAGTTATCGCAATGTCGTGGGAACTGGCGTTTTCAACGATCCAGTCATCGGCGGCGTCGAACTTGTCCGACACGACGACATGGCGGACCAGCGGATCGCGCGATGGCCGCATACCCTGGTTTGAGACAAGGATTGTGGCAAGTCGTGCTGCTCTGCCACGCGAAGGATTTCCTCCTTCACGGGGCAGGCATCGGCATCGACATGGATTGTTATGCTCACTTCAACTCGTCGCTGGACGTGATCACGTTGCCGAGCAGGGCCAGGCAATCGCCTCATCGGTATTGAGCCAGAAATCACGCTGCGTATCCCGGGAAATACGCTCGGGCGTCTGGCCGGTGGCGGCGGCAAACAACCGGTCAAAGCGCTCACGCATCTTGCATCTGCCCGGCCTGGATTTCGATATCCGAAGCCGAACCACCAACACCGCCGCTTGGTTGATGCAACAGGAAGCGGGTATTGGGCAGACAGAAGCGATTCTCTTGGCACCGACAAAGATCAGCGCGCCCGCCACCCAGCCGCTGCCAATGGTGCGCACCACCGGTTTGATGAACTTGATCATGTCATGCACCATGTCGCCGGATTCAACATGGCCGCCGGGAGACGAGATGAACATGTTGATCATGCATCACTTTCTTCCGCGAGTGCCATCATGTGTGACCGTGCGCTGCGCCAGCTTGTCATTGATCGCACCGGCCACGATGATCGTGCGGCTCTTGAAAACAGCCGCTCGACATGTGCCGGCTCGCCCTGCTTTTCCTTGTCCTTCTCGTCTTCCTGCATGACTATGTTCATGGATGTTTCCCTGACTGGATTTGAAACACGATTTTGATTCGAAACTTTTAGAGGGTTGCAACCGGAATGGAAATCCTTTCCGGCAGGCAAGGTCGACACAATCGCGACCGGTGGTTATTTCCCTGGAAAAATCCTTTGCGCCGCATTGCGGCTCGCTGCAGCAACGGCGGTCAGTGCCGCAATGTCATCCGGAGTGGGATTTTCCGCCTGCATTGCCTTGCCGACCTCGTCAAGCGAATCCTGCGACGGATCATCCAGATGGCGTGTTATCGCCATGTAGGTTTGCGGAAAGCGGATATCCCCCTCTTCAACGATCTGCGCCTGCATTCGCTTCTCGGAAGGAAGACCCATGCCGAGGATAGCTTCATTCGCTCCCAGCATGTCGACCAGCCGCTCCGTATCGCCGATCCGGCTGGAAAATTTCAGCCCTTTGAGGTCAAGCTCAGACGGCTTCGGCTTGCCGCATTTCCCGCCGGCATAGCTGTATGCAGTGACCGCAAGATGCTTCTTGCCCGCCTCGAAAGTACTGACCCCGTCGGCAATCATCGCCTCCCAAAACATCGTGTGCACCGGCTCGGGACCGGTCACCACCGTATCGCAATAATAGCCGTGGAATGACAGAGGCCCGCCGGTAGTTGCCGACAAAGGGCGAGCCCTCGAATGACAAAGACAGCCCGGAATGCTTGCGCCATCGATATCGGTTCCGGCCGGAACCCGCCATTCGACCCCCTTTGCCGTCGACAAAGGAAACATCCGGAAACCAGTTTCATCTGCGGTGCTGGCCGGATCAGCCAGCCAGCGGAATTCGAACTGCCGTGAAATCCCTTCTCGGGCGTTTGCGCCCGTGCCGGCATGGCCGTCCCGCTCCAGCAGCACTGCCGTCAACAGAAGGCTGTTGTGCCGGCCTGCATCATGGCTTTGCCTCAATACACGACGACCGAGCGGATGCTCGCCCGCATGCATCAGGTCGAATCCCTTGTTGATCTCGTCCAGTGAAAGGGTATGCGGATCATCGGGTCAATGTCTATCTTGCCGTCCATGTACCACTCGACAATTTTTGGCACATCCGTGCGCTCGCGCGCCGCCAAAGGCGGTTCCCTTCCAGGTCCGCCCGGTGACGAGCTGGAACGGACGCGTTGCAATCTCCTGGCCAGCCCCCGCTACGCCGATGATGATCGACTGGCCCCAGCCGCGATGGCTGGCCTCGAGCGCCTGGCGCATGACCTTGATAATTGCCGGTGCAATCGAAAGTGTAGTCCGCGCCGCCGATCTGGTCAGCACCACGCTTGGTGAGATTGACGAGATAGGGCACACGTCTCGCCCGCTTCGAGCGGATTGACGAAATGGGCCGCGCCGAACTTCTCTCGCCCCAGGCCTTCTTGTCATTGTTGATGTCGACCCCGACACCTGCGTCGGCACCCGCAAGCCGCAGGCCCTGGATCACATTGAGGCCGATACCCTCAAGGCCGAACACCACGGCAGTGGCCTCGCCTCGACATTGGCGGTGTTGATGACAGCGCCCACACCCGTGGTGACGCCGCAGCCAATGTAGCAGATCTTGTCGAAGGGCGCGTCCTCGCGCACCTTGGCAACGGCGATCTCGGCAGCACGGTGAAATTCGAGAAGGTCGGGTGCCCATGTAATGCATCACCTTCTCGCCATTGATCGAGAAGCGCGACGAGCCGTCAGGCACGTCCGGCCCCGCGTGGCGCGGATCGCGGTACACAGATTGGTCTTGTGCGACAGGCAGACGGGCATTCGCGGCATTCGGGCGTATAGAGCGGAATGACGTGATCGCCCTTCTTGACCGATGTGACGCCGGGACCGACATCGACGACGACGCCCGCCCCCTCATGGCCGAGAATGGCCGGGAACAGCCCTTCCGGGTCAGCGCCTGACAGCGTGAATTCGTCGGTGTGGCAGATGCCGGTGGTGGCCTTGACCTTCGACCAGAACCTCGCCAGCCTTGGGACTGTCCAGCTCGACCTCGCAGATTTCGAGGGGTTTTCCGGCCTGAAAGCCACTGCGGCGCGTGATTTCATCTGGTTAAGCCCGTTTGGATTCGTTGCGCGGAGACTAAAGAGGGGACCCGGCAGGCAAGGGGGCGCCGGTGTTGAGATTGCCTCGAAGCGGGCGGTGAGTAACCAGTAGAGCCAACTGCGCTTGCAAATGTCCAAGCTTCTGGACATTCAAATGGTCCTTATTCCGCCAACCGCTCCGTTCTCTTTATGGCAGTTTCGAGCCCAAGCTGGTGCATGTTGCAAGACGCACACATAACCGCTTTGCGAATTCTGGAATGTGCGATGTGCCTTTTCTAATCAGGAATTTGCCAACTCTTCGCCTTTGGCGAAGGATATGGTCGGCACCTTTCAGCCCAAGCTTATTTGGTCCGGCCCAGATAAGATAATAGAGTTGCGTGTTTCGGGTATTGCGGATCAAGTGCGGCTTGGCGAATGAATGGAACAGCGTCTTGAGCCGACCGATGTAAAGGTCGAGCAACCTTCTGCGACATCGCCGTTCTTGGTCGTGACCTCGTTGCCGAATAGATCGACTTCTCGGCTATAAGCAATGTTTCGCCATTGGTCGGTTCCGAAGCACGCAGTCAGCTGGTCGGCCCAGCGTTCAGGTACATCGCCAGAACGAGTGATGAGGCGGTTGATAGCCATCGCCAGTGGAAAATTGACCACAACTTCCATTGTGCCTGTGTCCGCCAACGCCTTAAGAGTCGCCCATTCCAAATGAGCCGTAGGGGCCATAAAAGCGACCCCGCGAATATTGCGCACCTTGAGAGACGGCGCGAGGTTGCGAATCAACGGATTGCAGTCGCCCACCTGAACCGTAACGTCGTTTCGCCTCGCTGACAGCCCGCAGCGTCTCAGCGCGAGTTTCATCTAGGTCGAAGAAATAGTGCCGGGTGAAATCCATTCGGCACATTCATGAGCCTGCAGAGGCGAGCCTAGGATAAATTCCTCTTGTGCTTGGGTATCGCTGGCCTCGTTGAAGAATGGTGAAGGTTCCACCGTCGCTCCCGTACCACGAACCTTGGTGATACAAGCTCCCGCAAATGCGTCGATGTAGACACGCGTAAACGACTGCTTACTCAGCGCTGTTCCGTAGAATTTCAGGTATGCTTCCAGTGCATCAAGTTTCGCCGTGGCCCACGGCCCAACCGTGTTTTCACGGTGATCCTTCCTCATGCAAGCTCCGCAATGATCGCCTTCGGCACGATCTGCCACGGGAACCCGTTCCGTTCTTCGCCTTCGAGTAGGCGACCGCCGGTTTCGACGCGCACCGCCCCACTGTTTGAAGAAGTATCGCCACGTCGTATCGCTCGCAGGCGATACGCAATTCGGTAGCCCACGGCGCTTTCTCCATTGGACGCGCGCCAGGTCCGCTCGCCACCGACAATCGCCCAAGCGACACCGGTCATGTCAACTTCGCCAATCGGGCCAAGTAGCGGCTCGAATGAAATGAAACGCATCCGAGTTGGATCTGGCCGAAGGTGTTCGATCCGTCCTTTGTGGGCGGCATCCTCGACAGACACCCCAAGCCAGATATGTGTTGGCACTCGCTTTCCATCGTACCGACGGCGCATATAATTGCGCATCAGAGACGAGCACCGTTTAGTCAGCACCTGATAGATACGCCAGTCTGCGGCCTCCATCGTGATCGAACCACGCGCGGTCTATAAACTCGCGTGGAATGTCTTTGTGGAACAGGTCACCTGTTGAGTTGACGAAGATCATTCGCGGCTTCTTCCACAGCGCAGGCTGCCCGAGCCGTGACGGCCACAAGCGCATATCGAAACCTTGTTCGTAAGGGTGTCCTTCAATCCCGCGCCAGCGTTCAGCGAACCGTTCCGCGTAACAATGGTCGCAACCAGACCTATTTTGGTACACCTGGTTACAGGATTTCCATGTAGCGTCGGTCCATTCGATTTCAGATTTTTGCGCCATCTACAGACCTCTATTCGACACAATCCCCTACTATAAAGTGTACTACATTGGAACTGCCATTTTAATTCCAAAGTCGATGCAGACACTCAATGCCTACTGCATAGACCTTCGAATAAAAAATATTCTGCGTGATTCGTAAACGAGAGAGATACAAAGATCAAGCCACCACACAGCCGCATCCGGAAAAAATTAAACCAATTATTACCTCGGTATTCTGTCCCCCCCATCCAACCCCCGCCTCTCCCACAGCAACTGCCAAAAACAGCCAGTTCACGCATGCAGGTTTCTGCTATGGGTTGTGTGAAAAGCGAGTTGCATTGATAAAACACCCTTTTGCCTCGGGGATTGGCAAACCATGCAGTGGATACTTCAGGAATTTGACGACACGCTGAAACTGGCTGAAGCGCTGGATCGCCTGGAGTTTCCTATTCATGGCACAAGGTGGCCCCTTCGCCGGAGAGCTCATCCCGAACCGGAGTCATTCGCGACCCGAACGATGTGGTGATGTTCGGCTCCTATGCGCTTTGGAGATATGCTCAGGCCAGAGCGCCTTCGCCCAGGCGTCTTCAAACTTGATCCATTCATCAAACAGCAGGCTTGGCTTCCACACATGCTGAACGGTCCGGATGCCCGGCTGATTGACCTGCAGGACTTGCCTCGTGACCTTGCAGGCGATGATCGGGACTGGTTTGTCCGCCCGGTCGATGACAGCAAGCAGATCGCCGGAAGGGTGATGGCTTCCCGTGAGATAGTGGATATGGCGAAAGGTGTCATCGCGCTTGAAAGGCAGGTACCTCGACGGTTCGCTTCGCCACGACACCCAAATGATGCTTTCAACGCCAATGAGAATAATGAAGGAATGGCGTGTCTGGGTCGTGGACGACGCAATAGTGACCTTCTCGCTCTACAAGGAGGGTGCGCGTGTGATCCAGGCCGGAAATCGACGACGACGCAAGGGAATTTGTCCGCCACCTTGTTGATTTGAACCCCGGTTACCCAAGGCATATGTCATCGATGTTTGCAGAACCGATGATGGGCTGAAACTGATCGAAACCAACTGCATCAATGCCGCAGGGTTTTATGCAGCAAACATGCTGGAACTGGCACACGCTATCGATACCCTCAATCCAGACTGACTACCCCATCCTCCACTGCTTTCAGCACCGCCTCGGCGGTGGCGGGCGCGTCGAGTTGCGGCACCTTGTCGGGATTGATCGAGGTAATGGCGGAAGATCGCGGAAAACACCGAGGTCGCCAGTATCACCGGCGGCTCGCCCACCGCCTTGGAGCGATAGATGGTCGAGGCCCGGTTGCCTTCGATTCCCACAATTTGACGCGGTTCACACGTCAAAGGCTGTCGGTATCTTGTAGGTCGAGGCGGGTTCTGGAGCCGCCCCTTGTCGTCAAACACCAGTTCTTCCGTGGTCAGCCAGCCAACGCCTTGCACAAAGCCGCCCTCGACCTGGCCGCGATATCGAGCGCCGGGTTCAGCGACGAACCGACATCATGCAGGATATCGGCACGGGTGACCCGGTTTCGCCGGTCAGCGTGTCGATCCAGCACCTCGCTGCAGGACGCGCCATAGGCAAAATACAGGAACGGATTGCCGCTAACCGTTTCGCGGTCCCAGGTGATTTTCGGCGTCGCATAATAACCCGTCGCCGACGATTTACTGCGCCAACTCGAGAAAACGCCTTCGCAACTTCGGCAAAGAGGGCTTCGCGCCCGCCGACCATCACCATGCCTTGCGAAAAGCGCACCTCGCTCGCATTGCCCTGCCAGAACCTGGCTGCCACTTCCGCCATGCGCTGGCGGATGGTTTCCGCGGCCTTTTTCGCCGCCATGCCATTGAGGTCCGCGCCCGACGACGCCGCCGTCGGCGTTGTGTTGGGCACCTTGTCGGTTACCGTCGCGGTGATCCGTACACGCGAAATGTCGACGCCGAATTCCTCCGCCACCACCTGCGCCACCTTGAGATAAAGCCCCTGCCCCATCTCCGTGCCGCCATGGTTCACCTGGATCGAACCATCCGTGTAAACATGCACCAGCGCGCCCGCCTGGTTGAGGTGCTTGAGAGTGAAGGCGATGCCGAATTTTACCGGATTGAGCGCAATGCCCTTCTTGAGGTAGCGGCTTGTGGCATTGAAGCGAGCGATCTCCCTGCGCCGCGCGCGATAGTCGGAACTCCGCTCCAGTTCCCCGACAAGCTGCTTGAGAATGTTGTCCTCGACCGTCATGCCATAGGGCGTCACGTCCCGGTCTTTGGCGTAGAAATTGCGCTTGCGGATTTCCAGCGGATCAACACCAAGCTTCACTGCGATCTCGTCCATCATCCGCTCGGCGAACACCATGCCCTGCGGCCCGCCGAAACCGCGAAAGGCGGTATTGGAAACCGTGTTGGTTTTCACCCGGTTCGAGCGGATGCGAACCTGCGGATAGAAATAGGAATTGTCGGCATGAAACATCGTGCGGTCATTGACGCCAAGCGACAGGTCCGCCGAATAGCCGCAGCGCGAATTGAAGGTCACATCCACCGCTTCCAGCACGCCTTTTTCGTCATGCGCGGCCTGCCATTCAACGGCAAAGTCGTGCCGCTTGCCGGTAGCCACCATGTCATCGTCGCGGTCTAGGCGTATCTTGCACGGGCGTCCGGTTACATGCGCCGCAAGGGCTGCAAGGCAGGCCCATTGGCCGGCCTGGCTTTCCTTGCCACCAAAGCCGCCGCCCATCCGCCTGCATTCGCATACGATCATCGCTTCGGGCCGCGCCAGCATTCTTGCCACCAGATGCTGCACTTCTGACGGATGCTGCGTCGAACACAGCACTTTCATTTCGCCACCTTCGCCCGGCAGCGCCATGGAAATCTGGCCTTCGAGGTAGAAATGCTCCTGCCCGCCAATCCGCAGCGCGCCCGAAGCCTTGTGCAGTGCGGACGAGATTGCCGCCTGCGCATCACCCCGGCGAAATTCATACGGGTCCAGCACCGTCTTGCCGCTCTTCAACCCGTCATCGACACTGACCGCAGGCTTTTTCTCGCTGATCTCCACTTTGGCCAGCCGCGCCGCGCGCCGCGCCTGGTCCCGCGTCCGCGCTACCACTGCAAACAGCACCTGGCCGTGGAACTCCACTTCCCGGACGGCAAAGATCGGGTCATCCCCCATGGCCGGGCTGCAGTCATTGACGCCAGGAATGTCGGCTGTTGTCAGTACCGCAACAACACCGGGTGCCGCGCGAACGGCTGAGAGGTCCATCGCCTTGATCTTGCCACGCGCCACGGGCGACAGGCCTGGCGCCAGATGCAGCAGTCCTTCCGGCTCGCGAAGATCGTCAATATAGGGTGCAGAACCCTGCACATGCCTCTCGGCACTGTCATGCGCCAGTGCATTGCCGACCGCCATGGTCTCGGCGTGCAGCGTGTTTGCTTTCGCACTCATTGCGCTGCCTCCAGTGTTTCACGCTGTCCGGTGACGCGCGTCACCTCGCTGTTGCCCTCACCAATCTCGATCAGCGCTTTGCGCAACAGGTTCTGGGCAACGCGTGTCCGGTATTGCGCGCTGGCCCGCATGTCTGTGAGCGGAGTGTAATCATCGGCCAGTGCATCAATTGCTGCCCGCCATTCCACCTCATTGCCAAGCGCTATGCCCAGGAGTGCCGCTTCTGCCTTGGACGCACGTTTCGGCGTGCCTGCCATCCCGCCAAAGGCAATCCGTGCTTCGGTCATCTTGCCCTTTTCAACCGTGATCCGGAAGGCAGCCATGACAGCGGAAATGTCCTGGTCGAAGCGTTTGGAAATCTTGTAGGCACGGAAATGTTGGTTCCGCCGCAGCTTGGGAATTTCCACCGCACTCACCAACTCACCGGGCTTGCGGTCCTGCTTGCCATATTCGACGAAGAAGTCCTCAAGCGCGATCATCCGCGTCTTGCTGCCTTTCGTCAGTTCCAGGCTGGCACCAAGCGCAATCAGCATCGGCGGCATGTCGCCAATGGGTGAGCCATTGGCAATGTTGCCGCCCACCGTTCCCGATGCACGGACCTGCTTCGAGCCGATACGCCGCACCACCTCGCCGACATCCGGATCGATCCCGGCCAGTGCGTCAAATGCCTGTGCATAGGTGGCGCCGGCACCGATCTTGATGGATGCCTTGCCAGCAGAAATCGTGTCAAATCCCGCTGCGCGACCAGTCAGGATGATCTTCGGCAAGTCCCGCAACTGCTTGGTTATCCACAGCCCGACATCTGTCGCACCGGAAACCAGCGTTGCATCGGCATGCGAAGCTGCCAGCTTCGCCAATGCCGCAACACTGGCGGGCGCAGCGATGAAGCTGTCCTTGCTGCCAATGAACAGGTCTTCCCCGTCACGTAGTTTCTTCAGGGCCTTCAAGGTCGCAGCCGAGCGATCCGCAAGGAAGTCGGCCGTGCGTTCAGTCAGCGACGCCATTGCCGCGTCGGCAATGGGGCGATAGCCCGTGCAACGGCAAAGATTTCCCGCCAAGCAGTCGTTGATGGCCTGACGCGAAGGTTCAATGCCGGAATGATAAAGAGTGAAGAGACTCATCACGATGCCAGGCGTGCAAAATCCGCATTGCGAACCGTGCAATTCCACCATCGCCTGCTGAACCGGGTGCAGCCTGCCATCATGGGCAAGGTCATCGACGGTAATCACATCACAACCGTCAATCTGACCGAGCAGGCGGATACAGGCATTGACCGGCTCGTAAACCAACCTGCCCGATTTCAACGAACCTACCGCTACAGTGCAGGCACCGCAATCACCCTCGTTGCAGCCTTCCTTGGTCCCGCAGGAACGTTCACGCAGGCGCAGATAGTCAAGCAGGGTCTCATTGGGACCAACTGCGCGCTCCTCAACGCGTTTACCGTTCCGCAGAAATATCAGTCTGTCTCGCCCCATGCGGCTCACCCCGTTTTTATCATCTGGTCAAAACTTACTGACCACTTATGTCCTTTGCAATCGGGAATCTGTGGCGCAAATTCAAGCTCAGACTTGCCGCAAACGTATTTTTCGTTGCAAAGCACTGTGTGTGAAATCAGAGTCGGAAAAATGGAAAAGCAAAAACAGACCAATCGCGCTGCCGTTCTGCTGGGACGGGTTTTCAGTTTCATCGATGACCCGGCAATCGTCGGCGACGAACGAAGCTACCGGTTTCATGAAAACGGGGCAGTGGCTATTGGCCAAGACGGGATCATCGACTGGGTCGGAGACCGCTCGGAACTGCCGGCACAATATTCCAGCCTGCCGAAGACCGATCATGGTACTAGCCTCATCCTGCCCGGATTTGTCGACGCGCATCTGCACTTCCCGCAATACCGGATGCTCGCTGCCTATGGCAAGGACCTGCTCGACTGGCTGAACCGCTACACCTTTATCGAAGAGCAGCGCTATGGCGATTCGGCGATTGCAGCCGGTGCGGCAGGGTTTTTCCTTGATGAACTCATCGCCAACGGCACCACTTCCTGCCTTGCGTTCTCAACCATTCATCCCGTCGCGCTCGACGCCTTGTTCGAAGCGGCGAACCAGCGCGAAATGGCGGTTATCTCCGGCAAGACCATGATGGATTGCAATGCTCCTGCAGGACTGAGTGACACGCCGCAATCCGCCTATGACGATTCAAATGCCTTGATCCGAAAATGGCATGGCAAGGGTCGGCTGCAATATGCAATCACCCCGCGTTTCGCAGTGACTTCGACCGAAGCGCAGATGGAAGTTGCAGGAGCGCTCAAGCAGGAACATCCGGAACTGGTCTTGCAGACGCATTTGTCGGAGAACCGGGCCGAGATCGAAACCGTCGCACGCGCCTTCCCCTGGTCGAAGGATTATACCGACGTTTATGACCATTATGGCCTGCTCAGCGAACGCGCGTTCTTTGCCCATGGCATCCACTTGTCCGAGCGGGAACTGCATCGCCTGCATGAGACGGGTGCCTCGGTCGTACACTGTCCAACCTCGAACAATTTCCTGGGTTCAGGTCTGTTCCGCTATCACCATAGCCGCCAGGCAGATCGCCCCGTTTCGGTTGGCATAGGCTCTGATATCGGTGGCGGCACCAGCTATTCCATGCTGCAGACGATGCGCGATGCCTATCTGGTTTCGCAACTGGTTGGAAGTCGCATCAGCGCCTTCGATGCATTCTATCTGGCTACGCTCGGTAATGCTCGCCTGCTGCACCTTGATGATGAACTGGGCCGGATTGAGCCGGACAGGCAAGCAGATATCATCGTGCTCGACCCGGCGGCAACGCCAGCCATGGCTGTGCGCGACGCAATTTCCCATAGCCTGCACGACATCCTGTTTGCTTTGATGATCATGGGCGATGATCGTGCGGTCCGCGAGACCTATATACGCGGCGTGGCACTGAAACGGAAAGCTGTCTGAGAGTACTGAAGCCAGGCCCGAAAATGAAAAGCCATCCGGCTGGACTCTCACTATCCAGACCGGATGGCGATCACGACCGCCAAACCGGGGGCGAAAAGGTTTGACTGCCATTCAAAGGACCATGGGTCCAAACCCCAAAGGGCATCGTTAAGATAACACACAACTCCGGAAAACAAAAGATCGAACAAAATTTCGTTTTCGTATAATAATTTTGGACATGGCACACTGGTACCGGCAAATGGGAGTTTTCATGGAAGTTTGCCGGACGGGTTCGTTCCGGCAGGCAGCGGTCGTACTTTCCCTCACACCAAGTGCGGTCACCCATCATGTCAGGAAACTGGAAGAGATGCTGGGAATAGCGCTTTACCGGCGGGAAATTGGCCGGTTTGAACTGACTGCCGAAGGCAGGGAAGTGGCCAACCGCTTCCGCGACCCCCTTTCGCATCTGGAATATGAATTTCAGCAAACCGCTTTGGCTGGCAAGAACCGAAGCCGTACCGTCAAGCTGACATTTGCCAGCGGTGTTGGAACCCGGGCCTTCTATGCCTTCCTGGCAAGATACAGCCGGGAAAATCCGGCCATGATACTCGAGCTTGTCGTCAAGGATGAACGGGAGGATATCGACGCATCCGGCAACGATATCGCCATTCGCATCGGCTGGCCGCAGACCCAGGGGACCGGCAAGACGATCTTCCTTCGCAATACCCGATCACTGATTTGCGCCACCGATGAATATTGTCAGGAGCAGTCGATCAGGCTTTTTGCCGATCTTGAACGCGCCACATGGATTTATATGCGCGGACTGCCATTTCCCATTCGTTTCGAGCGCAACGGAAGGCTGATCGAACTGGACCCGAGAAACGTCGTTTATGTCAAC
This sequence comes from Nitratireductor sp., assembly GCA_041397525.1. Taxonomy (GTDB): domain Bacteria; phylum Pseudomonadota; class Alphaproteobacteria; order Rhizobiales; family Rhizobiaceae; genus BOKV01. The sequence continues at coordinate 54,794 of JAWKWL010000002.1, forward strand.
GCCTCAAATATCGCCTATGACCTTGTCTACAATTCCGTGGGCATATCCACATTGCTGGATTTCGTGGTCGAGGACGATGGCGGCTTTGAAAAGGTCAATGTGCTTTTCCCCGACTATCAATTGCCCGAACGCCAACTGTTCCTGGCTATCCGCGAAAACCGCCGTAACGATCCGGAAGTACTGAGATTGATCGACGCACTGGTCGCGCATTTCAGGCGCTGATCACCCTTTCCAGTGCCATGCCAAAACGCAGCAATTCACGATCGCTTCCCGGCTGGCCGCTCAGTTGCAGGCCGCAGGCAGTTGTCGCCAAAGGCATAGTGAGTGCGGCCCCACCGCTCATGTTGACGAAACGCGTATTGCGCAACGCCATGAGATTTGAAGCAGTGAAATAGCCGCTGTCGGCAAGCAAGTCATCAACGCGTGGCGGCAGAATTGCAACGCTTGGCCAGATCAGGAAATCATGACCGGCTACTCGCTCGGCAAACCTGGATCGGGCTAGCAGCATTTGCCGCCAAGCTGCCTCGTAAGTCTCCCGGCTTACATTGCGCCCCTGCTCGAAGCGGGCACGCACCGGCGCAAACATCAATTCGCCATGGCTTTCAATCGTGTTGCCCCATGCCTGCCAAGCCTCATGGGGAAACAGCGAAACTGACAGCTTGAGGAATTCGTGAAACTCGGGAACCTCGATCCTGTCAATTTTTGCTCCCGCTTTTTCCAGCATGTCAACTGCCGCCTCGAAGCTCGCCGATACTTCGCTGGCACAATCATCAAGGACAATGGTCTGCGGGATGGCAATCTTCATGCTCGCGACCATCGGCAGATCATCGAAAACGGTCTCGCCTCCACCAAGTGCGGCAAAAGCCAGCGCAGCATCCTCGACGGAATGCGCGAGCGGTCCGACGGTGTCAAAGCCTGGACAAAGTGGTACCACGCCATCATTGGAGAGGCTTCCGTGTGTGGTTTTCAACCCTGCCAGATTGTTCCAGGCTGCGGGAATGCGTACCGACCCGCCGGTATCGGAGCCGATGGCAAGCGGTGCCAGGCGATGCGTCAGCGAGGCTGCGGCACCAGATGAGGAACCGCCCGGAACAGTTCCCGGCATCCCTTTGTTTGGTGGTGTTGCGGTTTGCGGATTGAGTCCAAGCCCCGAAAAGGCAAACTCGGTCTGATGGGTCTTGCCAAGAAACACCAGCCCGGCAGTCTCCGCATTTACTGCAACCCGGCAATCAGCATCCGGCACCCTTCCCGCAAGAATTCTCGTGCCGGAACAACACTGGGTTCCGGCAATGTCAAACAAGTCTTTCCATGACACCGGAACACCGTCCAGCGGAGACCTCCGCGTACCGGATTTTGCCCGCTCTCGGGCAGCCTTCGCCTGGGAACGCGCACGATCGGCAGTGGTCCTTGCATATATCTGAAAATTCCCGTCCTCCCTGGCGATGGCATCCAGAAACAATTCGGTAATTTCAACCGGATCGACTTTTCCCGCCTCCATTGCCCGCCCCAGCTGCGCCGCTGACATTGCCCGATAGTCCATGACTGCTCCCATCCTGGATTTCTGGCAGCTTGCACATGGCCAGCAGTGCTGGCAAGGCGGCAACCAGACAGCAATTCAAGAAAAATCCCGTGCATGGTGTCGAATCGGATTGCACCTGTTCGTCTTGATGATGGAAGCCGGAATTTCCCGGCCCCTGAACGGAGTTCAAAACATGTCACTTCAAATCACTGCAATCTATTCAGCCATTCTCGCCGTCATGATGATCGGCCTTTCCACCTGGGTAACCCTGTTGCGGGCGAAGCTGAAGATTTCCATCCTGCACGGGGATTCCGTCGCTCTGGCCGAGCGTATCAGGATGCATGGCAATTTCATCGAAACAGTTCCGATGGCCCTCATTGTCATGGGCCTTGCGGAAGCGGGCGGCGCCTCTTCCTCATGGTTGAACGCCATTGGCGTCCTGCTGGTAGCAGGTCGCATCCTGCATCCGCTAGGTATCGACAGCGAAAAGCCGGCAAACCCGTTGCGGATAGTCGGAGGCTCGCTGACCACGCTGGCCATGCTGATCGGAGTCTTTCTCATCGCCGCATCAGCAATTGCCCGCTGATCGCAAACTCCACTAAAGTCTGACACAAAACCGGAGAATTGATCATGAAATACATCGCTCTTATTTACGCCAATCCAGCCAACGAACCAAAATTTGGAACCCCCGAATTCGCAGAATACATGAAGGGATACAAGGCCTGCAACGAAACTTATGCCGCAGACGGCGTCTTGCTTGGTGGCGAAGCCCTGCGCAGCACAGACGTTGCGACAACCGTGCGCGTGCGTGGAGGCAAGACCAGCACCATGGATGGCCCGTTCATCGAAACCAAGGAACAACTGGGTGGATATTACCTGCTGGATTGCCCTGATCTCGACAGTGCCATCCGCTACGCAGCCATGATCCCGACCGCAAAATTCGGATCGGTTGAAATCCGGCCCATTGCCGATGTTTCAGGGCTGCTTTGAGGCATGAACGAGACGCCTCCGGTTTCAGCCGCAGTGCGGCAGGAGATTGCGGCTATTGCCCGCAATGACTGGGGGCGTCTGGTGGCCAGCCTCATCGGGTTGCTTGGTGATTTTCAGCTTGCCGAGGACAGCTTGCAGGATGCCCTGGAATCCGCCCTGCGCCACTGGACCAGGAATTCGGTTCCACAAAATCCGCCCGGATGGCTTCTGCTTACTGCCCGGCGCAAGGCAATTGACCGCATCCGCCGTTCCCGCAATTTCGAACGCAAATCCGGTGAATATGCCCGCCTGATCGACCTGGACCACGAAACTGCGGACAGTGAAATCATGCCTGAAATTCCTGACGAGAGACTGGCGTTGATTTTCACCTGTTGCCACCCGGCCCTGGAAGCAAAGAGCCGCATAGCCCTGACCTTGCGCACGCTTGGCGGGCTTGCCACTGGTGAAATTGCACGCAGCTTTCTCGACACTGAAACTGCGATGGCGCAACGCCTCGTTCGAGCCCAACGGAAGATCAGGGATGCGGCAATACCATTTGCGGTTCCTGAACGAAGCCTTTGGCCTGAAAGGCTCGATTCGGTGCTGAGCGTTCTCTACCTGGTTTTCAGCGAAGGTTACGCCGCCAGCGAGGGCGACGACCGCTTGCGCCACGATCTGTGCACAGAGGCAATCCGCCTGGCCCGGATTTTGGACAGCCTCATTCCCGACGAACCGGAGGTGGAAGGCCTGCTGGCCCTGATGATCCTGCACGACTCAAGAAAGGCGGCCCGTCTCGGCAATGACGCAATTCCAGTTTCCCTTGCAGAACAGGACCGGAGCCTGTGGGACAGGGAAGCGATTTCCAACGGCTTGGCGCTGGTGATCAGGGCGCTTTCGCGCGGCAGGCCGGGGCCTTACCAGTTGCAGGCAGCGATCAGTGCCATCCATTCCGAGGCAAGCTCACATGACGAAACCGGCTGGCAGGAGATAGTGCTGCTCTATGACCAGCTCCATGCGATGAAGCCGAATCCGATCGTGCTTCTCAACCGGGCTGTCGCACTGTCCTGTCTTGCCGGCGCGGAAACCGGTCTCGCAAACCTTGCCGGTCTCGAAGCGGAATTGGAAGACTATCAGCCGTACCATGCCGCAAAGGCTGACATGCTGAGTCGGGCCGGAAAGATCAACGAGGCTTCCATCGCCTATGACAAGGCCATTCAGCTCTCACAAAACCGCCCTGACCGGTTGTTCCTCGAAAAAAAGAAACGCAAGATGCAAGCCGGATGATAGGCTCGCAATACGTTGCGACAAGGACATGGCAGTTGAAAGGAAGATTCGTGGGTGACAATTTGATGGACGGGTTCAATGGCAAGGTCATTTATGTCAGCGGCGCAGGCCGCGGCTTCGGACGCCGGGTCAGTGAGGAATTTGCGAAGGCCGGTGCAAGACTTGTTGTCACCGATTTTTCACCGGAACTGGTTTCGGGAACGGTCGACGCCATCGCTGCCGCAGGCGGTGACATCTGCGGGCTTGCAGGCGACATTGCCGACGAGGAAACCTCACGCCGGCTGGCGAAACTGGTAGCCGAGCGACATGGGGCACTTGACATTGCGATCAACAATGCCGGCATCGCCCAGCCGCAATTGCGCCTGCATGAAACCGACAGCGCCATTGCCGAAAAGGTGATTGCCGTCGACCTGATGGGGGTGTTTTTCGCAATGAAGCACCAGATCCCTCTGATGTTGAAACGCGTGGCAGACGATGCCTCGCAATGTGCAATCCTCAATGTCGCCTCTGCCGCCGGCCTGATGGGTTCACCCATGCTGGCAGCCTATGCCGCAGCCAAGCACGGTGTCGTCGGACTGACACGGACAGCAGCCGTCGAATATGCCCGCAAGGGCATCCGGGTGAATTGCATTTGCCCCGCCTTCACGAAGACGGACATGGTGATGGAACCGCTGAAAAGTTCGCCGCACGGTGCACAGGCTGCTGAACAGCGCATGGTCGCCTTCAATCCGATGCAGCGCCTCGGCGAGGTTGACGAAATTGTACAGGCCATGATCTGGGCAGTGTCTGACACGAATTCTTTCTTCAACGGTCAGGCATTGGCTGTCGATGGCGGCCTCAGCGCATGACCAATATTGCGGGGCGGATTCGGCAACCTTGAAAATGGCACGATTTTGCTTTCTTATGCGCGCCGAACAGGGGCCAAGGCCAACCGGCGAATCACAATTGAGGTTAGGAAGAAAATGAAACGGCATCTCGTGAAGACATTTGCTGCAGCGCTCATTGCCGCAGGAACATTCGCAGCAACACCGGCAAAGGCCGAGGAAGTCTATTTCATCCGCGGCTTCATGAACGTCTTTTCAGCCGGCATGGACCAGATGGCCGCGCAACTGCGCGCCCGCGGCGTCAATGCAAAATCCTATTCGAACGGGGCCTGGTCGGGCCTCGCCAGTTCCATCATCAAGCGCAACAAGGAAGGCAAGGTATCCTATCCGATCGTGATCGCCGGTCATTCGGTTGGCGGACAGGAAGCACCGCAATTTGCCAACGCGCTTGCCAAGGCAGGGATTCCCGTGGCGCTCGTCATCGGTGTTGACCCCGGCTTTGCGCCACCACCAACCTTCAATGCCGGTTCACCGCGCGTCATCAACTACTGGATCAAGGGTGGTGGTCGCGGCAACCCTTACCGCGCTGGCGGCGGCTTCTCCGGCTCGATCACCAACATTAACATCCGTGACTTCGGCTCGGTCGTTGACCATGTCGGCATCGACAAGGACCCCAAGGTCCAGACCCGCATCATCGCAAACGTGATGTCGGTCATCGGTCGCTGACTGCTTTCGAAAGATTTCAGAGATCAAGGCGCAGGCAACTGCGCCTTTTTTCATTTCCCGAACCGGTTGAGTAGCCTGCCGTCAATAGCCGCAAGTCCGGCAGCGATCAGCACCAGCCCGCCAAGGTGGCGTGGTAGCAGGTTTTCTCCCAGGAACACGATACCCAGCATGATCGCGCTTGGCGGGATCAGGAACGTCACCAGCGAAATGTTGGTCGCTCCCGCACTTTGCAATATCCTGAAGAACAGCAGATAGGCAAGCGCGGTGGAAAAGGCGGCAACACCGAAGACCGCTGCAATTGTCTCAATACCGGGAACGCCAATTTGCCATGGATGGTCAACCAGCAGTGCCAGTGGCACCAGAACCAGGCTGGACGCCGTAACCTGCCCCGTAGCCGTCGCCATCGGGCTGATGCCGAGAGCCTTGAACCGACGCCCGAAAACACCGGCAAAACCATAGGAAAGCGCGGCACAAAGCACTGCCGCCTGCGCAAGCACATTCACGCCGAACGAATGCAACGCCTCACTGCCGATCATTATCGACACGCCTGCAAGACCCAGTAAAACCCCGGCAATCCGGCGGCGGTCCAGAAGTTCGTCACTGGTCAGGTAATGCGCTGCAATCACGGTGAAGATCGGTGTCATCGCATTGAAAATCGAAGCGACGCCGGAAGCAATGTGCGACTGGCCCCAGACAATCAGCGAAAACGGTATCGCATTGTTCAGCAAGCCCATGCCGGAAAATGCCAGGAGGGCGTCGCGGTCGACGGGGAATTTCTGCCCCCGCGCCTGCATTACCAGATTCAGAATGACAGCTGCCAGTGCCACGCGGGCTGCCACAATGGTGAGTACCGGCAGTTCGCGCACGGCGACCGCGTTGAAAAAGAACGATCCGCCCCACAACAGTGAAAGCGTGATGAGCATCGCCCATTCGGCCTTGCCCATGGATCGGTTGATGGCGGTCGTGTTCATGGGGTATCGCGGATCCGGTTGTTCGGCGCTGACTGGATGCCCGCAATCGCTGTGCTACGCCACCCGATTTCCGGTATGCTTTCCGAATATCAGAATACCCGGTGCGTGATGATCGTATAGGTGTCGCGGATATGTTTCAGATTGGTCGCCAGATCGGCAACCACCCGGCCGATATCGTCATCGGCTCCGACATAGATCTTGACCAGCAGGTCATACTGGCCTGATGTCGAGTAGATTTCCGAGGCGATTTCCATGTCCGCAAGTGCGGCAGCCACATCATAGGCCTTGCCCGGCTCTGTCTTGATCTGGAGGAATATCGGTTTCATTGCGCCTCTCCTGAAATCCTGCAGCAGACGGTGCTGGCTGCTACGATGGCTTGAGTGCCATTTTTCGCCGCCGCTTTCAATGCCGGGTGTTTACTGCAAATCCGTGTTTCGCTTTATTGTGACGCGAATATGTGCATTATCCAGCTTCCCGTTCAGATATTTGGAGTTTGAAAAGAATGGCAGCAGGCAAATGGCCAATCCATGGCGAAATCACCGGCCCGATTGTGATGATCGGATTTGGCTCAATTGGCCGCGGGACATTGCCGCTCATCGAACGCCACTTCAAATATGACAAATCCCGTATCACCGTTATCGACCCGCGGGATGATGACGCGGAACTGCTGAAGAAGCATGGCGTACGCTTCATCCAGGAAGCCGTAACGAAAAAAAATTACAAGAAGCTGCTGAAACCGCTGCTCAGCGAAGGCGAAGGCCAGGGCTTTTGCGTCAACCTTTCGGTGGACACATCCTCGCTCGACCTGATGAAACTGACCCGTGAACTCGACGTTCTCTACATCGACACGGTGGTCGAGCCCTGGCTCGGCTTCTACTGGGACAACAAGGGTGGCAATGCCGCTCGCACCAACTACGCCCTGCGTGAGACCGTGCGCGAGGAAAAGCGCAAGAACCCCGGCGGCACAACCGCCATATCATGTTGCGGCGCCAATCCCGGCATGGTGTCATGGTTCGTCAAGCAGGCGCTTGTGAACCTGGCCAACGACATGGCGGTCAAATTCACCGAGCCGGGCCAGCATGACCGCGAGGGCTGGGCAAAGCTGATGAAGAAGCTCGGCGTCAAGGGTGTCCATATCGCCGAGCGCGATACGCAACGCACCAAGGCTCCCAAGCCGATGGGCGTGTTCTGGAACACCTGGTCAGTCGAAGGTTTCCTGTCGGAAGGCATGCAACCAGCCGAGCTTGGCTGGGGCACGCATGAGAAATGGAAACCGAAAAACGCCCGCAAGCACAAGAAGGGACACAGGTCGGCCATCTATCTCGACCAGCCTGGCGCCAATACCCGCGTGCGCACCTGGTGCCCAACACCCGGCGCACAATTCGGCTTTCTTGTCACACACAATGAATCGATCTCGATCGCTGATTATTTCACGGTACGCGACAGCAAAGGCAAGGCGATCTACCGGCCGACCTGCCACTACGCCTACCATCCGGCCAATGATGCTGTACTGTCTTTGCACGAACTCTTTGGAGCAGAAGGCAAACACCAGGAAAAGCTGCACGTTCTTGATGAAAACGAACTCGTAGATGGCATTGATGAACTTGGCGTCCTCATCTATGGCCACAAGAAGAATGCCTATTGGTACGGTTCGCAACTGTCGCTGGAAGAGACCAGGAACCTTGCCCCGTACCAGAATGCGACCGGCTTGCAGGTAACCTCGGCCGTTCTGGCCGGCATGGTCTGGGCATTGGAAAATCCCAAGGCAGGCATTGTTGAAACCGACGAAATGGACTTCCGGCGCTGCCTTGAAGTACAAAAACCCTATCTCGGTCCGGTCAAGGGTTATTACACCGACTGGACACCGCTCGACCGGCGTCCGGGCTTGTTCCCGGAAGACATCGACACCAAGGATCCATGGCAGTTCCGCAATATCCTGGTTCGCTGACAACCCGGATAGTTGCTGGCGCTACCAAAGAAAAAGGCGGGCCCGCAAAGGCCCGCCTTTCTCATTCTTATATCAATGCGCCAATTACATGTTGGTGTATTTGGCAATCAGTTCATTGGCGCGGTCATAGAGTTCCTTGCCGTTGACGCCCTTGCCGTCCATTTCCTTGATCCAGCCATCAATCACCGGCTGGGCTGCGCCCTTCCAGCGTGCCAACTCATCGCCCGAGATTTCGACGATCTTGTTGCCGCGATCAACCGCGATCTGCCGGCTTGGCGCATCATATTCCTGCATGGTCTTGCCCGCGAACGCGGAGAAGGTGGCACCGGAATTGTCGTCAAGGGCCTTCTTCAGGTCATCCGGCAGGCTGTCATATTTTTGCTTGTTCATGGCAAGCACGAAAGTGACAGTGTAGATAGCCTTGTCGCCCACGAATTCGGTATGGGTATTGGTGAGTTCGGCTACCTTCAGTGCACCGGTGACTTCCCATGGAATGACCGTTCCATCGATGACACCCTTCGACAGGGCTTCTGGAATGCCTGGAACCGGAAGGCCGATCGGCTCCGAACCCAGTTCCTTGAGCAGTGCATTGGTCATGCGTGAAGGACCGCGAAGTTTCTTGCCCTTCATGTCTTCAAGCTTCTGCACGCCATCGCCCTTGGCGTGAATGACGCCCGGACCATGCACCCAGGTTCCAATGATGTGATAATCCTTGAAGTCCTGGTCCTTCATGTCACTTTCGAACATGTCCCAATAGGCCTTCGATGTGGCCTCGCCATTGGTCATCATGAACGGAAGCTCAAACACTTCGGTACGCGGGAACCGGCCCGGTGTGTAACCGACGACGGTCCAGGCAATATCGACAACGCCGTCCTTGACCTGGTCGATCAATTCCGGCGGCTTGCCACCCAGCGCCATGGCCGAATACATGTCGATCTTGAGCTTGCCGCCCGAAGCGTCCATCACGGACTTCATCCACGGCTCAAGCACATGTTTGGGAACATTTGCCTGGGCTGGCAGGAACTGGTGCAGCTTGAGTGTGACTTCCTGTGCCTGCACGACCGGTGCCTGGAAAGCGGCAATGCCCGAGATCAGGGCTGCTGCAACGGCACCTTTGATGAAACTACGCTTTTTCAAATTCATTCCTCCAGTTTGAACGAGCCAAGCCAGTATGGCGATCCTCCACTTGATGGCCTTGCCATCTTTGCAGAACAAACAAATAATACAAATCTGGCCGTATGGCAATTTTTTGTTTATGGACGTAATTATTAGTACACTACGTAATTTTGGTGCAACCCGGCCTCGCACATGTTCATGACACCATTCACGCATGACGTGTCTGGTCGAAATCAGACTGCAGCGTCTGGCTCAAAGCGGCCTTTGACTGTAATGCCGGCATCCAGCAGGCACCCGCCCAGTGGATCGGCTTCGCGCTCGCTTGCGCTCATGTTCTGCCAGGCGCTGGTCAGCGCAATGCGGTTTGCATCATGACCGTAAAATGCCGGGCATGACGGTTGACGAACCGGCAAGTCTACCGTGCGCAACAGCGCCCCGTCCGGCGAATAGGCATCGAGTGCCGCCCCGCCCCAGCGCGCGTTCCACACGACACCGTCCCCGTCACAGACTGAGCCGTCGAGGCCACCTTCCACGCCGCGATTGTCGAAAAACAACTCCGGCTCGCCTGTTGGCAATCCGGTCGCCGGATCGCATCCCACCTTCATCAGTTTGCCCCCTGCAGAATCTGCAAAATAGGCGATCCCGCCATCGGGTGAAAAACAGATGGAATTGGGAATGGTGATGTCCGAATACAGTTTGCGCAACTCACCACGGTAATGCCAATAGATGCTACCGGCGTGCTTTTCCGCCATTTTGCCCATGGTACCGATCCAGAACGCACCACTCGGATGCACCCTGGCATCATTCGACCGGGTGGCGTGATTGTCCTCTTCCAGCGATACATGCAGCGAAAGGCTGCCGCTTGTGGCATCGCGGATATAAAGTCCGTCCTCGGCCACCAGCAATTGTCGTCTTGCGTCAATCCGCGCGATGGCACTTGCCATGAACGGAAGGCTGTGGATCGTGACTGTGCCGGTGCCGGGCTTCATCTCGGCAAGCTTGCGATTGACGATGTCGAACCACCACAGGATCCCGGAAGCCGGATCGAAACTGGGCCCCTCGCCCAATTCAAAGCGGATGTCACAAACTACGCTCACATCGCCAATATCTGTCATCTTCACGTCCTGCCATCCAGATGTCGCGCCTTGCGCAAGGCCGGGAACATCAATGCCCAAACAATGGCAACTCCGACCGTGCCTATCCCGCCAAAGACCACGGCTGGCACAGTTCCAATCAGCGCTGCCATCGAGCCTGCACGAAATTCACCCAGCTCGTTGGAAGCACCGACAAACACCATGTTGACCGCATTGACCCTTCCGCGCAACCGGTCAGGCGTCCAAAGCTGGATAAGTGTTTCGCGTACATAAACGCTGACCATGTCAGCCGCCCCTGCTAGTCCGAGCGCCAGGATCGACAGCCAGGCAATGGTTGAAGCACCAAATATTGAGGTGAAGACACCAAACAGGCCAACAAAAATGAACATCACAAGCCCTGCGTGATCCCGGATCGGTGAGCCCGAAAGCCACAGCGCCACCACGACGGCACCGATGCCTGGAGCAGCACGAAGCATGCCCAGACCTTCCGGACCCAGTTCCAGTATGTCACGTGCATAAACCGGCAAGAGCGCCACAGCTCCGCCAAGGAGCACGGCAAACAGGTCAAGCGAGATCGCGCCGAACACGATTTTCTCATAATATATGTAGCGAAATCCGGCAAACAGCGTCGTCAGGCTCGGCCGCTCCGCTTCATTGTGTTGTACAGGCTTGGGAATGATGAAGGCCAGAACTCCGGATGCCAGCATCATGGCGACGGCAACGCTGTAGGCGGTGGTCGCCGACAGGCCGTAAAGCAACCCGCCAATCGCCGGACCAGCAATGGATGCCATTTGCCAGGCCGATGAATTCCAGGCAACCGCATTGGCAAAATCCTTGGCTGGAACCACATTCGCCAGGAGCGCGGCCGAAGCTGGCGCAAAAAAGGCCCTTGCAATCCCGAAGGCGAACAACACGATGAACACGGGCATTGGCGAGGTAAGCCCTGTGATGGTGAGATACAGGATCACCATCGCGCATGCCGCCTCTGCCAACGCAGAAACCCCCATGATCATGCGCCTGCCAAACCGGTCCGCAACAGCGCCCGTTACCAGCACCAGCAAAAGCGACGGGGCGAACTGGATGAGGCCAACGAGTCCAAGATCAAACGGATCACGCGTCAGGTCATACAATTGCCAGCCAACAGCGACTGAAACGATCTGGACAGAGAAGGTTGAAAAGAAGCGCGCCAGCCAATAGCGCAGGAAAGCGCTGTGGTGGAAAGCCGCAAAGCGCCCACCGGTTTCCTCTGGGTGGTGCGGGGCAGTATCTGTCATGTGAGCTGATTCCGGTTGGAGCGATTGCAGCATCCGCAGCGCTACAGCAAATATGGCGGTTGCGAAACCGGAAAATTGTCAGGAGCAGCGCGTCAGAATTTGCCGATGACGTTGACGAAAACACCCTGGTCATCCATGACCAGATCGCTTAAATCGTCGCTGAACCTGCCAAAATTGTATCCAACACCAAGCTTCATGTTGTCCCCGACATGGCGATAGACACCGGCAAGTGCGCCAAAATTGATCTGTTGCGGATCTGACAACCACAAGGCCCGGCCTTCGACCAGAATATCCCATTCCTTGACGATGTGGAAATCCGCCCGCGCGATGCCCAGTTGCGCGCTCGAGCGGGTGAAGTTGTCATTGCTGCGGTCCATCGACACTTCGCCAATGCGCATGCCGTATTTCCCGCCAATCGAGAGCCGCTCATTCAACGCATAGTCGAAATCCGCCGACACAATGTGGCTGCGCTGACGCGGTCCGTTATCGACATTCTGCGCATTCACCTGTTGCGCACCAGGAAGATCGTGGAGATAGGTATATTTGAACAATGCATTCAACCGGTCATTGTCCACCGGACGATAGGCAAAGCCAATGCTGCCTTCAATGTAATCACCGTCAAGGATCGTATCCTGACCCGACTGCGATATTGCAGCGTCAAGGCTCGTCACAAACCGCCAGTCCTGCGAGTAATCGAGGCCAGCCTTGGTGGCAATCAGGAAGGTATTGCGATCACGTGCATTGCTCGACAGACCTTTTTCGAACCGGGCTTCGAGGCGCAACGACGCACTGCGACCATCATCCTTGTATCCGACCGCGCCGGACGCTGCGACGCGGTTGAAATCACCGTTCTGGCTGTCACGGATTTCCCCCGCCTCGACGCTGCCGCGCAATTTCCATTCCGGCTCAGGGGTATAGGTCAGGCCGTAGGTATGGGTCATCGAACGTTGCGAACCGATCAGGTCATAATTCTCCTCCGATTGCATCGCCAGCGATTCAGAGAGTTTACGGGTCGCCCCAAACACCACAGCCCCGTAATCGGAGGTGAACGGATTATACGCATCAAGATCGCCCGCCGTCGTGTCTGGTGTAAGCCGGTAACCAATGTGATAGCGGTCCGAAGCGGTCGGTGCATATCCAAGTGAGCCGAGAAGTCCAATGCCACTGGTGCCATAGGAAACCTCTGCCGATCCGGTGACCTTGTCAGTGAAGTGTTTTTCGGCTCCGATGCCGATGCGGTCATTGCGGTCACGGTTGCCGTCACGCGCCGCGGTAACCTGGCCAATCACCCAAGTATTGAGAGTGTCCGAGAGCTTGTGATCGACACGAATGCCGGTATCGGTTCTCGATCCGTTGCCATCGCTGCCAGTAGACCCTTCGACAAGCGAATGCCTGGCACCAAGCGTCACTGACCACCGCTCATTCAGTCGATGGTGGATTTCGGCACTGCTTTCCCGCTTGCGGCTGCCGTCGCCGCGTGCGACCTCATCATAGCGAAGCGCCAGTTTCGTGGTCTCATCATTGCCTATTTCGGCAAACGCTCCCCAGATGCGTTCGTCATTGGTCAACGACTTGCCGGGTGCATTGTAGCCCTTGTCGCCCTGCTGGTAGTGAACGCCAATAGACCCCCTGATCGCACCATTGCTGATATCCGCGAGGTCGAGGACTGCCTTCGTTCGCCATGAATTGGCAGTGCCGCTATTCGTTGGCTGGGAGCCGGTGGTATCAAAAACGAAGCCGCCATCGGTTGAGGTGACAAACCCGAATCCGTCTCCCTGGCTGCGCGCCCATTCGAACTCGAAATATGTCTTGGGTGAATACCGCAGCACGAGGTCGGCGCCATACAGGAACTGCTCGGCCAGACCGGTATTCTCGCTGATGCCGGTAACGCCAATCCGCATGTGGTCATTCAGCCAGACTTGCGCCCTGCCACCATAGCTGTAGCCGCCCACGTCCCCGGATGCCGGAGTGTATCCATAGTTGACGACCAGATGGTTCTCGTTGCCGCTCAGCGACGGCGACGAAACTGCACTCGTGGATGAAACTGTCGAGGCAAGCGGATCGGCAAGGATCACGATGCCCTGGATGTAATCCATTTCGTAATCGGTACCGGTCCGCAGCGACTTGCGAACCACCACCAGCCCGGTAACACTGTCGCGTTCCTCGATGAAGAGCTGCTCGGAGCCAATGGTGACATCCTGTCGCCGCAGGAAATAGACCGAACCGCCAGTGCCACGAAATTCATCGCGTTGCGGCAGCGTGCCTGGTTGCGCTGCAAATGCCGAGACACTCCCCGCAGTTTCATTGCTGGAAGTCGTCGCATTGCTTCTCAGTTCGACGCTCGCGCCATACAGCCCGCGGTCAAACCGTACCAGTTCAACGCCATTGAATGATGTGCGGAAATTGCCCCACATCACCTTGTTCTTGCCCTCCTCGATCCGGATATAGAATTTGCCGGAGGTCGGTGCATCTTCGATGGTGGTCGAATCGTCGCCATAGACAGCGTAATAGTCATCCGGGTCGAGCCGGCGCAGCAATTGTTTCGGGTCTTTCCCGTCAAGATTGGTGAAGAGCGATCCCAGCTCCCGTTCGCTCGTGTCCATCGCGGCGGTAATGAGATACCGACCCTGTATCTTGCCTTTGAGATAGAAGGCCAGCCGTCCCTTGCGGTAAACGGAATCATACTCGCCTGGGGCCGCTGGCGTCAGAAGATTGCTGTCCTTGCCAAACCGCTTGCCGATCGTCACATCGGCAATCCCGACATAGAACCAGTCGCTGGCAGGTATCGAGATATCACGCTCGATCACAAGCCCCTTGCCTGCATTGCCGCCTTCTTCCGGCTTTCGAACCGTCACACCAACAACATGCTCACCCGAGCGCAGGATTGTCGCAGTGACAAACGAGCCTTCATTGTCGACATCAACCGGCTTGCCCAGCACCTGGACGCCGTATCCCGCAGGTATGTTGCGCCCGTATACGGTAACCTTGCCGCCATTGATCGGAATGTTTGAAATCGCGGTTCTGTCTTCGCCGTCATTGCCCTCCTGGTGTTTGCGGCTCGACACGAAGCGCCCTTCATTGTCAGACAGCCGCAACGCCAGCGGAAACGTTTCGTCAAAGCGGCCGGCAGCATCATAGACCCGCAATGTGTAAACCAGTTCATCTGCGTCGCCATTTCCATGGGGCGGCAACCAGTAAGCGTTGCCCTGTTCATCAACCGGCAGCGTTTCCACAGGTGTTGCTACCGCCTTTGGCGAAGCCTTGTCGATCTTGTGATAGATGCGCAGTTCTGCCCGCTCGATCCACTCGCCATAGTTCCAGTCTGCGTGGAATGCGACTGGCGAATTTTCCTGGATTGTATGTCGCTCGGGAACAATAGAAACAGCAAGTTGGCGTGAAACATCCAGGCCGTCATATTTGACCTGGATATCGACATTGCCCAGCAGTTCAGGGCTGCCGGGCGGCAAGTCACCGGAGAAAGTTTCATCGCCAATGCTGATCTTCAAACCCGATGCCTGTGGCGGCGCAATGACCTTGCCGCCGTCCGCCGCCTGCTCAGCCTTCAGAAGGAAATCCAGCTGGTTTCCGCAGGCCTTGTCAGCCGCACAATTGGCGAATGCGGGCCGGGTCGGGGCGAACGCCAAAAGTCCGCCAAGGATCACTATCCCGGGCAGACCCCAAACCACAGCTGGCCAGCCTCTTTCAGCTGGTCCGCATCGGCCACTCGTAAACATGCGGTTAAATTCGCCCTGAAACCTTTTTTTACGGTTAATGAACGGTGTACTGTCGCGCCGTACACCCTGTTTTTCAGTCAGTTACCTGCTTTTCCAGCTTCAACTCATATGGCCTCCGCTTCGCGCTCCACGCGCTTTTCAACAACCCCTCAACCGAATTCATCCGCTCGCGTTTCACCTGTCTTGAAGCTTCGCCTGAATAGGTGATGCGCAGCAGAGACACCTCGCTCTCAAGCACATTGATGAGATTCGCTATCGACAGGAGCGCATCGCGCTTCAGACTGAGCGTCTGCCCCTCAAAAGACTCATCGCTCAATTCGAGCCGCACCAGACGGGCACGCGCCGCACCAAAATTCATCTTGGAAAGCTTGCCCCTTGTCAGACGAATGACACGTGGATTTTCACTGGTGACCGAATAGCCGTCCGGCAGGGTGCGCGGATCGAGCTTCATCTCGAAGTTCGAACCGATATTCTCGTCCGGGATCATCGCGCAGGTGACATGGAACCTGCCGGCCTTGTCGGTCGTGACAAGCAATCCTTTCACGGTCGCCAGCCGCACACCCGGCAATCCGGTTTCGCCATCCTGCAGATAGCCGTCTCGGTTCTTGTCGTCGAAGACCTTGCCAACAACTTCCGAACAGTCGAATACCGGTTCAATCTCACGCTCGACAACAGACTGGGCAAGATTGGAAAGCATCGAATTGTCTGACGGATTGCGCACAAAACCGTAGTTGACGAACTTGTCGCCGCTGGCAGCTGCGCCCACCACCAGGTTCAAGGTCAGAGTGAGCGTCGCTGCCGACGGGATGTTTTGACCAGCCCATACAAGTTCGTTGCCGCTGCGAACCGGTTCCACCGGCAGACCATCGATCTTCGCCGAGCCTGCCACATAGCTGAATCCGGCAGGCATCCTGTCAACAAGGTCAATGCCGTTATAGGCGGTGGGAAGATTGTTCGAGATCGTTATCGTATACGTAATCACGTCACCGATACGCGCACTCGTCACATTGGCATTCTTGCGCGCAAACAATTCCCCGCTTCCCACGGGCTTGATGACCGTTACGGGAATGCTGGATGTGGCAGCCGGAACCGGACTTGCATCCAGTGGTGACACGCCGCTCGCCGTGATCAAATTGTTATAACTGCCGCTGGCAACATCAACCAGCAACTCAACATCCACGCTGACGCTTTCCCCTGGCAACAAGTCACCACCCGATGTCAGCAACATGGTGTTGGTTTCACCGTCATAGAACGGATTGGTCACGGCACCGAAGCCGCCAGGCGCTGATGTCAGGGAGGTGGAAACGATTGTGAAGTTGCCTGTACCGAATACGGCCGCCAGGTCATCGCTGATCTGCACCTCGTCCACACGCTCTGTGCCGCTGCTGCTTGCGGTCAACCGGTAGGTGATCAACGAACGCCCATCGCCCTGGACAGACGGCCCCGAGACAACCTGCTTGGAGGCACTCAATTGCGGTGAGCCGCAGAACTGCAGCGGAATATTGTTGTTGAAGATAACCGGATCACCGGACTCGAAGCTGAAGTCGAGGTGGAACGGATTGGCCCCCGCAGTGAAATCGGAAAGGATGCCGGTCGCACCAAATTGACCTGAACCGATCACAGCCGGATTGGCTGGCAGCAAAGTAGTGGCATCAAGCGCCGGCGAGGCAAGCCTTGTGGTGCTGGCAACACCGGTCGGCGGCAATGTGTAGCTCAGCCTGTAGTCACCAGCCGCCGTGACATGGAACTGGTAATTGCCGTCACTGCCGTCCCTGACGATCGTGATATTGGCATTGCTGCCAATCCCGGTCTGGGTTCCGCCCGCCGTAAGATTTTCAACCGTGATCAGGCCGCCGCTCAGTATCCGCCCGTCGGATTCACAATAGAAGACCCCGGTCGGATCATAGTCACTGGCGTCCGGAATTCCGTCGCCGTCCCGGTCAGTGGATGAAGATTCGATTGTGTTGCCGGCACCATCGCCGTCGCTGTCCACGAAGCTGAATACGGTCGGGTTGACATCCAGCGGATTTGTCGGGGTCAGCGTCGGATCGTCGGACGGTACCGGACCGGAGATTTCCGCACTCGAACCATTGGCGGTATTGGAGAAGGATATCGTGCCGATCCCGCTGTCGACAAAGGCGTGGACCAATACTTCGCCGCTTTGTCCCGGCGCCAGGCGGACATCGCCCGCCAGCATCTCGAGATCGCCCGCACCGTCATAGCCAGGATTGGCTGAACCGGTTCCGGCAAACCCTGACAGGGTAAGCGCCGGTCCGCTGACAATGGTTCCCGGTGCAAAGGCTGTCGCCAGGTCATCCGACAACCGGATATTGGTCAGCGTCACCGTGCCATCATTGATGACCGCAATCTTGTAAATGATGTCAAACACGCCGGGGAAGAGCTCACTCGCCGTATCGACAACCTTGGTGACCGTCATGTGCGGGGTCACAGATATCGCAACCGCACCACTGGCATTCTGGTCAACCAGTTGGTCACTCGACACGGTGACCGTGTTGTCGATGTCACCATCGCCACCGCCATTGGTATCGAGATCCGTCTGGATGATGGTCTGGGAACCAGAATAGTTCCAGGTTTCGCCGACATCGATTGCGGAATTCGAGTTCGCGTCACCCGACTGGTAGGTGAGCGGCACGGTCGGATCAGCAACGCCAATGCCGGTGAGCGTCACATTGCCGGTGTTCTCGACCGAAACCGTCCATGAAATCGTATCGCCGGCTGAAAGGCCCGGCGTGCTGTCGTCGTCATTGAGCGTACCTGTCTTGGTGATCGCCATCGAGCCATTCGCCGGTGCCAGCGGTACGCTCTGGCTCGACGGGTTGGAGGTCACGACCGCAGCATTGTGGCCGCCGAACGCCGTGGCCTGGTTGGTGATTGCAGCAATCGAGCTTTGCACCTGCGCCACGACGAGAAGCAGGGCAAGCGCCAGCGCCGCCGGAGACTTCCGTCTCCAGCGGGCCAGGCCCGCACCCCAGATATCGCGGCGCAAATGCGTCATGTCAGTTTCAAGCCGCCTTCGAGCTTACTGTGCGTCGAATTCGGCCTGGGTGACCTGATGGTAGTAGGTGAACTGGATCGTCGAGCCGACCCCGATCAATTCGTAGCTGCCATCAGCGCCATCATCCACGTTCGCACCGAAGGTTGCCGGCGTGGTTACAGCAATGTTCCAATCGCCAACGGCCGTTCCCAGCGGACCTGCAAAGGCGCTGGAATCGAAGGTCGACGCATGCGGATCGCCGGTTTCATGCGCATCCGAAATGTAGATCGTCGACACCGGTACGTTGCCGGTATTGGCCACCGTGTAGGTATAGGCAATCACGTCTCCAACATCCGCCGAGGAGGCTGTGCCGCCGTCAACCGAGAACGAGTAGTTCTTCACGAGGGAAAGGCTCGCCACTGGCACAATGCCTGTAGTTGCTGTTGCCTGTTCTGCCACCAGCATGGTGAAGTCGTCGGAATTCGCCGTTGCCGTATTCACGACACTGTTGGCCGGATCAGCTGCAGCGGCACCGCGATAGGCATCCGCATCAGACAGTGTATAGGTTGCCTCGAAAATGACCGTCTGTCCCGGAGCGAGGCTTGCCGCTGTTCCGGTACCACCGACAACTTCTGTCGGACCCGAGGTGAACGAACCCGTGCCAGCCACTGTGTCGAATGTCGGTCCTGCATCCACGATCGCAATATTGGTCTCGGTGATGTTGCCCGCGTTCGTGACAGTGTAGCGATAGACAATGGTGTCGCCGCCATCGGTAGCGGTTGCAAGTGTACCCGAACCTTGCGTCGCTGCGGTTGCGACCACCTTGGAGATGTCAAGATTATGATCCGGCGCAGCGACCGGAACATCAACCTGGGATGAAGTCGCGGTAACCGGATTGCCGCCAAACGTGCCATTGACCGTTGCAGTGTTGGAAATATCCGCAAGTGCCGGGCTTGCCGCAAACAACCCGCCCGCCAGGGCGAGAATTCCCGGGATGCCCATGAACCGCCGCGAGCCGGTCTGGATGGTAGTCGTTTTCATCACTTCATTCCCCCTTGCATTTGATTCTTGTGCTTTCCGGCTGCCTGCTTCAGCGCCATTCATGGTGTATGTGTTTTGCTGTCTCATGGGTCTGTTCCGTTCGATCCGGTTTGTATTTGGCTGCCGGGTTATGTTCCGCCCCCCGGCAAGTGCGTTATGGCCTTTCGGCCTTCGTTTGCCCGGATCGCCGGGCGGATCACTCAGATGCGGCGAGTTGCGCCGCAGCGTTCGCAGGAAGTCCTCCAGGATTTTCCTGTAATTGTCGGCAGCTACCAGTTGGATAAGGGCTTCTGGTGAGGTTGTTTGGGTGCGCATCATTGGTTGTCCACGTCGATCTGGGTTACGGTATAGGTTGTAGTGAATGTGACCGTGTCGCCGGGGGCGAGCGAACTCCACGTCCCGTCATCGCCAGTCACATCGGTTGAGTCATTGCTTGGCGAGATATCGCCCGTGATCGCTTCGCCAGCTGGGGTCGGCAGAGGGTCCGACCCTCCATGAGCATCGCTGATTGAAACGCCTGAAATGGTGACATTGCCGTCATTCGTGACGGCATAGCTATAGGTGATCACATCGCCAAGATCGGCGCGGCCGGGCTGTCCTAGATCAGTGGTGATCACCGCGGACTTGACGATTGCCAGGGACGGGTTCTGGGTAATGGTAATATCGAAGCTGGCGCTGTCGCTGGCGGTCCCGCTTGTTCCAGGTCCGTTGGCGGTCACGCTGACCGTATTGGAAATCAGCCCTGTGCCGCCGCCATTCCCGTCCAGATCTGCCTGCGTGATCGTGTAGGTGCCGCTATAGGTCCAGGTCTCGCTGGTATCGAGCACTCCGGCATTGGCGGTATCGCCCGATTGCAGGGTCAGGCTCACCAGGGCATCGCTGACACTGACCGCGCTCAGTCCGACATTGCCGGTATTGTCCACCTCGACCGTGTAGGAAATCGTGTCACCTGCAGTCAGTCCCGGTCGTCCGTCATCATCGTTGAGCGTTCCGGTTTTTGAGACAGACAGCGAAGGGTTTGCCGGAACCGTGGTCACGGCTTCGCTTGCAGGGGGCGAGGTAATGCTTCCGCCTGATGGCGTTGAACCTGAAACCTGCGCCGTGTTGTTGATGATCGCAAAAGCCTGGTCGGCATTCACCCCGGCAGCCGCAAGCGCAGCCGCCAGCAGGCTGCGAAGTGCAACCCGCATATGGCGACCGGAGCGCAAGCGCCGGCTATGATTTGCCAAAACAGACTTCATGTTCATGCGTCAGCCCGCAGGCGCTCCCGCAAGGGCAGCGCCTGCAAGGATGGTTTGCTCCTTAGAGGTCGGCCTCTTGAACCGTATAGGTTGCTGTGCAGGTTTCGCTTTCGCCCGGTGCCAGGGATGCAATGGTCGCATTGCTGGAAATCGTGCAGGTGATGGTCGGCGCACTGGCGCCCGATGGTGCCACAAAGGCGGTTTCACTGACCGTCATGCTGGACAGCGTCACGTTGCCCTGGTTGGCAACCGTGAAGAGATAGGTGATGGTTTCACCCGGATCGAATGGCGTTACAGAACCGTTGTCCGGTGTTGAACCGTCACGCGTTGCCACCTTGGTGAGATTGACCACGGCATTCTCGAGAATGGTGGCCTGTGCCGTGAGCGTGCTGGCACCGGAATCGAAGGTGGCTGAACCACCAACCACCGCCGTGGCGCTCGCTGTCGTGACTGTGTTCGTCACACCATTGGTGACCCCCGCCGCATAGTCGACGTCAGCCTGGTCAAGCAGATATGTCGCCTGGTAAATCCAGGTCTCGGTGGGCTCGATAATGCCATTGGTATTGGTATCACCCGACAGATAGGAGATAGACGAAAGCGAGTTGGCTCCGGCATGCGAAGTCGTGCCGCTGTCGATGAAGGACGGGCCAGGATCGGTGATGGAGACTGTGGCGCCGGTGATCGAGATATTGCCGGTATTGGCAACCGCATAGTTGAAGGTGACGGTATCGCCGCCATCCGAGAAGCTGGCATCGTCGCCTGCCGCAGTTGTGATCGAGGCAATCGATTTTGCAACGGTGAACGAACGGACCGGCGTTGCCACGGTTACGGACTCACTTGCCGTATCCGACACCGACCCCCCCGAAGGTGTTGAGGCAGTAACGGAACCCGTATTGGTGATGGCTGCAAAAGCCGGCGCGCTGGCACCTGCGGCGAGCGCCAGGGCGAGAGCTGATGTGAGCGAAGTGCGGAAGACGGACGCACGGCGGTTGTTGGGTTTGGTCATGGCAGTTCCCCCCTGGGCTGGCCGGTTTTCTGTGCTGTTTGCGTTTGTTGCGATTGCCTGGTTTGCGATGTTCTTGTTCGGGTTCATGTCTGTGTTTCCTGTGGGTCGGCGCTCCGGCGCCAAGATTGAAATTCTGTTTTCTGCGAACCGGCACCGGGACTTCGTCCCCGCCGCATTCGGTGTCCCGGATCCGTTCCCGGTGGCGTTCGAAACCGACTTCGAAGCCCGGGAGGCCAGGACGCCCGTCTTCTTCGTCGCCTGAGACGCCAAAGGACGGGCCCGACCCTTCCCGGTGGTCCGATCACCCTCGGCGCAAAGGCGCTTTCAATCCGTGTATCCATGTCCGCCCTCATTGCAGGTAATCCACATCGTCCTGCAGGACGGTGTAGGTCGCGGTGAAGACTGCCTGGTCACCCGGATAGAGGACCGTGAGCGTGTTTCCGCTATTGGTTGAGAAGTTACCGCCGCCGTCGCCATTGTTGATGGTGAAGCTGGAGAAAGCCGGTACCAGCGCACCGGGAACGCCCTTGTGCGTGTCGGCAACATTGACATTTGTCAGGGTCTGGTTGCCGTTGTTCGTGACAGTGTAGGTATAGGTGATGACCTGGCCCGCATTGACCAGCGTGTCGTCATCGGCAACCTTGGTAAGCGAGATCGACGGGTTGAGATTGAGCGTTACCGCAACGCTGCTACTGGCGCTGACAGGACCCGAGCCGCCGGCACCGGTTCCGTTTGCAGTAGCCGTATTGTCGATGTCGCCATCACCGCCGCCATTGTTGTCGAAGACCGATTGCGGCACCGTGTAGCTGCCAGTGCAGGTTTCGCTGGCGCTTGGGGCAAGCGTGGCGATGGTAGCAGTACCACTGGTTGGGCAGACGAGCGTTACAAGTCCGTCGCTGACAGTGATGCCCGTGACTGTGGTGTTGCCGCTATTGGCCACCAGGACAGAATAGGTAATCACATCGCCAGCATTGTTGACCGCGCCGACATTGGCGCTTTTCGTGACGGTGATGGCGGGCGCGCGATCGACCAGATCGACGCTCTCCGAGGCCGTAGCCGGGGTCAGCGTGCCGCCGCGCGGCGTACCGGTCACTGTCGCCGTGTTGTTCATCGCGGCTTTGGCAGGATTTGCGAGGAAAATCGCACAAGCCAGCATCACTGCAATTGCAGCCAAATGTTTCTGGTACCTCTGGCTCGCCCCCCGCTCCATCAAAGCAGATCCACATCAGCCTGAAGCACCGTATACGTGCCGGTGAAAGTGACGCTGTCACCGGGTGCCAGCACAGACCAGACACCATCGTTGCCCGTGCCATCGCTTGAATCCGACAATGGCGCCGCATCGCCGAACAGTGTTTCATTCGCGGGAAATGGTGCCGGTCCGGCCCCGCCATGGCTGTCCGATATCCCGACATTGTCGATGGTGATGTTGCCGGTATTGGTAACCACATAGGTGTAGGTCACCACCTGACCGGCTACAACATCCGTGGTGTCATCGGCCGTCTTCGTGATGCTGATGCCGGGTGACTGGACAACCGTCGTTGTCGCGTTGTTGGAAGCAACAGGACCAGTGGGCGTGCTTGAGAACGTCGCGACGTTCTGGAACACGCCGCCAGCATCGATATCCGCCTGAGTGACGGCATAGCTGGCCGTCCATGTCCAGACCTCGTTCGTGCCGATCCGGCCATTGCCGTTGGTGTCGCCCGACACATAGGTTGGCCCGCTCGTCAATGTTCGTGCGCTGCCATCAAGCGCGAGTGCGTCACTCATCGTTGGCGACGACAACTGGACAGATCCGATATTGGTGACCGTGATCGTGTAGGTGATGGTGCCAGGTGCTGATATCGTCGAGATGCTTGCTGTCTTGGCGACAGTCGCTGCCCCGCCGGTAATCGCAAGGTTCCAGCTCAACAGGAAGTCGCCGGTGTTGGATCCGTAGCCATCCACCTGTACGCGATAGGTCGACCCCGACGTTACCGTGAAACTGATGCTGCTGGCACGTGCCCCGATCGTCGCGGCGCAGGCGTCATCGTTCTGGGCGACAGTAGTCAGCGCATTGACGGCGCTGCCGGTATAGGCCTTCAACGTAGTGTCGAAATTGGTCTGCGTCGCACTGCAGGTCTCGAAGGTTACGGTTCCGTTGGCAGGCGCGGTCCAGGAATACCAGATCGTGTTGAGGGAGCCACCGCCATAGGTAGTGGGCTCTCCTGTTTCCCCGGTTGCAAAGTAGGTTTGCCCGGTTTGTGTGCCGGACACACCTGTAAGGGTGATACCCGGAAAGTCATCACCGGCCACTGATCCGGTCCCGGCGATGAAGTTCCAGCTCAGCAGAAAATTGCCGGTTGCATTGCCATAGCCATCGACCTGGATCCGGTAGATGGTCCCCGCTGTCACGGCCAGCACGTTGCGGCTCGCCAACGAAGACGAACTGGTCATCGCACAGCTGTCGTCATCCGTGGCGATTGTTGTCAGAGCGTTGACGGCAGTGCCGGTATAGGTCTTCAGCGTTGTGTCGAAATTCGTCTGCGTTGCGCTGCAGGTCTCTACCGTGAGAACGCCGTTGGAAGGCGCGGTCCAGCTGTACCACATCGTGTTGAGCGCACCGCCGCCAAAAGTCGTCGGCTCACCGGCCTGGCCTGTCGCCGCGGAGTTTGATGCAGTGAGACTGCCGGAGCTTCCCGTGATGGTGGTGCCCGGAAAATTGTCCCCGGCCTGTGCCATGCCGGTACAAGCCAGCACCAGGGCGAGAACGAGAATATAAATATATAAACTACGCGCGCGCGCGCGCGAAAAAAACAGCCATAAAGCCAGCACGCAGCCAGCCCGGCGCCCAACCAGGTGAAATTTCTTCCGCGGGAAATGCCCCTATCCCGTCATGAACCTGTTTCGTCTCGCCGCTCCCAATCACCCATATCCCCGAATCACATCATACCACTTGCGAGTGCAGGCATTCGCCTAAGTAAATGTTTGCAAAGCCTTTTCCCCAGAAAAATATCGACAGGAATACGCGATGTATTAACGCCATGTCCGCTGTTGAAGGCGGAACTGATTGCGCGAATCTAGATGATTCGCTCAACCTGCGAATCCCCCGAAATGGCCGCCGAGCATTTCGGGCCAAGGTGAATCCCGATGGCAACAGCATCCTTTTTCACAAAAGGTCGATATCGCTTTGGGTGACCAGGTAAGTGCCCGTGAAGGTAACGCTGTCACCAGGGGCAAGAACACTCCACACCCCGTTGTTCGCACTTGAATCGGTGGAGTCGCCGCTGGGCAACGCGTCACCGGACAAAGTCTCCCCGGTCGGCACCGGATTGGGGCCTGAACCTCCATGGGCATCGCTGATGCTGACCCCATCAATGGTGATATTGCCGGTATTGGTCACCACATAGGTATAGGTCACGGTCTGCCATGCAACTACATCAGTGGTATCGTCTGCAGACTTTGTCATCGAAAGCGATGGCGATTGCGTGATCGTCGTGGTGGCACTCGCCGTCTGCGGTGCGGTTTGTGCCGTGTCGAAGGTAACCGAGTTTACGAGGTTTGCCCCGTTGTCGATGTTCAGCTGTGTCACCGTATATGAGGTCGTGTAGGTCCAGGTCTCACCCACGCCGAATACGCCTGTTGGCGCGTTGTCGCCCGCAGGCCCGGTCAGCAGCAACCCGTTACTCGATGCTCCTTGCGTGATCTGGTCCGTAATGGTGATGCCGGTCATTGCCGTGTCACCGGTATTGGTCGCGGTGATCGTGTAGGAGATTGTTGAAAGCCCGCTGACATTTGCAAGGCTTGCAACCTTGCTGAGCGAAAAGGTGTAGTCGGGAACCGGAGTCACCGTAATCGCAATCGTGTCTGTATCGCTGAGGGCCCCGGCGGTTGCCGTGAAGGTCAGGACCGACGCGCCGTTATAGTTGGCCGTCGGAACATAAGTGAGCCCGTTCAATGCGTTATTGATGTTGGCTGCAGTTCCGGAGAACGAAACCGAGGCGCTTCCATTGGCACCGCCGGTGATGGTCAGCCCTGCAGTGGTGGCGAGGTTCAGTATCCCGTTGGTGACACTTGTCGTCACGGTCAGGGTGGTGACCCCGGAATTCGTTGCCACGGCAAGCTTGTTCGCGCCGGAAAGGACAAGCGGTGTGTCTTCAGCAACGGTTTGCGCACCCGGCGACTGTGTCAATTGCTGGAACTGAACATTGTCCCAGGTCGCCACTCCCGAACCGCAGCAACTGTCTGTGGCCGTAACCCCGAAGCGCAATGTATGGGAGCCCGTAGTCAGACTGGTTCGCACCAATACATTGGTCACCGGAGTATCATTGTTGATTGCAGGTGCGGATGTAACAAGAGCACCGGCCGTCGTGATCCGGAAAACGGTCGAATCCAGCCAGAACATCGGCCAGTCAAAATCGCCATAATCGGCAGTGGTGTAGCTGACCAGACTGAAATTCAGAAATCCTGGATCAGGCAGGGATATGGTTTGTGATGCATAGGTTTGCGAATTGGTACCGCCATTATTGTCACTGGTAGTTACCAGTGTCCCGGCAGTGAAT
The DNA here is from genome assembly GCA_041397525.1 of Nitratireductor sp. Taxonomy (GTDB): domain Bacteria; phylum Pseudomonadota; class Alphaproteobacteria; order Rhizobiales; family Rhizobiaceae; genus BOKV01. Next base: position 81,074 of record JAWKWL010000002.1, read on the forward strand.
GCTACCGAACTGCCCGACGGTGCGGTTGACGTCCAACCCGTTGATCCCGATGAAAAATCCCCGTTGGTGATCTGCGCGGTTGCAGTTTGCGGGACCAGCGTCCCGACCACCACCATCAGGATCGCAATCAGCCTTGCCTGCCCCCAACCGGCTTCAGGCCAACGCACCAAACGGTTCTTTTGAAGTTTTTGGCACATCATGACAATTCAACCATAGATTGAACATGGCTCCGAATTAAACAACTCCTCGATGGAGTGCTGCAGCATCTCTGACCCGATCATGATTTTATCCGAACACAGGGTTTACCTTACGGTAACTGATTCGATTCCGGCTGACACGGAAATTGTTGCCTGCGCCTTCGCAACCGCATACATCTCGTTGCAATGTGCAATTTTACACATTGCGAGCCTTCGAATATGATAGCCGAAGTGTTCCAAAGGGGAACTGTAGGCGACATCTTCGAAAGGCCATCCCATGAGCGACCGTTTCACAGAAACCACATCCACCTCATGGTTCACCAGGCTCTCCCGCTCCTTTGTCGGTATTTTTGTTGGCTTGCTCCTGGTACTGGCCTCTGTGATCGGCCTGTTTGTCAATGAAGGCCGCGCTGTCAAGACAGCAAAGGCATTGAGCGAGGGAGCGGGGATTGTCGTGAGCCTGGACGCGGCATCGGTAGATCCAGCCGCGGAGGGCAAATTGGTACATATAAGCGGAGCCGTTTCACCAACCAGCACCCCGAGCGATCCCGGCTTCGCCATATCCGCTCCCGGAGCGCTGCGCCTTGTGCGGAATGTTGAAATGTACCAGTGGAAGGAGAAGACCTCTTCGGAAACCAGAAACAAGATAGGTGGCGGTACGGAAACCGTGACGACCTACAGCTACGAGAAAACCTGGTCGCAGTCCCGGATTGATTCAGCCTCGTTCAAACAGGCATCGGGCCACGAAAACCCGGCATTGCCGATCGAGAGCGCAGACTTTGTTGCTGATGGCGCGAATATCGGGACCTACCGGTTGACCCAAAGCCAGATTTCCTCACTCGGAACCCTCAAGGCAATCCAGCCCGACGCCAAGACCGGCGCGCGGGTTGCATCTGCGGCGGGCAAGCTTGCGGCCAGCCTGTCTGGTGACACCTATTATTCGGGCAATCCAACTGGTCCGGTTGTTGGAGATCTCCGCGTTTCCTGGAAAGCAGCCTTTGCCAGCGACGCCAGTGTCATCGGGCGCCAGTCCGGCAACGGCATTGTTGCCTACAAGACCAGCAATGGCCGCGAACTGATCATGATCCGTGACGGAAGTCTCACGGCCCTGCAGATGTTCGAGGATGCGCAGAAAAGCAATTCGACGCTCACCTGGATATTGCGTGCCGCCGGACTGGCAGCGATGTTTGCCGGTTTTGCCATGATGCTTTCGATCCTCGGGGTCATTGGCGATGTCATTCCGCTGATCGGCAGGCTGGTTCGCTCAGGCACAGGACTGGTTGCCATGTTCATGACCGCAATCATTGGCCCGCTTGCCATTGCATTGGGATGGATTGCCTACCGGCCACTCGCGGGCCTGGCAATTCTTGCCGGCGGTGCTGCCATTGCCTGGCTGGTTTCAAGAATGGCCCGCGGCCACACGGCACCGGACGCAGTAGCCCCGTTGCGGTAGCACAGCCTCGCATTGCCGACAAAACAATGCATCGAGGAGCAAATTCGGCAGTTATGTAAAATCTTAGGATTCGCCTTCGCACGATATTCGGACCATTGCGCTAGTTTGCCGGAGAAAGTCTTCGGAGATGCCGAATTTGTCATGCAAGGGACGTGCACATGATCGAAACAGGCCCACAGAACAGACCACGGATGGTCAAGCTGGCAATGGTGACGGCCCTGGCTGCATTCCTGTCGCTTTGGCAGCAGGTATATTCCATGGTCACCACTGGCAACGCTGCACCGACCGGCCTGACAGGCAACTCCGTATTCATTGGCGCCTGCACAGTTTTCATTACAATCAGCGTTTCTTATTTCCTGTGGCGCATGGTGCAGGACATGAGGCAGGTAAACCGCCTGGCCTTTACCGACGAACTCACCGGGCTTGCCAATCGCCGCCAGTTCGATTTCCGGCTGAATGAGGAACTCGCCAGGGGCGCACGCTCCGAAAACGCAATCGGACTGCTTTATCTCGACCTCGACAAGTTCAAGCACATCAATGACAGCTACGGCCACGAAGCCGGCGACCAGGTCATCGTCAGCTTCGGCCAGCGCATCAAGTCCGTACTGCGGGCAGGAGATTTTCTGGCACGCCTTTCCGGCGACGAATTCTCGGCCATCATCACCAATGTAAAGTCTCGCAAGGATATCGAGCTGGCTGCGGACCGGATTTTTTCAGCCATGGCAGAACCGATCCAGTTCAAGCAGAAGACCATTTATGCCGGTGTTTCGATCGGGGCTGCAATTGTTGAACCTGGTACCAAGTCAGGCGCGGAAGCGCTTCGCCATGCCGATTTTGCACTGCTCCAGGCCAAGGAAAGCGGGCGCAACAAGCTGCAGGTTTTTGATCCAGGCATGGCTGAATCCATCCGCTCCCGCGGGGTCATCGAAAATGATCTGCGCGAAGCGATCATCAATGGCCGGTTCACCATCAAGTACCAGCCGCTGATTTCGCAAAAGGAAAACAAGGTTTTGGGCGTCGAGGCATTGGTTCGCTGGATCCACGACGAGCGCGGTCCGGTTTCGCCCAGTGTCTTTATCCCCATCGCCGAGGAAATCGGCATGATCGACAAGCTTGGCGAGTTCATTCTTCGCCGCGCCTGCACTGAAATGCTTGACCTCAAGCAGATCAAGCTCGCCGTGAACATATCCGCACTTCAGTTCACCCAGCGAGGCTTCATACAGAAGGTAGCACAGATTCTGGAAGAAACCGGTTTTGAACCGGATCGGCTGGAACTCGAAATCACTGAATCCGTTTTCATGTCTGATCCGCAAAAAACCCGTGAAGTCATTACCGGTTTCAAGGAACTTGGCGTGCGGATCGCGCTCGACGATTTCGGAACCGGCTTCTCGGCAATGTCCTATCTGCGCGATTTCCCGGTCGACCGCATCAAGATTGATCGTTCCTTTATCAGCGAAATCAGCAATTCAGGCAAATCGATGAACCTGGTTTCGCACATGATTGAACTGGGCAGCGCCCTGGGCTTGCATGTCACAGTGGAAGGCGTTGAAACCGAAGACCAGTTGAAGCTGCTGTCGACAAGCGGTTGCAACGAACTGCAGGGCTACCTGTTTTCCCGCCCGGTCGGGCTGGAGCAATTGCGCACCTATTGCGAGTCCCTGAGCGACGAAAATGTTGACTATACGGGTGCACAGAAGGCCAATTTGCGCCTGGTCGGTTGAACTGCTTCCCTGGCGCCGTTCGCCGACTACCAAAAACATCTGGATCAACAAAGCGCCAATGCCGTTCCAGCCTAGCCTGAAACGGCATTTTTGCGATTCCGTTCGCCCGTTTTCGATGAAAAATCACTACCGATGGCGCAAATTTCGTCCAAGTTACCACGTTTATTGACTCAATTCGCATTTTTCACGGTTGTATTGCGCCACAAACCCGTTAATGTCCGCCGCCATAAAACTGGAATACGGGTAGGAACCGGTCAACCGGTCGGCCCAAGGGGAACCGCAATGGAATATTTCGTTCAGCAATTGGTGAACGGGCTTACGCTCGGCTCGATTTATGGCCTGATTGCCATTGGCTACACCATGGTCTACGGCATTATCGGCATGATCAACTTCGCCCATGGCGACATTTTCATGCTTGGGGGCTTTTCGGCACTCATCGCATTTCTCGTTCTGACATCGTTCTGGGCCGGCATTCCGGTTGTTCTGGCATTGCTGATCATGATGCTTGTCGGCATGCTGACCTGCGGCTTGTGGAACTGGACTATCGAGCGCATTGCCTACCGCCCGTTGCGCGGTTCCTTCCGCCTTGCCCCGTTGATCACCGCAATCGGCATGTCCATCGCCCTTTCCAATTTCGTGCAGGTCTCCCAGGGTCCTCGCAACAAGCCCATCCCGCCGCTGGTTCAGCAGAACTTCGAAATCCTGGGCATCAACATCTCGCTCAAGCAGATCGTCATCGTCATCATCACCACGGTCCTGCTGGCAATCTTCTGGTACATCGTCAACAAGACCCCGCTTGGGCGCGCGCAACGAGCCTGCGAACAGGATCGCAAGATGGCAGCACTTCTGGGCGTTGACGTTGACCGTACCATTTCCATCACCTTCATCATGGGAGCAGCACTGGCTGCAGTCGCCGGCACGATGTTCCTGATGTATTACGGCGTTGTGGTGTTTACCGACGGCTTTGTGCCGGGGGTCAAGGCCTTTACTGCAGCAGTTCTCGGCGGCATCGGATCGCTGCCTGGAGCGGTAGTGGGCGGCCTGTTGATCGGTGTTATCGAGTCGCTTTGGTCAGCCTATTTCAGTATCGATTACAAGGATGTAGCGACATTCTCGATCCTTGCTCTCGTTCTGATCTTCAAGCCAACCGGCATTCTTGGCCGACCAGAAGTCGAGAAGGTCTGATCCAATGACAAACCCGAACCAGATCAAATCCGCCAACGAAACTGTCGACTATTCACGTGCCCTGCGGGAAGCGCTTTATGCTGGCGTGATCACCCTTGGAATGTTCGTGCTGTTCATTGGTCTCAAGACCGACCAGAACATCCGCAATGAACTGATCCTGGTGCCGCGCTGGGGACTTCTTGCAATCTTCGTGTTGATCGCCGCAGCAGGGCGTTTTGCCTATATCGCCTGGATTGCACCTTCAATTGCGTCAGGCAAGGCGGCCAGCAACCGCAAGCCCATGCCTGCCGCCAACGCAGAAAAGTCCTGGCTCGCCCAGAACTGGCACAAGCTCGCAATCCTGTTTCTGTTTCTTTATCCTGTCATCGTGGTTGGCCTGGTCGGGTTTACCGGATCGCTGAAATGGGTCGACAATTTCGGCATCCAGATCCTGATCTATGTGATGCTTGCATGGGGACTGAACATCGTTGTCGGCCTCGCCGGACTGCTGGATCTTGGCTATGTTGCCTTCTACGCAGTCGGCGCATATTCGTATGCGTTGCTGTCCGAGCATCTCGGGCTTTCCTTCTGGCTTCTGCTCCCACTCGCGGGAATTCTCTCCGCATTCTGGGGCATTATCCTGGGATTCCCCGTGCTGCGCCTGCGCGGTGACTATTTGGCGATCGTGACCCTCGCCTTCGGTGAAATCATCCGCCTCGTCCTGATCAACTGGACGGAAGTGACCAAGGGAACCTTCGGTATTTCCTCGATCAAGAAGGCAGATTTCTTTGGCTGGTTTACGTTCAACATTGCCGACAGCAACTATATCGGCAAGGTTTTCGATATCGCTCCGTCGGGCTCCTACTACAAGATTTTCCTGTACTACCTGATCCTGCTGCTCGCACTGCTCACCGCATTTGTAACATTGCGGCTGCGCCAGATGCCGATCGGCCGGGCATGGGAAGCACTGCGCGAAGACGAAGTCGCCTGCCGCTCGCTTGGCATCAACACTACCAACACCAAGCTGACCGCATTCGCCATCGGCGCCATGTTTGGCGGTTTTGCCGGTTCTTTCTTCGCAGCACGGCAGGGTTTCGTCTCGCCTGAATCCTTCATCTTTCTTGAGTCAGCCGTGATCCTGGCAATTGTCGTCCTGGGCGGCATGGGATCGCTGACCGGCATTGCCATTGCCGCTGTCGTCATGATCGGCGGCACAGAAATCTTGCGTGAACTGACATTCCTCAAGGTCATATTTGGTGACGGGTTCACCCCGGAACTTTACCGCATGCTGCTGTTTGGCGTTGCCATGGTGCTGGTGATGATCTGGAAACCACGAGGGTTCGTCGGCAACCGGACACCAACCGCGTTCCTGTTCCAACGCAAGGACGTTTCAGGCAGCTTCACAACAGAGGGACATGGCTGATGAGCGGCTCTTCCCCAATGGACAACAATATCCTCACGGTCGAACACCTGACCATGCGTTTTGGTGGCCTTGTAGCGATCAACGATCTCTCCTTCGCTGCCAAGCGCGGAGAAATCACTGCCCTGATCGGTCCAAACGGTGCCGGAAAGACCACGGTGTTCAACTGCATCACCGGTTTTTACAAACCTTCCGAAGGCATGATCACCCTGCATGAAAGCAACGGCAAGACCCACTTGCTGGAACGCATGCCGGATTTCCAGATCACCGCCAAGGCGCGCGTTGCCCGCACATTCCAGAACATCCGGCTGTTTTCCGGCATGACGGTTCTCGAAAACCTGCTTGTCGCCCAGCACAACAAACTGATGAAGGCATCAGGGTTCACAGTCATGGGCCTGCTGGGGATTGGCGGATACAAGAATGCTTCCGCACAATCGATAGAACTGGCCAAGCACTGGCTCGAAAAAGCGGACCTGATGCAACGTGCCGATGACCCGGCCGGCGATTTGCCATACGGGGCTCAGCGTCGCCTGGAAATCGCACGCGCCATGTGTACAGACCCCGAATTGCTGTGCCTTGATGAGCCGGCTGCCGGCCTCAATCCGCGTGAATCCGCGGCACTGAACAAGCTGCTGCTCGACATTCGCCAGGATACAGGCACTTCTACCTTGCTGATCGAGCATGACATGTCGGTTGTCATGGAAATCTCCGACCATGTCGTCGTTCTCGAATATGGCCAGAAGATTTCGGACGGCGACCCCGCCTTTGTACGAAATGACCCCAAGGTCATCGCCGCCTATCTTGGCGTCGAGGACGAGGACGAAATTGACATTCCCGCGGTGCGCGAAGATCTGAAGGCTGTTGCAGACGCCAAACCAAAGGCACAGGCAACGGCTGAAACAAAAACTGCGGGAAAGAAGGGGGCGAAGTCCCAATCAACTGCCAAGTCAACTGCCAAGGCAGCTGCAAATACAAAAGCCCGCACCAAGGCGAAACCCAAGGCGCCTGCCAGGAAAGGAGACGCATGATGAGCAACCCTTTCCTCTCGATTGAAGGCGTGGAAACCTATTACGGCTCGATCCGCGCGCTTGGAGGCGTTGATCTTCATGTCGACAAGGGCGAGATTGTTACCATCATCGGTGCCAACGGCGCCGGCAAGTCAACCATGATGATGACAATCTGCGGCAATCCCCGCGCCCGCTCCGGCAAGATTGTCTTTGACGGGCAGGACATCAGTTCGATGGCGACGCATGAAATCATGCGGCTCGGCATCGCGCAATCTCCCGAGGGTCGCCGGATTTTCCCGCGCATGACTGTTCTGGAAAATCTCCAGATGGGAGCGATCCTCGTTGACGAGGCGCATTTTGACGATGACCTGAAACGGGTTTTCGAACTGTTTCCCCGGCTCAAGGAACGTATTTCACAGCGCGGCGGAACCCTTTCCGGCGGTGAACAGCAAATGCTCGCCATCGCGCGCGCATTGATGGGCCGTCCCAAGCTTTTGCTGCTCGACGAACCCTCGCTTGGCCTTGCACCGCTGATAGTGAAGCAGATTTTCGACGTCATTCGCGAGTTGAACGCGCAGCAGCATCTCACTGTGTTGCTGGTTGAGCAGAACGCGTTCCACTCGCTGAAACTCGCCCATCGCGGCTATGTGATGGTCAACGGACTGATCACGATGACCGGCGAGGGCTCGGAATTGCTGAAACGCGAAGACGTGCGTGCCGCTTATCTTGAAGGCGGAAGGCACTGAGGACAGGACCATGCAGGGAATATTGTACGAAGAAGCGTCATTCTGGCAGTTCGTGTTCATCACCGTGATCCTTGGTGGATGGGCCGCTTGGATGACAGGAAAGGCCTGCGCCGAAACCTGGCGCACCTATCTGAATCTGTTCGTTTACATGCTGCTTCTGGGCTTGGGGGTGCGCTTCATCCACCACGCGCTCTTTGACGGAACGATGTTTTCGGCACAATACTATCTTGTTGACACAATTGTGTTGATGGTGCTGGGGTTCCTGGGCTTCCAATATACCCGGACCAATCAGATGGTGAGCCAGTATCACTGGCTCTATGAGCGAGCTTCTCCGCTGTCATGGCGGAACCGGGCCTGAACAGGTCCGAAACCGTGATTTGCCGGGCGTGCCTGGCAAACTGGCCGCCCAGGCGGCATTCAACAATACCTGTGCGGCATGGTGCTTGTCGCATGAGGTTTTCAACATTGCACCACTCACAAGGGAGTATTTCAATATGAAGAAGATGCTTGTTTCAGCACTCGCGCTGTCAGCATTTGTTGCTCTGGGCGCATCTGCCCAAGCCGACATGATGATCGGCGTTGCAGGTCCGCTCACAGGCCCGAACGCAGCCTTCGGCGCACAGCTCCAGAAGGGCGCAGAACAGGCCGTTGCAGACATCAACGCTGCAGGCGGCGTGAATGGCGAGAAGATCGTTCTTTCCTTCGGCGACGACGTTTCCGATCCGAAGCAGGGCATTTCCGTTGCCAACAAGTTTGTCGCTGATGGCGTCAAGTTCGTTGTTGGTCACTTCAACTCCGGCGTGTCGATCCCGACCTCCGAAGTCTATGCTGAAAATGGCGTGTTCCAGATCACTCCGGCTTCAACCAACCCGACCTTCACCGAGCGCAGCCTGTGGAACACCTTCCGCACCTGCGGACGTGACGATCAGCAGGGCCTGGTTGCCGGCGACTACATCGCCAAGAACTTCAAGGACGCCAAGGTTGCAGTCGTGCACGACAAGACCCCATATGGTCAGGGCCTCGCGGACTTCACCAAGAAGACCATGAACGATGCCGGCGTAACCGAAGCCATGTATGAAGGCATCAACACCGGCGACAAGGACTTCTCCGCACTGGTTGCGAAGATGAAGGAAGCCGGCGTTTCCGTCGTCTATTTCGGCGGCCTGCACACGGAAGCCGGCCTGATCATGCGTCAGATGGCAGACCAGGGCCTGAAGGCAACCTTCATGTCCGGCGACGGCATCGTGTCCAACGAACTGGCCTCGATTGCTGGTGACGCGGTCAACGGCACCCTGATGACGTTCGCTCCCGATCCACGCAACAACCCGGCAGCCAAGGAACTCGTCGAAAAGTTCCGTGCAGCTGGTTTTGAGCCGGAAGCCTACACGCTGTATTCTTATGCAGCCGTGCAGATCATCGCAGCGGCAGCAACCAAAGCTGGCTCCAACGACCCGATGAAGGTTGCTGATTCAGTCAAGGCAAACGGACCATTCTCCACCACCATTGGCGACCTCGGCTATGACGCGAAGGGCGACATCACCCGTCCTGACTATGTCATGTACGAGTGGAAGAAGGGCGACGACGGCAAGTACACCTACTTCGAAATGGGCATGTAATAGCTTGCCTGAACATGCTTGATGGAGAGCCCGGTGCATTGCACCGGGCTCTTTTTTTGACCAATGACCAGGGGAAACGGATCATGAAAAGCCAGCAGATAGGTATTGTCGGCATCGGCCTGATGGGACATGGCATCGCACGCAATATCCTCAATGCCGGGTGGCAGCTTTCATGCCTCGATCATCCGGGCAACCAGCCGGTTGACGATCTGCTATCGGCTGGCGCCACCCTGGTTGGAACCGGGCGCGCCCTCGCAACTCGAGCCGAAATCCTCATCATCTGCGTTACCGGCTCACCGCAGGTCGAAGACATCCTTACCCGTTCCGACGGCATTCTCGCAGGCATAAGGCCAGGCACGCTTGTCATAGATTGCTCTACGGCAATCCCCGATGAAACCACACGCATGGCAAGACTGGTGACCAATGCAGGTGGCAGTTTCATCGACGCACCGATGACCAGAACCCCGAAGGAAGCCGAGGAAGGCCGGCTGAACCTGATCGTCGGCGCCAGTGAAACCGACTTCAATGCCGCCTTGCCCCTGCTGCAATGCTTTGCCGAGAATATCTTCCATGCAGGACCGGTCAGCTCCGGCCACAAGCTGAAGCTTCTGCACAATTATGTGTCACTGGGTTTTTCGGCCGTGCTGGGCGAAGCCGCCGCCTGCGCCAGCCGCAGCGGTATCGAGGCATCTGTCTTTATCGATGTGCTCGCAAGGGGCGGCGGTGCAGGTGTCGTTCTGGACCGTCTCAAACCATATGTTCTTGATGGCGATGTTTCGGGAATGCGTTTTTCCATCGCCAATGCCCACAAGGACACCAGCTACTATGTCGCCATGGCAGAGGCGCTGGATGCTGAGGCGTCAACTGCCCGTGCGATCCGCGATCTTTACGCCAGGACGGAAGCCGGTGGAAAAGGCGCGGCATTTGTGCCGGAAATCTCGCGCATCCTGGCCTGAAGGCAACCCTATTTGGCTTGCACCGACCAGATATAGGCAAGAATGTCGGCGATCTGCTCGGGCTCTGCAGAGAAGCTGGGCATGTCGGGATGCCCGGTCTCAATTCCTTCTGCAAACGCCTCTTCCAGCGCATCGATCGGATAGCGCTCGGACAAGGTTCTGAACGGTGGCGCATCCGAATGCGGACTGTCGCCGGTCTTTCCGATGGCATGACAGGGCGAGCAATTCGCAACAACCAGCGCCTCGCCATGCGCTACTGGCTGGATTGAAGCAATATAAGCCGCAATGTCCCTTGCCTGCCCTGGTGTGATTTCGAAAGTCGGCATGTCGCTGTGCTTTGGTGAGAGTTTTGCCAGCAATGCCTCATCCACGGTATCGACGGGAAACCGGCTGCCAAGTGTCCTGAACGGCGGAGCCTTTTCATGCGGACTGTCACCCGTCAGGCCGGTCGCATGGCATTTGGCGCAGTTGGTTTCCGCGAGAGCCTTGCCATGCTGAACTGACACTTCCTGGGCATTGGCAACGCTGGACCCCAGCACTGCAGCTGCAATCCCTGCGACAATTGCCAATACCTTTTGATAGCTCGATCTGCTGGTCATTGCCTTCCTCCGCCTGGCACCTGGGAATGAGGAGGATGACGGACAAGTGTCGACACCGCATTGACACTGGTCAATCACGGAGGAGTTGCCTTGACACTTCCATGGTACGGATCATGGGAATTCTGGTAGCAGAGGGCGGATTTGAACCGCCGACCTCCGGGTTATGAATCCGGCGCTCTCACCAACTGAGCTACTCTGCCATGACCTTGTGGCGACGCATCATCCAACCGGATCGCTCACCACCGTCAACTTGCGCGCATATAAGGAAGCCACCGGCACCCTGTCAAGCAGTCGCTGACTGCGTCACGATCCTGTTTGTCTCCTTGTGATCGCGCTCGGTCATTCTGAGACGCTGAAGTGCCGCCTCTGCCTCCGCCTCCCGCTCGGATCGGGCAATGAAGCCGCCGCCCAGCACACGCGAACCGTCGCTGTCATCGGCATAGAATACACAAGCCTGCCCCGGTGCGACCCCGCTCTCGCCATCAGCAAGATCAACATGCACACAACCATCCCGCCAGAACAGCCGCGCTTCTGCCGGGGCCCGTGATGAACGTACCTTGGCGTGGATTTCAAGGCCCTCTGCGGGAAGTTCGGCCATCGGACGGTCGCCAAGCCAGTTCACATCGCGCAAATGCACCCGGCGCGTGGCCAGTGCTTCACGCGGACCCACAACAACGCGGGCATTGGCAGCATCGAGATGAACCACATAGATCGGTTCGCCCGTGGCAATGCCGATGCCGCGGCGCTGGCCGATCGTGTAATGCATGATCCCGTCATGATGGCCGAGCACCCGCCCGTCCATGTGAACAATCTCCCCGGCGTCAGCCGCACGCGGCTGCAACTTCGAAATCACATCGGAATATTTGCCCTTCGGAACAAAGCAGATGTCCTGGCTGTCCGACTTCTCCGCAACCACCAGCCCAAGTTCACGGGCAATCTCGCGGGTGCGCGACTTCGGCAGACCACCGAGCGGAAAGCGCAGGAAATCAAGCTGGGCCTGGGTCGTGGCAAACAGGAAATAGCTCTGGTCGCGGGCTTCATCGAGCGGGCGATGCAGTGCCCTGCGACCCGTTGCGACATCAGCCACGATGGAACGGACATAGTGTCCCGTTGCCAATGCTGCGGCCCCCAGATCGCGCGCTGTCGTCAGCAGATCGGCAAACTTGACCGTCTGGTTGCAAGAGACGCATGGAATCGGGGTTTCGCCGGCAAGATAGCTTTCGGCAAACGGGTCGATAACGGCTTCGCGGAACCGGGCTTCGTAGTCCAGCACATAATGCGGAATGGAGAGGGCCTCGGCCACACGCCGCGCATCATGGATGTCCTGCCCGGCACAACAGGCACCCTTGCGATGCACCGCCTCCCCGTGATCGTAAAGCTGCAGCGTCATCCCGACAACGTCATAGCCTTCCTGCTTCAAAAGGCCTGCAACAACGGATGAATCAACACCACCCGACATTGCAACAACAATGCGCGTGTCTTCCGGGCGTCCGGGAAGATCGAGGGAATTCAGCATGGCAACACTCGGTTCAGGCACGGGTAAAGGCCGTGCAGTTCCTGTTACACGTCATATAAGGCAAAATGCCGCTGTTTTCCAAGCACAACATTACCAGTCCCGCACGAGGTTCGTGCCGGGCCTTGAGACTTGCTCGTCAGGGACGCGCCAGTATCTGCGCGCAGACCTCGGTATGGCCCGAACCTATAAAGCCGAGTTCTGATGCGGCTGCCTTTGACAGATCAAGGATGCGCCCTTTCACGAACGGACCACGATCATTGACACGGACGACGACCGTCTTTCCATTGCGCTTGTTGACAACTTTCAGCCTTGTACCGAATGGCAGTTTCTTGTGCGCAGCCGTCAGCCTGTCCGCACGCATCGGTTCGCCCGATGCAGTCTTGCTGGTAAGCGCATACCATGATGCACCACCGCATTGAACATTTTCTGCCTGTGCCGGACCGACCGGAAGCACAAGGCAAACCGTGGCGGCCAAAGCCGCAATCATGTTTCTGTATTTCATGTTCTCGCCCTCTGCAAACGCGGCGCACATGCTGCACCGCAATATTGCAGCGCACCATATTCCGTAATGCGGCGCGAATGTGGTCGCGCAATCACGCTGCCATTCAGTTTGTTACAGCTGCGTGATCACAGGCAACAGGGCTTGCATCACCGCAGGCACACCTTTCTCTATATCCCCGGCAATGAGGCCAGGCCCGAATTCGGCTGCGGCTGCGCCATGAATCCAGACAGCACAACAGGCTGCCTCGAAGCCCGTCATGCCCTGCGCCAGCAATCCGCAGGCAAGACCGGCAAGTACATCGCCAGAACCCGCTGTTGCGAGCCAAGGCGGTGCGTTCTCATTGATGGTGGTCCTGCCGTCGGGCGCGGCAATGACCGTGTCACCGCCCTTCAGGATGATTGTTGCGCTGCTTCTTGCCGCCGCCTCGCGTGCCGCAGCAAGCCGGTCAGAACCCTGATTGCCGAACAGCCTTGCAAATTCACCGGCATGCGGTGTCATCACCACATCGCCTTCGCTGGCAGCAATCAGGCCGAACAATGTTTCCGGTTCTTCGGCAAATGCAGTCAGCGCATCAGCGTCGAGGACGGCGCTTCGGCCCGCCTCAAGCATCACGGCGACCTTGCCGCGCATCGAAGCATCCGCCCCGCCGCCCGGCCCTGCCAGCGCTGCCCTGAAACGCTGGTCTGAAAGCAGTGCGCGCAGGCTTTCATCATTTGACATTTCCCGCAGCATGATCTCTGTCAGATGCGCTGCATTTTCAGCCATGGCGCAAACCGGACTGGCAAGCGTCACGAGGCCAGCGCCAATACGCAGCGCCGCCTGCGCAGCAAGACGCGCCGCTCCGGTCCTGTATTGCGGACCGCTCAACACCAGGGCGTGGCCCCGATCATATTTGTGCCCCATGGCCTGCGGCAGTGGGAACGACTTCCCCCATATCCGTCGATCATTGGCAAACACTTTCGGTGCCAGACCGCTGAGCACGCTGGCGGGAATTCCGATCTGGGCAAGAGTGATCTCACCGCAATAGTGACGTCCCGGATAAAGCAGATGCCCTGGCTTGCGTCGAAAGAAGGTGACTGTGTGATGCGCCTGCACCGCGATACCCATCACCGCGCCATTCGCCCCGTTGATACCGCTGGGCAGGTCAACCGCGACAATTCGCACACCACTGCCATTCACCCTGGAAATCAGCGCGGCAAGCCTGCCGGTAACTGGCCGGTCGATACCAGCACCCAGCAGCGCGTCAATGATCAGAGCTGCCCGTTCCGGTTCCACCTCGTCTGCATCTACGGGCACAACGCCGCTCTCACGCATCCGGCGAAACGCGATTGCTGCATCCCCCTTGATGGATGCCTCATTGCCGGCAATCGCGGCGATGACCTTGAAGCCGCTTTCGTGCAGCAATCTCGCCGCGATGAAACCATCGCCACCATTATTGCCAGTTCCGCAAAGAACCATGACATTCCGGCCGGGTACCACCAGGTGCGAAGCAACGTCAAAAACGGCGCGGCCCGCATTCTCCATCAATTCGATCCCGGTAATCCCGCAATGGATTGCCAGGGCATCGGCGCGGGCCATTTCCTGTGGTGTCAGCAATTCATTCATGGCAACCGCTCGTTCGAATAGGCAATATTGGGCGCCAGACAATGGCAGCGCAGGAACTTCGCATGAACGACAAACTATTTGAAGGTCTGGAAGACTGGATCGGCAAGACCCGCACGACCAAAGCCGTTATCGATGCGCGCCAGGCCGAGTTGATGAATGCGACAATGGCGGGCCGGGTTTCAGCAAACGGCATTTGCAAGCTCCGCCAGGGGGCTGCCTTGCCGCATGGCTGGCATTGGGCATGGTTTGGCGAAGCGCGGCCTGCAAGCGAGCTTGGCCGGGACGGGCATCCAGCGCGCGGTGGTTTCATGCCTCCGATAGCATTGCCGCGGCGCATGTGGGCCGGCAGCCGCCTGCAATTCCACCAGCCATTGCGAATCGGCATGACGGCCATACGCCGCACGACAATTGCGTCAATTATTCCAAAGCGCGGGCGAAGCGGCGATCTGGTATTCCTGACCTTGCTGCATGAAATCAGCGAAGGCAGCACATTGCTCGTGAGCGAGGAGCAGGATCTCGTCTACCGTGCTGATCCCTCGGAAGCCGCACCGCCAACGATGCCGCAACAGCCGCCTTCGCGGGCAAGCAGCGCAATATCCCGGCTGGTCGAGCCCGATCCCGTCTGGCTGTTCCGCTACTCGGCCCTGACCTTCAACGGTCATCGCATCCACTATGATGCCGACTACGCCCGTAATGTCGAGGGCTATCCAGGCATTGTCTTTCATGCGCCCCTGACCGCGACCCTGCTGATGGACCTCGCCCGGGAAAGCCTCGACGTGCAATGGCTGAGGGAATTTTCGTTCCGCGCAGTCTCCCCACTTTTTGTTGATACGCCATTTTCGATCAGGGCTGTCAGTGGCGAAACAACGGCCAATATCTGGGCGGAGACGCCGGATGGCAATCTCGCCATCATCGCGGATGCATCGGCCTGATGGTCAGTTCCCGCGCCAAAAAACGGGGCTCACAATCACCAGCACCGTCATGATCTCCAGCCGCCCCAGAAACATAAGCATGATCAGCAGCCATTTCGCGGTGTCACTCAACGGCCCAAAATGGCCGGCGGGACCTATGGTCTCGCCCAATGCCGGTCCGACATTGGAAAGCGTAGCAAGTGTTCCTGTAAACGCTGTCACAAGATCAAGCCCGGTAGCAGCAAGCAGCAGCGTGAACAGGAACAGGATGGCGATATAGGCTGTAAAGAAGGTCGTCACCGATTGCAGCGCTTCCGGCGAAATCCGCTTGTTGTTGTAATAAACCGGGAACACCCCGTTGGGATAAACCAGCTCCCGTACCGACACCCGCAATGTCTGGAACAGGATAATGAGCCGGTAGGTCTTGAAGCCGCCGGCTGTTGACCCCGCACATCCGCCAACGAACATCGCCACCAGGAAAACACCGGCTGACAATGTCCCCCACTGCGTATAGTCGGTTGTGGCATAGCCGGTTGTCGTGACGATGGAGACGACATTGAACATGCTATGGATCAGCGCGTCGGTAGCGCTCAGGCTGCCATGCGCGCTGGCGCTGGCAAAAGCGGGAACCATCAGCACCATGATGATCAGGATCAGTGCAGCAATCTGACTGTCCAGCGCCCGTTTGTAATCATTGTTCAGCACAAGCAGGAAAAACGCGGTGAAGGGCATCGCCCCGATCAGCATGAAGATGATCGCCGTAACGAGCACCATGTCGCCAAATTGTGCGAAGGAAGTGTCATGGGTGGAAAACCCCGCCGTTGATATCGTAGTCATGGCGTGGTTGAGCGCATCAAACCACCCCATCCCCCCGGAGGCATAAAGCACCATGCACAACAGCGTCAGCAGGCAGTAAAGCCCGATCAACGAGATCGCAAAGGTCTGGATCCTGGCAACGGGCTTGTCCGAACGCTCGGAAGATTCCATTCGGAAAAACTGCATGCCGCCAATCCGCAGGAACGGAAATACAAGAAGCCCCATCGCCACAATGCCGATGCCGCCAAGCCACTGCGTCGTCGAGCGCCACATCAACAATCCGCGCGGCATGTCATCGAGGCCGGACAGCACGGTTGCTCCCGTGGTGGTAAGTCCCGATACCGCCTCGAATGCAGCATCGGTGAAACTGATGTCGCGCGAGCCGAACAGGAACGGCAATGCGCAAACCATCGATGTTGTCAGCCAGAGGGTGGTTACCAGCAGGAACCCCATGCGCAATGAAAATGGCTGCAGTTGTCCCCGGTTGGCAAGGATTACTGCGCCTGATGTGCTGCCGACCAGAAACAGCGCCGCCAGAAAACCGCGCCAGTCATCATTTGCGTCAATGATATCGACCGTCATCGCTGGCAACATGCCAAGCGCCAGGTACAGGCAGAACAGTCCGTTCACATAGGCAACGGTTCGGTAGGAATCTGAAAACACCTGGTTTCGCCCCCTCTAGATCCCGTATCGCCCATTGCAACGCCGGTTACGCTCCAGGCAATGGCATCTGTAGCCATCTCCTGTTTGTAACGACAAAGACGCATCTCGAAAAGCGTCAATCCTTACCCAATTGTAACCGCTGCCTTATCCAAAATTTAAGGCGATTGTCATAGCCTGATCGTGAAATTGGTCAATTGTAGTGAGTATTGAGTTATGACCGATCACGTCAGACCACGTGTGAAATATGTTATCGGACCAGACGGCAGCCCGTTGACGATTGCCGATCTTCCGCCTTCCTCTACCCGCCGCTGGGTTATCCGGCGCAAGGCTGAAGTCGTTGCCGCTGTACGTGGCGGGCTTTTGTCGCTGGAGGAAGCCTGCGATCGGTACACCTTGACCGTCGAGGAATTCCTTTCCTGGCAAAGTTCGATCGATGCCCATGGCCTGGCGGGCCTGCGGACGACCCGCATCCAGGAATACCGTCACTGAAATTTGTGATCCTTCACATTGTGAAGGCAAGATGAGTTTGAGAGCCGCATCCTCAACGGGTGCGGCTTTCGCTTGTGAAAAATCGCTAATGGTCGCCCTCAATGCCAGTCGAGGCAATCGCGGTTGCCACGGTTGAAAGCGTGAAAAACCAGATCCCGGGCTGACTCACTGCTGTCGCCAAACCGCTGGTCTTGGCAGCAAAGACAAGGATGGCAACAAGCAGCACATCCATCATCGACCATTTCGACAGGAACCCTGCCCAGGCAGGAAATCGCCCCTGCCGGAACGCAGCCTCATAGACTGTGAACATCTTGACGACCGGAAAGGCCAGAGAGAACGCGCCCACCAGCACAGCCAGGCCCCAGTCACCCTTGGTCCAAAGCCCTTCGACCACGCCCAACAGCGATGGCGTCTCTGCAAAGAAATAGAGTTTTTCAAACCGGATCAGTGGCAGCGATATGCCAAGCCCGAACGAGATTGCCGCAATCATCAGCAATGCGGGTCGAAATCTTTCAATCAAGGGAACAGTCTCCACAACAAGGGAAGCAGGATTGCGGTCGCCAGCGCGTTCAGCCCCATGGCAAGGCCGGAAAAAGCACCTGCCACCTCGTTCACCTGAAGCGCCCTTGCTGTGCCAATACCATGGCTTGCCGTACCCAAGGCAAGGCCGCGAGCCTGCCAGTCGCCAATTTTCATGAGATTGAGAACCAGCGGGCCAAGCATCGCTCCCGTGATACCCGTCAGTATGACCAAAGCCGCCGTCAACGAGGGCAAACCGCCGAGCTGCTGCGAAATACCCATCGCGACAGGCGCTGTTACCGATTTTGGCGCTAACGAAATGATCGCACTTGTCTGCGCACCCATCAGCCATGCAATCGCAACTGCTGAACCAGCTGCCGTCAGCGAACCGGCAATGATGCTGGCCAGGATGGCGAGGGCCGATTTTCGCACATGGCTGAACTGGCGATAGAGCGGAATGGCGAGTGCCACAGTTGCCGGACCGAGAAGAAAGTGAACAAACTGCGCACCTTCGAAATAGGACTGGTAGCTTGTCCCCGTCGCGACCAGGATGGCGACCAGCGCCAGAACCGCTATCAGCACTGGATTGATCAACGGATTGTTTCCCGATCTGGCATGCAGCCACGCCCCGGCCTGATAGGCAATCAGGGTGAGTGTGAGATGCAGGAGCGGGCTTGCCGCCAGATAGACCCAAACCTGGCTGAGGTCACGCATCGCTGCCTCCCCGCACGGTCAGCCGCTTGATCCAGACCATCACCATCGCGGTCACTGCGATTGTCAGCACGGTCGAGGCGACGAGCGCCACTGACAAGGCTGGCCAGTCCTGTGAGAGCAGTGCGGCATGGGCCATGATGCCGACGCCCGCCGGCACGAACAACAGCGACAGATTGGACAACAATGCACCGCCGGTATTGGCAAGCCCGGTGGGAATGCCGCCCTTCAATGCCATGAAAACAAACAGCAGCACCATGCCGATGACAGGCCCCGGCACCGGAAGGGCCAGAACGCCGACTGCCACCTCGCCCGCAAGCTGGCAGCACAAGATCACAGTAAACCATGAAAGCATCATACCCCTCCCTGTTTGCGCCACACTGACAGCAGGCGCGGCGATGCTCAAGCCGAAACAGCCGCCCTTTCGGAGCGGCTGCATCGGATGGAAGAACAGGCAGCGTTTACTTTTCGCGAACAAAATCCTCGATCAGCTTTTCATTCTTTGCCGCCTCCAACTGCGAAATCCGGTCAGCTTGAATACGGTCGTCCATGCGGTATTTGACGAAATTCACAAGCGAAAGGGTGAGCAGGAATATGCCCATTCCCCAATATCCCTTCGTGGAAAGGTCAACCGGCGCGAGGTGAATGGAGAGCGCCAGCATCACATATGCGGTAACAACGCCAAGGGCGTTGAAGGCTGTGTAGATGGTTGTTGAATTCTGGTCTTTCACGGGTTTTCTCCTTTGTTGATTTTCAGGAACTGGTTTTCAGGTTTCTGAACGGCTCATGCAGCCGCCTGGGGTTTCGCGCCAGCCGCCGCCTTCGCGGCAATCCGTTGCAGTACATCACTTGCCCGGGACTTGAGCGGTGACCCGCAACCGGCTTCCGCGAGCCTGTCCCTGACGCTCGACTTGTCGAGCTGCGCATCGATTTCATCAAGCACGCCCGCTTCCTCGAAGGGGTCGCGCTGGCTTGTGATCCGCGCAATCAGTTCTTCCGCCTCGCGGAAGCTGGTCGTACCCTTGAGCGAGCGCTCGATCCTGCCCTGCGCCCGGCGTTCGGCCACTGCTGCCTTGGCGGCAACGGCACCCTGTCGCAAGCTCAACAGTCGCCGGTTCGCCTTTTCGATCGACAATCTGATTTGCCCGATCCGGCTTCTCAGAGAGGCAATCGTCCCGTTGCGCACGGCCTGCTCATCCTCAAGCTCGGCAATCGCCTCTGCCCCCTGTTGGGCGAGGTCCTCCCGCCCCTTGCCGATTGCCTCACAAGCACGCTCTTCGAGATCGGCAATTTCCGAGGCGATACGGCCCGCGGATTTTTCTTCTGCCCGCAACCGCAACAACAATGCGGCCATAACGCGCTTCGCCTCTCCCAGGTTCTGCTCCGCCTCGCGGATTTTGAGATCGAGCAATTCGACACTGAATACTTCTTCGCTCTTGTCCCTGAGCCTTGAACCGGCAACACGGGACAGGTCCCTTAACATTTTCAGCATGACACACTCCTTTTTTGAACAGCGTTCACAATTGCAACATATGTATTTATGAACGCTGTTCAAGAAAAAAAGTGAACGCTGCTCAAAAATGGTTGTCTGTGATAGGCTCTGCACTCGAAAAGAGGGCCGGATTTCCGGCGGAACCCGTCACAATGCAAAATTGAATTGAGAGCCGACATGACCCTGCCACATGACGAAACCCGGGCGCGCCTTATCCGTGTCACGCTCGACCTGATGGACCATGGCGGGATCGAAGCCGTGAAAGCGCGTCCGGTCGCGAACCGCGTCGGTGTTTCTGTTGGCACGGTCTACAACCTGTTCGGCTCGATTGACGGACTGGTCCAGGAGGCCAATGCCCATGTTCTGGAAGATTTCGCCACTTATGCGCTGGCCCGTATCCGTGAGGCAGATGCAGCGCGTGATATCATCATTGCAGAAAGCGGGATGGACCCGATCACGGTCATTGAAGACCGGTTGCTGAGCATGGCTTCGGCCTATGTCGATTATGTCGAGGCCAATGAAAGCCGCTGGGCGGCGATGCTCGCCTATAACCGCAACCGCGCTGTCGGCATCATTTCAGACAATTATTCGACCTTGCAGGATTCGCTTTTCGGCTGGATTGCCGACACGCTCAAACCGACCCGCTTCGGTGCGGATCCCGGGACCCGGTTCACCGCCGCCAGAATGCTGTGGTCTGCCGTTCATGGCATCGTTTTGCTGAACTATCTCGGCCAGGTCAGTGACGAAACCCGTGCCAACACCTGGAAGCAGATCGAAATGCTGGTCTTGTCTTTTGTCCGGGGTGCCATTTGATCACGTGAAGTAGCGCGTGTCTCATTCAAACTTGTCGAGAAATGCCGTGATTTCCATTGCCTGCATGTCCGGGATCGCTTCATGCAATTTCAATTCCGGCCAGTCCCACCAGGCAAGCGCCAGAAGCCGCTCGATCACATTGTCTGGAAACCGCATGCGCAACCGCCTCGCCGGAACTCCCGCTACAATCTCGTAAGGCCCGACATTACGCGTCACAACAGCATTGGCACCAACCACGGCCCCATGACCGATTGCAACACCCGGCATGATCACCGCACCATGCCCGATCCACACATCATTGCCGATTTCAACACGCCTGGACTGGCGATAGCTGCGCCAGTCCTGGTCAATGCCATGCAGTTTGAAATATTCGTTCGGGCGATAGCTGACCTTGTGGCTGGTCACACGGTCAATCGGATGCTCCAGCGCATTGATTCGGCTATTGGCAGCTATCGAGCAGAACTTGCCGATATCGGCATAGATCGCCTCGCAATGCCGCTCGAAATACGAAAAATCCCCAAGCCGCACATCGCGCAGCACACAGCGCTCGCCGACAATCGAATGACGGCCCATCTTGCAGCCCTTGGTCTGCGCTGTCGTATGGATACGCGGGGTGGGATCGCGCAGTCTCGGATCGTCTGGCTGGCTCATGATCCACCGATAATCCGGGGCGATCCGCCTTTCAAGCAGCCGGGGCATCAAAGAATCAGGCTGTCCCCGTTGAAAACTTCGTGATAGGCGGCAGAAATGGCAATCTCATCTGCTCCCCTGTCTATAAATCGCCCGGCAGCGGGCATCACCTTCATCCTTGTCGGCATGATCGCAATTTCCGTCAACGACATGCTGATCAAGTTGCTGTCGGGCGCCTATCCCCTGCACCAGATGGTGTTCATCCGCTCATCGGTCGGCATCTGTTTCTCGATGATGCTGGTATGGTTCGAGGGAGGCTGGTCGATCCTGAAGACGCGAAACCCGCTACTGCAATTGAGCCGGGGGGTCCTGATTGTCTTGTCGAACCTGACCTATTTCACGGCATTGGCAATCGTACCTCTCGCCGATGCCACGGCGCTGTTCTTTGTGGCGCCGTTGATGATCACCCTGCTTTCGGTTCCGGTTTTGGGTGAAAAGGTCGGCCTGTTCCGCCTGGGCGCTGTGGCGGTCGGATTTCTCGGCGTCATTGTCATGATCCAGCCCTGGCAACAAGAGCGGGACACCGCCGTCCTAGTACTGCTGCTGCCGGTCGTGTCCGCCTTCGCCTATGCGCTCAACCAGGTTGTCACCCGCAAGCTGGGCGCCACCACCAGGGCCTCCGCACTAGCCGTCTATGTGCAGGCGATGTTCATTCTGGTATCGATCGGCTTTTTCCTGATTGCCGGTGACGGCCATTTCGTGGGGGAAGACACCGGCGAGAGCCTGCGCTTCCTGTTGCGGCGATGGACCTGGCCGCAGGGTACCGACACCTGGCTTTTCGTTATCCTGGGGTTCAATTCCGCAATCGTCGGTTATTGCATCGCCCAGGCCTACCGCATGGCCGATGCAGCAACCGTTGCCCCGTTCGAATATGTCGGACTGCCGATGGCAGTCATGTGGGGTTGGCTGATCTGGGAGCAATTGCCGGGCATGGCTACTATACTCGGCATGCTCCTGATCGCTGGCTCGGGCATGTTCGTTTTCCTGCGCGAGCTGCAAAAACAGCGCCGACTGGTCAGTAACCGCATCATCAACCGGCGCTACTGATACCGGCCGACCGCTTTCAAACAATTGCATGGCAGCCATTCGGATTGTGCACTGCACAATGACTGTTATCATCCTTATCTTCCATGCAAGGGAGGAAGAAGGGAAAGAGCCATGTTCATGACCAGAAGCAAAAATCCCGGCAAGAACCTCTCACGCCGGAAGCAGGAAATATTGCGCACAATGAGCGCAAGCGAACTGGCCGATATCGGGGTAAAACCCGGCGATATCGACCATATCGTGCAACATCTCAAATATTGACCAGCAATGTCAGCCAATCATGGCGCGGCGTTCGACCTGGGCATCAACCACCTGATCACTGACGCCGGTTGAGCCATCGCGTGATTCCAGCGCCTGGGCCTTCTTCAGGTCTTCTTCTGCCTCGCTGAGTGCATCTTCTGCAGCCTGGCGCTTGTCATTGAGATCCCGGATTGACACGAGAAGATTTTCGTGGCGCTGGCGGGCGGCCTTGGCGAATGTCGGATAGGCAAAGTGGGTGACATCTGCAATGCCAGACTTCTCTTCCTCGATGCGGATCTGCGCCTTGAGGTCGTCCGACATCTTGGTCATTTCATGAACCATCATGTCGATCTGTGCCAACTGCCGGGTCCGGTCCTGGACCTGGAAGTGCTTGAGCCTCATAAGATTGTCACGCGACTTCATACTCAATACTCCTTGAATGCGTGGTAGCCACCGGGCAGTTGTTCGCCTGCCGTTGCCGCAGCCGGTCAAACCGCCTGCCGCCCCCTTCGAAAAACACGTTTCAACAACCGGCAAACACCCGATGGTCGAAAAAGTTAACAAAAAGCACCGTTGGTAACTCTTCGTTTACGCCTGTTCTTAATCATAAGGGCCATGCCTTAAGAGCCGGTAAACCGGAACGCGGCAACGGGACAAAGATTCGCGAAATTCGTAATTTGCCGCCCCGTTCGCCCGACTTTCCCGTTGAAACGGTTTCTTAATGTAGCACGTTAAGGTTCGCTCCTTCTTTCTGTTCAATAAAATCAAATGGATAGGAGAAGAAAATTAATTTCCGAGTCGAGGCTTGCGCGCGTGAATTACATTTTGTTAACCATTGTGCGTCAGCATCCTGAATCAGTTCGGAATGCGAGCGAGGCCGGGACAATTCAGGCAACACTTGTCCAGGCGGGCTGATGCGGCAATAGAAGGGGAATAGGCATGCGCGTACTGCTGATCGAGGATGACAGTGCTACCGCCCAGAGCATCGAACTGATGCTCAAATCCGAGAGCTTCAACGTCTACACCACCGACCTTGGTGAGGAAGGCGTCGATCTGGGCAAGCTCTATGACTATGACATCATTCTTCTGGACCTCAACCTGCCTGACATGTCTGGCTATGAAGTCCTGCGCACGCTGCGCCTTTCCAAGGTCAAGACGCCGATCCTGATCCTTTCCGGCCTTGCCGGTATTGAAGACAAGGTACGCGGACTTGGCTTCGGCGCTGATGACTACATGACCAAGCCGTTCCACAAGGACGAACTGGTTGCACGCATTCACGCCATCGTCCGCCGTTCCAAGGGCCATGCCCAGTCAGTCATCACCACAGGCGATCTCGTCGTCAATCTCGATGCGAAGACCGTTGAAGTTGCAGGCCAGCGCGTTCACCTGACTGGCAAGGAATACCAGATGCTGGAACTGCTGTCGCTGCGCAAGGGCACGACGCTGACCAAGGAAATGTTCCTCAACCACCTCTATGGCGGCATGGACGAACCGGAACTCAAGATCATCGACGTTTTCATCTGCAAGCTGCGCAAGAAACTCGCTGCAGCTGCTGACGGCCTCAACTACATCGAAACCGTCTGGGGCCGCGGCTATGTGCTGCGCGAACCCGATCCGGCTGAAGCACGCGTCGCCTGATCTCGAAACCGCTTCAGGCCATCTGACCCGGTCCGTCCCTTCATTTGACCGGATCAGGCAATCAACGTGCCGCACATGCATAAAACCCCGCCGTGGTTCACACTTGGCGGGGTTTCTCATTTGCGGACCGGTTTTCCCGGTTACTGCGCTCCACTATGCTGCAAATTGCTCGTCACGGATGAGGCCAAACTGGCGGAACTTGTCGGCAAGTACCCTGCGATTGAACGGCTTCATGATGAAGCCTGTCGCGCCCGAACGCTTGGCCTTGGTCATTTCGGCCACCATCAACTCACTGGTACAATACAGGATTTTCAGACTCTCCGACCCTGGCAGGAGAACAATCTCCCGGATCAGGTCAAGACCGCTGGAACCGCCAATATCCCAGTCTACCATGATGACATCCGGCATGTTCGAACGACAGATTGTCAGCGCCTCTATGGCATCAACTGCTTCCACCACGACAAAACCCATGTCTTCGATAAGCCTGCGCCCGACCTTGCGGATGACCGGTGAATCGTCAACAATCATGAATATCTGCATTCTCGGCTCCTGATGCCGTAATTTCCCTGTCCGATACCATAACGCGGTGATGCAAACGGATTGCTAAAACAACTGTTGCTGGCAGGAGTGCATTTGTTTCTTGGTTAAACCGTGGTTAAGTCCGGCTTCCATGGCACAGGGTGGCATATATGGATTTTTTACAAATGAAGTCGGCTGGCGGAGCCGCCTATGGCAAGTCCCTCAAGGGTCTTGGCATCAACTTGCTGGTCCGAAATATCGGGCAGGAAACCACATGGCTCTCCCAGGTGCTTGAACTCGAGATCATCCGCGAAGACCAGAATTTTGCTGTAATCGGTTACGGCTCACAGCATTTCATGCTGCATGTGGATGCAAGTTACGCCGAGAACCCGTTGCTTTCATTGCTGCCTGAATCGGGCTTCCGCGGAGCAGGCATCGAACTCCGCCTCTATGACACTGATCCTGAAATGGCATTGGCGCGGGCAAGATTGGCCGAGGCGAAAGGTCAGGGCTCCGTATTGAGGGAATGTTCGGACCGGCCCCATGGCCTGCGCGAATGCTATCTGATCGACCCGAACGGCTATTGCTGGATACCGTCATCACGCCTCGCAGATTGATTCTCACCTCCGTGCATCACTTGTGTAGAAATGCACAACCTTCCCTTTCGAACGGGCCTATCTGTTGATCATCGGCAGCGGCAAACAGCCAGCCGACAAGGATTGAACCAACAGCCTGAACCAACACCGTGAGAAAGTGGAGACTTCAAAATGACAAACCTTCGTACCCTGACCATTACCGGCCTTGCAGCCTTCGCCATGATTGCCGGTTCATCACTGGCAACCCCGTCTGAAGCCCATGCAGGCGGCAAGCATGTCGCGGCAGCCCTGCTTGGCGGCATTGTTGCCGGAGCCATCATCGGCGGCGCATCGCGCTCTTATGCCCAGCCAAGCTACGGCGTTGTCTACCAGCCACAGCCACGCTGCTGGAAGGAAACGCAGTTCACCGGATATGACGGCTATGGCCGCGAGGTTTATCAGCGCGTCACGGTCTGCAACTGACAGGAATTCCGAACTCCCCAATTGCCGGGACATCTTTCACGCCCCTGAGATTTCCCGGCAACATGGACCGCACTGACGTGACTGGCTGAAAACGCCCCTGTCGGTCAATTGCGGAAAGTGCGGTCCAAAATCCTTGCCGAGATGAAAATCTCTGCTTTCTCCAGAAACCCTGTCAGCAATGGCAGGGTTTTTGGCGTTTCTGGGGGCAGGCTCACATCGCATCTGGACATGGCAGCGTATCCTGCGTTATATGGCTCAGTCTTCCGGAACAGGTGAATGTCTGTACGGGACGTGCTGCGGGAGAGTGCCGGTCCGCAAGGATTGGCCGCCGAAGGTGAAAACGCCCATAATCTCTCAGGCGAAAGGACCGTAGCTCGGCAGGACACTCTGGAAAGTTGGAGGCCGATTGGCTTCTGCGCCGAAGGTGTAAGCGCCAACCATGAATGGAGATGGTGGTGCAAGTCTCTCAGGCCAAGGACAGAGGGGCAGGCAAAATGCCGGAACGGGTAACCCCGTCGAGGCACAGCCTGCATGCGCGCAAGCGCCAACCCTCAAGCGCGCGAGCGCCCAACTGACCTGGATGCCCTCGATTGAAACAGCTTCACCTTCATTCGCTTCATGAAAGGCTTGGTGCGAAATTCGGCCCGTTTGCCGGTTTTGACATGCCTTTGTTTTATCCCGCCGGCATCATGCGCGAACATCAGCATGTGCGTGAAAGCGCAGGCCTGTTCGATATCTCGCACATGGTACTGGTCATGCTTCGTGGCAGCAATGCTGCAGCGCTGGTTTCGCACCTGTGTCCCTATCCTGCCGATGCCCAGGACACCGGAAAGGCCCGTTACACCTTCTTCCTCAATGAGCAGGCTGGCGTGATTGACGATCTGATCGTGACCCGCTTTGCCGACGATCATTTCATGATTGTTTGCAACGCAGCATGTGCAGAGAAGGATCTTGCCCATATCCGCGCCGAGGCAACCGGTTTCAATGTTGAAATTGAAGTGCTGGAGCGTGTCTTTCTGGCTCTGCAGGGACCTAAGGCCGAGGCAGTATTGACCGCTGCGGGCCTCGACATAGCGCAAATGAACTTCCTTGAAGCCCGCCTGCATGGCGACGGCTGGATCATCTCGCGCTCAGGCTATACCGGCGAGGACGGCTTCGAGATTGCTGTTCCCGTCCCCGAAGCAGCAGGCTTCGCTGACAAACTGGTATCGGATGAACGCGTATTGATGATCGGCCTTGGCGCGCGCGACAGCCTTCGCATCGAAGCCGGCCTTCCGCTTTATGGCCAGGACCTGTCGGACACAATCTCACCGATGGAGGCCGGACTTGCCTGGGCAATCCCCAAATCATGCCGCGAAGGCGGCAGATTTGTCGGAGCGACAGCCCTTGCCGCAAAATTCGCCGAGGGCCGCAAGCGCAAGCGCGTTGGCTTGAAACCGCAAGGTGCCGCCCCGGTCCGCGCGCATGCGCCAATCCTCAATTCAGAAGGCAGGACAATAGGAGAAGTCACCTCGGGTGGCTTTGGACCCACCTGCGGTCACCCCGTTGCCTTTGGCCTGATCGAAGCTTCCCATGAAGGTACATTGTTCGCCGAAGTGCGCGGCAAGCAATTGCCGCTTGAAACGGCATCCTTGCCCTTCGCCCCGCACCGCTACAAGCGGCAATAGTAACTCCTTTCATCACCAACAATTCAAGACAGGAACCAGCACATGAGCGTCAAATACACCAAGGATCACGAGTGGATTGCAGTCGAGAACGGCATTGCCACCGTTGGAATTACCGAGCATGCCCAGGAGCAGTTGGGCGATCTGGTCTATGTTGAACTGCCGGAAAAAGGTCGTAGCCTGTCAGCTGGAGATGAGGCCGTAGTTGTTGAATCGGTAAAGGCAGCCTCAGACGTCTATGCCCCGGTTTCCGGCGAAGTCACCGAAAACAATGGCGAATTGAGTGGCGACCCGGCTTTGGTCAACCGCGCTGCCGAGGGCGAGGGCTGGCTCTTCCGCATGAAGCTTGCTGACGAAAGCGAACTCGACGGCCTGATGGACCGTGACGCTTATCTCGCAATGATCGGCTGACCACCAACATTCCCTTGCGCCCAGGAGCAATCATTCCATGACCGCCAGCAATTCAGCTTCCCGCCTGACGGGTATCGAAGACCATTTTGAAAACCGGCATATCGGTCCCAACGCAAGCGAGACCCGCGAAATGCTGGCCGCAATCGGCGTGCCTTCCATGGAGACCCTGATATCGAAAACCGTTCCCGGCTCCATCCGGATGGACAGGCCGCTCGCCATACCCGACGGCATTGGTGAGCAGGCCGCCTTGTCTGAATTGCGCACGCGGCTCTATGGCGTAACCCGCACGCGTGCCCTCATTGGCCAGGGCTATCACGGCACATTGGTGCCGCCGGTCATCCTGCGCAACCTTCTGGAAAATCCCGGTTGGTACACATCCTATACGCCCTACCAACCGGAGATCAGCCAGGGACGGCTGGAAATGCTGTTCAACTTCCAGACCCTGGTCAGCGAACTGACAGGACTCCCTGTCGCCAATGCGTCACTCCTGGATGAGGGCACTGCGATTGCTGAAGCTGCAGGAATAGCTTTCCGCCACCATCGTGAAAAACGCACCGGCATTGTGGTTGCCAATGCGCTTCACAGCCAGAGCCTCGACGTGCTGAAAACGCGCTGCACCATGCTGGACCTCTCGCTCGGTTCGGGCGAACCCGACACAACAACAGCCGCAATTATCCTGCAATTGCCGGACACCAATGGCGAGATCGGCGATCCTTCCGCATTGATCGCAAAGGCAAAGGCCTGCGGCGCGCTGGTCATCATGGCATGTGATCCCATGGCACTCGTGCTGATGCAAACGCCAGCCAGCATGGGAGCTGACATCTGCGTCGGCTCCATGCAGCGCTTTGGTGTGCCGATGGGTAATGGCGGCCCGCATGCCGCCTATATGGCAGTCAGCAATCCGCTGACCCGCATCATCCCGGGGCGGTTGGTCGGCCAGTCCGTCGATGCAAAGGGCTATCCGGCCTACCGCCTTGCCCTGCAAACCCGTGAACAGCACATTCGTCGCGAGAAAGCGACTTCCAACATCTGCACCGCACAAGCGCTGCTTGCCAACATGGCGGCTGCCTACGCGATCTGGCACGGGCCCGAGGGCCTGACCGGCATCGCCTCGGCAATTCACGACAAGGCGCAGCGTCTGGCTTCAGCACTTGCGAAAGCCGGGATCGAACTCGTCAACAAGACCCGTTTCGATACCGTGACCGCAAGGGTAACCGGCAACGCGGCAGCGATCCTTGCCAAGGCTGAGGCTGCCGGTTTCCTGTTTAACGGCTCGGGCACGGATACCGTCTCGGTGGCAATTGACGAGACCGTCAGCGAAAGCGAGCTTGCAGCCATTGCCCGCGTCTTCAACGCAACGATTGGCGAGGCTGGCGAGGCCTCGAAACTGCAACCGCGCGGCAGGGATTTCCTGACCCAGGATGTGTTCCATGCGCACCGGTCCGAAACCGCGATGATGCGCTATCTTCGCGTTCTCATGGACAAGGACCTTGCCCTTGACCGTGCCATGATTCCGCTGGGCTCTTGCA
Organism: Nitratireductor sp.; assembly: GCA_041397525.1. Classification (GTDB taxonomy): domain Bacteria; phylum Pseudomonadota; class Alphaproteobacteria; order Rhizobiales; family Rhizobiaceae; genus BOKV01. The sequence goes on from JAWKWL010000002.1 coordinate 110,783, forward strand.
CGATGAAGCTTAATGCGGCAGCAGAAATGATCCCGGTTACCTGGCCGGAGATAAGCGACATCCACCCCTTCTCGCCACCACGCTACCTTGCAGGATATGCCGGCATGATCGACGATCTCGACCGCTGGCTTTCGGAGATCACCGGCTTTGCCAAGGTTTCATTCCAGCCCAATGCAGGCAGCCAGGGTGAATATGCGGGGCTGATGGCAATCCGCCGCTACCACGAAGCCAATGGCGGCACCAAACGCAACATCTGCCTCATCCCCTCCTCGGCACATGGCACCAATCCGGCATCCGCACATATGGCAGGTATGGAAGTGGTCGTTGTCAAATGCGATGACAACGGCAATGTCGATCTCACGGATCTGACTGCCCGCGCGCAGGAGCACTCCGAAAACCTTGCTGCATTGATGATCACCTACCCGTCCACCCATGGTGTGTTCGAGGAGGATATCCGTGCGATTTGCGACACCGTGCATGCGCATGGCGGACAGGTCTATCTCGATGGCGCAAACCTCAACGCTCTGGTTGGCCTTGCACGCCCCGGTGATTTTGGCGGCGACGTCTGCCACATGAACCTGCACAAGACTTTCTGCATACCCCATGGCGGCGGCGGTCCTGGCGTCGGTCCGATCGGGGTTGCAGCGCATCTCGTGCCGTTCCTGCCCGGCCATGTGATCCGCGGCACGGATCATGCCGTTTCGGCAGCCCCTGAGGGTTCTGCGTCGATACTGCCGATCACCTGGATGTATATCCGCATGATGGGCGGCAACGGCCTGAGGCGCGCCACAGAGATGGCGATCCTCAATGCCAATTATCTGGCGACAAAGCTCGAACAGTACTTCCCGATCCTCTATCACGGACGCAACGGCTTCGTTGCGCATGAGTGCATTCTCGATACGCGCGGCGTCAAGGATACGGCGCATATCGGTGTCGAGGATATTGCCAAGCGCCTGATGGATTACGGCTTTCACGCGCCGACCATGTCCTGGCCGGTTGCCGGCACACTGATGATCGAGCCAACCGAATCCGAGCCGAAAGCGGAGTTGGACCGCTTCATCGAGGCGATGGCAGCAATCCGCAACGAGATCGCCAAGGTGGAAAACGGCTCATGGCCGCAGGATGACAATCCGCTGGTCAATGCACCGCATACAGCACAAACAGTCACCGCAGATGAATGGGCCCATCCCTATCCGCGCTCTTTGGCGGCAGACCCGGCGTCGCGCGGCCTTGCATCGAAATACTGGCCACCCGTTGCCCGTGTCGACAATGTGCATGGCGACCGCAATCTTGTCTGCTCCTGCCCGCCGCTTGAAGCTTACGCGAAGGCCGGGTGACAGGCTGACGTGTCAAAATGGTGGCAAACGGCGGTTCTGGTATCAGACCGCCGTTAGCACCACGCTGTCGCCATTGAGCGTTGCGCTGACTTCCATGCCTGCGGCTTCCGCGAGTTTCAGCGTATAGAGCGGCTGCACTGCATGTGCATCGAGACTTTCAGAATAAGTGCCGTTGAGAAAATCGAGAAAGACATGCGGCACGCGGGCCGAGATGCCCGTTGAGGTAATGGTCAGCTTAGGGGTGCCGTTCGGATCCTCGATCTGCGCCTTGACTGTGCCGCCACGCGGGATCGCTGCCATTCCGGTCAGCAGCAGATTGAGCAACAGCTTCACCTTGTTCTTGGGCATCAGCGCACGCTGGCCTTCCCATTCCAGCGTCATCTTCTTTTCATTGGCGAAATAGCCCCGGGCAACATTTTCCGCGTCGCCCGTATCAATGTCGGAACCCGCAGAACCAGCCGCGCCAAAGGCAATGCGGGCAAATTGCAGCCGGGCCGAGGCATTGGTGGCAGAAGAGCGGATCAACCCCATTGCGATTTCCTTGGTCTCGGCATCGCTGTCCTCGTCAAGCAGTTCCAGACCATTGGCTATGGCCCCCACTGGCGAAATGATGTCGTGGCAAACACGGCTGCAAAGCAGCGCGCCAAGATCGAGTGCGCTGACTTCGGGAAGTTTCTGCATGACGTGACCCCTGTTCGATCCGTTTCCAATTCATCGCTGGGCAATTCACCGCGCCCTGACCCGGCCAAACGGACAAGGAACACTGGCGAATCAAAATCGTGACCCTCGACTTGGTTACACAATGGCTACTTCCGAGAAAAGCCGCTGGCTGAAGATTGGAATTCGGGGGCAAGAGACCAAATGCCGTGTAAATGCCGCATTTGGTAAACCTTCTGTAAATCGAAATGACGCAATGGTAGTCATCAACCCTCCCAATACCGAACGATCCGGGGAAAGATCATGAAAACCCTATCCTCCCGTGACCAGGCCTACTGCCCCCTTGCAAAGGGCGATGAAAAGCCCCGCCTTGCAATGCTTGCGCTCAACATCATGGCTGCATTGGCAATTTTCCTGGCGTTTTCGCTGCATTCCGGCCGCGCCCATGCGCAAGCGAGCAACTACTACACCGCCCAGGAAATCATTGACGCAGGCCACGGTTTTTCGGAGCAACTTCCGGCGCGCTCGCCGGTGTCATTGAGCGCACCTTGCCCAGCGCGGCCTGCCCAACGGTTATATCCTCGGCGAAGAAGCCGGTGGCGCCTTCATAGGCGGTCTGCGCTATGGCGAAGGAACCCTGAAGACCAAGAATTCCGGCGACTACAAGGTCTATTGGCAAGGACCGTCCATCGGCTGGGATTATGGTGTTGACGGAAACCGCACCATGATGCTGGTCTACAATTTGCCAACCGTGGATTTCATCTACAACCGCTTTTTCGGCGTTTCCGGCTCGGCCTTTGTCGTCGGCGGTCTCGGCGTCACAGCGCTGGCGCGCCAGGGCGTGACACTGGTGCCGATCCGCACCGGAATCGGAGCCCGGCTTGGCGTCAATATCGGTTATCTCAAGATCACCAACCGCCCACGCGTCAATCCGTTTTGAGCAACCCAAGGCCGATTGGACGCTACAGGCGGTCAGCTGGAGCCTTTGACCCTTAAGGTTAACTGATCCTTTCCGTGGCGCTTTCGCGCGGTTCGTGTCATGATTGGCCGATCATTTCCTGCAATCCTTGTCTTGAGAGTGGCGCCAGTGCTTCAGGGTCTTCTGTATTTCGGTCTTGGCTTTCTCAGTTCAGCACTCATTGCACTGATGATTTCGCCGGCCATCTGGAACCGGGCCGTGGTCCTCACCAAGCGACGGATCGAAAGTTCGGTTCCGCTGACCCTTAACGAGATCCAGGCGGACAAGGACCAGCTGCGCGCGGAATTTGCCATGTCGACCCGCCGACTTGAGCTTTCCATCGAGGAATTGCGTGACAAGGCGTCCCGTCAGGTCATCGAAATCGGGCGCAAGCGCGATGATCTGGCAAGGCTCGCGGAGGAATCGCAGGAACGCATTCGCACTATCGAAGAACTGGAAACGCGTGGTTCCGAAATGCGGGCGCAATTGCGCGAGCGCGAAGAGCGCCTCACCGCGACCAACAAGCGCTTGGAAGATGCCCGCGCGATGCTCGAGGAAAAGGCGCTTGAACTCGAACACATGCGTACACGCCTCATCCAGTCCGAATCCGACGCGGACAGCCGCCGCATCGAACTGGTTGCCAAGCAGACGGCAATGGAAAACCTTTCTGACCAGGTGGGCGATTTTTCCAAAAGCTCGTCGCAGATCCGCCGTGAGGTGGAGAAGGCCAGGGAAGAGGCCCAGCGCAACGAAAAGGAACTCAAGACCGAGCAGCGTCGCAGTTCACAATTGCAGGCCCAGCTTGACCGCGCGCAAAAGCAGCTTTCCGAACTGGAGGCAAGCCTCAACAAGCGCGAACGCGATCTCTCGCGCCTTCGCGAAACTGGCGGGTCGGATGATCGCATCAACTCCGAACTGACTGCCCAGATCGTCGAGGAAAAGTCCCGTACAGTTGAGTTGGAAGCGAAGCTCGCGCAGGCCACTCTGCAGATGGAAGCGCTGCTGTCCGACGCCTCCAACGACAATGTCGAAAAGGCAATGGCTTCACTCAACACCGACAAACAGCGCCTGGAGAGGGAACTGGCCAGATTGTCCGATGAGAATGAACGCATGAAGGCCATTCTGGAAAACGATTCCAAGGTGCGCACTGAAGACTGGGATACCGAACGTCGAGAGAATGCCGTGCTGCGCGAGCGCATGAATGACCTTGCAGCCCAAGTGACTGCCATGACTTCGGCGCTCGAGGGCGACAGCTCAACCATCAATGCGATTCTGGCATCCACGCCGAAGCCGGAAAAATCCCGGACCCGTAATGCCCCTGAAAAAACCTCCAGTGCTCGCACGCTTGCCGAGCGCATCCGCGCTTTGCAGGAAACCGCACGCCAAAACAAGGCAGGGTAAGCCGGAAAACAGGTTACGTGTTTGCGGCCTTGTGAAATTCATCACCCGCAATAATGTGACTGCATGAGAGCCCTGCTTCCCAAATCCGGCCTTGTTGCGATACTGGGTTTCGCAATTGGCTGCCTGACGGCTTCCGCTGCCAATCTCCCACCTGCAGCACCCGATCCCGCCTGCCACTATGAGGTCCGGCTCGAAGGCTACCTTTCTGACCTGGCTGCCCTCGACACTGCACCTGCAAACATGACTGCGGTGCGTGAGACTGCTGCACTCGGGCGGGTGTTGTTCTTCGATCATTCATTGTCGAAAAACGGGCTTGTCGCCTGTTCAAGCTGCCATAGTCGCGAGGCGGGCTTTGATGATCCGACGCGATTCTCCATCGGTTTTGAAGGAAGGATCACCCGCCGTTCGGCAATGGCACTCGCCAATTCCCGCTTCAACCCGGGAGGCAGGTTTTTCCGCGACCTGCGTGCACCAGGCCTCGAAGCGCAGGTGCTGGAACCCTTTTCCGACCCGATCGAAATGGGACTGCAGCCAGGTGAACTGGAAGCAAGGGTCACAGCCGCACCTTGGTATCGTGCGCTTTTCACCGCTGCATTTGGCGATCCCGACATAACGCAACAGCGCATAGCTATCGCGCTCGCCCAGTATGTCCGCGCGATTGTCACCTTCGACACCCGCTATGACCGCGAGCGCGAAAAGGCTGACAATGCCCTTGCTGACTTTGCAGGATTTTCCACAAGTGAAAACCGCGGCAAGCGCCTGTTCATGACAGCGCGCAATGACGGCGGTGCCGGTTGCAGTGCCTGCCACGAAGGCGAAGCTTTCATCCTTTCCGAACCGCGGGACAACGGTCTTGCAGTTGATCCACAACGCCCGGACCAGGGCGTGGGCGAAATAACTGGCAAGCGCGAAGACCTGGGCAAGTTCCGCACCGCATCATTGCGCAACATAGCGGTCTCCGCACCCTATATGCATGACGGCAGGTTCAGGACACTGGAAGAAGTGATAGACCACTACTCCGACGGAATTGTTGCCAAGCCCAATCTGGCACCCGAACTTCGCGACGTCGGCGGCAATCCGGTCCGGCTCAACCTGAGCTGGACCCAAAAGCGCGACCTTGTAGCCTTTCTTCAAACGCTGACCGACTGGAACGCAATGCGTGACCCATGCCTCTCTGACCCGTTCAGGCGGTAACCATATTAGCGAAGGATCGACAGGGCAAAATCCTTGAAGGGTGCGGCAAGCGGTGAAGACTGCTCGCTGATGGCGGCCGCCAGCGCCTGGTCTGCAATCTCCTGCGACGCCGCTGTATCCAGAAGTGCGGCGAAATCTTCGACCCGCGACAACAGCAGGGTAAGCCGTTCCAGCCGCCAGCGTTGATCGATCTTGTCGTCGGAGGAACATCCCAATACCGAAACCACGACCCCGGAAACCGTTTCATCGATCGCCCGCATGGCCTCACCAACGGCTGGTTCCGCCAGCCGCTCTGCAGACAGCGCGTTGCGCAATTGTGCACCGCCAAGCGCCATGCGGGAAGCAATGCGCACCCGGTAGTCATAGAGTGTTGCAATCTCCGGCAGGAAAACAATGAAGTTGCGACCGGCCATTTGCCTGCTATCCTCGTTCAACCCGGCATTCGAGTTCGAGCCTGTCCCTGCCAGGACATAGGCACGAACGATCTTGCCGGAAATCTCGGTCAGTTCCGCCAGCCGCGCCATTTCCTCGATGTCCGGGACGTCACCCCTGCTTGCTGAATCAGGCAACATCACTGCAAACTGCGCTGCAATGCCAGGATCTGAAATCCGTGGCATCTGCGCTTGTGACTGTGACTTCAGGATCGAATCGACGATCTCGCTGCCAGCAACTTGTGCCAGCCTCAACTCCGTGTCGCTTACCTGCGCACCGGCAAACGAAACCGTGCTGAACAAGAGTAATGTTGCGGCAAGCGCAATACGAAACCGGCCAATCAATCGATTAGTCGATCGGCCAGTCAATTGGCAAGCCCAACTAGTGGTCAATGGCAACTCGAGCGACAATACGATCCTCTGCAAGGCTGTAGACGAGTAGCTGCGTGCCGCCCCCGGCAAGCCTGATCGTAAGCATGACATTTGACCCATCAAGTGACGATGAGGCCAGTTCAGCGTCAGAGGGAAGATCAATGCGCCCTTCAAAACCGGGTTCGATCGGCACCCTCGCGCCACTGCTGGCGGAAACCGGTTCCGCCGGCTTGCCATTGATCTTGTAGACAACAGCCGCGAGCACGGCCATAAGGCCGATCATCATGACACTGATCGACACGACCAGCAACCGGACCATTTTCCTGCGAACCCGCTCTGTCGCCGGATCAAGCGGCTTTTCATCTTCTATGGCATCATGTGCATTCATGGCAAAACCGCCCTGTCTGTATGGTCCCCAACCAAATGCCGGGAGAAATGAATGATGGCGCCTTCTATATCGGATGACGAAGAAGGGAAAGACTTGGCACAGGAGTTCATGGTCGATGCCTCCGACACCGGCCAGCGGCTCGATGCCTGGCTTGCCCTCCAGATGCCTGCGCATATCTCCCGCTCCCGCGTCAAGGCGTTGATCAAGGAAGGTGCGGTCAGTTGCAATGACATGGTTCTGCGCGAACCCAATTACCGGCTCAAACCGGGTGACACGCTGGTACTGGAAATCCCCGAACCCGATGACGCAGAACCGCAAGCTGAAGCCATTGCGCTTGAAATCCTGTTCGAGGACGAGCACCTCATCGTCGTTAACAAGCCGGCCGGGATGGTCGTGCATCCTGCTCCGGGAAACTGGACCGGCACGCTGGTCAATGCGCTTCTTCATCATTGTGGCGACAGCCTCAAGGGCATTGGCGGCGTGAGGCGGCCCGGCATTGTCCACCGTCTTGACAAGGAAACGTCAGGCATCCTGGTCGCTGCCAAGACGGACAGGGCCCATGCAGGCCTTGCCGCCCAGTTTGCAGACCATGGACGGTCGGGCCCGCTGGAGCGGAACTATCTCGCCTTTGTCTGGGGCACGCCCGAACGCAACACCGGCACGATTGACGCCCCCCTTGGACGTTCGCAGTCGAACCGGCTCAAGCGCGCCGTTGTCAGGGCGGACGGGCACGATGCGCGGGATGCGATCACCCACTATACCGTCATCCGCCACCTTGATGGGGCCGGAGACGGGCGCACCAATGCGAGCCTTGTAGAATGCAGGCTTGAAACCGGCCGAACCCACCAGATCAGGGTCCACATGGCCCATATCGGCAATCCGCTGATCGGTGACCAGGAATATGGTGCCCATTTCGTCACCAAGGCCAATGCGCTGAAGGAACCGGCCAGAAGTGCAGTAAAGGCATTTCGCCGCCAGGCCCTGCATGCAAGGTTGCTCGGTTTCGAGCATCCCGTAACTGGCGAGCATTTGCGTTTCGAAGCGCCGGTGCCGCGCGATTTTGCTGGTTTGCTTGAGGCTTTTGAAAATTCGAACTGAATTTGCCGGTTTTCACATTACCGTTTTTTCATGCAATAGCCGCAAAAATTCCTATATTGTAGCGTGTGTGGCGGGTGATGATCACTCATGCCTGCCAAGGGGACTTGCCGCTTGCGGGAGTCGATCATTTGAGAGGGATGGCGCATCATGGCCAATACATTACCCAGCGTTGCAGCCGGAGATTCCGGTCTTACACGATACATGGAAGAAATTCGCCGGTTTCCCATGCTGGAGCCGGATGAAGAATACATGCTCGCCAAGCGGTATCAGGAACACGACGACCGTGACGCCGCGCACAAGCTGGTGACAAGCCATCTGCGCCTCGTTGCCAAGATTGCCATGGGCTATCGCGGCTACGGGCTGCCGGTCGGCGAAGTAATCTCCGAAGGCAATGTCGGGCTCATGCAGGCCGTCAAGAAATTCGATCCCGAAAAGGGTTTCCGCCTCGCTACCTATGCGATGTGGTGGATAAAGGCGTCCATCCAGGAATATGTGCTGCGGTCTTGGAGCCTCGTCAAAATGGGCACCACTGCAAACCAGAAGCGTCTGTTCTTCAACCTGCGCAAAGCAAAGAGCCGCATCCAGGCGATTGACGATGGCGATCTGCGTCCCGACCAGGTCAAGCAGATCGCGACCCAGCTGGGCGTCTCCGAAGAGGAAGTCATTTCCATGAACCGCCGCCTGAGTGGCGACGCATCACTCAACGCCCCGATCAAGGCAAGTGAAGGCGAAAGCGGCGAATGGCAGGACTGGCTTGTCGATGACAGCGACAATGCCGAACAGGTGATGATCCGCCAGGACGAACTGGAAACCCGCCGCGAAATGCTCAAGGACGCGCTGGATGTGCTCAACGAACGCGAGAAGCGGGTTTTCCTTGCCCGCCGCCTTGAGGAAAGCCCCGTGACACTGGAAGACCTGAGCCAGGAATTCGACATTTCGCGCGAGCGGGTCCGCCAAATTGAAGTCCGAGCCTTTGAAAAGGTACAGAAGGCCATGAAGGCGGCAGCCCGGGAACTGGCCAAGCCAACCCATGCGCTGGAACACCAGCCGGGCGCCTGAATCGGGACTTCGCCAATTCTGATTGGGAGACCGGGCATTCGCCCGGTCTGCTTCCCACAATTCACCTATTAGATGAAATCCACATCCCCTGCGGTAATCAGGCCCGCCGCTCCGATGATGGTGATCGAATCCGCCCCGAATGTCAGGACAGCATTGCCGCTGGCGCTGGAGACTATGAGATCGGTAAAGTCGTCGAGGGTAGCCGTGATGTGGAATTGGATGCGGTCAACCCCGTCTTCATAATCATGAATGGTGTCGATGCCCCAGCCGGGTCCGTCAAACCGGAAGTTGTCGCGTTCGCCGGGAATTGCCAAGCCGTTGGTCCCGCCATAGAGCTGGTCATTGCCGGTTCCCCCGTTGATGATGTCCACCCCGGCATCGCCAAACAGGAAGTCTCCGCCATCGCCGCCGTAGAGCTGGTCATCGCCACTGCCGCCATTGAGGACATCACCGCCACCTTCGCCATACAATGTGTCTTTGTCCTCCTCGCCAAACAGGCTGTCGGTGTCATCGCCGCCATATAGACGGTCATTGCCGGTGCCCCCATGCAGATCGTCATTGCCGGCACCACCATTGAGGTAGTCATCGTCTTCCTGGCCCCAGAGCTGGTCGACACCATCCTCCCCAAAAAGCGTGTCAAAGCCGGAACCGCCGAACAGGAAATCGCCGTCAGCGCCACCGTGAATTTGGTCGTCCCCGTCCTGACCGGAAATGACATCCCCGCCTTCCTGGCCCCAAAGCCGGTCGTCACCATTCTCTCCAAAGATCGTATCGGTTTCGAGACCACCGAAGATCTGGTCGTTTCCGGTCCCGCCGAACAGGACATCCACACCCGCCTGGCCCATGATCGTGTCGTCATCGGCTTCGCCATAGATCCAGTCGCCGCCATCTTCGCCTATCAGCAGGTCATCGCCATCCCCGCCATAGATGAAGTCGCCATCATCACCGCCGTGTATCTGATCATTCCCTTCCTGGCCAAACAACAGGTCTGCCCCGGCATCGCCGTCCAGAAGGTCGCCGCCAATTCCGCCATACAGCCAGTCAGCCCCGCCGCCGCCATAGAGCAGGTCATTGCCAGCCATGCCATAGAAGAAGTCTGCAGCTGATCCGCCCATCATCACGTCGACAAACGTGTCGCCATTGACGACATTCGACGTGTTGTCACCCGTGGTGAAACGGACCGGTCGCAAGATTTCACCGTCCACGGAAATTCCGAAGCGGTCATGGACCACAACAATGCTGCCATCCGACAGGGTTGTGATGGCAGAATCCGCGGCTGGAAATTCCCAGTCTCCGGTAAAGTCGCCTATGACGTTATAGTCATCTGCGACCTGCAAACCTGTTGTCGGGTCGATGATCCGCACCAGGGTCAGGGCATCACTGACTTGGCCAACTTCAGGAGCTTCTGCTGAAACCGAAATCGCGATCATCCCGTTGTCAAGCAGGGTTGCCTCCGGATTGGAAAGCGCTGCAGCATTGCCGGAAATGTCAAACTTCGCAACGAATGTCCCGATGGCGTCATAGGTCACCATGGTCAGCCCGCCATCGCGGAATTCATTGTCTTCATAAATGATGGCATAGCCGCCACCGGAGAGCGCCACGATCGCAGGGTTGCGGTTGATCGTGCCGGTAAGGTCAACAAGGACATTGTCGGCAATGGCGACCGTGCCATCCGCCGATTGCACTTGGAAAAATATTCTGCTGTTGCCACTCGTCACATCGGTTGCTTCCCAGGCATAGGCAACGGTTCCATTGGTCAAAACGACACTGGCGACATCCTTTTCATTGAAGTCTGGAAAGGCACTAAGTGCTTGAGCGGCGCCTACTGTCCCGACTGCTCCGGCATTGCTCACAAACAGCATTTGCGTATCCGTGTCACTGCCATAGTCGATTTCGAACCCGATCTGGAACCCGCCTGACACGGCCACAACGGTCGGATTCAGATTCCCTGTGGCGCCACCAAAAGGATTAAGAATTCCAAGATCCGTCGAGGCGACGACCACATTGCCGCTGAGATCGCGAACTTCAAAAAGAATGGAATTCGTATCCTGGTAGACAACAACCAGATTGCCGTTACTCAGTTGTGCGACCGAGGCATTTGTGCCCGGCAAGTTGGCGACGGTCACAGTTTTCTGCCCGTTGCTGTCAAAAATCTCCAGGATCGAGAGGAAGCCATCGTCCCGGACCATGGCAAAACCGCCATTTGTCAGCGCGGCCAGATCAGGAAGTTTCGACGAGCCGGCGGCCGGATTGACGTCATTCTCACGAAGCAGGGAAACACTGGTGGTTACTGGCATGATAAAGTCCTCCGCTTGATAAATTGTCGGCCTTTCCCGAACGCAATTGTCAACGAAAAAACCAAAAAAGAAACACTTCCCGGATATTTGCGATTGATTACAAATATCCCGGAAGTGCCCCAGTCGATGAAGTTAATCACGCATGAATGCCAACTGGCAAGGAGTTACTTCAGTTCCACCGCATAGCTCTCTAGCGGCGGTATTTCCTTGATCAGTCCACTTTCCTTCATGAATTGTGCAAAGCGATGATAACGGTTCGCGTCCAGTGCAGCCGGGCGCTTCGCCAGCCGTGGCAGCGTAGAGTACCACGCGCGCTCATTGAGATCGTTGTTGAGATCCTGATGGCTCTTGACAAACATGTCCCATGCATCATCTGGATGGTTTGTCAGCCACAGCGTTGCCTCCTCGATGACATCGACAAACCTGCGCATTATCGGTTCATTGGCGCGGTCATTGCGCGCCACCAGGATTAGTTCGTCATAGACCGGTACGCCGTTTTCCTCCGGATAGAACGCTGTTCCCGGATGTCCCTCAATATCCATCTGGTTCAATTCGAAGTTTCGGAACGCGCCGATCACCGCATCCACCTTGCCAGTTATCAGCGAGGGCGAGAGCGCGAAATTGATGTTGACCAGGTTTACGTCGGAAAGCTGCAGACCTGCTGTTTTCAGCATCGCGCCCAATACCGCGTCCTCAAATCCACCGACGGAAAATCCGACCGTCTTGCCCTTGAGGTCGGCTATTGCCTTGACCGGCCCGTCGCGCAGCACCACCAGCGAGTTGAGCGGGGTTTCGGCAAGTGTTGCGATCCGCATCAATGGCAGACCCTCACCAACCTGGACATGCAGCTGCGGTTGATAGGAAATGGCTATGTCACCCTGCCCTGCCGCGACCAGTCTGGGCGGCGCGCTCGGATCAGCTGGCGCAATGAGTTCCACCTCAAGACCTGCCTTTTCGAACAGGCCGCGCTCCTGCGCGATCACCAGTGCAGCATGGTCAGGATTGACGAACCAGTCTAGCAGTACCGTCAGCCTGTCCGCAGCACTTGCCTGTATGGGCTGCGCGAGGATGGCAAGAAGTATTACAATGAAGCGCATGGCTTTCCCTTTCAATCGTGGATTCATGTGGATGAGATGGTTGATGGCACCTGCCAGAAGACGATCCGGTCACAGGATATCGACACCGCAAAACGCAGCAGAAGAGCCGCAAGTGCCAGGATTATTACGGCTGCAAAAACCAGTTCTGTCTGGCCGCGCGCATTGGCTTGCAGCATCACATAGCCAAGCCCGGACGCTGCACCTGCCCATTCGCCGACAACTGCTCCAATGGGCGCGAGAACCGCGGCGATCCGCAAGCCGCTGGCAAGCGACGGCAGCGCCGCCGGAAACCTTATCATTGTCAGCATCTGCCAGGGTGAGGCACCCCAGCCGCGTGCAAGGTCGACAAATTCCGGCTCGGTTCGCCGCAAACCGTCATGAAAACTGGAGGCAACAGGGAAGAAGATGATCAGCGATGCCATCACCACTTTCGACCCGGCACCAAAACCGAACCAGATCACGAGCAGTGGCGCGATGGCGAATACCGGCAGTGTTTGTGTGGTAATGATCATCGGCATCACGAAGCGCCCGATGCGCGGGTATCTGGCAACAAGCAATGCTAGCGCCGCCCCGGCCCAACTGCCGACCAGCAGCCCGAGGACCATTTCCGTGAAAGTGACAAGCGAGTTCCTCGCCAGATAACCGGCAGAACCGGTAAGGGCAAGCAACACTTCGCGCGGCGAAGGCAACAGGAATTTCGGCGGGTCAAAGACGAGCTCGACCAGTTGCCAGACCAGCATGAAGGCGCAAAGCGTTGCAAGTCCCGGCAAAGGGCCGGACAGGAAAGCCGCCAATCTGTTTCTGCGGTTGTTCAAGAGCCGCGCCTTTGGGTCCGTTCGGCGAAAGGAACCCTGAAGATGGGTGGCGCGCAATCCTGGCAATCCAGGCTTCGCTTGCTCCATCCCTTCGCCGGCATTACCCGGATCAGGTTCCCGATCGCCTTGTTGATCCGGACTTGCAAAGCCCGGAAGGGATCAAGGGTTCGGCGTTACCGCCATCTCAGCCGACAGGAAATCAGTGAAATCCTGTGGGCACCCCTCGGAGTGTTTTGGGTCAAGACCCATCAAGTTTGCTTCGACAGGCCAAGCCTTGCCTGCCCAATTCATACCCTAGCGTTTGTCCCAATCCGCAAATGCGTCACGGAACACCTTTTCGCCCAAAGCACCCTTTTCCAGTGTAACCAGGGCCCGCCTGCCACTGGTATAACCCAGTGGTATGTCGATCCAGTCCGAGTCAAGCAGCAGCTTGCGATTGGTTTCCTCGGCCTGTTCCAGATTGTTGAGCGCAATCAGAAAATATCCAGTGTCGATCTTGGCAGGAACGGCAACAAGCCCTTCGCCGCGCGCCTGCTCATTGGATTTCATCACGAAGCGGGCAATGTTGTCGACATTGCCACCGCTGAAATCCTCAGGCGCGGAGAATACCAGTTCAATGATGTGGCTTGCCGGCAGCGCTTCATCGACATTGCGCTTGATCGACAACTGCATGGCAAGGCCACGGCCAGGAACATCAAGCTGCCCCCGGATGACAGATTCGGGCGGCAATCCTTCGGCAGGAGATTCTTTAGCGAGCGACCAGACAATGGCAGCATTGTCGCGCGTGGCACCTGCACCGCTTGTGCCTTCCTCATAAAGATATGCCTTCTGGGCAATCGCCGGAATTCCTACCTCGACCGGCTTGGTCTCCGAAGTGTCATTCGGTGCGGCAGGCGCGGTTTCGCTCGCAGCACTGTCAGTGGCCGGGGCTGCATTCGGGTCTTCGACCGGACGCACCTCACCGGGCTGCTGCACGGGCTCTGCCGGTGCTGTCTGCTCAGCGGTATCGCCTGCAACCCCGGTGTCATTCCCCAGCGGGGTCGAACCCGGGTCTTCGTCCAGAGGCTCACCGGCAACGGTCTCTCCGTCCTGGCCAAGCCTGACGTTTTCCTTTGGTTCTTGTGGCACGACTTCACGCGGCTGATTGGCATTGTCAGCAGGCGCTGTTTCACTCGGGGTTTCGGGCTCAGCGGGTTTTACCGCCGCTTCCTGGTTTGTCCCATTTCCGCCAAGGATGCTGTCCAAGGCACCAGACCGCCAGAACGCGTAGCCCCCGCCAGCCATTGCAAGAATGAGCACCAATCCGATGAGCAATCCGGAAAAACTGCCACCGCGCGATGGCTTTTCATCCAGCACCGAGGCGCGCTGCCTTACCTTGGCACGCCCTCCGGCGGACCGGTCAAAATTGTCCAATTCATCCAGAGATGAATCATAAGCCGGACTTGACGGCGCTTGAACCGGCCTCCCCTGCCCCACCGGTCCACGTGTCTGCGGCGGAATTGCGGGTTGGGTACCAGCCGGTTGGCCTTGTGGGCTTGCGACCGTGGTGGTTCTGGCACTGGTGACCACAGGCCGCACCACCTTCGCAGTACCGCCCGGCAATTGTCCGCTCACTTGTGCCGAAACGCTTCCAGAGGCTCCAGTTCCGGCCGGACGCGCCATCGGCGCAACGGTTTGTGCAGATTGGGCCACAGGCCGATGTGGAACGGTGCCAGACGAAACCGGGCGTGTTCCACCTTGAACCGGAGTGGACGCCTGGGTGGGCACCTGGGCTGGCCTTGCCTGTGGAGATGCGATGGTTGACGAGGCGACAGTTGGCGCTGGCCGCGTTACAGAAAGCTGCGGCGAGGCTGGCGCGGGCTGCCGTTCGATGAAACTTGTCTGCTTGACCTGGGCTGCATATTCTTCATCGATCTGGCTGATTGCCTGCTCGAGTTGCCCCATCTGCCTTGCAATAGTGTCTTCACTGGGCGGCGGATTGATGGCGCGAAGCTGCCGGTCAATCGCGGCGCGTGCCTTGGCATATACAGCCCTCCGCGTTTCCGGAGTATTGGAAGGCAATCCTGAAACGGTTTTTTTCAGAATTGAATAGTAATCAGCCATCTACGCTACCACCTGCATCTTTGCCGCTTATGCCGCCAGGCGGCTCTTTGCTGATAACCGGCCCGCTATCAGGCATCGTCTGTTATCATCAAATCAAGCCCTAATTGCCGTAACGGTTGTTTCGGCCGACTTTATACCCAGACCATTGTTAATCTTGAAACGGGTCCTGAACAAGTATCGTGTCCTCCCGCTCGGGACTGGTTGACAGCAATGCCACCGGCGCACCAATCAACTCCTCGATCAGACGGACATATTTGATGGCCTGCGCAGGAAGGTCTGCCCAACTGCGCGCGCCCACAGTGGTATCCTGCCAACCCTCCAGGCTGGTGTAGATCGGTTCAACCCGCGCTTGCTGACCCTGGCTCGCCGGCAGGTAATCAATCTCCTGACCGTCCAGCCGGTATCCGGTGCACACCCGGATTTCATCCAGGCCATCCAGCACGTCGAGTTTGGTCAGCGCAATCCCGGTGATACCATTGGTGGCTACCGCCTGGCGAACCAGAACCGCATCGAACCAGCCACACCGCCGCTTGCGCCCGGTCACCGTTCCGAATTCATGTCCGCGGGTGCCGAGGAACTCGCCCACTTCGTTTTGCTGTTCAGTGGGGAACGGACCTTCGCCCACGCGCGTTGTATAGGCTTTGGTAATGCCAAGCACATAGCCAATGGTGCCTGGCCCCATGCCCGAACCCGCCGCCGCCTGGCCCGCAACCGTGTTGGAAGACGTCACATAGGGATAGGTACCGTGATCGATATCGAGAAGTGTACCTTGCGCGCCTTCGAAAAGGATGCGTGCCCCGGCACGTTTCTTCTGGTCCAGCAGCCGCCATACCGGCTCGATGAAAGGGATCAACTGGTCACGTATCGAAGTCAGCTCATCGAGGATGACGGCATGGGAAACTTCATCCTGGCCAAGGCCGCGACGCAAGGCATTGTGGTGCGTCAGCAGGCGGTCGATCTTGCCCGGCAGGCTTTCCAGATTGACGAGGTCCATCATGCGGATCGCACGCCTGCCAACCTTGTCTTCATAGGCCGGTCCGATGCCGCGCCGGGTCGTGCCTATCTTGGTCCCGGAATTGGATGCCGCATCCTCGCGCAATCCGTCAAGTTCGCGATGCAATGACAGGATCAGGGTCGCATTTTCCGCTATCCGCAGGTTTTCCGGCGTGACAGTGACGCCCTGCTCGCCAAGCCGCGCTATCTCAGCAACGAGCGCATGCGGATCAATCACGACACCATTGCCGATGATCGCAAGCTTGCCCGGACGAACCACGCCTGAGGGCAACAGCGAAAGCTTGTAGCTCGTGCCGTCGATGACAAGCGTATGCCCGGCATTGTGCCCGCCCTGGAAACGCACCACCACATCGGCCCGTTCCGAAAGCCAGTCAACAATCTTGCCTTTGCCCTCGTCTCCCCATTGGGAGCCGATCACCACAACATTCGCCATGCCTAATTCCCTGGAAGCCGCGCCCGCCTGATCCTGCGCCCGGAATCCGCACAACGGATATCGCACACAGTCTTGCTGTTATGAAAGCGGTTGTTATTAGCCCCGAATGAGTCCAAACATCAAGCCATTGTCGATCCCGACACAAGCCGCAGGAAACAATTTTGCCTACACCGCACATCCAGCAGGGCCGCTTGACGAGCCAACCCTATGTGTTGCTCACCCTCACAGCCCTGATCTGGGCTGGCAATGCCATCGCCGGCAAGATGGCTGCAGGCCACATATCACCTTTCCTGCTAACCAGCCTGCGCTGGACAATCGCCTTTTGCGTACTGCTCCCGATATCCATTCGATACGTCAAAAATGACTGGCCGCTGATCCGCAAGAACATCATCTATCTGTTCTTGCTTGGCGCAATCGGTTTCACGCTTTTCAACAACCTGTTCTACCTTGCGCTCAACTATACGACCGCGATCAATGTCGCCATCGAGCAGGCAGCCATGCCCCTCGTGGTCTTCGGACTGAATTTTCTCCTGTTTTCCATCCGTGCAAGCTGGACGCAGATACTGGGCTTCATCCTCACCATATTCGGCGTCGCGCTTACCGCCACCCATGGCAATATCGCCGGAATCGCCTCGCAGGAAGTCAATTTCGGCGATCTCGTAATGCTGCTGGCCGTGCTTGCCTACGGTGGCTATTCGGTAATAATCGCACGCAAGCCGGACATTCACTGGCTTTCCTTCATCACAGTACTGGCCGCGGCGGCGCTCATCACTTCAATTCCGTTCACCGCCTGGGAATGTTTCACCAGTCGTCTGTTGCTGCCCGACACCAAGGGTTTTGCCCTCACCGTTTACACCGCGATCTTCCCGGCCATTGTTGCCCAGGTTCTGTGGGTGCGCGGGCTTGAATCCATCGGGTCAAACCGCGGCGGTGTCTTCATCAACGTCGTGCCTATCTTCGCCTCTGTCATGGCGATTTTCATGCTCGGCGAGGACTTCCACCTCTACCATGCCGTCGCAATCATTCTTGTCCTGATCGGTGTTTGGATGAGCCAGAAGCAGGGGAGAACCGTCGACTGAAGCGGATTGCGTTTTGTTTACTCCAGCCAACGGCTCTCCAAATTCACGCCACATCGAATTCCAGCGGTTTGGCCTGCTTGAACAAGCCGCAGGAAAGCAGCTTGTCTAGCACTTCCGGAGCAACGGGAGCATCAAGATACAAAAGCGCAATCGCATTGCCACCGGGCGCATCACGACCGAGCTGGAAATTCGCGATGTTGACGCCTGCACCGCCAAACACCGTGCCGAGCGTTCCGATGATCCCGGGCACGTCATCATTCGTGGTGTAGATCATGTGACGACCGATTTCGGCATCAAGATTGATGCCCTTGATCTGGATGAAGCGCGGCTTGCCATCAGAGAACACGGTTCCCGCCACCGAGCGGGTCTGGTTTTCGGTCGTGACAACTACCTTGATATAGCTGTCGAAAACACCGGACTTGTCCTGTGTGGTCTCGGAAACATGGATGCCGCGCTCCTTCGCCATGATCGGCGCCGACACCATGTTGACGTCGGAAACCTGGCTCTTGATCAGCCCTGCAATGGCGGCACTGGTCAGTGCCTTGGTGTTCATGCCGGCAACCGCACCATCATAGATGATCTCGATGCGCTCGATGGGAGATTCGGTCACCTGGCCCGCAAAAGCGCCAAGATGCTCGGCGAGCTTGATGAACGGCATCAGCTTCGGCGCTTCATCGGCTGAAATTGATGGCATGTTCAGTGCATTGGTGACTGCGCCATTGACAAGATAGTCGGCCATCTGTTCGGCAACCTGAAGCGCAACATTCTCCTGCGCCTCAGTGGTCGACGCACCCAGATGCGGCGTGCAAACCACATTTGGCAGACCGAAAAGCGGGCTTTCCTTGGCTGGCTCGACTTCAAAGACATCAAAGCCTGCACCTGCCACCTTGCCGGCTTTCAGTGCTTCGGCAAGATCTGCTTCGACGACGAGTCCGCCGCGCGCGCAATTGATGATGCGAACGCCATCCTTCATCTTGGCAATCGCTGCCTTGTTGATGATGTTGCGGGTCTTGTCTGTGAGCGGCACATGCAGCGTGATGAAATCAGCCTTGGCGAACACGGTATCAAGCTCGGCCTTTTCAACGCCCAGTTCGTCTGCGCGTTCCTGGCTCAGGAATGGATCGAAGGCCACAACCTTCATCCGCAAGCCACGCGCGCGGCTGGCAACAATCGAACCAATATTGCCGCAGCCAATGAGGCCCAGCGTCTTTCCGGTGATCTCCACGCCCATGAAGCGGTTCTTTTCCCACTTGCCTGCCTGGGTCGAGGCATCTGCCTCCGGCAATTGCCGGGCAACGGCAAACATCAGCGCAATCGCATGTTCCGCCGTGGTGATCGAATTGCCGAAGGGCGTGTTCATCACGATGATGCCCTTGCGGCTGGCAGCCGGTATTTCGACATTGTCGACGCCAATGCCTGCCCGGCCAATCACCTTGAGGTTTTCTGCAAGGCCTATCAGCTTCTCCGTGACCTTGGTTGCTGAGCGGATCGCCAGACCGTCATACTGGCCAATGATCCCGGCGAGTTTGTCCTTGTCCTTGCCGACATCCGGCAGGTAGTCGACATCGACTCCATTGCGGCGAAAGATTTCAACAGCGGTTTCCGAAAGGGCGTCTGATACGAGAACGCGTGGCTTGCTGGGCGCCATGATGGCCTCCTGAACTGGAAATTGAACGAATTGGGAGATGTGGCCCGCCTTGTGATCCGGCGGGCCCCGACTACGGATATGGTCAGGCTGCGGCCTTGAGCATTGCCTTGGCGCTGTGGAACGCCCATTCGATCCACGGCATCAGCGCCTCCAGATCGGATTGTTCCACCGTCGCGCCTGTCCAGATGCGAAGGCCTGCCGGCGCATCACGGTAGTGACCGATGTCATAAGCCACACCCTGCTTTTCCAGCATGGTCGCAACCGACTTGGCAAAGGCCGCCTGGCCGGTCTCGTCCATGGCAGTTATGTCAGGATCACTGAACGACAGGCAAACCGAGGTATTGGACCGCGTTGCCGGTTCCTTCGCCAGAAATTCGATCCAGGGAGTTGTGGAAACGAAAGCCTCGATCACGCCAAGATTGGCATTGGCGCGAGCTACCAGTCCTTCGAGGCCGCCGATCACTTTCGCCCAGTTCAGCGCATCGAGGTAGTCCTCGACCGCAAGCATGGACGGTGTGTTGATCGTCTCACCCTTGAAGATACCCTCGATCAGCTTGCCCTTCGACGTCAGCCGGAAAATCTTCGGCATTGGCCAGGATGGCGTGTAGGTTTCCAACCGCTCTACCGCACGCGGGCTGAGGATCAGCATGCCATGTGCGGCCTCCCCGCCCAGCACTTTCTGCCAGGAAAAGGTGACGACATCGAGCTTGTCGAACGGCAGCTTCTGCGCAAAAGCCGCTGAGGTAGCATCACAGATCGTCAGGCCTTTGCGTTCCACGGGAATGAAATCGCCATTCGGGACGCGCACGCCCGATGTGGTGCCGTTCCAAGTGAAGACCACGTCGCGGTCAAAATCAACCTGGCTCAAATCCGGCAGGTCACCATATCCGGCTTCAAAAACGCGGGTATCAGCAAGCTTCAACTGTTTTACCGCATCCGTGACCCAGCCAGTACCAAAGCTCTCCCACGCCAGCAGGTCCACGCCGCGTTGGCCCAGAAGAGACCACATCGCCATCTCCACGGCACCGGTGTCAGAAGCCGGAACAATGCCGATGCGATAGTCTGCAGGAACCTGCAGCACTTCACGGGTCAGATCAATTGCAAGGGAAAGCTTGTCTTTGCCGACCTTTGCGCGGTGCGATCGACCAAGGGCTGCATCACCAAGCGCTTCAAGCGACCAGCCGGGGCGCTTGGCACAGGGACCAGAGGAAAAACGGGGGTTTGCCGGACGCAATTCCGGCGTGAGCATATCAGTCATGTGGTCTATCCTTCCAGATAGTTAGCCCCTCGTTGGGGAGGGGTGGCCCACTGGCGGAATTACGACCACGCGGTTTTGCAGTCAAGCGGATTGTTGCTTCGCAGCGACAAATTCTTTGTCGCATGCGCCACCTGGTATGCTCGCAAACAACAAGAAGCGGCACCGGAATGTCGGCACCGCTTTGGCATGCTTTTCAGGTTGAACCAGGTTCGCCAGATCTTGTATCGCGACCAGGCACGACCTGTTGGAATGGGTGGCCGGACGGCCTCTTCGATCAAGCCTGAAGCAAGAACACCCCGCCGTGAGCAGCGGGGTGCTGTCTGGTTGGCCTCAATTGAAGCTGTAGCGAAGGCCCGCCTTGACGGTATGGATCTTGATATCGTCATGGTAGCCTTGGACGCCTGCATCACCCGATGCTGCGCCGAAGCCGAACATGTCGCCGCCCGAAACATGGGTGAAGGTATAACCGGCATCAAGCTTGAGATTGCTGGTCAGGTCGTATGATGCCCCGGTATGAAGGGCATAGGCGAAGCGCCAGCCATTCTTGGCACCATGGGTGTCGGAAGCAAATACCGCTGCCGCTGGTCCGCTGACCTGGTATTCCTGGTTGGTGAGGTCACCCCAATGGGTGTGCGCGCCACCAAGACCGAAACCGACATAGGGGGTGAAACCCTTGTAGTTGCCAAGGTCAAGATATGCATTGGCCATCAACGTGGTCAGGCCGAGGCTCGAATTGTCCGAGTAGGAGCAGATGGCGCCCACAGTGCCATCGGAACAGGCAACGTTCTGTGCCGAAGAGCCGGTGAAATCGCTGGCGAAATAATGGTCCAGTGTCCAGTCAACGCGGAAATAGTCATTGACCTGATAGCCGATACCGCCGCTGAGCATCCATGTCGCATCGACATCATGTTGTTCAAAGCCGGCAAGGATCGGATTTGGCACAGCGCCCTGATAGTAGCTGACGCCCGCTACGGAAACGTGTGAGTATCCGATATCGCCACGCAGATACCATCCACCCGAATTCGAGACCGTGACCTCCGGCGGTGCTTCATACACCGGCGGTTCAATGATGTCGGCGGCAAGAGCGCCGGCAGCTGACGCGGCAAACACCGCTACAGCCAGCGTGATCTTCCTGAAGCTTCCCATGATGACTTCCTTCCAGAATGCGCCCGAACCACGGGCATTTCAGATTGGTTGGAAGGGATATTTGCAGGCATTGGTTAAAGGGTGCTTAACCTTGTTTGTTAGGGTTAAGAAAAATGGTTAACCGCTTTTTACTTTTTGCTTGCAAGTGCACAGGCACGGCAGTTCGAACATGGCGGGCGAATTTGTTCCTGCCCGCCCGGATTTTGTTGAAGAATTTGTTGTCTTCAGGCTGCAGACTTCGAAACGGCGCCAGCAATGTCGTCCACAACGCTGATGATCAGCCCTTCATCATCGCCTTCCGCCATGATGCGGATCAGCGGTTCGGTCCCGGATGGCCGGATAACAAGGCGTCCGGAATTTCCCAGCCGGTGCAGACCTTCGTCGATCGCCTGTTTGACATGCTTGTCCTCAAGCGGCATGCCGCTGACAAAGCGCACATTCTTCAGTATCTGTGGAACCGGTTCGAACTTCCGGCACACTTCGCTGACCGGCCGGTTCAGTGTCCGGACCATCGCCAGGACCTGAAGTGCAGCAATCAGCCCGTCACCTGTGGTCGAGAAATCCGACAGCACCACATGGCCGGACTGCTCCCCGCCAATGTTGTAGCCATGTTCACGCATGTGCTCCACGACATAGCGGTCGCCAACCTTGGTGCGGGCGAGTTGCAACCCCCTGCCATTGAGGTAGCGCTCCAGACCCAGATTGGACATGACAGTCGCAACAATCCCGCCGCCTGCGAGTTTCTCCATCTGCTGCCAGTATTCTGCGATCACCGCCATGATCTGGTCGCCGTCAACATCATTGGCATTTTCATCAACAATGATTACCCGGTCTGCGTCACCATCAAGCGCTATCCCAATGTCGGCGCGTGTCTCGTGTACCTTGCGGCGCAGTGCGGCAGTG
Source organism: Nitratireductor sp. (assembly GCA_041397525.1). Taxonomy (GTDB): domain Bacteria; phylum Pseudomonadota; class Alphaproteobacteria; order Rhizobiales; family Rhizobiaceae; genus BOKV01. The sequence continues at coordinate 133,471 of JAWKWL010000002.1, forward strand.
TCCGTCGAGCCGCAATCCAGGTTGATGTTGATGCCGTTCGGCTCATTGCCGATGGCAATGACTTCAGCGCCCAGTTCCCACAGCGCTTCGGGAGCTACCTTGTAGGCCGCACCATTGGCGCAGTCGACAACCACCCGCAACCCTTCAAGCGACAATTCGCGTGGCAGTGTGCGCTTGGCAAATTCGACATAGCGGTCGCGCACACCGTCAACGCGTGTCGCGCGCCCGATCTGGGCCGATGACGCCAACTCGCGCGAGAGGTCGCGATCCATCAGGTCTTCGATGGCAAGTTCAATCTCATCGGAGAGCTTGTAGCCTTCGGGACCGAACAGTTTGATCCCGTTGTCGTGAAAGGCATTGTGCGAAGCGGAAATCATCACGCCAATGTCAGCCCGCATCGAGCGTGTCAACATCGCAACCGCCGGCGTGGGAACCGGACCCAGTTGGAAGACATCCATGCCGGAGGCGGTAAAACCTGCAACCAGCGCATTCTCGATCATGTAGCCGGAAAGCCGGGTATCCTTGCCGATGACGACCCGGTGGCGATGGTCACCGCGCCGGAATGCCACGCCCGCCGCCATGCCAACCTTCATGGCCACTTCCACTGTCATCGGGGTGGTGTTTGCCCTGCCCCTGATTCCGTCCGTACCGAAATACCGTCTAGTCATTCCAATTGTCCCGTATCACGCGCAGTTGCCTGCAATCATTTGGCTGCCTGCAGGCCGTTCAAATGCCATATCCCCTGGCAAGAGTTGCGTAACTTTATGTGTTGCAGTGTTACAAATCCCTTGCCGCCGCCCTTGCGCGGTACGGCTATCCGGTCCGATGCTTAACGCAAGCTCAATATCCAGGCTCTCAGCAAAGCCACGGCCCCGGGATCACCGAGATTGCGTCCGAGCTCCGGCATCATCACGCCAGGCTCGACGCTCGCAACCCGGTTCAACAGGATCGAGGCGTCAGGCTTGCCTGGAACAATATCGTATTCCGCATTGCCCGCTCCCCTTCCCGCGGCCACGGGCCGTTTGAGAATTCCGAGCGCCACCGGTTCGCTTTCGCCGAAGGTCAGGAACAGTCCCGAATTGCTCGCCGCGCCCTCGCGACGGTGGCAATGGGCGCAGTTCACGTCAAGCCAGGTCCTGGCACGCATTTCAACTGTCTGGCTCTCATCAAGCCAGTCGGCAGCAGCAGGCATGTCGGCCACGTCCGGCGCAGCGTCGAGCATTCCATTCGCGATCCAGGTTTCCAACTGGTTCACGCCGGAATGGTTCGTGTGATTGAGATTGCGCGCCTTGGGACCGATCGGGCTGATCTCACCATTGATTGCATGGCATCCCTTGCACTGGTTGCGGTTTGGAACCGCATATTCAAACGAAACCGGATTGCCGCCCTTGTCAATGAAACTGACCGGCAGGCGCTTGCCCGCGACTTTCAGTTCGGCGTCACTCTGGTCATCATTCCAGACATAGGCAAGTGCCACCCACCCAGCCTCCTGCCGCAGCAACAACCGAGTCTCGATCAGCTTCAAGCCACTGTCAGGCTCGCGAAAGTCAGCCGGGAAGGTGAACGACTTGATCAGCACCGTTCCTACCGGGAAATCGAATACTTCGTCGGCGTCATAGCGCGCTGCCTTGCCATCCGGCAGGACCACATAGCGAAATTTGACGGCATTGTCGCTGAACAGCGGCGTTACCAAATCATAGCTGACAACGCCCTTGGCTACCTCATTGGCTGAAGGTCCGGAAAAGAACCCGAATTCGGACAACAGTTTTGGTGGCTTGTCAGCCAGAATAGCTGCAAGTCCGGCAGCACCGGCCTCAATCGGCAGCAGCGACGCTACCAGCAAACCGATCAGCGTCGAAATCGGCAGGAAACGCGCGAGCACGGATCAGCTCGCTCCATCCTGTGGAAGCTTTACCGGCTCCGGCTCCGGCAGGCTGCCGACATAGGCCGAAATGTTGCGGTCCGGTGATGTTTTCCATGGCAGCAACATTTGCGAGATCATCTTGAGATTGATGAAACGGGTTCCGTCCGCCTCTTCCACGTAAATGCGGTTTTCAGCCGATACCCAACTGAACCATTCCGGGATGCGGGTGACACCGTCCCAGACAATGTCCGGCACCGGCGTACCGGATATGTCGGTGATGATCTTGCCGACCTCGCCGGATGGATCATTGCCGCCTTCGCCATAGTCATTGCCGTGCACATAGACGCCGCGCGGAACGAACATGTATTCTTTGTCGTCATAGTCGTTCGGGTATGCAGCGATCAGGACATGCGTCGTGGCATTGTTGGCAAAGCGGTTGTTGAAGACATGCACGTTGCGGTTTGCCATCACCATCACGCCCATACCCCTTGGCACCATGGCAACGGTATTTCCCTTCGGCGCGAAATTCTCGGTGTCATTGTCCACTACATCATTGTCGAAGACGCGGATGTCGTGCCCACCCTGCTGCGGCAGGTTCGGCAGGTCAAAAACAAGAATTCCACCGGTATTGTGCCGCGCAGTGTTACCATGCACATCGGCCTTGAACGAATTTTCTATCTCGATCCCTGCAACATTGTATTCGGCCAGATTGTTGCGAACCACGATATTTTCGCTCTGTCCGACATAAATGCCGGCATCTGACGCACCTCGAACAACCGTATTTTCGATCAGCACATTCTTCGACGAAACAGGATACAGACCGTAGGCCCCGTTCTCAGCCTTTGGTCCCCCTGTCCATTCAACCCGGACATCGCGGAACGTGATCTGATCCGAGCCTTTCGACTTGATCCCGTCACCCTTCGAGTTCTCGACCGCAAAACCCGCCAGCGTGACACGATCCGAGGTGATCAACAGACCTTCGCCGCTGCCCTTCTGGTTCGTGAAAGACAGGATGGAGCTGTCGGGTCCGATGCCACGCACCGACACATCATCGACATCGAGTGACAACCCGTCGGTCAGCTCATAGCGCCCAATGCCAAGCCAGACTGTGTCACCCGGTTGGGCGTTGATCAGCGCCTCGGCCAACCGTTCTTGCGCGTCAGCCCCCGGCGGCACTGCGATGTCTGCAGCAAAGGCACCAGGAACCGGCAACGAGACCGCTAGGCCAAGCAACAAGGTCGAAACACTAACCCGCATTTTCTCACTCCACAAAATGCACTTCTGGCGAAATCCTACACCTGCCACCCTGTATTGCGAAAGCCCAAAAGAAAACCCGGCACAAAGGCCGGGTTTCCGTGTTTCCACAATGCCAATGGATGATTGGCGCTCAGCCCTGCGGCTGTGGTTCCATTCCGCCAGCACCCGGCTCTTCACCACCGCGCTTCTTCTTCTGCGCACCAGCCGAGGGAACTGCGGATCCGCGCGAGGGCGGAGTATCATCGCCAAGGTCACGCGATGGCTTTTCACCAGCCATGATTGCGCGCAATTCGTCTCCAGTCAGAGTCTCGTATTCGAGCAGTGCTTCCGCAATTGCCGTGAACTGTTTCTTGTTCTTGGTTATCAGCTTGCGCGCTTCCGTTTCGCCATATTCGATCAGGCTGCGCACTTCCTCGTCGATCAGCTTCGCAGTTTCTTCCGACATGTTGGTCGATTGCGAAACCGAATGGCCAAGAAACACTTCCTGTTCATTGGCTTTGTAGCGGACCCGGCCAAGCTTCTCCGACATGCCCCATTCCATCACCATGGATCGTGCAAGACCGGTAGCCATCTGGATATCGCCGGACGCACCTGTGGTGACCTTGTCCTTGCCGAACGTAAGGATTTCCGCTTCGCGTCCCCCAAACAGCATCACCAGACGGGCAATCGCCTTTTCATAGGTCCAGTTGTAGCGGTCCGATTCCGGCAGCGTCATCACCATGCCAAGCGAGCGACCGCGCGGGATGATGGTTGCCTTGTGGATCGGGTCGATATTGGACGCAAGTTTCAGCGCAATGATGGCATGGCCAGCCTCGTGATAGGCCGTATTGCGCTTTTCCTCCGCTGTCATGGCGAGCGACTTGCGCTCGGCGCCCATCATCACCTTGTCTTTGGCGTCTTCGAATTCTGCCATCGTGACAAGCCGCTTGTTGCGGCGCGCTGCCAGAAGCGCTGCTTCATTGACGAGGTTCATCAGGTCAGCACCGGAAAATCCGGGCGTGCCGCGCGCCAGAACGCGCAAGTCAACATTGGGTGCCAGCGGCACCTTGCGAACATGTACCTTGAGGATTTTCTCACGCCCGTTGACATCGGGATTTGGCACCGTGACCTGACGGTCAAAGCGGCCCGGACGCAGCAATGCCGGATCAAGGACGTCGGGCCGGTTGGTGGCTGCAATCAGGATTACACCCTCATTGGCCTCGAATCCGTCCATCTCCACCAACAACTGGTTGAGCGTCTGTTCGCGTTCATCATTGCCGCCACCAAGACCAGCGCCACGGTGACGCCCGACAGCATCGATTTCGTCGATGAAGATGATGCAGGGCGCATTCTTCTTGGCCTGTTCGAACATGTCACGCACGCGGCTAGCGCCAACGCCCACGAACATTTCAACGAAATCCGAACCCGAAATGGTGAAGAACGGCACATTGGCTTCGCCTGCAACAGCACGCGCGGTCAGTGTCTTGCCGGTTCCCGGAGGACCAACGAGCAACACGCCGCGCGGGATCTTGGCGCCCAGACGCTGGAACTTCTGCGGCTCGCGCAGAAATTCGACGACTTCTTCAAGGTCCTGCTTGGCTTCGTCAATGCCTGCAACATCATCAAAGGTCACGCGACCCGAGGCTTCGTTGAGCAATTTTGCCTTCGACTTGCCGAAACCCATTGCCTTGCCGGACGATCCCTGCATCTGGCGCATGAAGAAAATCCACACACCGAGAATCACGAACATCGGCAGCCATGTGAACAGGAACGAACCAAGGGCCGAGCCTTCCGAAGGCGCGCGTGCCTCGATGGTCACACCTTTGGCTTCAAGCTTGGAGACCAGTGCCGGATCTTCCGGCGCATAGGTTTCAAAACGTCCACCCTTGTCGGAATAGGTGCCGGTGATCTGCGGACCTGCGATCACAACCGAGCGCACCGAACCGCTTTCAACATCCGCCAGGAATTTCGAATATGGCACTTCCTGCACGCCGGAACGCTGGACCGGGCTCTGGAACAGGTTGAAGAGCGCCACCAGCATCACAGCGATGACGGCCCAAAGTGCCAGGTTTTTCAGATTTGAATTCATGTTGGGACCCTGGGAGGCTCCGGCCTCCGTTCCGGCGGCTGCCGCTTCCATGACGTCAAGGAAACGGATTTTCCGCAGGTCTGCTGAAACTTGTACTCAAGATAGGTTTCAACAGTCCCGATGCCAAGCGCATTGCAACGAATATAAGTGTCGTTGCGCCAATTTGTTGCAATAAAGTGAATGACTTTGCCCTGCAGGCCCGATTGCGGCACCGGCAAAGGCAATTTTCAGTGCTTCGGCAAAAGGCAGGATTGCCGCCTTGCCTCCAGCGATCGCAGCCAGTCGAGGATTGGAAAGTCACTTTGCGCACAAAAATGCTCGATGGCCATCGCAGTCATGCGCACTGCAATACTGTCCGGTTCGCCGTCCGCCTCGACCATTGGCAGGAAAACCTCACCGCCAGGAATATGAACAACGGCCGTTGCAAGCAATGCTGCGCGCGGCCGCACTGCCAGCGCCTTGCCTCTGCCGGCTTCAATGGCTGCCAGCCCCCTGCGGGTGAGCGGTCCGACATGAATGGACTTGCGCCCGGAATTGGTGATCTCCAGCCGTCCGTCCCACAGCGCGGTCTCGCCGGAAGCAAGATGGACGGTCTTGAGATTGCGCATTTCGCGGAACAACCGGATGCCATCTGTACCGCGTTCGATTACTGCGCCTCCAAGGGTGGAGCGCATGGATTGTCCGCTGGCAAGCCGCGACAACAGCGCATCAATCTTCTCGCGCGGGGCAAGATGCTCTGCCCCGCCTGCCGCCGCGACCAGCACTTGCATTGCATGGGAACGAACCGCTCCCGGCATGGCTTCCAGGACACCGAGATCGACAATGAATACCGGACCTGGCCTCAGCGTCACACAAGCTTCAAGTGCAATCGCCGTATCGCGCGACAACACCGTACGCGATTTTTCCATCACTTTCGAAAACCGGATCAACCGCTCGCTCAATTCCGGCTGTGAAGCCAGCATCTGGCGAACCCGTACACGCTCATAGGCCGCATCGCGATTGGTCGGGTCTTCAATCCAGCTTTGTGGAAACGAAGAGAGATAATCGCGAAGTTCCGCCCGCGATATTCCAAGCAACGGACGGATGAGCGCCGTTCCCTCCGGCAGCAGGCTCATCCGCGATATGCCGGCCAGGCCGCGTCCGAGGCTTGACCGGAAGGGCGTTTGAGAATGCGAAATCTCGCGCCCGATCAGCGACGCCCCGTCGCGCAGCAGGCGCATGTGCACCGTTTCCGCCTGGTCATCTGCGGTATGGGCAACCAGGATCATGTCCGCGCCGATTTCCAGCGCAAACTCTTCCATCAGCGCATAGCGTGCCAGTCGGGCAGCTTCCGGCAGACCTGAGCCGGGCTTGATGCCCTCCCAGCCCAATGTTGTGTGATCAATGCCGAGACTTTCACAAAGGCTGGCCACAAAGGCCGCTTCCGCCGCAGCTTCGGGCCGCAACCCATGGTCCACGGTCACTGCATGCAGCGTCACGTCACTTTCCTGGGACCACGCATTGGCCAGCAACAGCAGCGCGATTGAATCGCCACCGCCCGAAACAGCGATGATGACGATGCCGCGAGGATCAATGCCGGAAAAAATGTCTCTGGGCGAAAGGGTCAATTCATCCTGCCTTGCAACTGGCCGCCTGTTGTTCGGCAACAACGCGGGCCTTAATGGCATTCGACATTGACGGATATTTCTTTCCAACTTCTGCATAAGTCGCACAAGCAAGTTCGCGCTGGTTCATTGCGCCGAGCGAAATGCCAAGCTTCAGCAATGTCTGCGCACCCAGCCTGCTGTCGGGATATTTGCGATGCGCATCAAGAAACACCTTGGCTGCTTCTTCGTTCATGCCACGTTGCAACATGCTTTCGCCAACCCAGAACCGGGCCTCGGGCAGCTTCTCATTGTCGGGGAAACGGTCGGAAAATTCCTCGAACGCATCTTCGGCAAGCGCATAGTCGCCCGACTGGATGTAGCCGTAGCCAAGGTCGTAGAGCTGCTGCGGATCATCGGGAAGCGCAAGCGACGCGCTGACATTGCCACTGGTGTTTCCATTGGCCCTGCCAGTCAGGTCAATCGGCTTCTCCGTATCTGACTGGATGACATTGCCATCCTTGTCGAAGGTGAGACTGCCAAGTGTGCCCGGCTGCAATCCGCCTTCTGGCGGGGCAACCGGTTCACCATCGTAAATTTCCACGCCATCGATGGTTCGCTTCGGCCTTGCCGTATCCTGCGACGAACCCTCGATCGTGCGCGCTATGTCATCACCGCCCAAGCGCTTTGCGCCGGTGTCCTGCTCAGGCGGTTGTGATTTTCCCAGGCTGGAATTCTCCTCTGTTGTTTCACGCCCCTTGGCAACAAGCGGAGCATCGCCGGCCCCCAGATCACCGCGCTTGTTTTCAAGCTCCTGGAACCGGAATTCGTTGTCTTCCTGCATTTTGCGCATTTGTTCCTGCATTTGCAGCAACTGGAAATTCAGATCCTCGATGCGGCCATTGAGTTCACGTACCTGCTCTTCGAGCTGGTTGACCCTGACAGCCGCATCGCCCGACTGCGCAACCTCGAAAGTGCCATCGATCCGCATTTGCGAACCGGCCAGCGGTTGTGTCGGAACCGGCCCGGCCTGAACATCAAAAGCACCACCGGGTCCGGCATTGGGCGCACCCTGCGCAAGCGCCGTGCCCAGCAAAAGGACCGGCGCAAAAAGCAATTTTCTCATGGAAATCGTCTCTTGTCCCTCAAAACCATTCACTTGCAGTGACACATGTCACGCAACAATGACGGTATTTCAACACCCTGCCTTAGAGCAACCAAAACCGGCCAAATTTTGATGCACGAACAGGATCAGGGGATTTCAGGCGTGTATCACTGCGCGGCAAGTACCATCATCGTCGCGGTCATGGTTGCAATCAGGCGCGGCGACCCGTCACGCTCCCAGACTTTCCCCTCGCAAACCATGATCGTCTTGCCAGGCTTGATCACCTCTCCGACCGCTTCGAAGTTGCTGCCTGAGGCCGGCTTGAGGAAATTTGTCTTGAACTCGATTGTAAGTACTTCGCTTCCATGCGGCGCCAGCGAAAGCGCCGCATAGCCGCAGGCACTGTCAACGATTGCGGTGCTGACACCAGCATGCAGGTAACCGTGCTGTTGCAACAGGCCGGCACCCTTGCCGAAGCAGATGCGCACACGGCCCTTCCCCACTTCCGCGAGATCAGCACCAAGCGTCTTCATGAAACTCTGGCGGCCAAAACTCAGGCGGACCGCATTTTCTACGGGGTCTGCACCACCCGACAATGGTTTTTCACTCATGGATATCTTCCCGTCCTGTGACCAGCGTCATCCAATTCACGCCAGGACCAAACCGCAGACATGAAAAAAGGCGGCACGAGGCCGCCTCATCCAATAACGGTTGCAGCGGCAGGCATCAACCGCTTGGCGCGGCAAGCACGGTTACAGCGCGCCGGTTCTGCGACCAGCAGGAAATGTCGTCGCAAACCGCTACCGGCCTTTCCTTGCCATAAGAAATTGTACGGATACGGTTTGCCGGCACGCCACGGGCTGCCAGATAGTCGCGGGTGGCTGCCGCACGCCTTGCCCCTAGTGCGAGGTTGTATTCACGAGTGCCGCGCTCGTCGGCGTGGCCTTCAACCGTCACGGGGTAATTTGTGTAACGCGCCAGCCACTGCGCCTGGCGGTCGAGTGTCTCGCGCGCCTGCGATGTCAGCGCAGATGAATCGGTCTCGAAGAAGATGCGGTCACCGACATTGACGGTGAAGTCTTGTTGCGTGCCTGGCGTCGCTCCGTTGTTGAGACCGAGCCCGTTGGCATTGTCAGGCAGTTTCTGCTTGGCACAGCCAGCCAGCGCAAGGCCCAAGGCCAACGCGATTACAGCAGGCGTTTTCAGCAAGGACTGGGTCCCCAGCATCTTCACTACTCCTTTAAGGATTTTCTAAACCCCCCAATAACCATGTTCCGGTTAACTCCGGCTCAAAAAAGAGGGTTAATTTTCCACTAATTCAACTTGCGGCGTTCGGTTTCGACACAGCCATTCCCCGGCAATTCCCAAGCCAGCATGCACAGGCGTGTCCCATGGCAATTTGTCCAAAAAGCGGCGGCTTGCGGCCACCGCTCCCTGTCATTCCTTCATGGACACCAAAATCAGTCCAGCAATGGTGACCATGCCGGATCTGAACCGAATGACGGCGTCGGTATCCGCCGTTCATGGTAGCCGGTGAGGTCGATGGAATAGAGTGCAGGCCCGCCATTCTGGCCACTGCTGTCGCGGAAGAACATCAGCACGCGCCCGTTCGGTGCCCAGGTCGGACCCTCATTGTGAAAGCCTTCCGTCAGGATGCGTTCGCCCGAACCATCCGTTTTCATGACCCCGATCGCGAACTTGCCACCGGATTGTTTCGTGAAGGCGATCAGGTCTCCGCGCGGCGACCAGACCGGCGTTGCATAGCTGCCATTTCCGAACGAAATACGGGTCTGGCCCGAGCCATCGGCATTCATGATATAGAGCTGCTGGCGGCCACCACGGTCGGATTCGAAAACCACCCGGTTTCCATCAGGTGAAAACGAGGGCGCAGTATCAATCGCGGCTGTATCGGTCAGCCTTGTTGTCGTGCGCGAGCGAAGGTCCATGGTGTAGATATTCGCATTTCCGTCCTGCTGCAGGCTGAGGATGATCTTCTGCCCGTCCGGCGAGAAGCGCGGCGAGAAGGTCATGTTCGGAAAATTGGTCACCAGTTCGCGTTGTCCGGTTTCAATCTGCAACAGATATACCCGCGGATTGCCGCCATCGAACGACATGTAGGTGATTTCCTGGCGGCTGGGAGAAAACCGTGGCGTCAACACCAGATCCTTGCCGCTGGTAAGCGGCCGCATATTGGCACCGTCCTGGTCCATGATAGCCAGGCGTTTGACCCGCTTCGATTTTGGCCCGGTCTCGTCGACATAGACGATGCGAGTGTCGAAATAGCCCTTCTCGCCGGTCAGCCGCTCATAGATTGCATCAGCGATGATATGCGCCAGTCTGCGCCAGTTGTCAGGCGTGGTGAAGAATTGCTGCCCGATCATCTGTTCATTGGCAAAGACATCCCAAAGCCGGAATTCGGCCTTGAGCCGCCCATCGCCCTGCATCGAAACCCGTGCCGTGACCAGAGCCTGGGCATTGATCACACGCCAGTCCTCGAAGCGCGGAACAGCATCAGGGCTCGTTGTCTTGTCGATGAATGCCGACTTCTCGATGGGTCGGAAAAGACCGGAATTGGCAAGATCATCTGAAATCACACCGGCAATGTCCCTGGCGACCTGTTCGCCCTCGAAATCGGCAATTGCTATTGGCAGTGGCTCGACATTGCCCTTGGTCAGGTCAAGCTCCAACTGCGCATTCGCGGGGGAGATCGCCTGGATCGACACCAGGAGGAAAATGGCAAATGTGAACGCTGCACCAAAACTGCGGGAAAGACCGGGTCTCGCAAGATCGAACATCAATTTTTCCTTTGCACGGAATATTTGGGACATATTCATCTGAATTCCTTTGCTCAAAACATCTGGCTCGGATCGAAATTGACGACAACCGTGTTCCAGATGTCATACTTGCCGGCCGGAACATTCAGCCCGTCCCGGTCACATTTCAGGATCGCCCGCTTGGCGCTCTCGTCAAACTGCCTGTTTCCAGACGATGCCGAAACCTCTGGCTGCCCGGTCAGCTTGCCGTTCTGGTCAAGGAAGAACTTGATCGACGCCCGCAAGTCCTGACCGTCCTGGGCGCCAACCGGAATGGACCAGCAATTGGCCAACTGGTCTCGCAAGGCATCCATCTCGCTCTGGCTCAACTTGCCACCCGTTCCCTCTTTCTTTGTGCCAAGGGCTGCGCGTTCCGTGCTGCGCTTGGCACCCGCATCCGAAGGCTTTTCCTTGTTCAGCAGCGCCGCAATTTCATCGGTCGGCGATTTGGCATCCTGGCTGGAGGTCGAGGTTTTTTCTTCCTTCGGCTTTTCCTTCTGTTCCTTGCGGTCGCGCGTCTCCGCACTTGCCGGTTTCGGCGGCTCCGGCTTGGGTTGCGGCACCGGTACATTGTCCGGAAGCTTGGCGAATTCCTCGCCGGTCTCCGCAGGGGCAGGCGTTTCAATCGGTGTCTCGTCAGGAACGGGTTGGCGCGGCTGGTCAAGTGCGGCCAATTCCGTTGTCTTTTCCGGCACACTTTCCTTTACCGGCTGCGCAACTGGCTCCGGTTTCACCTTCGGTGCCGGATCGGGTTTTTCCGCCTTCGGTGCAGCATCAGCACGCTGAGTGTTGTCTGGCTTTGGCGTTGGCTCGGCGACGCGCTGTGTCTTGGCATCGACCTCCGCTTCCCCGACATTCTGCGCATCAGGGTTTTTCTGCGGCTTCTGCGTTGGCTTCGGCGCTGGTTTGTCGGCCACATCCGCTTTCTTTTCGCCTTGCACTGCCCTGGTGACATCCTCGATCGGGACAATGTCGATCGGCAAGGCTTCCACATCAGCCACCGCAAGCGGCTTCGGCCCGGAAAGCGAGAGCAGTCCCCAGGTCAGTATCGCAACATGCAGCAGGGTCGATAGCGAGGCCGGGAATTTCATGGCAAATCAGATGCCTTCCCGTTCTGCCCGACGCGGTACCGACAGGGGCAATGCCAGGTCCGGCCTCATCACTGGGTCTGCTCCTGCAAGGTAACCAGGCCGATTCGCTTGTATCCGGCGGCGGAAATACGCGCCATGATCCGCATTACGGTTCCATAGTCAGCCGTCTTGTCACCACGCACATATATGCGTTCTTCATATCCGTTGCGGGCAATTGCCTCGAGCTTCGGTACAATCTCGTCGACGGGCACTTCGGTTTCCTGCAGGAAAACCTGGCCTGCTTCATTGACTGAAATCGTGATCGGCTGCGTCTCGGAATTGAGTGCCTTCGCCTGGGTTTCGGGAAGATCGATTGGCACGCCCACCGTCAGCAGGGGTGCAGCGACCATGAATATGATCAGCAGGACCAGCATGACATCGACGAACGGCGTGACGTTGATCTCGGACATCACTGCATGGCGCGATCCGTGCCGCGACCTGCGCCGCCGTCCGCCTTTTCCACCACCTGATCCAGTTGACATTCCCATGATGCGATTATCCGTTTTGTCGCGTTCCGCTCAGCTTGCCTTTGCTGCTTCACGCAGACTGCCGCACCCGGTTCTTCTCATCTATCTGTCGCGAAAGTATGGCGGAGAACTCGTCTGCAAAGCCCTCCAGTCGGCCTGAAATGCGCGCGACATCCGTGGAAAACTTGTTGTAGGCAATGACCGCCGGAATGGCGGCAAGAAGTCCGAGCGCCGTGGCAAGCAGTGCCTCTGCAATACCGGGAGCAACCACGGCCAGGTTGGTGGATTTCGATCCTGCGATTGCCTGGAACGAGGTCATGATACCGATGACGGTTCCAAACAGCCCGATAAAGGGCGCCGCCGAACCTACCGTGGCCAGAAACACCAGCCGCGCCTCAAGCCTTTCCAATTCGCGCGCCAGTGAAACGTCAAGAGCCTTTTCAATGCGCATCTGCAAGCCGATTGGCGAGGCAGCGCCGCGCTCATAGCTCTTCTTCCATTCCCGCATCGCCGACACGAACAGCGCACCCATGCCACTTGGCGTACGATCGGCTAGCGAACGGTAGAGCTCTTCAAGGCTCTGGCCAGACCAGAACACCTTTTCAAACCGGTCAAGCTGGCGACGGGTGCGGGCAAACAGGAAGGTCTTGTCAAAAATGATCGCCCAACTCCAGATCGACGCGAGCAGCAACCCGATCATCACGACCTTGACCACAAGACCGGCATGGGCAAACAGATCCCACAAGCCCACATTGACCCCGGCAGTCCCGAGACCGCTTGATTCAACCTCTTGTGCCAAGGCGGCGGTAACGCCGAAAATTTCAAGCCCGGTCATGGAAGGGGAGCCTCTTTGCGAATTTGATATTGCGGTGGGGAATCATCGGAAATCGGATGCCGGTACGGATTCCATGCCTCAGCCATTTCCTTCAATCCATCCAACTAACGAAAATCTTGTCCAAAGCATGACTTGGGAACAAGCTAGCGGAACGAAGGATTTGAACCATTCCCTTAATCGACCATCAGGGTTAACGAAGCGTTAGGATTCTTCGCCAACCCCCTTGGCAGAGCCCCCTTGCGCGCAATATTTTGGGGCAATTGTCAGATCGACAACTGTTCCAGCCTCTGTTCCATTCCAGGCGGTTTTGCCGATGAACTTTGCCCGCATTGCTGAAAACCTGATCGAGGAAGCCATGCGCGAAGGCGTGTTCGACAACCTGCCGGGTGCGGGCAAGCCGCTGCCACCCATTCCCGAGGGTGACTTCATGGAGCATTTTGCAGCAAGGCTGATGAAGGAGGCAGGCACACTTCCGCCTGAAGTGACCCTGAAAAAGGAAATCGTGGCCGACACAAAAGCCGCCGCCATCCTTCCCGAGGGCGAGGAGCGAGACAAAGCGCTCAAACTGCTCAACGAAAAGCGTCTGAAACTGTCGATGATGATGGAGCGGCGCTAACCGCCGAGCTTTGCCCGCAGATCGTCAGGGAAACGCTTAGCCCCGCCGCCGTGATTGATGAAGGCCACCTCGACATCCGCACCGCACAACAGCGTCTCGCTGCCATCGCCTTCCTTGCGCCAGACTTCCTGGCGCAGGAACGAGCGGGCCCCCGTCAGTTTCTGCAATACCGTGCGCACGGTCAGCAGGTCGTCAATCTTCGCAGGCGGACCGAATTTCAGGCTCATGCGATGGATCGCGAATGCACTGTCATCCTTTTCGAGATCGGTATGGAATATCTCCAGATGCCGCAGCCATTCGGTGCGCGAGCGCTCCATGTATTTGAGATAGTTGGAGTGATAGACCACGCCGGAAAAATCGGTGTCCTCGTAGTACACGCGAACTTCCATCTCGTGGCCGTTCTCGATCAATCGGTTGGAAAGTTTGGTCGTCTGGCGGGGCATGCGCGTGTCCGTATTGCGGGTTGGACTTTCATGCTATTTCTTGCACACCATATTGCGTGATGCCACCCCAAACCCCTTTTGGACCCGTGATGCCAAAACTTGCCCGCCTGATGCGCTATCCCGTGAAGGGCCTTCCCGGCGAAGACCTCGATCATGCAATGCTGGCAGCTGGCGAAGGCATTGCCAATGACCGCCGCTTCGCGCTGACGCGCTCGGTGGGTTCGACCATGGATGGCGCATGGATGGCTTGCCAGTCCTTTTTCATCAACGCGCGCCAAGACGGTTTGTTGCGCTTCAGCCAAAAGCTCGATGAGGCAGCAAACATCCTGCACCTCACTTCGCCCGAGGGAGTTGTCATCAGCATTGACCTCACCGACCCGGACGCAATTGCGCAAACGAACCGGCAATTGCCGATGTTCCTGTGGTCGCTGGCCGGGGACGAGGCCGCCCCCTTCCCGCCCATGCTTGCCGAACGCAAGCGCGAAGCGGGGCAATTGTCCGGCTATTGGGATTTCACCGATAGCGCCGTTTCGCTGATCAATCTTGCATCGGTCCGGGAAATTGAGGCCGCCACGGGCGTGCCAGTCGACCCGGTCCGGTTTCGTGGCAACCTGCTGATCGAGGGACTGGAACCATGGGAGGAGTTTTCGTTCCCCGGTCGCAGGCTGCAGATTGGTGGGGCCGAACTTGAAGGCATACGGCCCGCCGCGCGCTGCCCGGCAACCTCGGTAAATCCCGCGACCGCATCGCGTGACCTCCACATTCCTGCGATCATGATCAAGGCGTTCGGGCACAATTATTGCGGCATCTATCTGCGGGTGGTGAAACCGGGAGCGATACAGCCGGGAGACCCCGTCCTGATGGGTGGCACTGCCACGTTGCCGCTCGAAGAGGCAACATCCCACGGCGCACCCGATTACAGGCTGTGGCCAAAATTCGCCCGGATCGTTTCGCGCGATAGCAAATCAGCGACACTGACAAGTGACGGACCCTGGCCCCTGCCGCAGGCTCATCCAGGGCAAAGGCTGAGATTGCATGGCATCAAGATGGAGGAAGCCGGAATTACCGCTTCCACCGAAACGACGATCACAGTTGATCTGGCGAATACAGACCTGCCTGACAGGATTTTGGTGAGCGGACCGTTCGGGCAGGGCTAAACACCCGCAGGCGCGCCCAGTTCGATCAACACGATTTCTGGCGGCGAGCCAAACCGCACCGGAAAGATCGAACATCCAAGACCGCCTGAAACCACCAGATGCCGGTCGTCCTCCACGATATGACCATAGGCAAACCTGCTGCCATATCGCGATGGAACAACAGGCGTCCAGCCGAACAGGTTCACCTGCCCGCCATGCGTATGACCCGACAAGGTCAGCGATACCCGTTCCGGCACATTCGGGAAAATGTCAGGCTCGTGCGCCATGAGGATCACGGGCGCATCATCGCCGATTTGCGCGAGCGTCCCGGGCAGGTCATCATTTCCGCGCCAACCCGTTTTTCTGGCTTTTGAAGGAAGAAAGGCAAGCTGGTCGCCCAATCCCGCCAGCCAGAATGGCTTGCCATCCTTTGACAGTCTGATGGCCCGATTGTCATAGACGGGGATACCCGCTCTATCGAGCGCCTCGTGCACGAAAGTGGGACCGTGGCCGTTCCTTTGCGCAGTCTTGTCCTCCCACCAGTCGTGGTTCCCAAGCACGGCATGAACCCCAGCGGCGCACGCAGCCTGCCAAGCTCAGGCCCCCATTCAGATGAATGCACATAATCGGTGACTGTTCTCATCCCGGCTGCAAAATCACCGAGCAAAAGGATGATGTCGGGTTCCAGCGCATGTGCCTGATCAATGATCGAGCGCAAGCGGCCAACCGTCATCCATGGTTTGCAGAAGTGAAAATCCGCAAGCACACACTTTCAGGCGGAGGTCGGCTGTCCAGCCGGGCGGCGTGAAATGGTACCGTTTCTTCCTGAGCCGAAAGAGTGGTTCAATCGCAAAGGCGTAGCTGCCCATTGCGAGAGTGCCTAGCGCACCCAGACCCAACAGCTTGAGAAAGTCCCGTCTGTTGACCAACCGATGTTACTCCCCGTCCTCGAACAGACCCATTTGCGCGGCGGTGAGATTGGCGGGCACCTCAAGCCCGACATGCTTCCAGGCATTGGCGGTCATGATGCGGCCGCGCGGCGTGCGCTGGATGAAACCCTGCTGGATCAGGAACGGCTCGATAATGTCTTCGATCGCGTCGCGCGGTTCTGACAGGGCTGCCGCAATGGTCTCGATCCCGACAGGCCCGCCACCGAAATTCCGCGCGATCTGGTCGAGATAGCGCCGGTCCAGCTGGTCAAGGCCGATGCTGTCGACCTCGAGGCGGTTGAGCGCCGCATCGGCGATTTTCGCAGTCACAGTCTCGGCTTCGGCGACAACGGCAAAATCACGAACCCGCCTGAGCAGCCTGCCTGCGATACGTGGCGTACCGCGGGCGCGGCGCGCAACTTCCAGTGCCCCGTCATCGCTCATCGGCAAACCAAGAATGCGCGCACCGCGACGCACGATGAATTCCAGTTCCTCGACAGTGTAGAAATTGAGCCGGACCGGAATGCCGAACCGGTCCCGCAGGGGCGTCGTCAGCAGGCCAAGCCGTGTGGTTGCGGCGACAAGTGTGAATTTCGCCAGATCGATTTTCACCGAGCGCGCCGCCGGGCCTTCGCCGATGATGAGGTCAAGCTGGAAATCCTCCATTGCCGGATAGAGGATTTCCTCAACCGCCGGGTTCAGCCGGTGGATCTCGTCGATGAACAGGACATCGTTTTCTTCCAGATTGGTGAGCAATGCCGCAAGATCGCCAGCCTTCGCGATGACCGGACCGGATGTCGAGCGGAAGTTCACTCCCAGTTCGCGTGCCATGATTTGCGCGAGCGTTGTCTTGCCGAGGCCCGGAGGGCCGACAAACAATACGTGGTCGAGCGCCTCGCCGCGTTTCTTCGCTGCCTCGATGAAGACCTTGAGATTGGCGCGCGCCTGCGCCTGGCCGACAAATTCGTCCAGTGTCTGCGGCCGCAGCGAGGTATCGATGTCCTCACCGCGTTTCTCTGCCGATATGATGCGTTCTTCACTCATGCTCTTCGCTGTAGCGGTATCGTCAGTAACCAGCAAGTCAGCGCCGCGGCGATTGCTGTCAGTGGCAATGCCAGCACCGGACTGTCAAACACCACGAGGGCCATGCCGGTGAAACTGATATTGGCGAGATTGGCCAAGGCATAAACGACAGCAGGAACCACAAGCGACGCCACAAGCCCGAGCCACAATCGCGGAGCCGCCATCGCAACGCCTATGCCGGTGAGAAATGCCGGCACGATTGCGAAGAACCAGGAAAAGAAAAACAGGCCAGCCGTCGCACCAACCGCGACCACCGCCAGGCCCTGCGCCTGTCCCATTCCCTTCTCGGCAACGAGACAGCCAAGCACATACCAGAACATGCCGACGGGCGGACCAACAACGGCAAAGACGAGCACGATGAAAATGCGCGCGGTGCCACCGTCAAGCCATCTGCCCTCTTTGCGCCCTGTCCATGCTTCACTCATGTGAGAAGCTCCATGCCCTGCACCGTTCGCGCTGCGCGCATGTCAAAGGTGCAGACGCCATCACACCCTGCCTTGACTGCAGAAATCGCGATCAGGTTATCGGCAATTTCGTCGGCACAGTTGGGCATCTGTGTCAGCAAACGCAACAATTCTTCGCCATGCTCGAACACGATTCCCGCCGACGAAAGCGCTGCGCGCAACAATGCGCAAACCACGTGGCGCGGATACTTCAACCGCTTGCGCAAGACCCAAACCAGTTCGACGATCACGATTTGCGGAACAAAGACCGGATCATCCGGGCTGGCCGCCAGCATGATACTGCTTGCAATGGCAGCCTGTTCCTTGTTGTCATCCTGTACAAAGAAGCGCAGCAACACATTCGTATCAACCGCCTTCATGCGTTGCTCTCGCGCCATTCCCGCAAGATGCGTTCATCATCCGCCACGACAGCCTCGCCAATCGCCTCGTCGATTTCCTCCACTGTCAGGTTCCTTCCGGAAGGCGGCTTGCCTAGAATTCCCGCCAGATCTCCGATTTTTCCGTTTCTGGGAAACAACATGTAACGCCCATCAATCTCAATGAACTCGACATAGTCGCCAGGCTTCAGCTTGTGCCGATCGCGAACTTCCTTGGGAAGGGTGATCTGCCCTTTGTCGGTAATTTTCGCTCGCGCTCCCATTTCCTTACCTTCTAGAAACATCCTTGATTTCCTATCCTAGTAAGGAATCAGGGCTTCTTCAAGCGCATTACCCAGCCAGTTCCTTCAGGCCGAACCGGATCAGCTTTGCCGAATCCGCATCCTCGCCTGCCTTGGGAAGCGCCCTCGATATCGCCGCAGATGCCTGTTGCGCCGAATAACCGAGATTGGTGAGCGCCGACACCGCATCACTGACGGCAGAAGAGGCAACACCTGCACCGATCTCCTGCTGCAATCCGATTTCGGCCGCCGCAGCCCCCGAGAAGGCAGGAGCCTTGTCACGCAGTTCACTGACAATGCGCTGCGCAACTTTCGGCCCGACACCCGGTGCGCGCGCAACCATGCCCTTGTCCTGCAGCGCGATGGCTGAAGCCAGTTCACCTGGCGCAAGTGTCGATTGGACCGCAAGCGCCACCTTGGAACCCACACCCTGCACCGACTGCAACAGTTTGAACCAGTCGCGCTCCAACTCGCTCATGAAACCGTAAAGCCTGATCATGTCTTCGCGCACATGGGTCTCGATGAAGAGCGTAACTGCCTCACCGGCACCAGGCAGCTTGCCCAGTGTCCGCGACGAGCAATGCACCAGATAGCCAACACCGTGCACATCGATGATTGCGTGGTCTTCACCAGCGCTGTCCAGCACGCCTCGCAATTTGCCGATCATTGTGCCCTGACCCTGTTACACCCTAAGGGAACTTGTGCCGCCAGCGCAGGAACAAGTCAAGAACATTCAAACCGCCGCAGTTTCGCCAGCAGCTCCTCTCGCGCTTGCGTCAGCCCCTTGTAGGCGAGTTGGCTGTCGTCGAGCTGTTTTAGCAGACCGGCAAATCCGGCTGCGATTTTCTGCCGGCCGGGATGGGTTGCCAGCAATGCCAACGGATCGACATGAATGCGGATGGTGAACAGGATATCGCCCGATTTCGGCAGTTTTCGCAGGGTTTGGTATTCTACACGAATGAACGAGATATCCGCCCGTCCGTCCTTGCCAAGCCGCTTGATGTGCTCGCCTGAACGGTCGGCGTGATAAAGTGCATCATCGCTGTAAAGCGACCAGTTCATCCGCCATGCCGGCAATTCTACTTGCAGATTGTCGAATATCCGGTCGATCATCATCGCATTGCGGCTACCACGACCGAACTCGGGAACCGGCCCATGCACGTCGGCAAGGGCAAGCCCGAATTTCTCCGACAACCGCCACGACGAGGGGAAACAAAGCGATGCAGCCGCAAGGCGCCAGCCATCCTCCCCTTTTCGCATGAGGACAAGGTCTTCCTGCACCAGTCTTGCCGCAGTCAAGAGTGGCGGCGTGCCTGGCTCCGCCAGGTCAACCACCCGCCCCGTCTCGACAATCGAAATCCGCTCGCCCGAGCGCTGGAAAACCTGCGGAAACGTTTCGCAGACATGGGACGCAATCATCTCCAGCACCTCCTGCTGGGCGTCCTGCGTACCAGTTTCTGCAGCAAACACCTTGTCCGGAATTTCCCGGTTCAATCGCTCCTTCTCGTCGAGATAGAAGCCATGCCTGTCGTCAACCTCGATCCAGTCCGCCAACTGCAGAGGCGCAAGACCTATCCGAAACAGCGGATGCGATCCGTCATATGGCGTGTGCACCATGCTCATGTCGCGGCAATCCTTCGGGCCAGTTGCCGAACACCACGGTGGTGCGCATGGCATATTGCAATGGCCAGCGCGTCGGCTGCGTCATCGCTGTCAAATACCGCCTTTGGCAACAGCGTTC
The DNA here is from genome assembly GCA_041397525.1 of Nitratireductor sp. Classification (GTDB taxonomy): domain Bacteria; phylum Pseudomonadota; class Alphaproteobacteria; order Rhizobiales; family Rhizobiaceae; genus BOKV01. Next base: position 153,663 of record JAWKWL010000002.1, read on the forward strand.
GCACCATCAGCTTGATCTGCACCTTGTCGCCATGCCCCACGCCAATAACCGACTTCTTGACCGCGTTGGGTGCATATTCTGCCACCGCTAGGCCAGCACGCGCCGGCACCAGCATGGCAATCCCGCGCGCCTGACCGAGTTTCAGGGTTGCGGCGGCATCCTTGTTGACAAAGGTGTTTTCAACAGCGGCCTCCTGCGGCATGTGCGCATGCAGGACTTCACTCAGGCCGTCATGCAACTGGCAAAGCCTGCTCGCCAGGTCAGCCTTGGCATCCGAGCGCACCGTGCCTGCAGCAATGAAAACCAGCGAATTGCCTATGCTCTCGACAATCCCCCAACCGGTGCGCTGCAGGCCGGGGTCGATACCGATGATGCGCACTGGTTGTTGCATGGACTAACCGCCAAGCTTTTCCATCACGGCTTCAGGAATGTCCTCGTTTGAAAAGACATTCTGCACGTCATCATCATCGTCAAGCACGTCCAGCAGCTTCATCAGCGTCGTGGCCTTGTCCTCCTCGACCGGCGTCAGGTTCTGCGGCTTCCAAATGATATTGACCGATTCCGCCTCACCAAGTGCTGATTCCAGCGCGGAAGATACCGCGCCCATGTCCTCGAATGCGCAGATGATGGTGTGGCCATCCTCATCACTCGAAACGTCCTGTGCGCCAGCTTCGATCGCCGCTTCCATCATCGCGTCAGCGTCCCCGGCATCAGTCTTGTAAACGATCTCGCCAACGCGGTCGAACATGAAGGATACAGATCCGGTTTCCCCCATTGAGCCACCATATTTGGTGAAGGCTGCACGAATATTGGCAGCCGAACGGTTGAGATTGTCTGTCAGCGCCTCGACAATCACGGCAACCCCGCCCGGACCGTAGCCCTCGTAGCGGATTTCCTTGTAATCCTCGCCGTCACCGCCGGCGCCCTTGTTGATGGCACGCTGGATATTGTCCTTGGGCATGGATTGCCCCTTGGCATTTTGCACCGCCAGGCGCAAACGCGGGTTCATGCCCGGATCGGTCGTGCCGCCGCCCATTTTCACAGCAACCGTGATTTCCTTGGAAAGCCGTGAGAACAGTTTCGAGCGTGCAGCATCTGCCCTGCCCTTCTTGTGCATGATGTTCTTGAATTTCGAATGACCCGCCATGGTGACTACCTGTAATTACGAATTGAATTTTTGCCGCTTATAGCCAAAGCTGCCGAAGCTAGTCCAGACAGGAGTTCCATGTGACAATCGAGGCGAACGAACCGGGCAGAAAACGCGCCCCGAAACTGCCCTGGCATGGCAGTTGCCAATGTGGCCAGGTCCGCTACACCATCACGGAAATGCCTCTCACCCTTTACGCTTGCCATTGCAGCGAGTGCCAGAAGCAGTCATCCAGCGCTTTTGGCCTGTCCCTGCGGACAAGGGCGTCTGCAGTGTCAATCAGCGGCGAACTCGCCGATTGGTCCCGCCCAACCGCATTGGGCAGTGCGATGCTGGCACAATTCTGTCCACGCTGCGGCTCCCGCATGTTCCATCAGCGCGCCCAGTATGCCGCAAGCCCGGGTGGAGCCACCATCAACATCAAGGGCGGCACGCTTGATTGCATTGGTGAACTGGAACCGGTAGGCCATATCTGGCTCAAGTCCCGCCAGAAGGGCACTGCAATTCCCCATGGGTTGCTCGAATATGACGGCCAGCCGGAAAACTATGATGCACTGATGGAAGCGTGGTCACGCCAATATCACCTACAACTGGAAGAAGCTGCGCAATGACCGCACCACGCAAGATCATTATAGACACGGACCCCGGTCAGGATGATGCAGTTGCAATCATGCTTGCGCTTGCAAGTCCTGAGCTTGAGGTGGTCGGCATCACCGCTGTCGCCGGCAATGTGCCGCTGTCGCTGACCCAGAAGAATGTCCGCAAGACCTGCGAACTGGCAGGCCGACCGGATGTCATGGTTTATGCCGGCGCCGACCGCCCGCTGCTGCGTTCCCTGGTCACAGCCGAATATGTACACGGCAAGACGGGGCTGGATGGTCCTGACCTGCCGGAACCGCAAATGCCGCTGCAGGAAACCCATGGCGTGGACTTCATCATCGACACCGTGATGAAACATCAACCGGGCGAAATCACGCTATGCCTGCTTGGGCCACAGACCAATGCAGCCCTGGCCCTGATGCGCGAGCCGCAGCTTGCCACGCGCCTGCGCGAGATCGTGCTGATGGGCGGCGGCTTCTTCGAAGGTGGCAATGTCACCCCGGCTGCCGAATTCAACATCTATGTCGATCCGCATGCCGCCGACCGGGTCTTTACCAGTGGCGTTCCAATCACCATGATGCCGCTCGATGTAACCCACAAGGCACTGACGAAACGCGAACGCGTAGCCAGGTTTTATGCGCTTGGAACAAGGGCTGGCACAGCAACCGCGCAATTGCTCGATTTCTTCGAGCGCTTTGACGAACGCAAATACGGCACAGATGGCGGCCCGCTGCATGACCCGTGTGTGATAGCCTGGTTGCTGAAACCCGAACTCTTTACCGGCAAGCAGTGCAATGTTGCCATCGAGACCATGTCCGAACTGACCATGGGCATGACTGTCATCGACTGGTGGCAGGTCACCGAGCGCGAACCCAACGCGAATGTCATGCGCGAGATAAACGCTGACGGGTTCTTTGACCTGCTGGTCGAACGCATAGCCAAACTCTGAAAGGGAGAAGCGTCATGTCGCTGAAAGGCAAAACCATCTTCATGTCTGGCGGAAGCCGCGGCATCGGTCTTGCAATCGCTTTGCGGGCAGCACGCGATGGCGCCAACATCGCCATTGCTGCCAAGACCGTCGAGGCGCATTCGAAGCTTGAAGGCACCATCCACACGGCAGCCGCCGAGATCGAGGCCGCTGGCGGCAAGGCCCTTCCCCTTCAATGCGATATCCGCTTCGAGGATCAGGTTGAAGCTGCGGTTGCCAGAACCGTCGAAACCTTTGGTGGGATTGATATTACTATCAACAACGCCAGTGCCATCCAGCTTACCGGGACGCTTGCCACCGACATGAAGCGCTATGACCTGATGCACCAGATCAACACGCGCGGCACTTTCCTGGTTTCCCAGAAAGCCGTTCCACACCTCAAGAAATCCGCCAATCCGCATATCCTCAATATTTCGCCTCCGCTCGACATGAGCGCAAAATGGTTTGCCCGCCACACCGCCTACACCATGGCGAAATACGGCATGTCGATGTGCGTGCTCGGCATGGCTGAGGAATTCCGCAGGGACGGTATTGGCGTCAATGCCCTGTGGCCGATCACCGCCATCGACACGGCTGCGGTAAGGAATGTCCTTGGCGGAGACCAGATGGCAATGATGAGCCGGTTGCCAACGATCATGGCTGATGCGGCGCATGCGGTGCTGGTACGCGACGCCAGGACCTGCACCGGCAACTTCTTCATCGATGAGGAGGTCTTGCGCGCAGAAGGCGTCACCGACTTCTCTGCCTATCAGCATGAAGGCACGACGCAACTCGCTGGCGACTTCTTCGTCCCCGACGCGGTGTTCGAGCGCTCTCCGTCAAAGATTTTTCGCGCATACTGATATGGTTTCCGCAGCCCGGTTTGTCGAAATTGCGATGGCGCTGGACGGTACCATCTCCGCTCCGCATTTCGACCGCACCGCCTTCAAGGTCAGGCGGACCTTCGCAACCCTCGCAGCCGACGGAAAATCAGCCAATCTGAAATTCACGCCGGACGAGCAGGAATTTCATTGCATGATGAACGCGACAACCTTTGCGCCTGTATCCGGTGGCTGGGGCGCACAAGGCTGGACGACGCTCACCCTTTCAGACATCTCGGACGGTGAACTGGCAATCGCTCTGGAAACCGCCTGGCGGCATGCGCTGTCCCGCAAACCGGGGCGCTGAATTACCAGGGCATGACATTTTCCAGTCTTGGTCCCAGGCGCAATGGCGCAATGCGTGTTGCAAGCCCGGTTGAAAGATCGATCTCGATACCAACACCGCTGAGCGTGGCCTCGCCATTGGCAGCTTCAAACCGGCCTTTGGGGATTTTGGTCAGAAATCGGTTCAGAGGCTCCTCCTTGTCCATGCCTAGTGAGGAATCATAGTCCCCGCACATCCCGGCATCCGACATGTACGCCGTTCCGCCGGTAAGGATCATGTGGTCAGCCGTCGGGCAATGCGTGTGCGTTCCCACGACCGCGCTGACCCGTCCATCGACGAAATGCCCGAAGCAGACCTTTTCTGACGTCGCCTCGGCATGGAAATCGATAAAGATGACATCCACATCGCGGCCCAGCACCGAATGTTCCAGCAATTGCTCACCGCTGCGGAACGGGTCATCCAGCTCGGGATGCATGAAAACATTGCCCATGATGTTGGCGACCATTACTCGGGCACCATTGCGTGCTTCATAGACATTGGCACCTCGCCCCGGCGCCCCCTTGGGGAAATTGGCGGGGCGCAGGAAGCGTTCCTGCCGGTCGGCAAAGACCAGTGCCTCGCGCTGGTCCCAGACATGGTTGCCCGTAGTCATCACATCGGCACCGGCATCCAGCGTGTCCTGCAGGATCGCCTCGGTAATGCCGAAACCTCCAGCCGCATTCTCGCCGTTGACAATCACGAAATCGAGTTTCCACTTCGAAATCAGTCCGGGCAGTTCACGATAAACCGCCTCGCGGCCGGTTTTCCCAACCATGTCCCCCAGAAACAACAAACGCATGCTTAAGCCTTTCCGACAGCCCTGAAACGGTGAAAACCCCTTTCCGTGACGATGGCATCGAGCGGCACGTCATGGTCCTCACATGGAACATCGTCCACCTCCTGCACGGAAAATGCAAATCCGACGCATTGTGGTACGATGCCCTTCGCAACAAGCCTGCTGATCGCCCGGTCATAATGGCCGGCACCATAGCCGATGCGGTTGCCGTTCCGATCATATGCGGAGAGCGGCATCAACAGGATTTGAGGGTCCAGCACTTCAGCTTCCGGCCCCGGTCCCGTCGTCCCGAAACCGGTATTCACCAACGTGGCACCTCGCACCAGTTCCCGAAAGACGATCGTGGTCTTGTCCATCACCACTGGCAGGCAGAGCCGCGCGCCTTTCTGCCTGAACATGTCCATGACCGGGCGCAAATCGATCTCGGAACGGATCGGCAGGAAACCGGCAATGATCGTGCCGGGTTCGAAACCGATTTCAGGCGCGGCATGGGCGGCAGCGGCAAGGCTCCCTTCAATCCTGGCTACAGGATCAATCGCATCGCGCCTGCCAAGCGCATGCTTGCGCAATTCCGCCTTCAGCTCCTTGCTGCCCATGGCCTTCCTCCGCAAACAGGGAAACGGTTCGGGTTTCAGTCCCGGGCGGGTTGGAAGGAAGGCGGCGAGCCACCTTGGCCGTCAGATTTTTACGATCCCGGGAACCTACTAAGTAGGTGGGCGCCGTTTTGCGCATGTCCACGGACACACACAGGGACAGCTCCCTTTTGGATCGTTAAGGCCCCGGGGATTAGTATGTCCAACGCACCACGCAGCCCGCCTTAGCGAGATATAGAGCCGCCATCTCCCAATCGCCACAAGTTTCTTTCACGCCACAGGATTTTCATTGGGAGACTGGTGGATCGGCGAATTGTTATCGGCCCTCAGACATTTCTTGGTCCGTTCAGCCGGGCGTTGATCGTTTCGATTTTTTCGGCAGCTTGGTGGATTTGGCTGGCCAGCTCGCTTTCGCTGCTGATGGCATGTTCTAGCGCCTGGTCGCGGCTGGCGCGCAAAGTGGCAATATCTGCCTCCATGCTCTTGAGCCTGCGGCGCATCTCGATCAGCTCATCTGTGACCATGACACCTGCCATTACCGTCAGTCGCTGGTCGCCAATCTCGCCAAACGCTCCCTTGAGCCGACCAACATAGGTGTCGAAGGTTTCAGCCAGGAATTGCAGGTGACCCTCCTGCCCTTCATCGCAGGCCATGCGGTAGGTCTTGCCATTGATGGTAACGGTTACCTGCGGCACTGATCACCTCACTTCAACACGTACATCGATGGACGGATTTCAGCCATGTTCCAAACCGGCCTTTCGGTCGAGAACACTGCGAATGGCCTCCATCGCATCGACTAGACGACGCGAAACTTCCTTGTTGGTGTTTTCCAGCCGTTTTGCGCGAGCTTCCGAACTGTCAAGCGATTCGGCAAGCCTCGCCCGGTCAGCACCAATCCGCTGCACCTCGGCCTCCGCATCTCCCAGCACGATCTCGCGCTCAAGACGGGCTTCAATGGAAGATTCCAGCGCATCAAGCGCCTTGTTGAGACGTGCCAATGCTGAGCTGAGTTCACCTGAACCCCTGCCCGTTCCGTTCTGCGCCGATGTGGTTCCGGAGGAAACACTCATACCCGAATTTGCCCGTCGCGGTCTTGCTTGCCGCACTTTTCCATGGCCACGAGCGCCTTTGTCGCGTCCGCGAGCCGTCCCTCTTCCCGGTCCCCCTTCCGGATGCCCATGCCGGACGCATTATTCCGGGCATGATGTCAACTGTTGCCTGCACAGCAGGGCTATCACCTCAGACATCCTCACCACGGCTAAAACGCGTGATTCGTCGTCCTTGCAAGCAGTTACAGCCAAAACATTAGAACTTGCGCGAAATCACCGTCAACAAGGCTCCCGGTTTTTTCGCCATTTCCGTAACACAGTGCACCGTTTTTTTCGCTGCCGCGCTTTTTTGCTCAACCATCTGCGAGCCGGCATGGCAAAGATTGACTCACTCGTTTCACCTGCTAAGAGTGCCCCGCCGGAAACTGGAACGGGTTTCAACAACCTTGCATACCAATCCTGAACCAACCCAATCCTGATACATTTGGAACAGGACCTGACCGGGTCAAATGGCTATTTTTCCTGACGCAACTGGACAACATCACTTCGGGCGATAACTCATGACGCAATCCGCAAAACATGCCGAGATGGCAAATGCCATCCGTTTCCTGTCAGCAGACGCTGTGGAAAAGGCGAATTCCGGTCACCCCGGCCTGCCCATGGGCGCGGCGGATGTTGCAACGGTGCTTTTCACCCGCTTCATGGAATTTCATCCAAAGCACCCCAACTGGCCTGATCGCGACCGTTTTGTCCTCTCGGCGGGTCATGGTTCGATGCTGCTTTATTCCGTGCTCTATCTGCTCGGCTATGAAGACATCGACATCAAGGAGATCAAGAATTTCCGCCAGATGGGTTCAAAAACGGCCGGTCACCCTGAGTATGGCCATGCTGCCGGGATCGAAACCACCACCGGCCCGCTCGGCCAGGGCATTGCCAATGCCGTTGGCATGGCAATCGCGGAACGCAAGCTCAATGCTGAATTCGGCGATGACATTGTTGACCACCGCACATGGTGCCTGGTTGGCGACGGCTGCCTGATGGAGGGTATCTCCCAGGAGGCCATCGCACTCGCTGGTCACCTCGGGCTCAACAAGCTCGTTGTGCTGTGGGACGACAACCGCATCACCATCGATGGCGCGGTTTCCCTGTCCGACTCGACCGACCAGGTCGCCCGCTTCAAGGCATCGGGCTGGACAACGATCTGCGTTGACGGCCACAAGCAGGAAGAGATTGCAGCAGCCCTTGCCAAGGCGCAGGAGAGCGACAAGCCGGTGATGATTGCCTGCCGCACGACCATCGGCTTTGGCGCCCCGACCAAGGCCGGCTCCTCGAAGGTGCACGGTTCACCACTGGGTGCAGAAGAACTCAAGGGCATGCGCAAGCAGCTTGGCTGGGCATGTGAACCGTTCAAGGTTCCCTCCGAGACACTGGATGCATGGCGAATAGCCGGTCTTCGATCAGGCCAGAAATACAAGGAATGGGAGAAGCGGTTCCAGGCGCTCGACCCTGAGACTCGGGGCGAATTCGAACGCCGCATGCGCGGCGATCTGCCGGCAGCTTTCGCTGAGGCAATGACCGCCTACAAAAAGAAGCTAGCCGCGGACCGGCCCACCCTTGCCACGCGCAAGTCATCTGAAAACGCGCTTGAGGTCATCAACGGCGCCTTGCCTGAAACCCTTGGCGGTTCGGCCGACCTAACCGGCTCCAACAACACCAAGACAAGCCAGACCGGCCCGCTCACCCCTGACGATTTTTCCGGTCGTTACCTGTATTACGGTATTCGCGAGCATGGCATGGCTGCAGCCATGAACGGGATTGCGCTGCACGGCGGCCTGATCCCGTACGGCGGCACTTTCCTCGCATTTGCCGACTATTCACGCCCGGCAATCCGCCTGGCAGCCCTGATGGGCCTGCGCGTTATCCATGTCATGACGCACGATTCCATAGGCCTTGGCGAAGACGGCCCGACCCACCAGCCGGTGGAGCAGATCGCGGCGCTGCGTGCGATTCCCAACCTGCTTGTGATGCGTCCGGCCGATGCAATGGAAACGGCCGAATGCTGGGAATTGGCTATCGAGCATGCCAGGACGCCAAGCGTATTGGCGCTCACCCGCCAGAACCTGCCAACACTTCGTCATGAATACTCGCAGGAAAACCTCTCCGGGCGCGGTGCCTACGAATTGGCCAAGGCCAGCGAAGACGAGGCAAGCGTCTCGATTTTTGCCTCCGGCTCCGAAGTCGCTATCGCCATCGAGGCGCAGCAGGAACTTGAAGCTGCCGGAATTGCGACCCGCGTCGTGTCTGTCCCCAGCTTCGAGCTCTTCGAAGCCCAAAGCGCCCAATACCGCAAATCAGTCATTGGCACGGCACGAGTCAGGATCGCTGTCGAAGCTGCGGTGGCGCAAGGCTGGCAGCGCTTCATTGGCGAAGACGGTATCTTCATAGGCATGAACGGCTTTGGTGCATCTGCCCCCTATGAGGAACTCTACAAGCATTTCGGCATCACTTCGGCTGCCGTCGTCAAGGCAGCAAAGGCGAAACTGAAATAGCCGCAATTCGGGCATTCCCGGCCCAATGCTGACGGGATGGCAAAAAGGTCGCACCATTTTGCCATTCCATGCAGGAATTGCCGTATTGGCCGCCGGTTGGCCAAGCGGTATTGAATTTGCAATCAGGCGCAGCCCATTCAGCCATGAACGATCAGGCTCTCGGCTCGCCACTCACGGAGGTATGCAATCATGGCAGCAAAAATTCGCGTCGCAATCAACGGTTTTGGTCGCATCGGACGCAACGTCGTCCGCGCAATCTACGAATCGGGCCGCACCGACATTGACATCGTGGCAATCAACGATCTGGGACCGGTCGAGACAAATGCCCATTTGCTGCGTTACGATTCAGTTCATGGCCGCTTCCCGCGTGAAGTCACCGTTTCCGGCGACCGCATCCACATCGGCAAGGAAAACTTCAAGGTTCTCGCCGAGCGCGATCCTTCCAAGCTGCCATGGAAGGAAATGGACATCGACATTGCGATGGAATGTACCGGGCTTTTCACTGCCCGCGACAAGGCTGGCATGCACCTGGCCGCTGGCGCAAAGCGAGTTCTGATCTCTGCACCGGGTGAGAACGCCGACAAGACCGTCGTTTACGGCGTGAATCACGGCGTCCTGACCAAGGAAGACCTCATCGTCTCCAATGCATCATGCACCACCAATTGCCTGTCGCCGGTCGCCAAGGTCCTCAACGATGCCATCGGCATTGAAAAGGGCATGATGACCACCATCCATTCCTACACGGGCGACCAGCCGACGCTTGATACCATGCACAAGGACCTGTATCGCGGGCGCGCCGCAGCCATGTCGATGATCCCGACTTCGACCGGCGCGGCAAAGGCAGTTGGTCTCGTGCTGCCGGAATTGAACGGCAAGCTCGACGGCTTCGCCATGCGTGTGCCAACCCCGAACGTCTCGGTAGTCGATCTCAAATTCATCGCCAAAAAGGCGACTTCCGTTGCCGAGATCAACGACGCGATCAAGTCAGCCGCCAATGGTGCGCTCAAGGGAATCCTTGGCTATACCGAGGAAAAGCTCGTCTCCATCGATTTCAACCACGACCCGCATTCCTCCGTTTTCCACATGGACCAGACCAAGGTCATGGACGGCACGCTTTGCTCGGTCCTGTCCTGGTATGACAACGAATGGGGCTTCTCCAACCGCATGGGCGACACTGCCGTGGCGATGGGCAAGCTGATTTGAGAATGACGAAGGGAGGCCTGATTCATGGATTCTGGCCTCCCATTGCCTTGCATTCCCATTTGCAATCATCGCGTCGGCAGTTGTAGCGACAAGACCTGCATACACTGCTGATCGAGACTCCGGTCTCCATGGCTCTTGTTGTGAAGGTGATAAGACAGCGCTTTGGGCAGGAGTGAGCTGCGTGGACGGAATCGATCGCAACAGGACTTGAGAAACGCCATGCTTGAGCTTCGCCCGAACTGTGAGTGCTGCGACTGCGATCTTCGGCCGAATTCTGATCAGGCGATGATCTGCACCTATGAATGCACGTTTTGCGCTGATTGCGTGGAACATATCCTGCACAATGTCTGTCCCAATTGCGGTGGCGGATTTGTGAAGCGGCCGATCCGGCCGGCAAAATCCTGGCGCCCGACCACCGGCCTCGCCAATCATCCTGCATCGCAAAAGCGCATCCATACCCGCTACAGCCGCGACGAGCTGGACGCCTTCAGCGCCACGATACGCACCATTCCGCCTGACCAACGATAGGAACTCGTCATGACCAGCTTCAACACCCTTGATGACATTGACCTTTCCGGCAAGCGCGTTCTGACCCGCGTCGATCTCAACGTGCCGATGGAAAGCGGGCGCGTAACGGATACCACCCGGATTGAGCGGGTCCTGCCAACCATCCGCGACATTGCGTCAAAGGGTGGCAAGGTCGTTTTGCTGGCGCATTTCGACCGCCCGAAAGGCAGGGTAGTGCCGGAAATGAGCCTTGCCGGGGTCGTCTCGAAACTGTCGGAACTGCTGGGCAAACCGGTCGCCTTCGGCACGGATTGCGTTGGCCCGATGGCCGAAGCTGCTGTTGCCGGCATGAGGAACGGCGACGTGGTCCTGCTCGAAAATACTCGTTTCCACGAAGGTGAAGAGAAGAATGACGCAGCCTTCGCGGCAGCACTTGCTGCCAATGGCGATATCTTCGTCAACGATGCTTTCTCCGCCGCACACCGCGCCCATGCCTCGACCGAAGGCCTGGCGCACATTTTGCCTGCCGTCGCCGGCCGTTCGATGCAGGCGGAACTCGAAGCGCTTGAAGCCGGTCTCGGCAATCCGCAGAAACCGGTCGTGGCCATAGTTGGCGGCGCCAAGGTGTCGACCAAGCTCGAACTGCTTTCAAACCTTGTCACCAAGGTCGATGCCCTCGTCATCGGGGGCGGCATGGCCAATACTTTCCTTGCAGCAAAAGGTATCAATGTCGGCAAATCGCTGTGCGAGCATGACCTGGGTGACACAGCCCGCGCGATCCTTGCCAGCGCGGAAAGAGCCGGTTGTTCGATAGTGCTGCCGGTGGATGGCGTTGTCGCGCGCGAATTCAAGGCTCATGCTGCCAACGAGACCGTGGATGTGAACGCGATTCCCCATGACGCGATGATGCTCGACATTGGTCCGAAATCCGTCGAAGTCGTCAGCGGCTGGATCGGCAAGGCAAAGACGCTGGTCTGGAACGGCCCGCTCGGCGCATTCGAGATTGCCCCTTTTGACACCGCCACACTGGCAGCAGCTAAATTCGCGGCGTCGCAGACCAGGGCGGGAAAACTGGTGTCGGTCGCGGGCGGTGGCGATACTGTCGCCGCGCTCAACCATGCCGGTGTTGGGGATGAATTCACCTATGTCTCAACCGCTGGCGGCGCTTTTCTCGAATGGATGGAAGGAAAGGAACTGCCGGGCGTGAAGGTGCTGGCCCGCTAGGGTCAATCAGCAATCCTATCTTGCAGGAATGACTGGCTTGTGGTTTTTGACGTGCGAAGATGATTTTCCCGTCAGGAGCCAGTTATGCCCGCTTACCGCTCGAGAACCTCAACCCACGGCCGCAACATGGCGGGCGCCCGCGCGCTGTGGCGCGCGACAGGCATGGGGGACAGCGATTTCGGAAAGCCGATCATCGCTGTCGTGAACTCCTTCACCCAGTTCGTGCCCGGCCATGTCCATTTGAAGGATCTGGGCCAGCTCGTCGCACGCGAGATCGAAGCCGCAGGTGGCATCGCGAAGGAATTCAACACCATCGCGGTCGATGACGGTATCGCGATGGGGCATGATGGCATGCTGTATTCGCTGCCGTCGCGCGAGATCATTGCCGACTCGGTCGAGTACATGGTCAACGCCCACTGCGCCGATGCCATGGTCTGCATCTCTAATTGCGACAAGATCACGCCCGGAATGCTGATGGCCTCGATGCGCCTCAACATTCCGACGGTATTTGTGTCCGGCGGACCGATGGAAGCCGGCAAGGTCATCCTCGATGACCAGAAGGAACATGCCATGGACCTCGTGGACGCCATGGTTGCAGCTGCCGATGACAGGGTCTCCGAGGCTGATGTTGCAAAAATCGAACGTTCAGCCTGCCCGACCTGTGGTTCCTGCTCCGGCATGTTCACGGCAAACTCCATGAACTGCCTGACCGAAGCGCTCGGTCTGTCGCTGCCGGGCAACGGTTCGACGCTCGCAACCCATTCCGACCGTGAGCGCCTGTTTCTCGAAGCTGGCCGCCTGATCGTCGACATTGCCCGCCGCCACTATGACAGGAACGAGGCAGGCCTCCTTCCGCGTGAAATCGCCACAAAGACGGCTTTTGAAAATGCCATGTCGCTCGACATTGCCATGGGCGGTTCGACCAACACGATTTTGCACCTGCTCGCCGCAGCACAGGAAGGCGAGGTTGATTTCGACCAGTCAGACATTGACCGGCTTTCGCGCAAGGTTCCCTGCCTTTGCAAGGTCGCGCCGGCAAAATCAGACGTTCACATGGAAGATGTGCACCGCGCCGGCGGCATTTACGCGATCCTTGGCGAACTTGACCGCGCTGGCCTGCTCGATACCTCCGTCACGACCGTCCACACGCCGACAATGGCACACGCGCTCGACAAATGGGACGTGATGCGCACCAATGACGAAGCGGTACACCAGTTTTTCCGTGCTGCGCCCGGCGGTGTGCCAAGCCAGACAGCCTTTTCCCAGTCGCGCCGCTATTCGGAACTCGACCGCGACCGCAAGGCCGGCGTTATCCGCTCGAAGGAACATGCATTCTCGCAGGACGGCGGGTTGGCCGTGCTCTATGGCAACATCGCCGAGGACGGCTGCGTTGTGAAAACAGCTGGCGTTGATGAATCCATCCTTGTTTTCTCCGGCCCCGCTTATGTTGTCGAGAGCCAGGATGATGCCGTCAGCGCGATCCTGACCGGCAAGGTCAGGGAAGGCGATGTCGTGCTGATCCGCTATGAAGGCCCGCGCGGCGGTCCCGGAATGCAGGAAATGCTGTATCCGACGAGCTATCTCAAATCGAAGGGCCTCGGCAAGGCCTGTGCGCTTGTCACAGACGGCCGCTTCTCCGGCGGCACATCCGGTCTTTCCATCGGCCATGTTTCACCGGAAGCTGCCGAAGGCGGCACGATCGGCCTGGTTGAACACGGCGACAGGATCGAAATCGACATACCCAACCGCACGATCAATCTCGCTGTCGACGACGCTACGCTGGCTGAGCGCCGCAAGGCCAGGGAAGCTGCCGGCTGGCAGCCTGCCAAGCCGCGCAAGCGCAAGGTCAGTACAGCGCTCAGGGCCTATGCCGCACTGACGACGAGTGCCGCCAAGGGCGCCGTGCGGAAAGTGGATTGACCACTGCCTGCCCCGCTGGCGCCGCATGCTATGTTGCCGCGCTGAACCGGTCGCAAGTCAAAGCGGATATCCGCAAAGCGAAGGATGCCGGACCAAGCCATGCTGGATACCATCCTTCAACTGACCGCCCTGGAGCCGGGCGACCTGGTCCTGCTTGCGGCGGTCGCAACACTTGCCGGGCTTGTTCGCGGCTTTGCCGGTTTCGGCCTCTCGGCAATCGTGATGGCGGGAATGGCCAGCCGTCTGGCCCCCGTGGATCTGATCCCGGTCTGCTTCACACTGGAATTTGTAGCCAGTCTCGCGATGCTGCGCGGCGGAATGAAACATGCAGACCTGCGCCTGGTTGCACTGCTGGCAGGTACTTCCGCCATTGGACAGCCCATCGGACTATACGCAACAACGAGCATGGACCCGGCAATTTCGAGATTGATAGCGCTTGCGATCATTGTTGTCCTCGCCATGGCGCAATTGCTGAAGTTACAGCCGCGCAATCTTGCGTCCACGCCGGGCATCATTGCTACCGGCCTGACCGCAGGAATGGCCTCCGGGCTGGCCTCCGTGGGCGGCATGGCACTGGTTTCTCTATGTTCTGGCGAGCAGCAAGCCCGCAAGCCAGATGCGCGCCTCCCTTGTCATGTATCTGGCATTCAATCTCGCAATGTCGCTGGTTTATCTTCTTGCCTATGGGCTGCTGACCCAGACATCGGCAGCGAGGGGGATTCTGGTTGCGCCCGCCATGCTGATCGGCATTGTTGCAGGCGCTGCCCTGTTCAATCCGCAAATGGGCAGGTTCTACAAGACCGCATGCCTGCTGTTGTTGTTGTCTCTGGCCGGATTGGGCCTGTTCAGGCAATTGCTGTGAGCAAGCCCTTCACAGGCATTTGGCGGCTTCCATGCGTCATCGCCGCATCGCGATTTTCCGGATTTTCAATCGATTCGACAGCCAGCCGCCTGTTCCGGTTTGGCCAAGCCTCTGCTATCAGGGCTTGAAAACAGACAGTTCCGATGGAGACAGACATGTCCGAACGCATTGAAGATATCGCAATTGCAATGGTTGCCGAAGGTCAGGGCATTCTCGCCGCCGACGAATCGACGGGCACCATCCAGAAGCGTTTTGATTCCATCAAGGTGGAAAACACCGAGGAAAACCGCCGCGACTATCGCGAAATGCTGTTCCGCGATGAAGAGGCGATGAACAATTACATTTCAGGCGTGATCCTGTTTGAGGAAACCCTGTTCCAGAAGGCCGCCGACGGCACGCCCTTTGTCGATCTCATCCGCAAGGCAGGTGCCGTGCCTGGCATCAAGGTCGACAAGGGCGCGATGGCCCTGCCCGGCCACGGCATCGAGACGGTGACCGAGGGCCTCGACGGCTTGCGTGACCGTCTGGCGAAATACCATGCAGCCGGTGCGCGCTTTGCCAAATGGCGCGCGGTAATCACCATCTCCGACACCACCCCGAGCCATAACGCCATCCATGCCAATGCGCATGCGCTGGCGCGCTATGCGGCTCTTTGCCAGGAAGCGGGCATCGTGCCGATTGTCGAACCGGAAGTGCTGATGGACGGGCCCCACTCGAAGCATGACATTGCGCGCTGCGAAACTGTGACCGAATGGGCGCTGAAGGAACAGTTCCAGGAACTCTATTATGCTGGGGTGAAGCTCGACGGTATGATCCTGAAGCCGAACATGGTTGTTCCGGGACAGAAATCCGGCACCAGCGCCAGTGTGGAGGAAGTCGCCGAGCGCACCATTCGGGTGTTGAAAAACTGCGTGCCCTCCGCCGTTCCAGGCATTGCCTTCCTTTCCGGCGGCCAGTCGGACGAAGACGCGACTGCGCATCTGTCGGCAATGAATGCGATGTATGACCTTCCATGGAAACTGACCTTCTCTTATGGCCGAGCCTTGCAGGCGGCCTGCCTCTCGGCCTGGGGCGGCAGGAAGGAGAATGTGCCGGCAGGTCAGAAGGCATTCACCCACCGCGCCCGAATGAACAGCCTCGCCTCGCTTGGCAAGTGGAGTGTCGATCAGGAAAAGTCAGCCTGATCACCATTCCATCCCTATTTCCGCAAGATACCCAGCCTCGGCTCGCTGAGGCTGGTCACCACCACTGAACCATCGCCAAGGTCAATTCCACCCGTTGTGAGCGCATAAGCCCCGGACGGGTCCTGCAGCGTTTCAATAACATTTCCATGTTGATCAAACCGCAGGATGAAGCCGTGCCTGGTTGGCGCGGGCTTCAGGAAATCCGGCAGCCGCAACAGCATCGCACGGAAGAACGGCTTGTCCGAAAACTTGTCCACAATGGCGTTTCGCGGGCTGGTCAGTCCTGCCAGAAAGGTGTCGTTTGCACCCCGGTTAACATTGTCTGGAAAACCCGGCAGGTTGGAAATGATCTCCACCGGCGGCTTGGCCGCATCGGCAGGATCATAGCGCAGGATGCGGTATCCGCCGGTCTCGGCCACAATCAATCCACTGCCGTCAGGCGTGAGCGCAATCCCGTTGGGAAAATTCAGTCCATCCGCAAACACGGTGGTCTCACCTGTTGCAGGATCGAACTTGAGCACCCTGCCATTTCCCGAATGCTCCACCAGGTCGAGGATGGAGGCCGTCAGGGTATTGCCATAACTCGACGCGCTGAAACGCGTCGAGGCATCGGAGAAATAGACAACACCTGAGGCTGTGACATCGAGATCATCGGCATAAAGGATGGCTGAACCATCGCTGGTCTTGTCGGTCAAAAGTTTGACCTTCCCGTCCGGTGTGATCGCCAGCAGACCACGATTGGCATCAGCCACGAATAGAGTACCATCGGCGCCAAACTCCATGCCGAGTGGACGTCCACCGGTCTCTGCAAAAACCGATTGCGTGTTGCTGGCCGGGTCTATCCTGAGGACCTTGCCGTCATGAACCGCGGCATAGATCATGCCGTCCCTGCCCTCGACGGTATCTTCCGGTCCACTCTCTCCACCAAGGTCGAGAAAATCCAGGCTGGCAAGCCGCTCATTGAGCGCATAAGCCCCGGTAAATCCGTTGTCCTTCGGCGCCTCCCAGGCAACCGGCACAACTGGCACAGGCCAGAACGACATGTAGCCCGCCAGTGCCACGACTGCCAGCAACAGCAACTTGATCAGCGTACGCATTCGATCCTCCCGATGAAACCGACGGGAAGGACAATATCGCGCAAGCGCCGGCATCACCACACAATTCGGACTTGCATATCGTCAGGCAGGACTGTTGTTCGGCGGTGTGATCCTTGCGATCACGATTGTCTGGCCGTTTTTCGGTGTGACCCGGATCTGCCATTCTGGCTGGCCAACGGGTCTTGCAGGCCTGAATCATCCCATCTGAAACGAAAGGCCCGGCTCGCGCCGGGCCTTCAAGCTGCATTCAACCACCACTCTTCTGGTGATCCATCGTCTTCATGGCCTCAACCTTCTCAACCATGAACTCGACCTCGATCTCGCCAGCCTTTTCGAAGGTGAGCATGACCTTGCGCATCTCGCCTTCCTTGAGTTGCTCACCGAGCTTCATGAACATGATGTGATAGCCGCCCGGCTTGAGTTCCACTTCACCGCCGGCAGGTATTTCCAGGCCACCGGCGACTGGACGCATTACCATGACATCACCATTCATGGCCATTTGATGGATCTCGGTCTTGCCGGCAAAATCGACTGAAGCCGCGACCAGACGGTCCGGCTCGCCGCCCTTGTTGCGGATCACCATGTAGCCGCCTGAAACAGGCGCACCCGGCGCTGTGGCTCGCGCATGCGGGTTGATGATTTCAAGATTACCGATTTTGATTTCTTCCCCGAGCGCCGCGATGGCGCTGGCAAGGGTAAGAAGAGTGGCAAGCATGATGCCGACGAATTTGTTGTTCATGATCATTTCCTTTGAATTCATTCGCTGACAAGGGGCGCGCTTCGCCTCGATCCGTCATCAGCAGTTTTCCTCTAGTTTGGAATTCAGGCGGGAATGTATGGCGGGCCGCATTGTGGGGCAGAAGGGAACAGCGGTGCCCGACTTTCACTCACAGCAATGAACGGCAGTCCAGTGCGAAGGGCCGTACGGTCTGCAATTGCGACCATGGCAACAGGCATGGCCAAGTCCGCTGACCCGGCTATCCGGCAGAACTCGCAAGGATGGGCATGGCTCTCTGGCTTGCCGCCATTCCCGCCTTTGCTGTCGCACAGGGCAGGCAGTGAACCATCGGGCAACACATAGGCCGCAACATCAAAAGGGACATTTCGCATTTCAGCGGCACGATGGGCAAACCCCGTCATCACCAGCGCCAGCGAAAGCACCAGATTGAGCAACAGCCTCACATTGAGCACATCTCGATACCGGCAGACCATGGTTTCAGAAAATCCCGTTCTCACGCCAAGTCAATTGACCTGCATCACGCGTGACGTTCCGCCGCAATTCACGTCGCTTCTCCAACCTGGGTCTTTTCTTTTGCAGCCAGCCAACTATACCCCTTCGCATGGCAAAAAAACCGACGAGAATTGAAACGCTTTCGACCTGGCTTTCCCTGCCAGTCTATGTCTGGCAAGGCCTGCAGGTGCGCCGCAACTCGATCCGCATGCCGCCACCGCCGCATCGCGGCCATGTCGAAGCCAGCGGCAAGGGCAAGACGCTCAACATTCTGCTGATCGGGGATTCGTCGGCTGCCGGTGTCGGCGTTGAAACCATTGACGAAAGCCTCGGCGGCTTGCTGCCGGGACTTTTGGCCGGGGCAACGGGTCGACCGGTACGCTTGGCGATTGCCGGCATGAACAGTGCCACTGCGTCTCAGATCCGCGACCATGTGGTGCCGCATATCGAGCCACGCGATTTCGACTATGTTCTGCTGAACATCGGCACCAATGACGCCAAGAACTTCCATACCGGCAGGCAATTCTGCCGTGATTTCGGTACTTTGCTCTACGCCCTGCGAGCACGCTTTCCAGCCGCACAAATCATCTGGTCAGGCGTGCTTGACCTGCAGCATGTGCCCGCCCTTCCTGCTGCACTGGGAAAAATACTGGGCATCCGCTCGCGCCTCGTCAACCACAATGGCCGCGTACTTTGCCACGAGCGCGGCGCCATTGCGCCAGAACCGGAATGGGACGTGATCCCCGAGAACTTCTCGCATGACGGTTTTCATGCTTCGGCGAAGGGCTATTTGCAATGGGCGCAGAACCTTGCCCGCTTCATTGCCGAACTCGAGGCCTGACATTCGTGCTGGCTTTCCCATCGCCTTTTGTCTGATGGACAGTCAGCGCCACGCAAAATAAGGTCTGCCACGCTTTCAGGACGGGAATTCGCGGAAGCGGGAGACAATTCGGAGGTGATTATGGCGTCGAGCTACCACGAGGTCTATCAGGGCTGGAAAAAGGATCAGCAGGGCTTCTGGAAGGAAGCTGCAAACGAAATCGACTGGTATTCTCCTGCAGGAAACATCTTCGACCCTTCCGTTGGCGTTTACGGGGCCTGGTTTTCCGGCGCGACCTGCAACACCTGCTACAATTGCGTCGACCGCCATGTCGAGCGCGGGCGCAAGGGACAGGCAGCGATCATTCACGACAGCCCCATCACCGGCAAGAAGCGCACCATTACCTATGAGGAACTCCTCGACGAGGTTCAGGCACTCGCCCATGTAATTGCCGAGCGTGGTGTAAGGAAAGGCGACCGGGTCATCATCTATATGCCGATGGTTCCCGAAGCCGCAATCGCGATGCTCGCATGCGCCCGGATTGGCGCAATTCATTCAGTAGTCTTCGGTGGTTTTGCTGCAGCAGAGCTCGCAACCCGCATTGACGATTCAACGCCGAAGCTCATCATCTCAGCCTCCTGCGGCATCGAGCCCGGCCGCGTCGTTGCCTACAAGCCGCTGCTCGACAAGGCGATTGATCTGGCGAGACACAAGGTGCCAGCCACCATCATCCTGCAGCGCGAGGAGCAGACCTGCGACCTGATTGAAGGCCGTGATTTCAACTATGCCGAAACCGTAGGTGAAGCCAGGGCCGCCAACATACAGGTCGCCTGCGTACCTGTCGCTGCCACCGACCCGCTTTATATCCTCTACACATCCGGCACCACCGGCCAGCCCAAGGGCGTGGTTCGCGACAATGGTGGCCACATGGTGGCGCTCAAATGGTCAATGAAGAACCTTTATGGCATCGAGCCCGGCGAGGTTTTCTGGGCCGCATCCGATGTCGGCTGGGTCGTCGGCCATTCCTATATAGTCTATGGCCCGCTCCTGCATGGCTGCACCACAATCCTTTTCGAAGGCAAACCGGTTGGCACGCCTGATGCTGGTACCTTCTGGCGTGTGATCTCGGAGCATGGCGTCACTGCACTATTCACGGCACCGACCGCGTTTCGCGCGATTAAGAAGGAAGACCCCAAGGGCGAGTTCATTCCAAAATATGACATGACAACCCTGCGCACACTTTTTCTTGCTGGCGAGCGCGCTGACCCCGACACCATCCGTTGGGCCGAGGAGAAGCTGAAAGTTCCGGTGATCGACCATTGGTGGCAGACGGAAACCGGCTGGGCGATAGCCGGCAACCCCGTCGGGCTTGGCATGTTGCCGGTCAAATATGGTTCGCCAACGGTCGCCATGCCTGGCTATGACATGCAGGTGCTCGACGATGCTGGTCATCCGCTTCAGCCGAACCAGCTTGGCAATATCGTTGTCAAGCTGCCGCTTCCGCCAGGATGCCTGCCAACGCTGTGGAATGCCGACCGGCGCTTCCGCGATGCTTACCTCGCGGAATTTCCGGGCTATTACAAAACGGCGGATGCCGGTTTCATCGATGAGGAGGGCTATCTCTACATCATGGCCCGCACCGACGACATCATCAATGTGGCCGGACATCGCCTTTCTACCGGGGCCATGGAAGAGGTTATTGCCGGGCACAAGGATGTTGCCGAATGCGCCGTCATCGGCATTGCCGACAAGCTCAAGGGCCAGATGCCGCTCGGCTTTCTCATTCTGAATTCCGGCGTCAACCGTGACCCTGCGGAAATCGAGAAGGAAGTCGTGGCGCTGGTTCGTGACAAGATCGGCCCCGTGGCGGCTTTCAAGCTTGCCATGACGGTTGATCGCCTGCCGAAAACCCGCTCGGGCAAGATATTGCGCGGCACCATGCAGAAAATCGCCGATGGCGAAGACTGGAAGATGCCCGCGACCATCGATGACCCGGCAATTCTCGACGAGATCGGAGAGGCGCTGAAAAAGCGCGGCATCGGCAACTGAGTTGGTGCCAAACCTTTCCTAATGTTAATTTGCACTGGGCAGGTGCAAATGCCAACTTGCGCGCCAGGGGCTTTGCGACACTGATCGCACTGTTTGAAAGCGTTCGACATGAAGATTTCACCTCTGAAATGCCTCAGTCCGGCAATGGTTTGCGGCTCCCTTGTCATGATTGCATCTGCTGCACTGGCGCATGATACGATACCTCTCGGCGACGGAAATATCTCTGCAGCCCCGCAGCGCGGTTACCTTTTTTCCTGCCAGCAATCTTTCAACCCGAATGCGCCGGGAGCCGTCAAATCAGGCTCCTGGATCAAAGGCGGCACCTGGTCACCATCTGGGAAACCGGACGTTGACGGCAAGATCGGATGGCCTGGCTCCAGGATAGACATTTCGCTCAAGGGTGGTGCACGTATCATTTCTGCCAACAACCTGCCGGATCACCCGACCGGAAGTTTTCCTGTTGCGCGCAGCGATGATGCTTACCAGTTTGACCGCAATCCCAACACCATACGCGAACAGAGGATCCTTCTGCGATTGCCAGCTGTTCCCGCGGTCGCCGCGGAACCTTCCTGTGTGCCGATGGGCATGATAGGCTTTGCGCTGTCCGGTGCAGCGATCTTCAATGCTGTCGACGCAAAGGGACAGGATGCTCCAGCACATGAAATCCAGGACGCCTGCAACGGCCATCCCGAACGCAACGGCCAGTATCACTATCACAACCTGTCTCCCTGCCTGCCGGACAAGGGTCGTGAAGAGCAGCGCCATTCCGACCTGGTCGGATACGCGCTGGATGGATTCGGCATTTTCGGCATCAATGGTGTGGGCGGGCAGCCACTTCACAACGCGGACCTTGATGCCTGTCACGGCCATGTCCATGAGGTGAGTTGGAATGGCGAGACGCGCAACATCTATCACTACCATTACACTGACGAATATCCCTATGCCGTCGGTTGCTTCATGGGCACTCCGGCGAAACTGGAAAACGCCCGGGGAGCTTCCGGCGAACAGGGCGCCCAGCCTGCCAATGGACGTGCCATCCTGCGCAGGGCAGCGCAAATTCTGGGTGTTAGCGAGCGGCAGCTTGCTGATGCCGTCGGCGCGCCGCCACCTGATTTCCGCAAGGCGTCAAGGGTGCTGGGTATTTCCCAGGGCACAATCAAAGCCGCCTTTGACACAGCGCGCGGCCAGTAGGTTCCACCGGCTCCTGCCCATTTTCAGCCTTGACCTTGCGCCGGTATCGGCGCAGGTTCCGCGCGGCTTTGGCGGTGCATCAAGGGGCATTTCATGGCAAGCGGCAAGACACTCGAAAACAAGGTTGCCATCATCACCGGCGGTGCGCAGGGCATTGGCTACGCGATAGCCGAACGGTATGTCCGCGAGGGTGCTGAGGTCATCATTTGCGACGTGGATGACGAGATCGGCGAAGCGGCCGAGACCGCATTGCGCAAGATCGGCAGGACGAAATACCTTCATTGCAATGTCGCCGAAAAGCTTGACGTTCACAACATGGTGGCTTCCACGCTCGACGAATTCGGAGCAATCGACATTCTGGTCAACAATGCCGGAATTGTAGCAACCGCCAATTTCCTTGACTTGAAGGAAGAGGATTTCGATCGCGTTCTTGCTGTCAATCTCAAAGGTTCCTTCATGTGCGGGCAGGCCGTCGCACGCCAGATGGTCGAGCAGGCGAAGGCAGGTCGGGAACCGGGATCAATTATCAACATGTCATCGGTCAACGCAGTTTTCGCGATCGCTAACCAGGTGCCATATTCGATCTCCAAGGGCGGCATCAACCAGCTGACCAAGGTGATGGCGTTGTCGCTTGCTGAACACGGCATTCGCGTCAACGCTATCGGCCCGGGCTCAATCATGACCCAAATCCTGCAATCGGTTGCCAATGACAAGGCTGCCATGGACAGGATCCTGTCCCGAACGCCCCTTGGCCGCATCGGCAATCCTTCGGAGATTGCCGGTATTGCGCTTTTCCTGGCTTCCAGGGATGCGAGCTACATTACCGGCCAGACGATCTATGCCGATGGTGGCCGCCTGCCGCTGAATTATACGGTGCCGGTAAAAACCTGACAGGCCTGTTTCACTCCTGACAGAATGCTGTCAGGAGGGCTGTGCGAAAAGGAGCCTGTCCAACAAAAACGGAGACAGCACCATGAACGCACATGCTGAAGCAGCCACAACCTTCAACCCCCCGGTCAGCGCCGTGGTTTGGTTCGAAATTCCCGTCAGTGATCTGGAAGCCGGGCGCAATTTTTATGCAACTGTCCTGCAGACGGAACTGACCATTCAGGAAATGGGACCGAACAAAACCGCAAACTTTGCCTACCAGCCGACCGCTGGTGGCATATCCGGCCATCTCTATGTGGGCAAACCCGCTGCCGATGGAAAAGGCCCGACCCTGCATCTGCCGGTTCCCGATTCGCTGGAAGCAGCCCTCGAAAGGCTGAAGGCAGCGGGTGGCAGCGTCATATCGCCGGTCATTGAAATTCCCGTCGGTCGTTTTGCCTATTGCCTTGATCCTGACGGCAATTCGCTCGGCCTGTTTTCCCGCTGATACCCAAGGCACCGCAATGCGCCGCGCAGACCGCCTATTCCAGATCGTTCAGCAGTTGCGGGCCGGAAGGCTCGTGACCGCGCGAATGCTCGCTGAACGGCTGGAAGTATCCGAGCGCACCATCTATCGCGACATAGCGGACCTGCAGGGGTCTGGCGTGCCCATCGATGGCGAAGCGGGCATCGGCTATCTGATGCGGCAGGGATATGACCTGCCGCCGCTGATGTTCAACCGTGAGGAAATGACAGCACTGGTGATCGGTGCCCGCATCATTCGCGCCTGGGGCGGGGCTCGCATGGCGCTGGCGGCTGAAGACGCGTTGTCCAAGATCGAAGCAGTGCTTCCGGCCGATGAACGAGCCCGCGCCAGTGAGGTCAGGATTTATGCTTTTGACAACCGGATGCAGGATGTTGAACGGAAGCACCTCGACACGATCAACGCTGCCATTGCCGCCAGCACATTGCTGGAACTGGACTATCGTGACGCAGGTGACGCCCGTACGATCCGCCAGGTCGAACCGCTCAGCCTGTTTTACTGGGGCAAGGTCTGGACGCTGGTCGGCTGGTGCCGCATGCGCAAGGATTTCCGCATGTTCCGGCTGGACCGGATCGAAGCCCTGGGCGAAAGCGGGGAAACGTTCCCGCGCATACCCGGCCAAACCATCCAGGATTTCCTCACCGATCTCGTCAACCGGGAAGGCGTGCTGACACCGCCCGGCATGGGCGGCGTCTGACCGGCGGATAATGGATTATTCTTCGTCGTCGCTGCGACCGGAGAACTTCGAGAACACCGATGCTGCATCCACATCCTCACGACGACGGATGTCATATTCATCGTCCTCCGAAACATTCTGGGTTTCGGATGCTGGCAACAGGGTTTGGCTTTCGGCATCCGGCTCGGGCTGCGGACGGCCCTTGTTGGCCTTCTGCACTTCCATGTCGAGCGAGATCTGGGTGCAAAGCCCCAGCGTCACGGGATCCATCGGCGTCAGATTCGCAGTGTTCCAGTGTGTTCCCTCACGTATGGACTCGATTGTTGTCTTGGTCGTGCCCACCAGACGGATGATCTGCGAATCCTTGAGTTCGGGATGGTTGCGAAGCAGCCAGCGAATGGCATTGGGCCGGTCCTGGCGTTTTGAAACCGGCGTATAGCGCGGTCCGCGACGCTTTACTGTCGGAACCACAACCTTCGAAACCGATACCTTCAGTTTGTGGTTCGGGTCCTTCTGGCCGCGCTCCAGCTCGTCACGCGACAACTGCCCCATGCTGATCGGATCCATGCCGCGAATTCCTTGCGCATTCTCGCCATCGGCAATCGCTTTGACTTCCAGCGGATGCAGGCGGCAGAATGTGGCAATCTGCTCGAAGGTCAATGAGGTGTTGTCCACCAGCCAGACGGCTGTGGCCTTGGGCATCAATGGCATGTCGGACATTGCATAAATCTCCTCGTTTGCCCGCCGGGGTTTCCGGGGGCCCCGAAGGCTCCGCCTTCAGGAAATCGCGTGACTGATGTCAGGGAATGAAGCTGATATAGCGATTTCGCCGTGCAAGCGCAACCGTTGTGACAGCGCTCAGCCCATCGTCAACACGATTTTGCCAGCGTGATTGCTGCTTTCCATCCGTGCATGCGCCGATGCTGCATCTTTCATCGCAAAACTGCTGTCCATCAATGGGCGAACCCTGCCCGCTTCCATCAATGGCCAGACCTTGGCTTCCAGTTCCCGCGCCAGATCCGCCTTGAACCCGACACTGCGCGCCCTCAGCGTCGAACCGGTATGGGTCAACCGCTTCATCATCAGTTTGGCAAAATTCACTTCAACCTTTGCCGATTGCAGAAACGCGATCTGCACAATCCTGCCATCCATCGCGGCTGCGTCATAATTGCGTTCGATATAGCTACCCCCGACCATGTCGAGAATGAGATCTGCCCCCTTGCCGCCGGAAAACTCCTGGACGCGGGCTACAAAATCCTCATCCCGGTAGTTGATCGCGAGATCTGCACCCAGCTTGCGACAGATATCGCATTTGTCGGCCGATCCTGCGGTTGCCGCAACCCTTGCACCGAAGGCCTTTGCCAGCTGGATCGCAGTCGTGCCGATCCCGCTGCTTCCTCCATGCACCAGAAACAGTTCACCTTCACGCAAGTGGCCACGCTGGAACACATTGTGCCAGACCGTGAAGAACGTCTCGGGAATGGTCGCCGCTTCTTCCATCGTCAGGTTCGAGGGGATCGAAAGCGTGTTGGAATGATGGGCAATGCAATATTCGCCATAACCGCCTCCCGGGACAAGCGCCATGACCGGGGTACCGGTTGCACCCGCACCAACGCCCTCCCCCACGGCAACGATCTCGCCGGCAACCTCGAGACCTGGTATGTCCGGTGCGCCTGGGGGTGGCGGATAGGCACCCATGCGTTGCAGGCAGTCAGGGCGGTTGACCCCCGCAGCCCGAACCTTGATCAGTACTTGTCCCGGACCCGGAACCGGAACGGCCCGCTGCTCGGGAACCAGCACCTCCGGCCCGCCGGGCTTCGAAATTGCGATGGCTGTCATCATGTCCGGCAGTTGCATGGTCTTCCTTTCGATCCGCCCGCAGGACGGCAATTTGTTCGGATTGTCGGTTTGCATTACAATCGACAATCAGCGCCAATGCAAAGAGGTGAGAGATGATTTTTGATGATGACCGGCCCCAACCAGCCCAGAACTACCAGATCGGCCAGATACTGGAATCAATGTCGGTCGAGGAAATCGATGCAACCATCGCCCGCCTGCTCGAGGAGATTGAGCGGCTGAAGCGCACACGGGACCAGAAGGCCGGCCACATCGCCGCCGCCGCAGCCCTGTTTTCGAAGCCCGGTGGCTGACCGGCATTGGCCGTTAACCGGTTATTAAGCTTTATGGGGCATTAATCATGTTATCCGGTTTTTACCGGAATCATTCCAGGTGGCCCCTGTCCACCTTGTATGAGCCTCCCTGTATAACTCTTCAGAGCCGCTTTGTTGCGGCTCTTTTTTTTGGCAAAATCGCCTGTGAATCTTGAGTTTAGGCAAACCTTAACCCGCTACCCACATGAATGTTCCACTGTCGACGTTTGCGGGCCGGGCCGGTCTTGCATGGGTAGTCATCCGTGCTTTACTGGAAACGCCAGTGCCGATAAAATCATCGGCAACGAGGGTTGGGAAATGAGCATTGAAAACAACATGCTGACCGAGAATACCATCAAGCTTGGCGAACGCTTTGCCAATTCAGGCAAGTTTCGCGAGCTTTTCCGCTCCGGCATGACCCTTGTCGAGGAGAGCGCCTCGTTTCTCGATGGCCCCGGGCGCAAGGCTGCGCGCGACCTTTCCCGCCAGTCCTCACTGCTCTACGGCGCTGAATCCATGCGACTGACCACGCGCCTGATGCAACTGGCCTCGTGGCTTTTGCTCCAGCGTGCAGCCAGCGAAGGCGAAATGACACGCCAGCAACTGCTCGACGAAAAAGCCAAGGTAAGGCTGGAAAACATCCCGCGTACCAAGATCGGCGCAGGCTGGGAATTGCTGCCGCCGGAATTTGTCGATCTTGTCGAGCGCTCGCTGTTGCTGGAAAAACGAATCGTCTCGCTGGATACCGAACTTTATGGGGAGCGCCTGCCTGCCAGCGAACAGCCGGACAATCCCGTTGATCTGCAGATCAACCTTTTGTCCACCGCATTTGGTGCTGTCCGCGAGAAATAGGCATACCGGATTTCAGGCCGGATTTCAGGCATGAAAAAACCCGGCGAGAATGTGCTCTGGCCGGGTTTTGCATTTCTGCCTTCCAGATAGGCTGTATCAGATTCCGAAGCCTTCGAACTTCTTTTTGAAGCGCGACACGCGGCCACCGCGGTCAACCAGCTGCTGGTTGCCACCGGTCCAAGCCGGATGCGCGGTCGGATCAATGTCGAGGTTCATCGTGTCGCCTTCCGCGCCCCAGGTGGAGCGGGTCATGTATTCGGTGCCATTTGTCATGACGACCTTGATCATGTGATAGTCCGGGTGAATGTTTTTTCTCATGGTCCAGTTCCTGTGGTGTGCCTCGCGCCAGCCCATATTCTCGCGAGAGGGCAGCTTGCAGGCAATCAAAAAGGCCGCAGCAACACATCAGGTTGACCCGCGGCTTCAAAACGGCTGGCGCTGCCTATACATGACTGTTAAACCGGACACAAGTCCAACCACGCAGCAGCCGCCGACATGGCCTGCCATTTCCGGTCCTGACGCTTTCTCCCGTCTGGACAACACCAATTTGATCAGTTTCCGCGAGTGAAAGTCATGAGTAATAAGCAATCAACGGAAATGCCAGCGGAAATGGAAGAGGCTGAGCGCAGGAGAAGGGATCTCAAGCCCCTTGCCCGGCTTTTTCCCTATGTCAGGCACTACCGCTTCCACGTTACAGCGGCCATTTTCTTCCTTCTGCTTGCAACAGCAACAACCCTGACCCTGCCGATTGCCGTGCGCCGGATGATCGACCGTGGCTTCAGCGGCAATGACGCCGCCTTCATCAACAATTATTTCGCCATGCTGGTCGTCATTGCAGCCCTGCTCGCTTTCGCCAGCGCCTGTCGCTACTATTTCGTGATCTGGCTAGGCGAGCGGGTGGTTTCCGACTTGCGGGCAGATGTGTTCTCGCATGTCACACGCCTCTCCCCCGGCTTCTTCGATACTGCGAAATCAGGCGAAATCGTTTCACGCCTGACTGCCGACACTACCCAGATCAAGTCTGCCGTTGGCGCAACCGCTTCCATGGCGCTGCGCAACACGCTGCTTGGCATCGGTGCTGTTTTCATGATGGTCTATACCAGCCCGCGGCTGTCGCTGATTGTCATTGCAGCCATTCCGCTGATCGTGCTGCCCATAGTTGCCTTTGGCCGCGCCGTTCGCCGCCGCTCGCGCAATGCCCAGGACACGCTCGCTGATGCGACTGCCTACGCATCCGAAGCAATCAGCTCTGTTCGCACCATGCAGTCCTTTTCCAACGAAGAGCTTGTGTCCGGAAGGTTCTCATCAGCTGTGGAACAGGCATTTGAGGCCGCGCGGATCGCAGTTCGCACCCGTGCCCTTCTTACTGCCTTTGCCATTTTTCTTGTTTTCTCCAGTGTTGTTGCCGTTTTGTGGTTCGGCGCCCATGACGTGATGGGCGGCACCATGAGTGAAGGCACGTTGGGCCAGTTCCTGCTCTATGCCGTCTTTGCCGCTGGTGCGCTTGCTGCCCTTTCGGAAGTCTGGGGCGAGCTTTCACAGGCGGCGGGTGCTGCCGAGCGATTGACCGAATTGCTCGCGGAAAAACCTGAAATAACGGCTCCGGCAAATCCTGTTTCGTTGCCGCAAAAGGTTGGCGGGCTGATCCGCTTCGAGACTGTCGGCTTTGCCTATGCCTCAAGGTCGCAATCCCCGGCGCTTGTCGATGTCGATATTACAATCACGCCCGGCGAAACCGTTGCCATTGTCGGCTCATCGGGTGCGGGCAAAAGCACGATCTTTTCATTGTTGCAGCGATTTTATGATCCACAATCGGGTCGCATCACACTTGAAGGCATCGACCTGCGTGAGCTTGATCCGCAAAAACTGCGCGCAACCATGGCCACGGTTCCACAGGAGACCCAGATTTTCGCAGCATCAGCCCTCGATAACATCCGCTTTGGCAGGCCTGACGCCACGCCAAGCGAAGCCGAGGAAGCTGCAAGGGCAGCGCATGCCCATGATTTCATCATGGCACTGCCCAAGGGCTATGAGACCGAACTTGGCGAGCGCGGCGTGACACTTTCCGGCGGCCAGCGCCAGCGCATTGCCATTGCCCGCGCCATCCTGAAAAACGCGCCGATCCTGCTTCTTGACGAAGCCACAAGTGCTCTGGATGCCGAAAGCGAGAAACTGGTTCAGGACGCGCTCGACAAGCTGATGCAGGGACGCACAACGCTGGTGATTGCCCACCGTCTGGCCACCGTTTTGAAGGCGGACCGGATACTGGTACTGGACCAGGGCACAGTCGTCGAACAAGGGGCGCATGCCGAACTTGTCCGCAAGAAAGGGATTTACGCCCGCCTTGCCAGATTGCAGTTCGACACTGGCGCGGAGGCATTCAAGGCTGCGGAGTAATACCGGGTTTCACGCCGACCGCCCCGCAGCACGCCCGGAAAAGATGCAGCCGCCCAGGAACGTGCCTTCCAGCGCATTGTAGCCATGATATCCGCCACCGCCGAAACCCGCGGCTTCGCCAGCCGCAAAGAGCCCCGGCAGAACTTCCCCGCCCTTGCGCAGGGCTTGTGACTGCAGATTGGTTTCGATGCCGCCCAGTGTCTTGCGCGTCAGTATGTTGAGGCGCACCGCGATCAACGGGCCATTGGCAGGATCGAGCATCCTGTGCGGCTTTGCCGTGCGTATGAGCTTGTCGCCGAGATAGTTGCGTGCGCCCCTGATCGCAGTCACCTGCACATCCTTGGAAAACGGATTGTCGATTTCGCGGTCGCGCGCCTCGATCTGCCGTTTGATCTTCCCGGCATCAAGCAGCCCGCCACCAATCCGGTTCATCCCGGCGACCAGTTCCTCAATGGTGGCGGCAACAACAAAATCCTCACCTTTCTGCTTGAAGGCCTCGACCTGCGGCGTTGCCGTTGCACCACGCCGGGCCTTCAGCACCGCGCCCCAGGACTTCGAGGTGAAATCAGGGTTCTGCTCCGAGCCGGAAAGCGCGAACTCCTTCTTGATGATCTTCTGCGTCAGCACAAACCATGACCAGCCATGCCCGCTCGCCAGGATATGCTTCAGCGTGCCGAGCGTATCAAAGCCAGGAAGGCAGGGAACCGGCATGCGGTTTCCCTCGGCATCAAACCACATCGACGAAGGACCGGGCAGTACGCGGATGCCATGCTTCGGCCAGATAGGTGCAAAATTGTGCACCCCTTCTGTATAGTGCCACATGCGGTCTTCATTGATCAGCGACGCGCCGGTTTCGCGAACCGCTTCCAGCATCAGCCCGTCAACGTGATGCGGTACGCCGCTGATCATCGACGCTGGTGGAGGACCCATGCGTTTCACCGGCCATTTCTTGCGGACCAGCTCAAGATTGCCGCCAATGCCGCCGGAAGTGACGATTACTGATTCAGCACGCAACGAAAATTCGCTGACCACCGTCCGCGAACTTTCCTCTCCCCGCCCGACACTGGTTTCTTCCAGTAACTCGCCTTCAACGCCGCAGACTGAGCCGTTTTCAACTGTCAACCGCGTCGCCCGGTGACGAAAGCGAAACTCCATGAGCCCCGCCTTGCGTGCTTCGCTCACCCGCTTGACGAACGGTTCCAGCACGCCGGGACCTGTCCCCCAGGTGATGTGAAATCGCGGCACAGAATTGCCGTGACCATCAGCAAAACCGCCACCGCGCTCGGCCCAACCCACGACCGGGAACCAGCGCATGCCAAGTCCATGCAGCCAGCTGCGCATTTCACCTGCGGCAAAATCCAGGTAGCTTTCCGCCCACAATGCCGGCCAGTGATCTTCAGGCCTGTCAAACCCTGCCGAGCCAAACCAGTCCTGCCGCGCAAGATCGTGGCTGTCACGGATGCGCATGCGCCGCTGCTCGGGCGTATCGATCATGAACAGCCCGCCCAGCGACCAGAACGCCTGACCGCCGAGATTTTGTTCGCCCTCCTGATCGAGGATAACTACCCTGCGGTTTCGCGCCGCCAGTTCGCAAGCCGCCACCAGACCTGCAAGACCAGCGCCGATGATGATGACATCGCTCTTGTGGACCAATCGTCTCTCCCTGCGTGATCGCGAGCGTTGCTTAGCGCTCTGTAAGTTTCAGCTCGATGCGGCGGTTCTTCGAGCGCGCCTCGTCGCTGTCGCCCTCCTCGATGGGCTGGAATTCGCCAAATCCGGCAGCAACCAGCCGGTTTGCCGGCACGCCCTCTGCGATGAAATATTTGACGACAGCAAGTGCTCGCGCCTGCGACAATTCCCAATTGTCCTTGTACTGGCCGGCGCCGGAAAGCGGCTTGTCGTCAGTATGCCCATCAACGCGCAATATCCACTGGATGTCATCGGGGATTTCCTTGCCGATTTGCAGCAGCGCCTGCGCCACCTTCAGCATTTCCTCCTTGCCCTGCGGGTTCAACTCGGACGCACCGGACTGGAAAAGCACCTCGGACTGGAACACGAATCGGTCGCCCACAATCCGGATATCAGGCCGGTCGGACAGGATTTCCCGCAATCGCCCGAAGAAATCCGACCGGTAACGATTGAGTTCCTGCACCCGCTGCGCCAGTGCCACATTGAGCCGCTTGCCGAGATCCGAAATCTTGGTCTGGCTTTCGCGGTCGCGGCTTTCTGATGCCTCAAGCGCATCCTCCAGCGCAGCAATCTGGCGGCGCAGCGCCGATATCTGCTGGTTCAACAGTTCCACCTGCGATAGTGCCCGCTGCGAAATCTGCTTTTCCTCATTGAGCTTGCCTGTCAGTTCGCCCACCGCTGCGTCTCGCTCCGCATTGGCACCGGAACCCGCATCCAGCAACTGCTGCAACCGCGAGCGCTCGGCTTCGGCTGCATTGAGTGAGGCCTGCATGGCCGCGAGGCTGTCTTCCGTATCCTGCTTGGTGGTCTTTTCCAACGCCAGAAGGGAGGTCAACTCATCGATTTGCGCGTTCAACCGGTTCAGCACGGCATCCTTGCCGGTAATTTCCTGGCTGAGAAGAAACTGTGCGAGCACGAATACCGAAAGCAGGAACATGATGGCCAGAAGCAATGTCGAAAGCGCGTCGACAAAGCCGGGCCAGTAGTCAACCCGGTCACGGCTCCGTCTGCTCCTGCCTAGTGCCATTGCTTTTCAGCCTTTGCCGTTTTCCGGTCATCCATTCTTCGATGCACGCTCAAAGAAACCATTCAACCGCTTGATCAGCGCAGCCATTTCCTCTTGCTGTTTTGCCTGCAACGAAACCTGTTCGCGAACGATCTGCTGATCGGCGCGCATGTGCTGCACAAGACCCTGAATGCCCTCAGCCAGGGTCGCCATCGCAGCAGTCGCGCGCTGGCTTCCGGCCCCCCCGCCACCTTCCTGCAGGCTGCGTGTCAGGTTTTCGAGTTGCGCGCGGACGGCGTCCGCCGAATGTCCGCCTGCACCAGCAGCTGCAGCCACTTCGAAATTCATGTCCGTGACTGATGACAGCCAGTTTTCGAGTTCGGTATAGAAGCGGTTCTGTGCCCTGCCTGCCTGCAGATCGAGGAAGCCGAGAACCAGCGAACCGGAAAGCCCGAACAGCGAGGATGAAAACGCTGTTCCCATGCCGTCAAGCGGTGATTTCAGTCCGCTTTTCAGCGCGTCCAGCACGTCATTCGCGTCACCTGAACGCGGATCAAGCGACTGGATCGTGTCGCCGATGGAACCAATTGTCTGCAACAGGCCCCAGAAAGTGCCCAGCAGGCCGAGAAAGACCAGCAGGCCGATGAGGTAGCGCGAAAGCTCGCGTGATTCATCAAGCCGTGTCGCGATCGAATCGAGAATTGACCGCATTGAATTCGTGGTCAGCAGCATGTTCTGGCCGGACTGGCCAAACAGTGCTTTCATTGGCGCCAGCAATTGCGGTTCCCGGCTGGTTTCAAGTTCCGCATTGCCCTGACGGAACGAGTTCACCCACGCGACTTCCGGCATCAACCGGACCACCTGCACCAGTGCCAGAAACACGCCGATGGCCAGCACAAAGATGATCAGCCCGTTCAGTCCGGGATTGGTGACGAATGCCGTTGAAATCTTGCGATAGAGGATGGCAGCGAGAAAGCCTACGATGATCAGGAAGATGACCATCGACAGCAGGAAAACTCTCGGGCTCGATAGCCGGTGCGGGTCATAGGGTTGCGCCAACTGCTGTCCTCCCCTTGGCTCAAAACGGACGGTGCCGAAAGCTGATTCGCGCTTTCACCGGTTGTTTTGCTAGCTAGGTTATACACAGCAGGCGGGAATTGGAACCGGCTTTCACATCACCGGATTTGCCATTTCATCAAGACGATCTCGTGATTGTGTCACGAATCTTTTTCCGGATCACTTCGTTGCCCGCAACGATTGTTCCAGTATCAAACATGGCGTTGCCGTCGTCATAGTCGCTAACAAAGCCGCCAGCCTCACGGACCATGAGAATGCCCGCCGCAGTATCCCACGGAGAAAGGCCGGATTCCCAGTATCCGTCCAGCCGCCCCGCCGCCACATAGCAAAGATCGAGCGCCGCCGCACCCATGCGC
Organism: Nitratireductor sp.; assembly: GCA_041397525.1. Classification (GTDB taxonomy): domain Bacteria; phylum Pseudomonadota; class Alphaproteobacteria; order Rhizobiales; family Rhizobiaceae; genus BOKV01. Next base: position 187,472 of record JAWKWL010000002.1, read on the forward strand.
CTGACACCGGCCACTTCGAGCATGATGCGGCGTTGTTGTTCCAGGAAGATGCTGTGATCGCGCTTGCCCAGATGCGGAATACCCGTGCCGACGACGCAATCCGCCATTTCCTTGCGGCCGCCCACGCGTAGCCGGTGGTCGTTCATGAAAGCGCCACCGCCACGCTCTGCGGTGTAAAGCTCGTCCATCGCCGGATTGTAGACGACACCGGCAACGATCTGGCCTTCGCGCTCCAGCGCAATCGAGACGGCGAAGATCGGAATGCCGTGCAGGAAATTGGTTGTGCCGTCGAGCGGATCGACAATCCAGCGGTTCTGCGGGTCAGAACCCGGCACCGCTCCGCTTTCCTCAAGCAACATGCCGAATTCAGGCCGAGCGCGTTGCAATTCGGCGCGGATCACGCCTTCAGCCTTTCGATCGGCAGCCGACACGAAATCGCCAGGCCCCTTCATCGAGACCTGAAGATTTTGCACCTCGCCGAAATCGCGTGACAACCCGCGTCCTGCCTTCATGGCTGCAGCAGTCATCACATTGAGAAGCGCCGAACGGGCCATCGTCTATCCAGTCGTTTAATTTCAGTCAGCGCGGCGCAGATAGGCGACTTCGTTGGTGTCAACGACTATGCGCTCGCCCGAGGAGATGAACGGGGGTACCAGGCAGCGCACACCGTTTTCTAGGATGGCCGGCTTGTAGGAAGACGCAGCCGTCTGCCCCTTCACCACCGGATCCGCCTCAGCAACCATCAAGGTCACCTGGTCCGGCAGGGAAATGCCGATCGGCTTTTCCTCATACAGCTCCACCATCACCATCATGCCATCTTGCAGGAAGGCTGCACGGTCACCGACAAATTCCTTTTGCAACTGGAGCTGCTCATAGGATTCGGTATCCATGAACACCAGGTTTTCACCCTCTTCATACAGGAACTGGTAGTCCTTCTGCTCAAGGCGAACCTTTTCGACCGATTCCGATGAGCGGAAACGTTCATTCAGTTTCGAACCGTTGATCAGGTTCTTGAGTTCGACCTGGTTGAATGCGCCACCCTTGCCCGGCTTTACCGCCGCGCATTTGACTGCCACCCACAAGCCGCCAGCATGCTCGATCACATTGCCGGGCTTGATTTCATTGCCGTTGATTTTCATGGTTCTATCCGGAATTGAAGATTGTCTGGAATGAAGTGCATCGATGAACGGTCTGGCACCGTTTTCAAAGCCCCCTAAAAATGAGGGCGATCCGCACGCAACTTCCACTCACGAAGCGCCTCTTGACCACAAATCCGATCTGGAAACAAGCCCTCCGGGCTGTGGCTGCGACAAGCGGGACCCGCTTCGGCCTGATTAACCTTGCGGCCAGCGATTGGCTTCGGCCAAAGCCTTCTCGCGTTCGGCAGGCTCCATGCGGGCAATGAACTCATTGAGCCACGGATCATCAAGGCCGGCGCGTTGGGCAATGATGTGCCATTTGCCTGCCTCGGATTTCTCCCGCTCGGTGCCAATTCCCAGCGCATACATCTTGGCGAGCCGGTTCTGTGCAATGGCATTGCCGCCTCGCGCCGCGCGCTGGATCCAGCCAAAGGCAGCCTTTTCATCCTTGGCGGTGCCGCGCCCGTTTGCGAGCCAGATGCCCAGTTCAACCTGTGCGGTATCAATGCCGGCGCGAGCAGCCTTCGCCATCCACTCGAACGCCTTGGCATCATCCTTCTCGACGCCCAGCCCTTCGCCGTAAATCTGCGCCATGGCATACATCGCGTCAGCCACATTGCCTTGCGCTGCCTTGAGATAATACGGGTAGGCTTCTGCAAATCCCGCCTGCCCGCCGGAAGCATCAACAATCATTTGGGCCAGATTGAAATCCGCGACCACCAAACCTGCGTCAGCGGCCTTCTTCAGATATGTTCTGGCCTTTGCCAGGTCCTTCTTGACATGGTTTCCTTCAATCAGCTTGATTGCATAGGCAAATTGCGCGTCAGGATTGCCCGCATCGGCTGCAAGCCCGTACCATGCGGCGGCCTCCTTGGGATCAAGCGCAATGCCAAGGCCCTTGTCATAGAGTTCCGCAATAAGCGTCTGCGCCGCAGCATCGCCGCTCTTGGCGCGTTCCAGCGCGAGGTCGAAGGCTGTCAGATAGAAGCCTCGCTGATAGGCGCCATACGCGGCGTCTGCTCTGGGATCGAATTCGGCGATGGCCACCGCACTGGGCGTCTGCGGCTGCACTTGCGGAGCAGTTGCCAGCGACGGCGGGACTTGTGCATCGGTTTTCGGTGCGTTTGCCTCTTGCGCCGTGACGGCCAGGCTGGAGAGCCCGACAGACAGCAAGACAAGAATTACCCGAAGGCTATTCCGCATCGGCAAAGATTGGCGCATGTTCGTAAAGCAGGCGGTTCGCCTCGCGAATGGCAGCACCTGGTCCATCGGTATGCGAAAACACGGCGAGACCAAGCCCGACAAATTCCGCTCCGCTCGCTGCACATTCAACCAGTGTTTCAAGACTGCTTCCACCCATCACGACACAAGGGATCTCGATCATCTGGGACCACCACTCCGCGAGCGCAAGGTTCTTCGGGTGGGCCTGCGGGCGAATATCACCGTCCGGCTTGCCAAAGAAAACGAAATGCGGATTGGCATCTCCGATCTCGAGCGCCCTGTGTCGATCCTTGATGCCGCCGCATCCTACAATTTTCTGTGTCGAAAAACGGGCAATGAGTTCAACCGGATCATTTCCGCCGGATGAAAGGAAAATCCCGTCGGCATTGACCCTGCCCAGCGCCCTTGTGTCATCACAGACCAGTGCCGCCACATCATGCCCCTGTGCAATCGGTACCAGTCTTGCGCAATGGTCCTGATAGGCCACATCGTCGAGTTCACCGCGCAACAGCATGACACTTGCAACATCCCCGCCGCCAAGCGCATCATCGAGCAGTGAGGCAGCGTCCGGCAAGGGCGGCATGCAAAACACAATCCGGCAACGCATGCTCACATCCCGCGGGGCTGATGTTCCGCCGGACCCGCCTGCATTGCCATTGCCATTGTCTTTTGTGTCCATAAGACTGTACTTGCGCTCCCTGCTGGTTTGGCGCAACGGTTCGCCAAAGAATGTGCCAAAGTCAAGCCACCAGCCAAGAGCCAGCTGCGCCTGGATATCCCGGCTCGGACAGCCCTTGCCGAACACACCAACCCCTCTACCCGGAAACAAGATGGAAATTGAACCGTCATTCTACCTGTTGGCAATTCCGGCAGTTCTCATCACCGGCCTTTCCAAGGGCGGGTTAGGCGGCGGCATCTCCATGCTTGGAACCCCGCTGATGGCGCTCGCGGTATCGCCGGTAAAGGCCGCCGCAATCATGCTCCCGGTCCTGATCTTCATGGACATGATCGGACTCATTTCCTATCGCGGCAATGTGAAATGGAGCATCTTCAGACAGATGTTGCCCGGTGCCATTGCGGGAATAGCACTTGGCTGGGCGACTGCAGCTTTTGTCAACGACGACATGATCCGCATCCTCGTGGGTGCGATAGCCATCCTGTTTGCCCTGAACCAGATTTTCGCCGACTGGAAGAAATATGGCGCACGCTCGGAAAACCCGGTCACCGCGAGCTTTTGGGGAATTGTTACCGGTTACACATCCTTTGTTTCCCACGCAGGCGGGCCGCCATTCCAGGCCTATGCGGTTCCGTTGAAACTCGAAAAGGTTCAGTTCGCCGGAACAGGCATCGTATTGTTCTCGGTGATCAATGCGGTCAAGGTCGCACCCTATCTGGCGCTTGGACAGTTCAGCACTGAAAACCTGCATCTGTCGCTGACCCTGTTGCCGGTTGCCCTGGTTGGGGTCCTCGCCGGTGTCTGGCTGGTCAGGCGGGTATCGCAGGAAGTCTTTTACCAGATTACCTATTTGGCCATGATCGTCGTCGGCGCAAGGCTGGTCTATTCCGGTATCATCGCGCTTGCATGACCCGGGCGATGGCCAAGGACCGATAACCAGGTCAAACATGAAACGTTATCGCTTCACGGACCGGGACATTCCCGGTCCGTTTGAAATCTGATAGTGCCTTGCAGCAGCTTGCTGTGGCGCTTTAATGGATGACTGTTGCAGACCGCAAAGAGTTGATCTTGTCCTTCAAAACCAGTTTTTGACGCTTGAGTTCAGCAATTTCCACATCATCGGCACTTGGATGGGCAAGTATCTCATCCAGACGTGCATCGATTTCCCGGTGCCGCTTTTCCAGCTGGGCGATATGGGATTCAACTGCCATTTTATCCTCCGTCATTGATTTGTTGCGTTACCAGTGAATCACAGAACCGGGCGTCTGTCGAACCCTGATCTCTACCAATGGTTGCTTTTTCGTTTATCGTGGAATCCTGTGGAGGGAATCGCAAAAGCAGCATTGGTTTTCCAATACCCTTGATTGCTTCGAAGACGATCCTTAGTGTCGAATTCGGGTGGACAGGTGGGTTATTCGCACATCACCGGTGGCGGATAGCTTGATGTTTGCGTTGACAATCCAGGCCTGCCCAGGCCTTCGGGACCAGAAGAATAACATGTCCGATCAGGATCAAGCAGAACTCAGGGTACGGCTGGCGCGGCTGGAACTGGAGCATGAGGATTACTCCCATGCCATAGACGCTATGATTGCGCAGGGCGAGGATGCCTTGCGTATCCAGCGGTTCAAGAAGAAGAAGCTTCTGCTCAAGGACGAAATCTCCAAGCTGAGGGACAGAACCATCCCCGATATTATCGCGTGATGGACGACAGGAATTCCTGAACCCTGGCTTGACAAAATGAGACCCCGCACGAAGGCATTGCGATGCAGCAGGACAAACCCCGAATTGCCATTATCATGGGTAGCCAGTCCGACTGGCCGACCATGCGGCATGCTGCTGACGTGCTGAACCAGTTGGCAATTGCACATGAAGCGAAAATCGTATCAGCCCACCGGACACCGCGCCGAATGGTCGAATTCGCCACCAATGCCCGTGACAACGGCTACAAGGTCATTATCGCCGGTGCCGGTGGTGCTGCGCATCTGCCGGGGATGGTGGCATCAATGACACCATTGCCGGTATTGGGCGTTCCGGTCACCTCAAAGGCACTTTCCGGCCAGGATAGTCTTCTTTCAATTGTGCAAATGCCAGCTGGCGTTCCCGTCGGAACCCTGGCGATTGGCGAAGCGGGTGCGGTGAATGCCGGCCTGATGGCTGCCGCGATCCTTGCCCTTGCCGATCCCGCAATTGCCGCCCGCCTCGACGCATGGCGTGCTGCGCGAACTGCGGCCGTTGCCGAAACCCCGACTGACAGCACGCACGAACGCAAATGATCGGGCATGCGGGAAATCCAGGCAAGGCGCTTGCGCCCGGTGCCGTGATCGGCCTCCTGGGAGGAGGCCAGCTTGCCCGGATGTTGGCCATTGCTGCTGCAAGGCTTGGCTACCGGACAAGCGTCTATGATCCCGACCCCTCAGCACCAGCAGCGCAACTTTGTTCAAGTCACCGTCGCGCCGCCTATGACGACACAGAACAATTGCAGGCTTTCGCGGCTGGCTGTGATGTCGTCACCTATGAATTCGAAAACGTACCGGTTGTCACTGCAAGAACGATTGCCGCGACAAGGCCCGTCTTTCCACCGCCTTCCGCGCTTGAGGCAAGCCAGGATCGCCTCGCGGAAAAGGACTTCATTTCAGGCCTGGGCATTGCCACTGCGCCCTATTACGATATCGCCAGCGCTGCGGATCTGACTTCGGCGCTGACAAATTGCGCAGGCACCGGCATCCTCAAGACCCGGCGCATGGGCTATGACGGCAAGGGACAGCTGCGCCTCACCTCAGCTGACGATCCGGCGAGGGCATGGGCAGAAATTGGCCACGTACCGGCAATCCTCGAAGGCCTGGTCGATTTCCGTTGCGAGATATCCGTGATTGGAGCCCGTTCGCAAACCGGTGAATTCCGAGCTTTCGAACCAGCCCGCAATGAACATCGCAATGGCATTCTGCATACCTCGCATGTGCCATCGGGACTTTCGTCGGATATCATTCAACAGGCAATCGAAATGGCCCGGGCCATCATGGATGCACTCGACTATGTCGGCGTCTTGGGGGTTGAGTTCTTCGTCAGCACTGACGGCAAATTGCTGGTCAACGAGATCGCCCCGCGCGTTCACAATTCCGGCCACTGGACGGAGGCCGCCTGCACCATCTCGCAATTCGAGCAGCATATCAGGGCCATAGCCGGCCTTCCGTTAGGTGATCCGGTGCACCACAGCAATTGCCGGATGGAGAACCTGATTGGGGATGAAGTTGCCCGTGTACCGCAACTCCTGGCCGAAGCGGACTGCCTGGTCCATCTTTACGGCAAAACCGAAACACGCAGCGGGCGCAAGATGGGTCATGTAACCTGGCTGTTGGGGCAGAAATAGCATCGCATCTCCCCGACATTGCCCGATTTCCCGCCAGCCAACAGTGGACAAGTCCTGCGGTTTTTGCTATCAGCCTGCCATCTGGCGCTGGTTTCCATCGCGAGTTCGGATTTGTTTGTCCCAAGAATCACTGGATTTTTCGGGCCTCGCTGGCGAAATGCTGGCGGAAAATGAACAGGCTGAACTGCAATTGACGAAGCAGGCCCCACTGTGAATGCAAAAGTGTGAAGACAAGATTTTGAACGCCGGAGTGCAGCAGACTTTGCTTGCCGGCTGTCAGGAACCGCAAAGGAACGGAACTCAACGTGCAGGTACTCGTACGCGATAACAATGTTGATCAGGCGCTGCGCGCGCTCAAGAAGAAGCTGCAGCGCGAAGGCGTTTTCCGCGAAATGAAGCTGCGGAACCACTATGAGAAGCCGTCTGAAAAGCGCGCCCGCGAAAAGGCGGAAGCCGTTCGTCGCGCCCGCAAGCTGGCTCGCAAGCGCGCCCAGCGTGAAAGCGGCATCGTGGTTGCAAAGCCGGCACGGCCATCCAGATAAATCAGGGTGTTGAAGGGGCGGCGTCGTTATTTCGCCCCCTTTGCCGGATAGTTCCGGGCGGAGATGGCTTGGTCATCTTCGCCTTTTTGTTTTGCCGGCACGATTTGTTTTGCTGAAACGATGCGCATGGCAGTTCAACACCCATAGCCTTGTGCATTCAAACCAAAGAAAACAGTGCCTTTGCCCACCATGCCAGCAAACCAGATGATGAAATCCTTGCCGCAGATGCCCTCACCCATGGTGAAGACCGTTGCCGCGCTGGCGCTGACCCTGATGCTGTCGGCTTGCAATACATCGGCCGTCATCGATTCGGTGACCATCAATCCCGAAGAGGGCTCCGAATCAAACATTGCTTCGCTCACCGAGGTGGTCGACAAGAATCCAAATTCTCCCGAGGCCTACAATGTGCGGGGCACCGCATACGGAACCGCTGGTCGCAACCGGGAGGCACTTGCTGATTTCACCAGGGCAATCGAGCTCAATCCGCGTTTTTACAAGGCTTACGCCAATCGCGCCCTGATCCATCGCGCCCTGGGCGATCCCAATTCTGCGGTCAATGATTACACCCGCGCCCTGAAGATCAATCCGCAATATGACGAGGGATATATCGGGCGAGGCAATGTCTATCGTCTTGCCGGCAAGGACACCGAAGCCTTCCGCGACTTCGAACGCGCCATCCAGCTTGGCACCACCAATCCCCGCGCCTATCACTCCAGGGGCCTGATTTTCCAGAAGCAGAACCGTCACAATCAGGCAATCGAGGATTTCTCGACTGCAATATCACTGCAATCAAACGCTGCCGAACCTTATAACAGCCGTGGTGTTTCGTATCTTGCGCTTGGCGACAATGAAAACGCCATCGAAGACATCAACCACGCGCTGCGGCTGAACGACAGACTGGCCGAAGCTTGGGCAAACCAGGCGCTCTATTACGAGCAGAAGGGCGAAAAGAAACGCGCCTTCAAGTCCTATGCCCGCGCTTCGTCGCTGGATTCAAACTTGCAGATCGCCCGCGATGGGATGAACCGCACGCGCGGATAACCCGTTTCGCGATTGGCTGTTCCAGATTTGCCCAACAAAAAACCCGACCGGGACAGCCCCAGCCGGGTCTTTTCGTGTTTCACTGTTGGCAAACGGCTAGTCAAGCGCCTTGACGATGTTCTCGACCATCTTCTTGGCATCGGCAAACAGCATCATCGTGTTCGGCTTGTAGAACAGCGTGTTGTCGATACCGGCATAGCCAGACGCCAGCGAGCGCTTGACGAACAGGCAGGTGGCCGCCTTGTCCACATCAAGGATCGGCATGCCATAGATCGGCGAGGACTTGTCGTCGCGCGCCGACGGATTGGTCACGTCATTGGCACCGATGACAAAGGCGACATCGGCTTGCGGGAACTCGGAATTGATGTCCTCGAGCTCGAACACCTCGTCATAAGGCACATTGGCTTCCGCGAGCAGAACGTTCATATGACCCGGCATGCGGCCCGCCACCGGATGGATGGCATACTTGACCTCGACGCCATGCTCCTTCAGCTTGTCGGCCATTTCGCGCAGCGCATGCTGCGCCTGCGCAACTGCCATGCCGTAACCTGGAACAATGATCACCTTGGAAGCATTCTTCATCAGGAAGGCAGCATCGTCAGCCGAACCCTGCTTCACGGTCCGGTCAACACCGTCATCGCCGCCGGCAGCAGCGGTTTCACCGCCAAAGCCACCGAGAATGACCGAGATGAACGAACGGTTCATGCCCTTGCACATGATATAGGACAGGATCGCCCCTGACGAACCGACCAGTGCGCCCGTGATGATCAGCGCAAGATTGCCAAGGGTGAAGCCGATGCCCGCAGCCGCCCATCCCGAATAGGAATTCAGCATCGACACGACAACCGGCATGTCTGCGCCGCCGATCGGAATGATGATCAGGACACCCAGAACCAGCGACAGCAGTGTGATCGCCCAGAACAGGAAATGACTTTCCGTCCGCACAAACTGAACCACCAGGGTGACGAGTGCCAATGCCAGCACAATATTGATGAGATGGCGCGCGGGCAGCATGATCGGCTTGCCGGACATGCGGCCATCAAGCTTGGCAAACGCGATGATCGAACCGGAAAAGGTGATCGCGCCAATCGCCACGCCCAACACCATCTCCACGAGGGATCCGGCATGAATGGAGCCGACTTCGCCGATCCCGAAAGAATGCGGCGCATAAAGCGCACCGGCGGCAACCATGACTGCCGCAAGACCGACCAGACTGTGGAAGGCTGCGACAAGCTGCGGCATCGCAGTCATCGGGATCATGCGCGCGACATACGCTCCAAAGCCGCCGCCGAGCGCCAGACCTGCAACGATCAGGAACCAGCGACCGCCGGAAGGTTGCGCCAGGAACAGCGTGGTGACTATGGCAATCGCCATGCCGATCATTCCGAACCAGTTGCCCTGACGGCTGGTTGTCGGATGCGAAAGACCGCGCAGCGCCAGTATGAACAGCACTCCGGAAACGAGATAAAGGAAGGCAGCAAGACTCATCGACATTTACAGGCCCTCACTTGTCTTTTTTCTTGTACATGGCGAGCATGCGTTGGGTCACAAGGAAGCCACCGAAAATGTTGACGGAGGCAAGCACGAGCGCAGCAAACCCGAAGAAGGTTGCCACGCCGCTGGCAGCCTCGATGCCGACCGCGAGAAGCGCGCCAACAACGATGACGGACGAGATTGCATTTGTTACCGACATCAGTGGCGTATGCAGTGCCGGAGTGACCGACCACACGACGTAGTAGCCGACGAAAATTGCCATCACGAAAATCGCAAACTGGAAAACGAAGGGGTTGACGCCACCAGCCGTCATTCCATGAGCCATCGCTGCAGCAACATGCACAGCACCTGCATCCGCACCGGACTGCGAGGCTGCTGCCGTTGCCTCGGAAGCATTCTTCACCGCCAGTTGCGCAGCTTCCGCTGCCTGGTTTGCGATCTCGCTGGCCTTTTCTGCCAGTGCCCGCGACTGTTCTGCTAGGGCGCGCGCTGCTTCAAGCGCCTTTTCACTGGCCTCGCTCATTGGCTGTCTCCCTCTTTGGCTGCAGGTTTGGCAGCAGGCTTCTTGCTCGCACCAGCAGTCTTGGCAGGCGCTTTTTTCACAACAGTCTTTGCGGTCGGCTTGGGACTCGCCGTCGCAGCTGCACCGTTCGTATCGGCCTTTCCTGCAAATGCCGGATGAACCACCTTGCCACCATGCGTCAACAGGGTCGCCTTGATCAGGTCATCATCCATGTTGACCGCCAGCTTTTTGTTTTCTTTGTCGACCATCGTCTCAAGAAATGCGAGCAGGTTCTTGGCATATAGAAGCGACGCGGTAGCCGGTATGCGGCCAGCCATGTTTTCATGGCCTACGATTGTCACATTGCCGACCTTGGCAACCGAACCTGGCTTGGCACCCTCGACATTGCCGCCGCGCTCGACTGCGAGGTCAACGATCACTGAACCCGGTGCCATCGATTTCACCATTTCGCTGGTAACCAGCCTTGGTGCAGGACGGCCCGGAATAAGCGCCGTGGTAATGACAATATCCTGCTTGGCGATGTGCGATGCGACGAGTTCCGCCTGTTTGGCCTGATATTCCTTCGACATTTCCTTCGCATAGCCGCCGGCAGTTTCCGCCTGGCGAAACTCGTCATCCTGAACGGCGACGAATTTTGCACCGAGTGATTCAACCTGCTCCTTGGCAGCAGGGCGTACATCCGTAGCCGTGACCACCGCGCCCAGGCGCCGCGCTGTCGCAATGGCTTGAAGTCCTGCAACACCTGCACCCATGACGAAAATCTTGGCGGCTGGAACCGTGCCTGCCGCGGTCATCATCATCGGCAATGCCCTGTCAAACGCGGCGGCTCCTTCAATGACTGCCTGATAACCGGCAAGGTTTGCCTGCGATGAAAGCACGTCCATCGACTGCGCGCGGGTAATGCGCGGCATGAACTCCATGGCAAAGGCGGAAATTCCGGCACCGGCCATCGCAGCCACATCGCCCTCATGGCCATAGGGATCCATGGATGCGAGAACCAGCGCACCCTTTTTGTAGGTCTTTGCTTCAGCAGGGGTCGGGCGGCGTACCTTCAGGATCACATCTGCCGAACCCGCATCGCCTGCCTTTCCTGTTTCGGCACCGGCAGCCACGTAGCTGGCATCGGGAATCCGTGATCCCTCGCCGGCACCAGTTTCCACCACGACCGTAAATCCGAGTGCGGCGAGCTTCTTCGCAGTTTCGGGTGAGAGCGCGACGCGGCTTTCCACCGGATCACTTTCACGCGGAACGAAAAGCTTCATCAAAAGTCCTCCATTTGCGGGTTCAGCCAATACCGCAATTCAAAACTGCGGCCACGATCCTGTCAAAGGCGTGGCCGACACAAGTCATCATGACCGCTGGATCATGCACTGGCAAGGCGCACGACCCGCGGTCACATGGAAAAGTCAGATGAAGAAATAGGCAATGATGCACAGGATGGCGAATACCACAGTACCGCCAAAAAGGCCGAATCCGGCGAAGAAACCTGCTGCCATCGCGATCATCAGCGCCACGCAGACCGCCGTGCCCCATTTGAACAATTTCAGGAACGCATCATAAGTGCGCTCATGTTCTGCGTAGTCCATCGCGTTGGCTACTTCACCGTGTTTTGCTGCTTTTGCCATGCCCGTCTCCAGCATTCGTGTTTGTCTTTCCAAATCGAATACACAATGGCGGGGTCTGCGGCAACACTGCGCAAACAGTTGCAACGGTGACGAATTGTCCCTTTCGGGCCAATATCACGGTAAAATCACCGATCCGGCAAGAATCACGCCCGCCGCAACACAAAGGCCTTGCCGCCGCCATCTGTGCAGCTCAAGGTGTTGGCATCAGGACGCTGGCATTGCGCATTGTTTGGCGCACCGGTGATGTTGCTTTTCCAGTCAAGGTTCACCTGGTTCTCGGAGATCGCAACATAATTGCCCTGCGAAATCACATTGCCAGTGTCTGCGGCAATCGTGGTGAAAACCCCGTTCTCGAACTTCGCCGTATACCCGCCACCATCAGGCCGCCAGTCACCGGCCAATCCGCCGCCACCTGCAGTGGGATTGATTTTGCTGTCGGTTTGGCAACCCGCCAATAAAATCGCGATTGCCGTCACGCCAACGATTGTGATCCTGTTTCTCATCCCTGTTTCTCCATGCCTTCGGCAATTTTCACTCTGCCGCTTCCAGTTCGTCAATCAGGCCTTCAATCACCGACAGGCCCTTGTCCCAAAAGCCCGGATCACCCGCATCAAGACCGAACGGCTTCAGCAATTGCGAATGATGTTTGGTTCCCCCAGCCTTGAGCATCTCGAAATAGCGCTCCTGGAAACCGGCATCCGCATCCTGGTAGACAGCATAGAGTGAGTTCACCAGACAGTCACCAAAAGCATAGGCATACACATAGAATGGCGAGTGGATGAAATGCGGGATGTAGCTCCAGTAGTCGCTATAGCTGTCGTCAAACTCGAAAATGTCGCCAAGACTCTCCTTTTGCACTTCCAGCCACATCCGGCCAAGCTGTTCGCTGGTCAACTCACCTTCGCGGCGCGCTTCATGCACAAGCCGCTCGAACTGGTAGAAGGCGATCTGGCGCACGACTGTATTGATCATGTCCTCAACCTTTTGCGCCAGCATCGCCTTGCGCTCCGACGGATTTGCCGCCCTGTCGATGAGTGAGCGGAATGTCAGCATCTCGCCAAAAACGCTGGCCGTTTCCGCAAGTGTCAGCGGCGTCTGCGCCATCAGCGCACCCTGCTCACCAGCAAGGATCTGGTGCACGCCATGCCCGAGTTCATGCGCCAGCGTCATCACGTCACGCGGCTTGCCAAGATAGTTCACCAGCACATAGGGGTGCACTTGCGGCACGGTGGGATGGGCAAAGGCGCCCGGCGACTTGCCGGGCCTGACCGGCGCATCAATCCAGTTGCGCTCGAAAAACCTGTTGGCAATTTCTGCCATCGCCGGTTCGAAATTGCCGAAGGCGTCCAGCACGGTCTGACGTGCCTCATCCCAGGAATAAACTTTCTCAGCTGACATTGGCAGCGGTGCATTGCGATCCCAATGCTGCATCTTTTCAAGCCCGAGCCATTTGGCCTTCATCCGGTAATAGCGATGTGAAATCCTTGGAAACGCCTTGCGAACCGCCGACACCAGCGCATCCACAACCTCGCGCTCAACCCGGTTCGCAAGATGTCTCGAATCGGCGATATCCGCAAAGCCTCGCCAGCGGTCGGCGATCTCCTTGTCCTTGGCGAGCGTGTTGGTAATGAGCGTGAACACCCGGGAATTCTCGCCGAGCACGCGTCCGATTTCACGCGCCGCAGCTTCCCGCGTTTCCCGCTTCCTGTCCTGAAGCAGGTTCAGGGCTGGTTCGACTGTCAGTTCCTTGCCATCTATGGTGAAGCGCAGCCCCGCCATCGTCTCATCGAACAGCCGGTTCCAGGCGGCATGGCCTGTGACGGACTTTTCGTGGAAGAGCAATTCGATGCGGTCCTCAAGTTGATATGGCTTGTCCATGCGAAGGTCATCAAGCCACGGTTTGTAGTGCCGCAATGTCGCCGATCGCTGCATGCCGGTCGTGATCGCATCTGTTTCCAGCCGGTTGAGTTCAAGCCCGAAGAACAACAATTGCGACCCCGCATTGGTGATCTGTTCCTGCGCATCGCCATAGAATTTCGCAAGCGCTGGATCGGTGGTGTTGCCGGCATATAGCAGACCCGCATAGGACATGATGCGCCCCATGCGCTGTTCGATTTCCTCGAAACGGACAATAGCCTGACCGACGGCTTCCGGGTCACTTTCCAGCAGACTGGCCAGTTTGCCCTTGAAGTCCCGTTCGAATTGAGCCGCATCCTCATGCGATTTCGCAAGGTCGGTGCGGAACTCTTGCGATGCAGTGCCGGGATAAAGATCGGTCAGATTCCATTCCGGCAGCATGCCCAGTTCGCTGTCTGCGCCGGTTTGCTGCGGCTGCGCCGGTGACGCCGACACATTCCCGTTCAGCGAGGTGGAGAAAAGTCCGTTTTGAAATCGCATTTTCATTTCCCGTCCGGCCCGTTCGTCGTCGCGTAATTCATTAACCGATTGGCTTAAAGAGGTGTTTAGGCGAATACCCTAAAACAGTCCAGAAATGAGACAGTTGATTGGCAGCTGCAAAATTGCGGACGCGTGTTTTTCGCCATGCCGTCTGCTGATTGACGCCAAGCCAACTGAAACAGCAAACGGATTGCATGATGAAGCCAAGCATTCTGATCGTCGATGATGACCCGGTACAACGCCGCCTGCTTGAAGGTGCAGCTACGCGCCTCGGCTATGAGGCATTGACGGTCGATGGCGGTGAGGCTGCGCTTGAAGTGCTCACATCGCGCGATCCTGCCAGCCTTGGCGCCGTGATCCTCGACCTGATGATGCCGGGCATTGACGGCCTTGGCGTGATGAATGCCATGGGCGAAGCGGGTATCGGCATTCCCGTGATAGTGCAGACCGCGCAAGGCGGTATTGAAACTGTTGTCCGCGCGATGCGCGCCGGGGCCTTTGATTTTGTTGTAAAGCCGGTCTCACCGGATCGCCTCAGGACCGCGATTGAAAACGCGCTGAAAATCGGATCTATCGACACCGTGAAGCGAAAGACCGCCAAACGCACCACCGATTCGATTACATTCCCGGATATAGTCACAATAAGCCCGGTGATGACCAGCGTTCTGAAGGTCGCAGAAAAAGCTGCCCGCTCGCAGATTCCGGTGTTGATCGAGGGTGAATCCGGCGTCGGCAAGGAACTCGTCGCACGCGCAATCCAGAGCGCATCCGAGCGCAGCGACAAGCCGTTCGTCGCAGTCAACTGCGGCGCGCTGCCTGAAAACCTGGTCGAAAGCATCCTGTTCGGACATGAAAAAGGTGCCTTTACCGGTGCCTCCGACAAGCATGTCGGCAAATTCGAGGAAGCCAATGGCGGAACCCTGTTCCTGGACGAGATCGGCGAGCTTCCGCTTGATATCCAGGTGAAACTGCTTCGCGCCATTCAGGAAGGTGAAATCGATCCGATCGGCTCTCGCAAGCCTGTAAAGGTGAATATCCGCATCGTTTCCGCGACCAACCGCAACCTTGCCGAGGAAGTAAGCAAGGGTAATTTCCGCGAAGACCTCTATTATCGCCTGTCAGTTCTGCCGCTGGCGATCCCTCCATTGCGCGCCCGTCGCGAGGATGTCCCGCTGCTTGTACGTCATTTCATTGGCCGCATTGCCGCAGAGGAAAACCGGGCACAAGTTCGCGGCATCGACACAGGCGCGGAGGCACTTCTTTGCAGCTACGACTGGCCAGGCAATATCCGCCAGCTGGAAAACGCGATCTTCCGTGCCATGGTCCTCGCCGACGGGGAACTGCTGACCGCAGCGGAATTTCCCCAGATTGCCGCTCAGCTTCCCGGCTTTGAACTGCCGGAGATAGTCGAGAACACGACTGGCAATTCGGAACTTGCTCCGGGCGGAAATGCGCAGGTTCGATCCATGGCTGCATACACTGCGCCATCAATGGAAACGCCTGTGGCTTTTGCAAGAGGTGCGGAAGCGGAAGGTTTCATGGCCATGAAAGGCCCGACGGGCGACATTCGGACCATGGAAGAAATGGAGGCGGAAATGATCCGCTTTGCCATCCAGCTCTATGATGGCCGCATGGCAAGGGTTGCACGCAAGCTCGGCATTGGTCGCTCGACCCTGTATCGCAAGCTGAAGGACATGGGCCTGGAACCGGCTGACGAAACGGATGATTAACCAATAGCGCCAGTTTTCCACTGTTCGCCCCCGGTTTTGACACCGGTCAACGCACGTGCCATTCAATCACCGCATTTTGATGGTGATAAACCCCTCCATGATGGTTGCGGGTTTGTTAACCATATGCGCCCTATTCTGCTTGACGGGGCAAAAACCGAAACGGGCGTTGCACATCTTGCTCAATTCCATTTCAACATTTCTGGCGAAATTCGCGCTGCGGGTGACGGCCCGTCGGCTGGTCGGTCTTTCCCTGACTGCCGCACTGGCGATTGCTGTTGCTGCACCTGCCGCGTCAGCGGAAACCCGCACTTTGAAACTTTACTATCTGCATACGGGTGAGAAGACCGTCGTTACCTTCAAGAAGGACGGAAAATATCTTTCTGACGGGCTGAAGAAGGCGAATTGGGCGCTCCGTGACTGGCGTCGCAACGAGCCGACCAAAATGGATCCGCGCCTGCTTGATCTGGTGTGGGAAGCCTATCAGCGCACCGGCTCAAAGGAATATGTTCATGTCATTTCCGGTTATCGTGCGCCGGAAACCAATTCGATGCTGCGCCAGCGCGGTCGCGGCGTTGCCAAGAACAGCCAGCACATGTTGGGTCGCGCGATGGATTTTTTCCTGCCTGACGTGAAACTGTCGAAAATCCGTGAAGTCGGATTGAAGATGGAAGTTGGCGGCGTCGGCTATTATCCGACATCCGGCTCTCCATTCGTGCATCTTGATGTCGGCAATGTCCGCCATTGGCCACGCATGAGCCGAACTGAACTCGCCCGGGTTTTCCCCGATGGCAAGACCATCCATGTACCTTCCGACGGCAAGCCGCTGCCAGGATATGAACAGGCACTGGCCGCATACAAGGCCCGCAAGGGGCGTGCCGGCGACACCCAGATTGCAACGGCCGATGAAGTCAAGAAGCCCGGTTTCTTTGCTTCACTGATCCGTCGCCAGAAAGAGGACCAGCAGGACGACGAGGAATCAAATACCGCGACCTTGCCGCGTACCGTGAAGACCACGGCTGAACCTGCCGAAACAGTCATTGCTTCCGCTCCCCCCGGTGAAAGTGCGCCTGCTGCAACCGCCGTTGACAATGGCCCGGTGCCGCCAGCCAGCGTTGAGCCCCAGGTGGCGATGTTGGTGCCAGAGGGAAGCCGCGTTCCGATTCCGACAGTGGCACCGCGAAACCGCCAGACCCAATCCGCAGGCATAGAACTTGCCTCGGCTGAGCAGCCGCAACCCGGACTGGCCGTGCCTGCCGCAAGCGAACCAGCCCCGGGTGATGCAGCCCTGGACCCGACCGCGAAGGAAGCCGCAGCCCTTGAAGCCGTCGAACTGGCATCGCTGCCGGTTCCCAAGCCAAGGCCAAACCGCAATTCTGACAGTCTGGCCATAGCCAACGCCCTCAGGGACCGGCAAAATCCGACAGTGGCCATGTTATCGCCGGAAGAGATCGAGAATCTTCGCAATTCCGCAACTCCGGGTCCGTCACCTGTCGTGGCTAACCAGCCTGATTCGCAAGTGCTTGCCCTCGCAACCGATGGCAATGCTTCGGGTGCAACAGCTGCAATCGAGACTTTGGCGACACCATTGCCTCGCCCGGCATCTGCCTCCCTGATTCCGACACAGGGAGCAGTACCAAGCCTGAAGCCATATCACGGACCTGACGCACGCACCCTGGCGCTTGCTCTTGCACCAAGCGATGAGACCCGCACTTCGGCTGCCGACGCAATTCGTGCACTGATGCAGCAAGGCGGGCAGGATACCATGCCAAGAGTTGTGGCAACCGCTTCAACCGCGCGCACTGGAAAGACCAGTCCCGTGAGCCCGGTCAGCATCATGACTGCGGATCGCGATGTGCCTGTGAGCATCAACAACAATCCGGTTGGCAAGCTGGCTCTTGCAGCCAATCGCCAGCTGCGCAGTGTCAGCGAAATCTCGCCCCCTGCCTTTGGCGTGCTGGCATTTGAAAAGGGCAAGCCGGTCACCACCGGAACGGGATTTGTGAAGACGTCAAGCCTGCAACCAATCGGAAAACTGCTGCGGGCGACCAATTGAAGTCATTGCCTGCCGTCAGTCTGATTCGGCTTCGAATTCCGGCAGCATGCCCAATGCCTGCATGTAGAGGTCGCGTACTGCATCCTGCTCCTGACGCTCTGCCAGATCCTGTTTGCGGATCCTGAGGACCACCCGCAAGACCTTGGTGTCAAAACCATTGGCCTTTGCTTCGCCGAAAACTTCCTTGATATCTTCCGAGATGGCCTTTTTTTCCTCCTCAAGGCGCTCGATGCGTTCGACGATTGATTTCAACTGGTCCTTGGCGACCAAATTATCCGACATTCGATTCTCCATGAAACATGACCGGCCAGTACCAGGTCAGTGGCCGGGATTTGACTTTGCAAAGGCTTCCTTTTGCGCGGGGCTCGCTTCTTTCTGGTGTTTTTCGCGCCATTCATCATATGGCATGCCATAGATGACTTCCCGCGCCTGTGGCTTGTCTAGCGTGATTCCCTTGTCCTGCGCAGCATCCTGATACCAGTTTGCCAGGCAATTCCTGCAGAATCCGGCGAGATTCATCAAATCGATGTTCTGGACGTCACTGCGATTGCGCAGATGGGACACCAGGCGGCGAAAGGCGGCCGCTTCCAGTTCGGTCTTTGTTGATTCGTCCATTTCACTGTCTCCGGTTTCAAGAGCGTGTCATTCAGGCGATACCGGGCCGGTCCGTGATCCCATATGCCTGATCTCGTGCACTTCCTCGAGCGAATTGACCCTTTCGAGCATCGGGGCGAGAATCCCGGCCCACTCATGCGCGCCTTCCACTGTCCCGATTAGGTCCTGGCGTATCTCGATCAGGGTATGCGCAAGGCCCCTGACAGTGCAATGGCGAAACATCGTGTCATTGCGCAGCGCGCCGTCATAAGGCTCGTTGTCACCGACAGTAAAGCGCCCGATAGCCCGCAACTCCTTCAGCAGCGGCAAGGTGAACCGCGGGTCATTGTCCCATAGCAGCGCCACATCCCAGGGGCGGCGAATGCCTTTCCAGGCATGGGTGAAACTGTGAATGGAAAAGACAGCTGGAACATGACCGCCTGCAAGCGCTTTCTCCAGCAAGGCATCCACTGCATCATGATAGGGCCGGTGGAAACGCCTGATCCGGCTTTCCACTTCCGCCTGCGTGATCGGGTGATTGCCAGGTATTACCGTGCCGTCGGAAAGACGCATGACGATCGTTGGGTCATCCTCGCCCCGATTGGGGTCAACCAGGAGTCGCGAAAAGGTACTCAGGACCGCTGGAACGCCGAGCTTTTCAGCCAGCTTCAGGGTAACGTCGCGCGCGCCGATATCGTAGGCGATATGCCGCGAGAATGCTTCCTCGCCCAGGCCGAGATTGCCATATTCGCCTGGCAGTGTGTTGCGCGCGTGATCGCAAAGCAGGACCAGCCCGCGCGACAGGTCGCCTTCTATCAACTCAACGGGATCGAATCCGTTTTTCATCTGTTTTCCATGCTGAAATCATGCGAGAAGACGCCTCTTGTCACAGCTTGAAATGCGGATCAATGGCTTCCGTCCGTTTCAAATCTCCTCCGGTCACGATCATGAAGCAAAATGAACCTGTCGCACCAGTTGATGGCCTGATGCCGGATTTGCCTCCGGCCACACCCGTTGCTGCCCCGTCCACGACACTGGGTTTCACCCTGGCCTTTTCGGCCCTGATCGCCGGATCAATCGCGATGGGTGTTTCCCCGGTATTTGTTCGTACTGCCGAGATCGGACCTTTTTCTTCCGCTTTCTGGAGGGTAACCGTCGCCCTGCCCGCGCTTTTCCTTTGGGCGTATCTGGAGGCACGGTCGCACAAACGGGCATTGCGGATCTCCTGGCCGGTGCCGATCCTGCTCTCGGGCCTGTTCTTTGCCGGTGACCTGACTTTCTGGCATCTGGCAATCATGAACACGACAATGGCCAATGCAACGCTCATGTCTTGCCTTGCTCCCGTCTGGGTGCTGATCCTGTCGAGTACCTTCATTGGTGAGAAGGTACCGCGCCGCTCCTTTGGTGGTCTGGCCATATGCCTGATCGGTGCGGCCCTGTTGATAGGTTCGAGCTACCGCATCGACCCTTCCCGCCTCCTGGGCGATTTTTACGGCTTTGTCACTTCGCTGTTTTTCGGACTGTATTTTCTTGCTATCCGCGTCGGCAGGCGGTCGATGGGGAGCGGCGAACTGACCTTTGCATCGACAACAGTCACCTCGCTCGCACTTCTGATATTTGCGATTGCTTCGGGCAACGCGTTCCTGCCGCAAACCGCGACCGGTTACGCTTCCCTTGCCTCCCTTGGCCTGATCAGCCATGCCGGTGGACAGGGACTGCTTGCTGTCGCACTTGGTTCGCTCTCGGCAGCATTTTCCTCGCTCGTGATATTCCTGGAAGCCGTTGCCGCGGCATTTTTCGGCTGGGCTGTTTTTGGCGAATCCATGGGCCCGCTGCAATTTGCCGGCGGCAGTCTCATTCTGGCAGGCATCTGGGTTGCCCGCCCCGAAGCGCAAGCCCGATGATGGTGCGCAATTGCCATCACCCCAACCATGCCATCATCCTGTCACCATGGCTTGTCAAGAACCGGCAGCGTTGACAGGAATGGTGTGCTGCGTCACAAGAACCATGTTCCGACAATGCCTGATTTGACAACCACCGGGAACACCATTCGCAGGGAGAAGGCACAGCCTTGCCATCCATATCGGGTTACAGACCATTGATCTTGATGCTGTTTGCCTGCTGCACGGCAATTCCATTGCTGTCTGCCGGTGACGCGCGTGCTGATTTCCGTTTGTGCAACGACACCAAGAGCCTCGTGGGCGTCGCACTGGGTTATCGCAACAAGGATGTCTGGACCACGGAAGGCTGGTACCAGATACCCGGAGAAACCTGTACCTCACTGATCGAAGGCGACCTCGACGCGCGCTATTATTATCTCTATGCCGAGGATGCCGACCAGGGCGGCCAATGGCGCGGAGACGTCTTCATGTGCACCGCCGACCGGCAGTTCAAGATCGAAGGCGTGCAGGAATGTTTCACACGCGGTTACCAGAAAACCGGTTTCTTCGAAGTTGATACAGCCAACAAGGCAAGCTGGATGGTACGGTTGACGGAAACCGGCCAGACCGGCAGCCCCCAATAAGATACAGAACGGGATTTCATCACTTATGCGCCGCAACCGCCGTGTGAAGATACTTGCCACGCTTGGACCTTCGTCCAATACCAAGGAAATGATTGCAAAACTGTTTGATGCAGGCGCAGACGTGTTCCGCATCAACATGAGCCACTCCGACCACCCGATGCTGAACCAGTTGGTTGCCGCCATCCGTGAAGTGGAAGCAGAACGCGGCAGGCCCATCGGCATTCTCGCCGATCTGCAAGGCCCCAAGCACCGGCTCGGGAAATTTGCCAATACAAGGATCGACGTGAAAGCCGGAGATGTCATCATCCTTGATTCCAATCCGGCTGCCGGGGATACAAAACGCGTGCAGCTGCCACATCCCGAAATCCTGGATGCACTTAAGCCGGGCGACCGCATCCTGATCGATGACGGCCGCGTCCAGATGAAGACCGTTGAATGTGGCCCTGACTGGGTCAAGGCGGAAGTGATTGCCGGATCCTCCTTGTCGGACCGCAAGGGTGTTAGCCTGCCCGATACTGAAATCGTCACCGGTGCCATGACCGAAAAGGACCGCAAGGACCTCGATGCGGCGATTGCGGCAGAGGTCGACTGGGTGGCACTTTCCTTTGTGCAGCGTCCGGAGGACATGGCCGAAGTCCGCAAGATCGCACGGGGACGGGTCGGTGTGCTGGCCAAGATCGAAAAGCCGCAGGCAGTTTCGCGATTGGCTGAAATCATCGACCTTTCCGACGCCATCATGGTCGCACGCGGTGACCTTGGTGTGGAAATGCCGCTGGAAGCGGTGCCAGGCATCCAGAAGCAGATTACACGCGCCTGCCGCCGCGCCGGAAAACCGGTGGTCGTTGCAACCCAGATGCTGGAATCAATGATTTCGGCACCAGTTCCCACGCGCGCCGAAGTGTCGGATGTGGCAACCGCCGTTTATGAAGGTGCCGACGCGATCATGCTTTCTGCTGAATCAGCAGCTGGCAAATACCCTGTTGAAGCCGTGTCGACGATGAATTCAATTGCCGAGCATGTCGAGCGCGACCCGACCTACAAGGGCATTATCACTGCGCAGCGCGCCGAGCCGGAACCGACCGGTGCTGACGCCATCTCGCTTGCTGCACGCCAGATTGCCGAAACCCTCGATCTCTCGGCAATCGTTTGCTACACCGCATCGGGAACAACCGGCCTTCGCGCCGCGCGCGAGCGTCCGAACAAGCCCATCGTCACCCTGTCACCCGTGGCGCGCACGGCACGGCGGCTTGCCCTTGTCTGGGGACTGCATTGCGTGGTGACCGAAGACGCAAAGGACCTCGATGACATGGTGGATCGCGCCTGCCGGATAGCCGTCGACGAGGATTTTGCCGCCCCGGGCGACCGCGTCATCATTTCGGCTGGCGTGCCGCTGCGCACACCCGGTTCAACCAACATGCTGCGCATCGCTTATGTGTCCAGCGACGGCCGGGCAGGCATCTGACCGTCACCTGCCGCCGTTGCGGATTTCATTGGCGAGACGTTCGATCTCGGCGATGATTTCACCCGTGCGCGTATAGGTCGGCATGTGTCCTGCCCCCTTGAGCCATATCAGTCTGGAACCCTTTATGTCTCGATTGAGACCGTCAGAATGGACATGCTCCAGCACGATTTCATCCCCATCGCCTGAAATGATCACCGTCGGCGCGGTAATCGAGGGATAGAGCGGTGAGAGACGCTTCGTGCTTTCCCAGAACGAACCGACATCGCGCGCATTGGCAAGAAAATTTGCCGGACGCAGTACGAGGCGAGTTCCCGAAAGGGAAGCATAGTCGGCTGGCACCTTGTCCGGGGTAAACACGTGCCTGAGCGCCCCCGTATACTTCAGGCTGCCTGCCGGTGCGACGACCAGATGGGCAAAAAGCCAGCCGACAACGGGAATATTGGCAACATCATAAGTCCAGTCGATATCACCACCGGGCCATGGATGGGTTGCAGCAGCAATGAAGACCAATCCCGCAACCTGCCCGGGATGCCTGAGCGCAAAGGCCGCCGCCATGCCGCCGCCGAGCGAATGACCGACAATGATTGCCTTTTCGATACCGAGTTGGCGGAGAAGGCCGGAAAAATAGTCTGCCTGGGTTTCAGGCATGCGGTCGGCATCTTTCCCTCGATCCGAGTATCCCGCACCAGGCCGGTCGACGAAAATCATGCGTGCCCTGCCCTTTAACGGCTCGGCAAAGGCGCCCATCAATTCGCGCGCATTGCCGCTCGCACCATGCAGGAACAGAAGCACCGGCAGATCGGCATCCGCTCCCGGCTCAACCTCGACATAATGGAGGCGACTGCCATTGACCGTCACAAACTTGCCGATCGGCGGGAACTGCGCCTCAATGCGACGGCTGATGACGAGCGTCGTGACCCAGAGCCCGACAACCAGCATGACAAGCGCTACCGCAAAAATCTTGAGAATTGTCATTCAGTCAGGCGCCCTTGCCCGAAAGCTCTTCCTCAAGGGTCTCAACCGCCTTTTGCGCAGGACGGTTGGCTGGATATATCTCTAGCACCTTGAAGAAGGTCTCCAGCGCCTTGGCTTCGGCACCCGTGCGCTGGAGAATGGTTCCCAGCCCCGAAAGCGCCCCAAAATGCCGAGGTTCCAGCTGCAACACCCGCTCGATATCCGCCAGCGAGCGACCGAGGTCACCCTTGGCATAATACAGCGTTGCCCTCCGGTTCCAGCCTTCAGCATAATCGGGGGCCAATACCGTAACCTGCGTCAACAGGTCTTCGGCCAATGCATTGTTCTTCTCGCGCAATGCCCGCGCCGACCATTCCATCAACAGGTTGATTGTGTCTGATCCCGACTCACGCCATTTGCGCCAGACCTGCTGCGCGATCCGATCCGCCTTGGCAGGATCGCTTTGCCTCGCAAGATCGGCAAACAGGCTGTCTAGCGTTGCCTCTCCACGCTCGGCTGCTATATCTTCATCATCCGCAGCCAGCACGGCTGTCGGCTGCGTCAGGGAAAGCACAAGAATGGCGAGAACTGAAAACAAGAAAAACCGCATGCGCCGAATGTAGCGGCCGCATGCGGTTCGTCAAATGCAAATTGACGTGATGATCAAACAAAACCCCGAACCACGACGCTGAACAAGGTCAGCGTGGGGTCAGCAGAAAGTCAGCCCTGGCGCGCCTTGTAGCGCGGGTTCGTCTTGTTGATGATATAGACGCGACCCTTGCGGCGAACCAGACGGTTCTCGCGGTGACGTTCCTTGAGGGCCTTGAGCGAATTCTTGATCTTCATGATACTGAACCGGACTTGCGCGGGATTAACCGCTGAAACACAACGAGGCGCGCCATCTCATTCAGGTGGCCGGATTTCCAGCCGGTTGAACGGGCGCGCCGGGAGTTGCGCGCTTGTAGCGGATTGCCTCGCGCCATGTCAAGCTGGCACTGCCCATTGTGCATATGCGACAAACGGACATGAAGATGCCGCAGGCCGAGGCGTGTAAACGCCATGGCTGGTCGTTCTGCGACAACTGGCAAATACGCCAATGTCTATGGTACGCAGCAATCCGGACAGGAACAGCAAAAGGCTGGTCATCGATGAAGAAGTTTTCTGCATTCGCCATCGCCCGAGAGGCACTGCGCGCCCACAAGGGCTGGGAAAAGCAGTGGGAAAACCCCGAGCCGCGCTCCCGCTATGACGCCATCATCGTGGGTGCCGGAGGTCACGGCCTCGCTACCGCCTATTACATGGCGAAAGAGCACGGCATGACCAATATCGCCGTTCTGGAAAAAGGCTGGCTCGGCGGCGGAAACACCGGACGCAACACCACCATCATCCGCTCCAACTACCTCTATGACGAGAGTGCCGGCATCTACAATCACGCCGTCAATCTGTGGGAAAACCTTTCGCAGGAACTCAATTACAACGTCATGTTCTCGCAACGCGGCGTCATGATGCTCGCCCACAATGTCCATGACATCCAGGTATTCAAGCGGCACATTCATGCGAACCGGTTGAACGGTGTGGACAATGAATGGCTGACACCCGAAGAAGCCAAGGCCTTCTGCCCGCCTCTCAACATCTCAAAATCCGCGCGCTATCCCATCATGGGTGCGGCCTTACAGCGACGCGGCGGCACTGCCCGCCATGACGCGGTTGCCTGGGGCTATGCCAGAGCGGCGGCTGCCATGGGCGTTCACATCATCCAGAATTGTGAAGTCACCGGCATCAACCGCGGTGCGGATGGTGCCGTCACCGGCGTCAACACCACCCGCGGCACCATCAATGCACCAAAGGTCGGCGTCGTTGCGGCTGGCCACACTTCGGTGCTGATGCAGATGGCAGGCGTTCGCATGCCGCTGGAAAGCTATCCGCTGCAGGCGCTGGTTTCCGAACCGGTCAAGCCAGTCTCTTTCCCTGTGTTGTCATGTCCAACACGGTTCACGCCTACCTGTCGCAATCCGACAAGGGCGAATTGGTGATTGGTGCTGGCACCGACCAGTATACTTCCTATTCGCAGACCGGCGGACTACACATCCTCAATCATACGCTGGACGCGATCTGCGAGATGTTCCCGATGTTCACGCGCATGAAGATGCTGCGCTCGTGGGGCGGGATTGTGGATGTCACGCCCGACCGTTCGCCGATCCTGGCTAAGACCCCCGTCAAGGGCCTTTATGTCAATTGCGGCTGGGGCACGGGCGGCTTCAAGGCAACGCCGGGATCGGGCAATGTCTTTGCCCACACCATCGCGCGGGACGAGCCGCACAAGATCAATGCCGGTTTCACGCTCGAACGCTTCAAGACCGGTCGCCTGATCGACGAGGCAGCCGCTGCTGCCGTCGCGCATTGAGGATTTCATCATGCTCCTGATCCACTGCCCCTATTGCGAAGAAGAGCGCCCGGAACTGGAATTCCGCCATGCCGGCGAGGCGCATATCGCGCGCCCGACCAACCTTGCCGATATCAGCGAGGACGATTTCGAGAAGTTCTTTTTCATCCGCGACAACCAGAAAGGCGTGGTCTTCGAGCGCTGGCGCCACATCCATGGCTGCGCCCGCTTCTTCAATGCTGCGCGCCATTCCGTTTCCGACAAGTTCATCATGACCTACAAGGCAGGCGAACCAAGGCCGAAGCTGACCGCAAAACAGATCGAGGCCGTTACGCCGAAAGGCAAGGGAACACCCGCCAATGAGCCGGTCGTGACAACGAATGCGAAAGGCGGCGAAGCATGAGCCAGCAAGCCTCACCAGCAGGCAGCAACCGTATTGCCGGCAAGGGGCGCCTGTCGCCCGCCAGAACCGCGCAATTCACCTTCGACGGTCAGAGCCTGACGGCTCTCGAAGGCGACACGCTCGCTTCAGCCCTGATCGCCAATGGCATTCATCTTGCCGGGCGCTCGTTCAAATATCACCGCCCGCGCGGCATTCTGGGTTCGGGCGCGGAAGAGCCGAACGCGCTGATCGACATTGCCCGCGATGCTGCCCGTCGCCAACCCAATGTGCGTGCCACGCAGCAGGAGGTCTTTGACGGAATGCAGGCGCTGAGCCAGAACCGCTTCCCTTCGCTCGCCTTCGATGTTGGTGCTGTCAACGACCTGATGGGCCGCTTCTTCACGGCAGGCTTTTACTACAAGACCTTCATGTGGCCGCGCTTTGCCTGGAAGAGGATTTATGAACCGGTGATCCGGGCCGCCGCGGGCCTCGGCAAGGCACCCGTGGAGGCTGATCCCGACCGTTACGCGAACCGTTTTGCCCATTGCGATGTGCTGGTGGTCGGCGGCGGCGCAGCGGGCATCGCCGCTGCCCTCGCGGCGTCGCGAAAGAAGGGCCAAAGCGTCATCCTGTGCGACGAGAATGCTGATTTCGGTGGCCATATGCGCGCCGATGGAACTGCGCTCATCGATGGCAAGCCGGCCATGCAATGGGTCGGCGAGGCCATTGCAGAACTCAATGCCAACCCGGATGTGACCTTGCTGAACCGGACCACCGGCTTCGGATATTATTCACACAATAATGTGGCGCTCGCCGAGCGCGTGACGGATCATCTGGCAAACCCGGATGCCGACATGCCGCGCGAACGGCTGTGGCAGGTGCGCGCCGACAAGGTGGTTCTTGCCACCGGTGCCATTGAACGGCACATGGTCTTTGCTGACAATGACCGTCCGGGTATCATGCTGGCTTCAGCAGCCCAGCTTTATCTCAACCAGTACGGCGTCGCTGTTGGCCGCAAGGTTGGCGTCTATACGGCCTGCGATTCCGCATGGCATGCCGCATTCGAACTCAAGCAGGCCGGGATCGACATTCCGGCGATTGTCGATTGCCGCGAGGACGTTTCGTCCGACCTCTTGTCTCGCGCCAACGATCTCGCCATCAAGGTGCTGACTGGCCACGCGGTAACGAAAACTGCCGGGCGCCTGCGGGTCAAGTCAATGACGGTTGAACCCGTCGGGAGCTCAGGCGCGCAAACCTTTGCCATTGATTGCCTCATCATGTCGGGCGGCTGGACGCCTTCCATTCACCTGTTTTCGCAATCACGCGGCAAACCCAAATTCGATGCTGACAGCGGCCGTTTCCTGCCGGACATCAATGCTGAGAACTGCATCAGCATTGGTGGCTGCAACGGAAGCACGACACTGGAGGAAGCATTATCCCAGTCTGCTGGCGCAACAGGTGGCAAGGCGATCGGATGCGAGGAAACCGCCTCCATGGACGGTTTCCTGATCGGTTCGGCAAAGGGCGCCGGTCCAGATGACCAGGTCAAGGCTTTCGTCGATTTCCAGAATGACGTGACGGCGAAGGACATTCGCCTCGCGGTTCGCGAGGGCATGCATTCGATCGAGCATGTCAAGCGTTACACCACGACCGGCATGGCCACCGATCAGGGCAAGATGTCGAACATGCATGGCCTGGCAATCGCAGCACAGGCACTTGGCAAGGAAATCCCCGCCGTTGGCCTCACCACCTTCCGCGCGCCCTATACGCCGGTGACCTTCGGCACCATTGTCAACCATGCCAAGGGCCACCTGTTCGATGTGACACGCCGCACACCGGTCCATTCATGGGCCGAGGAACAGGGCGCGGTCTTCGAGGATGTCGGCAACTGGAAACGCGCCTGGTATTTCCCGCACGCTGGCGAAGACATGCATGCTGCCGTCAATCGCGAATGCAGGACCACGCGCGAAATCGCCGGGATATTCGACGCTTCGACACTGGGCAAGATCGAAGTCGTCGGCCCCGATGCCGTGAAATTCATGAACCTGATGTACACCAACGCCTGGGACAAGCTCGAAACCGGACGCTGCCGCTATGGCATCATGTGCCGCGAGGACGGGTTCGTCTATGACGACGGCGTCGTCGGCCGGCTTGCCGAGGATCGCTTCCACGTCACTACCACCACAGGTGGCGCACCGCGCGTTCTCAACATGATGGAAGACTATCTCCAGACGGAGTTTCCCGACTGGAAGGTTCGCCTCACCTCCACCTCCGAACAATGGGCGGTTATCGCTGTCCAGGGCCCGAAAGCGCGCGAGATCATCGCTCCGCTGGTAGAAGGCATTGACCTTTCGCCCGAGGCCATGCCGCATATGTCGATCCGCGAAGGGAAGATCTGTGGTGTGCCCACACGCCTGATGCGGGTTTCGTTTACCGGTGAACTGGGTTTCGAAATCAACGTGCCGGCAGATTATGGCCGGTCAGTCTGGGAAGCCGTATATGAGCGCGGAGCACCACTTGGCATGGTGCCCTATGGCACCGAGAGCATGCATGTCATGCGTGCTGAAAAGGGTTTCATCATCGTGGGCCAGGACACCGACGGCACCGTGACACCGGAAGATGCAGGCGTTGGCTGGGCAGTGGGCAAGAAGAAATCCGATTTTGTTGGCATCCGCGGCCTCAAGCGCAACGACCTTGTACGCGAAGGACGCCGGCAACTGGTAGGGCTCAAGACCGTTGACCCGAAAAAGCTGCTCGAGGAAGGCGCGCAGATCGTGGCCGATCCGAACCAGCCAATCCCGATGAAGATGATCGGCTTTGTGACGTCTTCCTATTGGTCTGAGGTTCTGGGCCATTCGATCGCGCTTGCCCTTGTCGAGAACGGTCGCGCATTGATGGGGCAGATCCTGCATGTACCGATGGCAAATGAGACCATCGCAGTCGAAGTTACCGGAACCGTGTTCTACGACATTGAGGGAGAACGGGTAAATGGTTGAGGCGATTCGCATACATCCGCTGGAAGGCAGGCTCCACGCAGGCAATGGCGTCAGTCTCGAACCCGCACCTGCCGCAGTGCGCATAAACCTGCGTGCAGCAAATGCGGACCTGGCCGCCATCAACAAGGCAATCGGTTTCAAGCTGCCGCAAAAACCCAAGACCAGCAGCATCGCCAAGGGAACAACCGCGCTATGGCTCGGCCCGGATGAATGGTTGCTGATCTGCGACACTCCAGCCATTGTGGCGAAACTGGAAAGGCTTGGCGCGGCAATCTGCTCGGCAGTTGATGTCTCGCACCGCAATACCGCGATTTCAATGTCTGGCCCCAATGCGCGCCTGGCACTGATGTCGGGTTGTCCGCAGGACTTGCGCGATCCGGCCTTTCCCGTTGGAGCTTGCTCACGCACATTGCTCGGCAAATCCGAAATTGTGCTGTGGCGTGAAGCTGATGAACGATATCGTGTCGAATGCTGGCGATCATTTTCCGATTACGTCTGGAAATACCTCGTCGATGCCGCTAAATCCGCATAGGATTTCGCTTGAAGTTATTTGAGGGGTGCATGACACACGCGCTCTGCAATGCGACTGCTTTTGCAGGAAACGGAGGCAGATGTGAGTGATGTGGGAAGAACCGGCGGTGATGGCCATGGCGTCAAGACCCGGCTTGTCCTGAACTTTCCAGGCTTCGAGCAGACCGATGCGCTGCGCCAGCTCGACCGCATTCGCCACTCAGCGCAGAAGACCGGAGAAATCTGGGGCTTCACCTTCGAGCGAAAAACAGCGGATATGGCACCCTCCGGCCATCACGCCGAAAGTGAAAGCACGACCAAGGGCGGCAATTGGCAAACTGACACGCGCATAGTCCAGTTTTCCTGGAACGATGTCATTCGCAGTTATGAGGAAGACGGGCACCCGCATGGCTTCCTCCTCAACATGCCGAAGTTCCTTGCCTTCTTTTTCGATGGCACCGTCAGGCGCTATCGCAAGGCCAGCCCGCGATACTGGGCATTCACGATTTTCCCGGTTCTGCTGCTGACGATTTTCATAGCCGTTTCAGCCTATGTGTCCAATTGGCTGCTGGGCTTTTTCCTTGCACCTGGCAGCATCAAACTTGCCCTCACGATTATCGCCACAATCGTGCTGACCATCATCTTGGCAAAATGGCCTGGGGACCGGATGTACCTGCTCCTGACCATCAATGACTGGGGTTTCGCCCGCGACATGGTCAACCGGGCCAATCCGGCAATCGATCAGCGATACCAGGAATTTGCCGATGTTGTAGGCGACGAAATCAGCAAGAGCGGTCATGACGAGATCATCATTTCGGGCCACAGCTTCGGCTCGCTATGGGCAGTGGCTGCACTGGCTATTGCCCTGGAGAAAAACCCCGACCTGCTGCGCGACCGCCATGTCACCTTCCTTGCGCTCGGCTCAAGCCTGCTCAAGATAGCGCTTGCACCAAGGGCGGGGTTCATCAGAGACTGGCTCAGGCGGATCATGGGCGAGCACAATCTTTACTGGCACGAAATCCAGACCAAGGATGACATCATCGCCTTCTACAAGGCTGATCCGTTCGAAACGCTGTCCATCCGTGATTTTGCTGCAACGATGAAAATCGACCGGGTCAATTTCAAGAAGGCAGTCGAGAAGAAGCGTTTCCGCTCAATGCGGACCTCTTTCTACCGCATGCACCGCCAATACATCCTGTATGGCGACAATCGGGTTCCCTTTGACTACATGCTGCGCCTTTTCGGACCCTTCCGGGCCCGCGACCTCGCCGAGACACCGGAACTGGCCGACCGCATTGATCCGCAAGGCAACCTCGTTTAGACCAACGCCTCAACGCAAATCCAATCTGAAGGCGGTTAGCTGACATGGAAATTGACTGGATATTCGCCGGAAAGGTCATATGGGCCATCTGCCTCGCCACCTGGGCCGTCATCCGCTGGGTGCCGAACCGTCGTGCCCGCAAGGTGAAGATCGCCAAGACGACGAGGACCCCATCGGAGCGGCTGGCAATGGTTCTTTCCAGTCTCGGCCTCGGTGTGGTTCCCGCAATCTGGGTGTTTACCGGTCAGCCATCCGACTTCGACCATGCTACAAACCCCGTGCTGGTTATCATCGGGTTGTTGGTATTCTTCGCTTCCCTGCGCCTGTTTCGCATCACCCACAAGGCTCTGGGCGCAATGTGGTCGCACAGCCTCGACCTGCGTGAAAACCACAAACTCGTGACGCAGGGCATATACGAGCATGTCCGCCACCCGATGTATTCGGCATTCTGGATGTGGGCGCTGGCCCAGCCTTTCCTGCTGGCAAACTGGGTGGCCGGATTTTCCGGCATTCTCGGATTTGGCGCCTTGTTCTTCATGCGCCTCGGGCAGGAAGAGCGAATGATGGAAGAGCGCTTCGGCCAGGAATACCGCGACTATTGCGCCCGCACAAAACGGGTGATTCCCTCCGTCTGGTAGGATGTGGATCAACCGCATTGCAGCAATCGTGCAACACCTGTCGGCGAAAATGCACCCAACCGGGCGGATATGGTAGGCTCGCTTGCAAGTGCATGTTTTTTAACGTGGCATTTACCCTGTTCGCCATTGTATGAAGTCGTTGAATCAATACCTATTCCCAGGATTTCCGGAATGAAAATGAATACAGTCATGGTGCGCACTGGCGCAATTGTTGCAATCTTGGGATCGCTTGCACTGGCGGGCTGCTCATCCACCGGATCATCCAGTAATGCGGCAACCACCGGTCGTGCGGCCGAACCGGCGACCAAGGCGACCCGGATCATCGATCTCAACGTCAAGGCGAAAGCCACACGCAGCGGCGAAGTCTACCTGATGCGCGGCCTTGCCGACATCTTCTCGCGTGGCATGGATGTGATGGCAGCCAAGCTGAACCGCGCAGGCGTGTTCGCGGTCTCCGACAGCTATGTCAACTGGAAGGAAATGGCCGACGACATCATCGCCCGCAACAAGCGCAAGGAAGTCTCCTATCCCGTGGTCATCATGGGCCATTCGCTTGGCGCCAATGATGCGTCGAAGATGGCCACCTATCTGGGGGAGAACGGTGTCCGGATTTCCTACGTGGTCACCTTCGATCCGACAGAAACCGGATATGTCGGCAAGAACATCGACAAGGTCGTCAACTACTACCTGCCAAACGGCAAGAACGTGGTGCGCAAGGGTGCAGGCTTCACAGGGAAACTGGAAAACATTTCCATGGATGGCCGTGAGGAAATCACCCATACCACGATCGAAAAGAACACCGGCCTGCAGGGCCGCGCGATTGGCTACATCATGTCAATCACCAAGAAGCTGCCGAAAAAGCGCAGCTGAACCCTGCTTTTGCGAGGAAATTGAAATCAGGGGCGGTCTGCGGACCGCCCTTTTTGTTGCCTTGGCGCACAGCAATCAAACCTGTCCAAAGAGCACTACCTATGCAGAGCGGCTGGGTGATTTGCATATGAGGAAAAAATGGTGGGCGTGACAGGGATTGAACCTGTGACCCCTACGATGTCAACGTAGTGCTCTCCCGCTGAGCTACACGCCCCATTCCATGGGATACCGCACCGCAAGCGATACGGGATTTTACGGGTATTGCCGCCCTTGGTCTGCTGCCGTTTTCACGAACCGCGCCATCTGCGACACGGCGCATAGACCACAGTTATGCAGCACCCGTCAAGTTCTGCTGTGAGCCTTCAAGACGATTTTGTGACGGCTTTCCAGTAAGCTGACTATTGCCAGAGTAGCGGGCCTGGGCGAGGACCGAGCTCCGTCTTGATTCAGGCCGCCGCCAGCATTTTTTCGACCTCATCCACGAGATCGCGCAAATGGAACGGCTTCGAAAGCACCTTCGCATCCTTGGGTGCCTTGGAATCGGGATTTAGCGCCACGGCAGCAAAGCCGGTGATGAACATCACCTTCAGATCGGGATCAATCTCGGTCGCCCGCCGCGCCAGTTCGATTCCGTCCATTTCCGGCATCACGATATCAGTCAACAGCAGCGAGAACGGCTCTTCGCGCAGCCTGTCATAGGCACTTGCGCCATTGTCGTAGGCCACCACCGAATAGCCGGCCTTTGCAAGCGCCTTCTCGAGAAAGCGCCGCATATCATTGTCATCTTCTGCTAGCAGGATCTTTTTCATGGTCTGGCAGAATCTCCACGCCCTGACGTCGGTAATCAAGGTTAATCTAAGCCACGGGTTTGGTAAACAGGTGGTGAACATGGTGCCGGAATGCAGATTCAATTGCCGAATTGACCCTGTGCAATTGCAAGCATGCAACTGTCCTGCCAAAATATGCCGGAAAGCATGTTTGTTGCAGCGCAGTCCCAAGGGGAATTTCAAGGCGAATGGCCACCGGATTTGATTCGACCCTCAATCCGCCCTTCACGGTGCTGGCTCCCGCCGAACAGCGGGTGCCGTTCGTGTTCAACTCTCCGCATAGCGGTCGCAACTACACCCCGCAACTGATGCAAAAAGCGAGGCTCGGTCGCTTCGCCATCCGAAATTCCGAGGATTTCCGGGTTGATGAGCTTTTTGCCGGTGCGGTACCGCTCGGTTGCCCGATGCTGCTCGCCAATTTTCCGCGTGCATTTCTGGATGTGAATCGTGAGCCCTATGAGCTCGACCCGGCAATGTTTTCAGGCCAATTGCCAGCATATGCCAATACCCGTTCAGCAAGGGTTGCAGGCGGGTTGGGAACCATCGCCCGCATCGTGTCGGAAACCGAGACTATCTACGCTACCAAGCTTGATGTCGAAGACGCGCTTGAGCGCATCGAAACGCTGTACAAACCGTATCACAAGGCACTTCGGCTGCTACTTGCCCGCACCCACGTCCTGTTTGGCCATGCCGTGCTGGTGGACTGCCATTCGATGCCTTCCGCAAGGGAGGGAACAGGCAGAAAGCAGCGACCGGACTTCGTCATAGGCGATCGCTTCGGCACCAGCTGTTCGCAGCAGATCACCTGGGCTGCATGCGAATATCTTTCAGGCCTCGGTTTCGAGGTGGAAATCAACAAACCCTATGCCGGCGGCTTCATTACCGAGCATTACGGCCGACCCGACAATGGCATTCATGCCATTCAGATCGAAGTCAATCGTGGTCTTTACATGAATGAAACGACCATGGAAAAGCGGGCAGGATTCGACGCGCTTGCCGCAACTATTACCCGCTTCATCTCCCGCCTGGTTGCAATACCCGATGCAGGCCTTGCCGGAACGCGCCCGCTAGCCGCCGAATGAACCTGTCTGACGTCCTTTTCGAACACCACCGTGAATAGTGAGTATGAACCCATGCCTGACAAGATCCTTGCCGATATGGAAGCTTTTCTGCATGAGCTTTGCGATGCCGCAGCGCTCGAAACAATGCCCCGTTTCCGCGTCCGCATCGATGTCGAGAACAAGCAGCAAGGTGGCTTTGATCCGGTGACCGCCGCTGACAAGGCGGCAGAGGCGGCCATCAGGGCGATGATCCGCGCGCGCTATCCCGACCACGGCATTATCGGGGAGGAAGAAGCTCCGCTCAATCCCGATGCAGAATTTTGCTGGCACATTGACCCCGTCGATGGCACCCGCGCATTCATCGCCGGATTGCCGAGCTGGGGCACTCTGATCGGTCTTTCGCAAAACGGCAAAGCAGTCGCCGGGATCATGCATCAGCCATTCACCGGCGAACGGTACTTCACCTCAGCCGGGCAATCCTGGCTTGCGCATGGTAGCAGGCGCGAAACCGTCACGACAAGAAAGACCGGAAATCTCGATGGCCAGACCATCATGACAACATCGCCTTTCCTGTTTTCGGAAGGAAACCTGCCACGCTACCGCACACTGGAATCGCGCTGCCAATTGGCCCGATACGGATGTGACTGCTACGCCTATGCCATGCTCGCATCCGGCCATGTTGGCCTCGTGGTCGAAAGCGGATTGAAATCCTATGACATTGCCGCCCTCATACCTGTCATTGAACAGGCGGGCGGAGTAGTCACGACATGGGATGGAGGCAATGCCATTGGGGGCGGAAGCATTCTTGCAGCCGCCAATCCTGAATTGCACGCGCAAGCGATGGAGATTCTTGGCGGTTGAAGCGCTAAGTCGGTTCACTCAGGTTTTTCGCGTACGGGCATCCTCACCGGGTATGAACGCCCGGAATGCTGCGAACAACTGCTCGCGATAGACATCCCGCTCCTGCAGGATTTCGTGCCGCGCACCATCGATTGTGACACAATGGCCGGAGCGCAGCCGACGCCCCATCTCCTCGATAGCCCGGTTTGATACCACCTGGTCGTTGCCAGCCATGACAAGGAGCGAGGGAATGTTGATCGAACCGATGAAATCGGGATCGCTAACCGTTTCCATTGCTTTGGAAGAGGCCAGCAACCACCCTGCGGTCGGCCCGCCGACAGACAGGTCGGGAAACTGGCTCGCAAACCCTGTATTGCGGGAAAACCGCCTTGTGTCAGACGTAAGCCTGTTGGCGGTGAACATGCGCTTTTCATCCGGGTTTGGCCCGCCGGCCATATAGGCGCCCCCAAGACCGACAAGGCTCAGAAGCCCGGCCACCCATTTCAAGATGCCCGGCCCGATCGGCATGCGGCCAAAGCCGAAGAAGGGTGAGCTCAGCACCATGCGCTGAATGCGATTGGCGAGCTTTGGTGCCGCCAGCATGGCCACAAGCGCACCGGTGGAATGCGCCAGAATGAAATATGGCGCCCGACAATCGGGCAACGCCACCTTTTCCAGGATCGTATCGAGATCGGTGACATACTGGTCGAAATTCGCGACATAACCACGCTTTCGATCCTTCAGCAGGCGCGACGAACCACCTTGTCCTCGCCAATCGAAGGTCAGGACATCGTAGCCCGCCTTGCGCAGGTCCGCGACGGTTTCATAGAGTTTCTCGATATATTCTGCGCGTCCATGCAACAGCAGCACCGTGCCCTTTGACGGCGCGTGTGGCGTTTTCCAGCGTGCAAAACGCAGTTTCACCCCGTCCACGGTTTCGACATGGCCTGAAACCGGATTGGGTGGCATGGGATTGTCGGTTGGCTGAACGAGTTCCATGAAACCTGCAACGCTTGAAACACCAACTCCCTACCGGTTTGTCGGGCATGCGGCAAGCAGATCAGGTCTGCCGATATCTTGAAAGCCGCCTTGGCGACACCCAAATAGGAATTGCGGACGCCAAACCGGGTCCGCAACCAGACGTCTCCGGCCCTTTGTGGCGGAGGCAAGGACCATGCCGCCTGCCAGCACTGGCAGGTCAGGCGAAACTGTAACGCAATTGTCGCTTCAAGGAGGACTACCCCATGCGTGCACTTGATTTTGCTCCCCTCTACCGCTCAACCGTCGGCTTCGACCGGCTGTTTTCCATGTTGGACAACCTGTCCGAGCCACAGGCTGCTCCGGCCTATCCGCCCTACAACATCGAACGCACAGGTGAGAATGCTTATCGCATTTCCATGGCCGTTGCAGGTTTCGGTGAAGACGAACTTTCGATCGAGTCGCGTGAAAACACGCTGACCGTCAAGGGCGATCACGCCGAACAGTCAAGCGAAGACGGCAAGGAAGTCCTGTTCCGTGGCATTGCCTCACGCAGCTTCGAGCGCCGGTTCCAGCTTGCCGACCATGTCGAAGTACGCAGCGCCAATCTTGAAAACGGACTGCTTCACATTGATCTCGTCCGCAACATTCCCGAGGCCATGAAGCCACGCAAGATCGAGATCGCCAAGGCTGAACCCAAGCCTGGCGTTAAGCAGATCGAAGGCAAGGCGAATGCTGAGGGGAAGTCCGCGACCAGGGAAACCGTCAAGGCCTGATCCGCTTTGACAAGAAGCAGGGAATACCGGGAGCGCCCATCGGCGCTCCCTTTTTGCTTGATCCGACCGGCAGTGGTTGACGACGTCAACGCGACTTGCGGCCCCAAAAGAGATGGTCCAGCGAGATCCAACCCGCGCCCTTGACCGCAACATAGCTCAACACGAACACCCACAGCATCCGCTGGTCCCAGATCAGGCCATCCGATGCGCGGTCAAACCACATGCCAGCCGTACTTTCGTCGACACCGTGAAAACGGATATCCACGAAGCTCTGCACAGCGATGAAGCCGATCATGCCGAGCGAGGCAATCCTTGCGAACAATCCGGCCAGGACCAGCAGCGGCAACACCAGTTCCGCCAGCATGCCTGAATGAACCAGCAGATGGTTGAACAGCCCTGCCTGCGAGGAATCGCCACCCGCTGCTTCCATCGCCCATGGCACGATCTGGTAGTAAGCGCCGTCAGACGCGAGAAGAAAACCCAATAATCCGTCACTGGTCTTGGTCTTCCATGAATTGAAAAAATAGAAAAACAGCACTGCAAGAAATGTGAACCGCGCAAACAGACCAAGGAACCAGCCCTCTGTGAGTTTCTCAAGCCTTGAGAACACGTGGTGATGGAGTTGGGAAATGCTTGTAATCAGGTTCATGGGTTTGGTCCGATGCGATTGGTTTTCCAGTTTCAGAAAATGGCAGTCAAATGACAGCCAGTAGGGCACCCGATGAAAAGCCGGCTGCAAGAGCAGCACCAAAATCAAATTCCGGATCGGCTCCAAAGCCCCGCGCGGCTGCTTCACCCAATTGCGCACCGTCGAACAATGCCTGGATGAATTCAGCCTCGCAAAGCTTGACCTGATT
Organism: Nitratireductor sp.; assembly: GCA_041397525.1. Classification (GTDB taxonomy): domain Bacteria; phylum Pseudomonadota; class Alphaproteobacteria; order Rhizobiales; family Rhizobiaceae; genus BOKV01. Next base: position 225,253 of record JAWKWL010000002.1, read on the forward strand.
GACCAGAACCGTGAAGTGGGGCCGGGTTATCAGCAGGTTCTGCGCCTGTCCAAGATCGATCTCCCCGCCCGGCGGCCCGTATCTCCGATCGAACAGGTCGGCAACCGGCCATTTGGAACAAATGACTGTGGACGCCGGATGTCTTGCGAAAGTCAGGGTCGGCAACTCTGCCTCCGGCACACCGGAAAGCAGCGCGATACTCGCAGGCTCCGCGTCCCGCTCATGCCAGGCATCAACATAGGCGCGTTCAGCCCGCGCCAAATCGGCAAGGAAAGGTGATTTGGCAAGTGGAGGGAAGCTGGCAAGAAACTCTGCGAACTCAGCACCATATTGCTGCATCATCGCAGAAACAGGCGGATGATATGCCACGAAATTGCGTGCCACCCTGTCAAAATTCGTGTCGCCCATGATCGCCCGCAATGATGGAAACGTATTGCGCATTGCCTCCATCAAACCGACAACCACATTGTTACGATAGACCGAAAAGCGCTTTGGCGCGTCCCCTTGATCTGGACCGCGAATCCCGTCGGGAACCGCAACATCAGGGTCCAGCAATGCAGCGCAGAACGATCCGGCAAATCCCGGCTGGGCACCCAGGCCGGTCATGACAGCACCATTTCGCGCTGCATCGCGACCTTGCCACCGGCGCGTTTTTCACAGCCGGCCAGAAAGGCATTTGCCTTGCATGTTTCACCGTGAAGCACCGGCCAATGCGGCACTTCATTGTCCCATTCAATCAGGGTCGGCAGTGCCCCGGTTCGCTCCAACACGCTGGCGAAAAGGGTCCAGACATCATCCGCGACCATGCGGTCATGCGCATCGATCAGCAGCGCATTGCCATGATCATCGACATCCGGCGCATGACCGGCCAAGTGTATCTCCTGCACCAGTTCCAGCGGATAGGCAGCGATATAGTCGAGCGGGCTGGTCGCACTGTTGACAGACGAAACAAACACATTGTTGACGTCGAAAAGCAGGGCGCAGCCGGAACGCCGAGCAATCTCCGCCATGAAGTCCGGCTCGGCCCATTGCGACTCGGCAAACATCACATAGCTGGATGGATTTTCGATCAGGATCTGCCTGCCAATCGCATCCTGCACCATGCAGACATGGCGAACCACACGCTCCAGCGTCTCGTCGGAATAGGGCAAGGGCAGCAGGTCATTGAAAAACACATCATCATGCGTTGACCAGGCAAGATGCTCGGAAACCAGCGCTGGCTGGTAGATATCCACCACCGCCTTGAAGCGAGCAAGATGTTCGCGGTTGATTTCAGCCTCGCCGCCGATTGACATGCCAACACCATGCACGCTCAGCGCATGATGCTCGCGAATGGCGCGCAATTGCGCATGCGGCATGCCACCTGCGCCCATATAGTTCTCGGCATGTATCTCGAAAAACGCGACCTCGGGCCGCGTCTCCAGGATTTCTGCCACATGCTCAGCCTTGAGCCCTGCTCCCGCCCTCGGTTGAAGGGGGTGCAGGGAGCAGGGAAAGGCTTGCAAACCGGATTGGAGGATAGTGCTTTGCATCATGCTTTCCCCTGCTCGTTTTCATGTACCGGTGGCGACGGTATCAGGAAGGCCAATATCAGGAAGGAATATCGCGGGTCAGCGCCGTGTCGGACCCCACCTTCTTCTCGCCATTGACTTCAATGACGATGTCGGAGCAGGCCTTGATCTTGTCGTCAGTCTTCACGGTCTTCCAGGCATTGCCCTGATAGTCTACCTTTGACGTACCCGCGCAGGTCGTGCCGGCACCAGCGGCACAGTCGTTCTGGCCGGCAAGCGCCACGCCGAAGCACTTCATGCTTGCAGCGTGCGCGGGAGTGGTGGCAGCCATTGAAAGGGCGGCGGTAAGCGCGCCGGCAACGACTGCGGCGGAAACGGAAGCTTTCTTGTTCATCTCGGATCTCCTCTGGAACTGATTGGCCAGGACGAATGGCCTGGCTGCCGCAAGAGCGGCGACCCGTCTTGCACCCTGAATGTTCCAGATGACTTGCTCACTTGGAAATCAAACAGCTGTCACGCAAAACCGGAAACTGCTCAACAGCTTGTGACTTGGCCGTGACCGTGACAGTCCCGGGAGGTGATCCCAGCACCAGGCGCCCGCAAAACCTATCCGTTGAGCGCTGCGAGGAATTCCGCAACATGCGCTGGCGTTGTCGCAAAACTCGCTACCAGACGGAAAACCGCTTCATTGTTACCCGGTTTTTCGCGGAGGAATGCCGGCTGCATCCATTCGTGGAATTTCGCGCCGGCATTTCTGAGCCTGGCCTCCGTGGCGCGGTCGGCTATCATGAAAATCTCGTTTGCCTCGCTTGGCCATGCAAGCCGTGCATAGCCACTTGCCGCAATGCCTTCAGCAAGCATTTTTGCCATGACATTGGCGTGGCGCGCATTGTCGAGCCAGAGATTGTCATTGAGGTAAGCCATCCATTGCGCCGAGACGAAACGGTTCTTGGAGAACAATTGTCCCGAACGCTTGCGCAGATATTCCGCATCCTCGCGCTCGCCCGGGTTGAACAAGACCAGTGCTTCCGCGCACCAGCAACCATTCTTCGTGCCCCCAAAGGACAACATGTCGACACCCGACTTCCAGGTCATCTGCGCAGGCGTCACATCGAGCGAAGCCAGCGCATTGGCAAACCGCGCACCATCCATGTGAACCTTGAGACCGGCATTGTGGGCTGACGCGGCCAGCGCCGCGATCTCCTCGCAGCGATAAACTGTACCGATTTCGGTTGCCTGTGTGAGGGAAAGCGCTACCGCCCTGCCGTGATGCAGGAAAGGCGGATCAAAGCGGCTGAGTGCTGCAGAGAGGCTCTCCCGGGACACCTTGCCTAGCTCGCCGTCCAAGGGCTCGATGCGGCCCGAGCCCATGAAGAACTCCGGCGCCCCGCATTCATCCTCGATGACATGTGCCTCGCGATAGGCAAGTGCAATTCCGCCGGGTTTCATGGCGAGTGCCAGTGCAAGCGAATTGGCCGCCGTACCCGTCGACACCGTCAATACTGCCACATCCCGCTCGAACAATTCGCAGAACCTGGCTTCAACCGCCTTGTCGATTTCACCGGTTCCGTAGGCTGACGCGAAACCTGATCCATTGTCCAAAAGTGCCTGTGAGATTTGCGGTGAAGCGCCTGCCCAGTTATCGCTCGAAAAAAACATGCTTCTCCCGTCAGGTCTGATGTGGTTTTCGTAGAAACAACACAGTTTTCCCGAAAACGGAAGTACCCGGCGCCCAACCGGACAATTGCTCCGGTTTGACGCACCTTACAGACCCCCACGGAATCAAGTTTCGCTTGCCCTCGCCGGGTGTTTCTGGCAATTTGCGGCAGATTAGGACAGGAATGCTGTCCTTTTTTCCGAAATGCCGGAGCCTGCAAACAGCGAAAGCTGTATCCTGTAATCGCGGGAAGGTTTCGGTCCTGCGCGTGAGCGCAGCGCAGTTCGACATGCCGGTCTTCACGGTGAAGGCCGGAAACGGAGGGATGATCATGACCCGGTTCCAGGTTTACGGTTCAGCAGGCAGCACAGCGACCGCAATCGCGGCTACGCAGGCTACTGGCACCAAACCGGACCACTCCAATCCCGGCCTCCCGTCAAAGCAGGGCCTCTATGATCCGAAAAACGAGCATGACGCCTGTGGAGTTGGCTTCGTCGTCAACATGAAGGGTGCGCGCTCGCACCAGATCATCCGGGACGGCCTGTTCATGCTCAACAACCTGACCCATCGCGGTGCCGTTGGCGCTGACCCGCTGATGGGAGATGGTGCGGGCATTCTGACCCAGATTCCCGACCGGCTGTTCCGTGAGGAAATGGCGGCGAAAGGAATCGAATTGCCACCGGTTGGCCACTACGCCGTGGGTCATCTGTTCATGCCGAATGATGCTTCCCTGTGCAGCCATATCGAAGACATCATCCGCGACGTGGCCCATGCCGAGGGACAGGAGCTGATCGGCTTCAGGGATGTGCCGGTCGACAATTCCTCGCTATCCAAGGCACCGCATATCGCCGCTTCCGAACCCGTTCAGCGCCAGGTTTTCATTGGCCGCTCTTCGATGATTGAAAGCGACGAGGAATATGAGCGTCGCCTCTACGTGCTGCGCAAAGTGATTTCGGGACGGATTTTTGCCGAAACCGAAGGCCGCGACAACGGCTTCTACATCGTTTCGATGTCGGCGCGCACCATCGTCTACAAGGGCATGTTCCTCGCCTATCAGGTCGAGGACTATTACCGTGACCTTTGCGATGAACGCTTCGAGTCAGCGCTGGCGCTCGTTCACCAGCGCTTCTCGACCAACACCTTCCCGTCATGGAAGCTTGCCCATCCCTACCGCATGGTCGCGCATAACGGCGAGATCAATACGCTTCGCGGCAACGTCAACTGGATGGCAGCGCGCCAGGCTTCTGTCGATTCCGAACTGTTCGGCAACGACATCTCGAAGCTGTGGCCGATTTCCTATGAGGGCCAGTCGGACACAGCCTGTTTCGACAACGCTCTGGAGTTCCTTTACCAGGGCGGCTATTCGCTGCCGCATGCCATGATGATGCTGATCCCGGAAGCATGGGCTGGCAACAGACTGATGGATGAAAGCCGCAAGGCGTTCTACGAGTATCATGCTGCATTGATGGAGCCATGGGACGGTCCGGCGGCGGTTACTTTCACCGACGGATTGCGCATTGGTGCAACGCTCGACCGCAACGGTCTTCGTCCGGCGCGTTATATCGTCACCAATGATGATCGTGTCATTCTCGCCTCTGAAGCAGGCGTTCTGCCGGTGCCGGAAGAAAACATCGTCACCAAGTGGCGCCTGCAACCAGGCCGCATGCTGCTGATCGACCTCGAAAAGGGCAAGATTGTCTCCGACGAGGAAATCAAGGCGGAAATCGCCGGCAGGCATCCCTATACCGACTGGTTGAAGAACACCCAGCTTATCCTGGAGGACCTGAAGCCGGTTGAGCCGCGCGCGCTGCGCAAGGACGTCTCGCTGCTCGATCGCCAGCAGGCCTTCGGCTACACGCAGGAAGACACCAAGCTGCTGATGTCGCCCATGGCGACTACCGGCCAGGAAGCCATCGGCTCCATGGGAACCGATACCCCGATCTCGGCGATGTCTTCAAAGTCGAAGCTTCTTTACACCTATTTCAAGCAGAACTTCGCCCAGGTTACCAACCCGCCCATCGATCCTATCCGCGAGGAATTGGTAATGAGCCTGGTTTCCTTCATCGGCCCGCGCCCCAATATCTTCGACCTGGTCGGTTCCTCGCGCCGCAAGCGGCTTGAGGTTCGCCAACCGATCCTTACCAATGGCGATCTCGAAAAGATCCGCTCCATCGGCCATACCGAAGACCGCTTCGACACCAAGACCATCGACATCACCTACGCGTCGCAGGAAGGTGCGGAGGGCATGTTGGGTGCGTTGGAGCGGCTTTGCGAACGCGCCGAGGCTGCCGTTGCCGGCGGCTACAACATCATCATCCTGTCTGACCGCCAGGTCGGCCCTGACCGCATCCCGATACCGGCATTGCTGGCGACCGCAGCCGTGCATCACCACCTGATCCGCAAGGGCCTGCGCACTTCTGTTGGACTCGTTGTTGAATCGGGCGAACCGCGCGAAGTGCATCATTTCTGCTGCCTCGCAGGTTTCGGCGCGGAAGCCATCAACCCTTATCTCGCCTTCGAGACCCTTGCTGAAATGCACAAGCGGGGCGACTTCCCCAGTGAGGTTGATTCGGAAGAAGTCGTTGAGCGCTACATCAAGGCAATCGACAAGGGCATTCTCAAGGTCATGTCCAAGATGGGCATCTCGACCTACCAGTCCTATTGCGGCGCGCAGATTTTCGACGCGGTCGGACTGTCAGCCGATCTCGTCAAGCGCTATTTCACTGGCACGGCGACAACCATCGAAGGCGTCAACCTGCCTGAAATCGCGCGTGAAACCTGTGAGCGTCATTCATCGGCCTTCGGAGCTGACCCGGTTCTTGCCAATGCGCTCGATGTTGGCGGCGAATATGCCTTTCGCATGCGTGGCGAAAGCCATGCTTGGACACCATCCAACATCGCCAAATTGCAACACGCGGTGCGTGGCAAATCCTATGCAAGCTACAAGCAGTTTGCAGCCGATGTGAATTCGAGCGACGACGAGCTTTCGACAATTCGCGGACTGTTCGACATCTCCAATGCCGAAGCCGATGGGCGCAAGCCGGTCGCCCTCGACGAGGTCGAACCCGCTTCGGAAATCGTCAAGCGTTTCGCCACAGGTGCCATGTCGTTCGGCTCGATCAGCCGCGAAGCACATACCACGCTGGCGCGCGCCATGAACGCCATAGGCGGCAAGTCGAACACGGGAGAAGGCGGCGAGGAACCCGACCGCTTCCTGCCCCTGCCGGACGGCAGCGAGAACCCGGAGCGTTCGGCGATCAAGCAGGTCGCGTCGGGCCGCTTTGGCGTGACGGCCGAATATCTCGTCAATGCCGACATGATACAGATCAAGATCGCGCAAGGGGCCAAGCCTGGCGAAGGCGGCCAGTTGCCTGGCCACAAGGTCGATGCCGTCATTGCCAAGACCCGCCATTCGACACCCGGCGTTGGCCTGATCTCGCCGCCGCCACACCATGACATCTATTCCATCGAGGATCTGGCGCAGCTGATCTACGACCTGAAAAATGTCAATGAACAGGCAGGCATCTCGGTCAAGCTGGTTTCTGAAGTCGGAGTTGGAACCGTTGCGGCTGGCGTTGCCAAGGCGCGTGCCGATCACATCACCATTTCCGGCTATGACGGCGGCACAGGTGCATCCCCGCTGACCTCGCTGAAACATGCTGGCAGCCCGTGGGAAATGGGCCTTGCCGAAACCCATCAGACACTGGTGCTGAACGGCTTGCGCAGCCGCGTCTGCCTGCAGGTCGATGGTGGCCTCAAGACGGGCCGTGATGTTGTCATCGGCGCATTGCTGGGAGCCGACGAATTCGGCTTCTCTACCGCGCCACTGATCTCAGCCGGCTGCCTGATGATGCGTAAATGCCACCTCAACACCTGCCCGGTTGGCATCGCCACGCAGGATCCGGTCCTGCGCAAGCGTTTCCGCGGCACATCGGAGCATGTCATCAATTACTTCTTCTTCGTCGCCGAGGAAGTTCGCGAGTTGATGGCATCCATGGGCTATCGGACTTTCAATGAGATGGTAGGGGAAAGCCAGATGCTGTCAAAGGCATCCCTGATCAATCACTGGAAAGCAAAGGGCCTGGATTTCTCAGGCATCTTCTTCAAGCCGGAGGCCGAGCGTGGAGAACTGTACTGGACCCGGACGCAGGAGCATCCGATTGTCGACATTCTCGACCGCAAGCTGATCGAACTGGCAAAGCCTGCCATCGACAACGGCGAACAGGTGCGCATCGACATGGCGATAACCAATGTGGACCGTTCGGCGGGCGCCATGCTTTCGGGCCGGGTCGCGGCAAAATTCGGTTACGAGGGATTGCCCGAGGACACCATCGCGGTTTCCTTCACCGGGACTGCCGGCCAAAGCTTCGGTGCGTTTCTTTCACATGGCATTTCCTTCGACCTGCAGGGCGACGGAAACGACTATGTCGGCAAGGGGCTCTCAGGCGGTCGCATAGTTGTCCGCCCGCCGGAAAACACCCGCATCGTGCCCGAGAAGTCGATCATCGTCGGCAACACCGTGATGTACGGCGCCATCACCGGCGAATGCTATTTCCGTGGAGTGGCGGGCGAACGCTTTGCCGTGCGCAATTCGGGCGCGGTTGCTGTTGTTGAAGGTGTCGGCGACCATGGCTGCGAGTACATGACCGGCGGAGTTGTCGTCATCATCGGCCAGACCGGGCGCAATTTTGCAGCCGGCATGTCCGGCGGTGTCGCCTATGTTCTCGATGAAGTCGGCGACTTTGCCGAGCGCTGCAACATGGCAATGGTCGAACTCGAACCTGTTCCCGAGGAGGACGATCTTCTGGAGAAGCTGCACCATCATGGCGGCGACCTCGCGCACAAGGGCCGGGTCGATGTCACCTCGGACATGAACCACCACGACGAGGAGCGGCTGTATCAGCTCATCTCCAACCACATGCACTATACCGGTTCGGAACGTGCGAAGGAGATACTGGAAAACTGGGAAAGCTTCCGTCCGAAATTCGTGAAGGTCATGCCGGTCGAATACCGGCGTGCCCTGCGCGAGATGGAAGAAATGCGCTATGGCAGCGTTGCGGCGGAATGAACGGACGGATTGAACCATGGGCAAGGTAACAGGCTTTCTCGAAATTGACCGGCAGGTAGCCAAGTACCAGCCGGCCTCCGACCGCATTCGTCACTGGCGTGAATTCACACTGCCAATGCCGGATGGCGAAGTCGCACGCCAGGCTGCACGTTGCATGGATTGCGGCATCCCCTATTGCCACGGCGATACGGGCTGCCCGGTCCACAACCAGATCCCCGACTGGAACGACCTGATCTACAGTGGCGACTGGGAAGAGGCGCTGCGCAACCTGCATTCGACAAACAATTTTCCTGAATTCACAGGCCGCATCTGCCCCGCGCCCTGCGAGGAGGCCTGCACGCTGAACCTCGAAGATGCGCCGGTCGCCATCAAGACGGTCGAGCAGGCAATCGCCGACAAGGGATTTGAGCTGGGTCTGGTCGTGCCAAAGCCTGCAAAGACCCGGACTGGCAAGAAGATTGCGATCATAGGTTCTGGCCCGGCTGGCCTTGCTGCAGCACAGCAGCTTGCCCGTGTCGGCCACGAAGTCCATGTCTATGAACGTGAAAGCCGCGCAGGCGGCTTGCTTCGCTATGGTATCCCCGACTTCAAGATGGAAAAATACCACATCGACCGCCGCATCACGCAGATGCAGGGCGAAGGCGTAACCTTCCATTACGGCGTCAATGTCGGTGTTGACCGTCCGCTGTCCGAGTTCACCGCCAGCCATGACGCTGTACTCATTTGCGCAGGCGCCGAGACGCCACGCGATGCAGGCATTCCCAACAATGATTTGTCCGGTATCCACAATGCGATGCCCTATCTGGTTCAGCAGAACCGTCGCATTGGTCAGGAACCGATAGAAAATCCAGGTTGGCCGTCGGAGGAAATCTGGGCAGGCGGCAAGCATGTCGTCGTTGTTGGCGGTGGTGACACGGCCTCCGACTGCGTGGGTACGGCTTTCCGCCAGGGCGCTGTGGAAGTCACCCAGCTCGACATCCGCCCGGAACCGCCGGAGAAAGAGGACAAGATGCTGGTCTGGCCGTTCTGGGCCACCAAGATGCGCACATCATCTTCGCAGGCCGAAGGTGCCCGCCGCGAATTTGCAGCAGCAACCCTCGAATTCGTCGGTCGTGGTGGCAGGCTTACCGGCGTCAAATGCGCTCGCGTAGACGAGAACCGGCACCCTATCCCGGGCACCGAGTTCATTCTGCGCGCCGACCTCGCCTTTATCGCGATCGGATTCGCGGGACCGCTGAAGGACAGCTTCATCCAGCAAGCCGGACTGGCCATCGATACCGACCGTCGTGGCAATATTTCGCTTTCGGCCAATGAGCGCGACTATCGCACCAATGTGGAAAAGGTCTATGCAGCCGGTGACGCCAGACGCGGGCAGTCGCTGGTGGTCTGGGCCATCCGCGAAGGACGCCAGGCGGCGCATTCCATTGATCTTGACCTGATGGGATCGACCACCCTGCCCCGCTGATCGCCTGGCGATCAGTTCGCAGCAGGCTGGATTGCCGGTTTGGCTTTCGGTTCAGCTTGAGTTTTCGGGGCGACTTCCGCCCCGTCTTGCGTCCCGGCGGTCTTTGCATCCATACCCTTGGCATCGTCTGCAACCATCTCAGGCTCCGGCACTCCCCAGCCAAAATCGACGCGACCCTTGTGTGGCTTCAACGCCGCCCCATTGACCACCAGCGCATAACTTGTCCCCTTTCCCTTCTCGTCGCGGCTGGCAAGAAAGTCGTCGCCACCATCAAGTTTCTCATCGCCATCCACCACAGGATTGTCGAGTGAAACCACAATGGTCCGCCCGGTCGCAGCGGGATCATATTCGGGTTCAAGCGGCACAACCGGGCCACCGAGATCCGGCGATGCAGTCAGGGTCGCATCATTGGCGAGCCCTGGAACACGTCGCAATTCCTTTTCAGCGTAAAACGCGAGCTTCGCCTTGCCCGCACGCGTCATGTTGATGCCGTCCGAATTGCGCAGACGAACGATCTGGCCGTTGACGTCAGGCCCTGCATTGACGAACTTTCCCTCGGCATTGGTAAATCCGTCCCACACATCGATGAACTTGCCGCCAACTGCTTCGGCCTTGCCACGATAGATCTCGTTGAAAACGAGATAATCCGAATTCATCGCCCCGGAATTGACCGGCGGCAAACCAATCCAGAACAGCGGCAGGTTTCGGTCGCGAACCGCCTTGGCAATCTTTTCCACGCGGATTTCATATTCCGCCTTCCATTCGTCTGACAGTTTGGCAAATCGTCCCGAACTTGTGCGCATCTGCTGCCGGTCATTCATCCCGGCCAGAAAAACCACGGCCACCGGCTTGTGTTCCTCGGCCAGTTCACCTGTGCGAACCGTCCAGTCAACCACGTCATCGCGCACAAGTCCCGAAAGCCCGGTCGCGGCATTCACCAGCACAACGTTGGGATTCTCGGCATAGGCCTGTTGCAAACCATCTGCCAGGCCATCCGCCATGAAGTCGCCTATCACCAATATCCTGACCGCGTTTTCAACCTTTTCGACAACCTCCTTCACCGGGGCTTGCGTGGTAACTACCGAACTGTTCTGCTGGCCCGGCTTGACGATCACGCGCCTCGCCTTGTTCTGCTTTTGCTGCAACTGCTGCACCCGCTCACGTTGCTTTCGCAATGCTCCGCCAAACAGCAGGTCGAACAGGTTCGGACGCTTGGCATCATTCTTCTGCTGCGCATGCGCCTGGCGCACCAGGCTGATCGGGCCAGTGGCAGGCAGACCGGCTGCCAGAATGGCAAACGCGATCATGATGACGAGGATTCGTTTCAATTGCTCACCCTTGCACGACTGGCGAAACTGCCAGACTGCCCAACATGCGCATCGTCAGCGCATGTCTCAACTGCTGCGCAATCTAGCCAAAAGCTTCTTCGAGGGAAACCCGTCGGGTTCCATTCCCGAGCGTTGCTGGAAGTCGATGATCGCCTTCCTGGACGCCGGACCGAACTTGCCGTCGATTTCGTCATCATAGTGACCAAGCCGCTTCAGGATGGTTTGCGCCTCCATCCGTTCTTCTTCGCTCATCGGCACATATCCGCGCGGCCAGTCCTTGACCAGGCCGCCATGTCCGGCAAGCTCATCCGCCAGCAGGCCGACTGCAAGTGCGTATTTGTCAGCGTTGTTGTAGCGCTTAATCACATAGAAGTTCTTGATCATCAGGAAGGCCGGGCCTGACGCCCCAGCCGGCAATTTCAGCACAGCCTTGTCCTGCGGACGGGCAAATGCCCCGCCACCAATGCGACGAACGCCCAATTGCTCCCAGCGTGCCAGTGTTATGCCATCCTTGTCTTCAAGACCGAAGTCAAAGCCGGATGGCAGCTTCACCTCATAACCCCATGTCTTGCCAGTCTGCCAGCCATTCTTGCGCAGCAGATTTGCAGAAGACGCCAGTGCATCTGGCGGCGAGGTCCACACATTGCGATGCTTGTCGCCGTCAATATCCACTGCCCATGCGAGATAGCTGGTCGGGATGAATTGTGTGTGGCCCATGGCTCCCGCCCAGGAACCCGTCAGACCGCTGGGAGAAACATCACCAGCCTGCACGATCTTCATTGCCGCAATCAACTGGCTTCGGGCAAACTTGGCACGCTTCGGATCAGCATAGGCTAGCGTTCCCAGAGACCGCGCCACACTCCTGATTCCGGTCTTTTTCTGCAAGGCTTCGCCATAGGAGGATTCCATCGACCAGATCGCCACCACAATGTGACGGTCGACGCCGAAATTGGCTTCGATACGATCAAGCCAGGGCTTGTATTCACCAACAAGCTCCCTGCCACGCCGGATGATCGATGGCGTGATCCGGCTGTCCATGTATTCCCAGACCTTGGCGGTGAATTCCGGCTGGAAACGCGCAGCCTCCAACACTTCCGGGTCCGGCTCATCTATACCGGCAAAAACAGCACGATAGGTCTGGGCAGATATACCGCTTTTGGCAGCTACCGGCTGGAAATCGCGGATCCACTTCAGGAAGCCGGCATCTGCTGCATTGGAAGTAATCGGGAAAAGGCCTGAAATACCCGCGCAAAGCAATATCGCGGCTGCGGATGGCCTGACGGTCCTGGAATTGCCCATCATAAGTCTCCGGTAAACAAGGTAATCGTGATTCGCATGAATACACACGAATGGGTCAATATTTCGTTTACCAAATCTGAAAGGCGCGGACTTCCGTCCGGTTCAAGCCATGCCGCGCAAGTATGCCTCAGGCGACCTTGCGGCGCTGCGGCAATTCCGCTTCCCAGGCAAGGGCCGTTTCGACGATAGTCCTGAGGTCATTGAAACGCGGTTTCCAACCCAGCCTGCTCTGGATGCGATGCGCATTGGCTGTTAGCGCAGGAATGTCCCCGGGACGGCGCCGCTCCTCGAAAACGTCAAAGTCGACGCCGGAAACTTCCTTCACCATCCGAATGACCTGCTTGACCGAGTAACCCTGGCTGTAGCCGCAATTGGCGGTGAATTTCAGCCCGCCCTGACGCAGGAAATTCAGGGCCGAATAATGAGCGTTGACGAGATCGCTAACATGGATGAAGTCGCGAATGCAGGTTCCGTCCGGCGTATCATAATCGGTACCATATACCGACATGCCATTGCGGTTGCCGGTGGCTGCCTCGCAAGCGATCTTGATGAGATGGGTCGCACCTTGCGTCGATTGTCCGGTACGCTTCAGCGGATCGCTTCCAGCCACGTTGAAGTAGCGCAGCATCACATAACGCATGCCATGCGCCAGCGCCGTGTCCCTCACCATGATTTCACTCATCAGCTTGGACGAGCCATAAGGCGACATCGGGTTGAGGATGGCATCTTCACGGATCGGTCCTGTCGTGAGCGGAGTTCCATAGACCGCAGCGGTAGAGGAAAAGATGAACTTGTCGATGCCGCCCCGAACAGCCGCTTCGAGCAGGTTGCGGGTCTGGCCGGTATTGTTGTCGTAATATTTCAGCGGATTCTCGATCGATTCCGGAACCACAACCGAACCGGCAAAATGGATGATGGTGTCGATCTTGTCTTCATGGATGATGTCCGAAACCAGATCCACATCGCCAACATTGCCAATGACAAGACGAGCCCTCTCCGGAACTGCCCACTGAAATCCGGTGCATAGGTTGTCGAGCACTGTAACGTCCTCGCCATGGTCGAGAAGCTCCCAAACCATGTGACTGCCGATATAGCCTGCCCCGCCTGTTACCAGAACGCTCATCGTCCACCTCTGTCCGCTTGCATGTGCATTCCCTGATCGCGGAGCTGTTCTCGTTGCAGTTCCGCATTTTTCACAGACCCTAGCAGTCAGAACTTAGGATTAAATAAAGGGTTGCGTTGCATTTTAGCGATCAGGGAAACTGCCGTGTAACAAGCCGCAATCCCGGTATCTGCCCCGATAACCAGCCCCAATGGCTGTTCCGAAGATGGCAAAGTGACTTGATCATGAAATACAAGCCCGTACGAAAAGCAGTTTTTCCGGTTGCCGGTCTTGGGACAAGGTTCCTGCCTGCGACCAAGGCTGTCCCGAAGGAAATGCTGACCGTCGTTGACCGCCCCGTCATCCAGTATGTCTTTGACGAGGCTCGCGCCGCAGGCATCGAGCATTTCGTTTTCGTCACCGGCCGGTCAAAGGCTGTCATCGAGGATCACTTCGATATCCAGGTCGAGCTTGAGCAAACCCTGCGCGAGCGCGGCAAGTCCGAGGCGCTTGATGTGCTGGCCGCCGCCATGCCGCAAGCCGGCCAGACAAGTTTCACCCGACAGCAGGCGCCACTGGGCCTTGGCCATGCGGTTTGGTGCGCGCGTGAAATTATCGGCAATGAACCATTTGCATTGTTGCTGCCGGACATGGTGATGCAGCATGAGAAGGGCTGCATGAGCGCCATGGTCGAGTTGTACGACCGAACCGGCGGCAATGTCGTTTCAACCGAGGCGGTGGAACCCGCTGAAACCCACAAATATGGCGTTGTGGAAAAGGGAAGCGATGTCGAAGGCGGCTTCCACGTCAAGGGCATGGTCGAGAAGCCACCGCAAGGCACCGCACCATCAGACCTCATCCTCAATGGCCGATACATCCTGCAACCCGAGATATTCAAGATACTGGAGAGCCAGCAGGCTGGAGCGGGCGGCGAAATCCAGCTGACCGACGCCATGCTTACACTGGCAGAACAGCAGGACTTCTTTGGCTACACCTTTACCGGCCGTACCTTCGATTGCGGCTCGCGCGAGGGCTTCATCAAGGCAAACGTCGCTTATGCGATGTGGGACCGGGAAATGTCGGCAAGCCTGAAGCCGGAACTCGAAGCACTGATCCGGGAAATCAAGCCACTTTGAACCCATTCTGCGGGCCGACGCCGGTTATCGCTGAACCGCCACTCCCAGCCTGAATGAGGTCGCATCCCAGGAATTGCCGGCAGTTGCGCTGTTGAACTGCTGGTGCTCGACATCCGCCGTAACCGACAGGAAGCGGCTGATCCAATATTCGAGCCCTGCACCTGTGGTGTATGCCACATCCATGCCGCCAGAGGTACCATACCGGGCCACATCAATGCTGGCTTTGGCGTTGAGCTCAAGATTGTCGCGAACCCGGCGCTTGCCCTCCAGTGAGACATTCTGGTTTATCGAACCATTGTCGCCCGCCGTCGTGGAGCCGCCAAACGTGGTTGCCGCCGAAAGCCGTATCTGGGTCTCCCGCACCGGTGACCAGTCTATTCCTGCATTCAGCGACATTCCCGAAAGAGAATCGATATTGGCGTCGGAGAAATCCTCTGACAGATATCCCACCGAGACTTCGCCCTTGAGTTTCGGCCCCAGATCAACCTGAAGCCCGGTCCTGAGGTCATAGATGACACTGTCGCGCTCTTCGCCGTTGCGATCCGTCTTCTCGTCATGCACCCGCCAGCCAATGCCGGCCTGGACGAATGGTTTGAGCGCGTCGGTGCTGCCATAGGCGGCCCGCGCGGAGACCTGGTACAATGTGTTGTTGCGGTCGGATTGCGAAAGGATGCCACCGCCTGAAAGGGTTGCATCATTGTAGAGCGTGCGTTCCAACGACCCCCGAAGTGCGATGTCAAGCTTGCCACCACTGCGCTCGACTTGCGCGCTGCCGGTCAGGCTGTGAACGCCCGGCCGCTCCGAAACAGTCGAACCAAGCGAATTGCTGGTAAGGGCCTCGGTCGTGTAGCGGTAGCCTCCGCTCGCTGTTGCAGCAAAACCGTCCACCAGATCGAGCCTGACATTGCCTTTGACGGAAAGGTCGGGAATGGTGTCTTCATCGCCCGAGCGCCGGATGGTCGCCGTGGCTTCCAATCCTGCCTGGTGCCGTGACCAGTCAGACTGCGCCCTGAACGTCGCGTCGGTCTGCGAGAACAGGCCTCCGTTGCCGCCGGCTGAGGACGTGGTGTTTGTGGTGTAGCCAAGCGCCTGCTCAACCCGTGTGAATATCGACCACGTGCCTGCCCTGAACCCTTGCGGCAGGTAAGGCTCATCTTCCGGCACAACCAGATTGCCAGCTTCGACCGGTGCTGCGCGCACATTCGCCCTGCTGTCCGGCGTAGCGGTATTGATTGGATCAACCACTTGCGATTCGCGCTGCGCACGCTGCTCGCGGCCCGTCGGATCATCGGACAAGGGAACGACCGCGGTTGCATCGGCATCCGACACCGAAGAACCTGGCGCTGGTTCAAACACCGATTCGCCGTTGAAGGGATCCTCGACCCGGGCCGCATTCACGTCATTGCTGCCGCGCAGGCGAAACAGCGAATTGTTGTTGGAAGTTTCAGGCCGCGAAGCCTGCTGGGCCAGAGCCCCGGTCGAATTCAGCAGGAAGACAGGCATCCCTGCACCGACTGCCAGGGCAATACCGAAAAGCGGCATCAACCATCGCTGGCTGACCGTTTTCAGCTTTTCTCCATCTATGGAGTTTTGTTTCATCCCGGGCCTGTCGAAGCGGATTGCAAAATACTGACAAACCGTAAACAGCCATGGTTAACGCATCCTTTCCACAACGCCCTTCAAACGGTTACAGAATGGAAAAAATCGTGTATCCAGCAGCCTCGACCTGCCATATGCACACGGATTCCCGAATGACTGATACCGCCCATGCAAATTCAGCCCTGCGCACGCTCGGTACCGAAAAGGACGGACTTGATTTGCTCTGTGCTGAATTGCGGGGCCCAATGGCCGAACCTTTTCAGACCGCTGTGGAAACCATTGCCGTGATCAAGGGCCGCGTCATTGTCACCGGCGTTGGCAAGAGCGGTCATATCGGCTCGAAGATCGCCGCCACTTTCGCGTCCACTGGCACCCCGGCGTTTTTTGTCCATCCAGCCGAGGCCAATCACGGTGACCTGGGGATGATAGCACGCGACGACGTTGTGCTGGCCATGTCATGGTCGGGCGAATCGGCTGAACTCAAAGGCATCCTCGCCTATTCCAGACGCTTCAAGATCCCGCTTGTTGCCATCACCTCCAACGCTCAATCTACGCTGGGGCGCGAGAGCGACACCTGCCTCCTGTTGCCCAAGGCAACCGAAGCCTGCCCGCATGGCCTGGCACCGACCACCTCGACATTGATGCAGTTGGCTCTTGGTGACGCCTTGGCGATAGCACTGTTGGAACGTCGCGGATTTTCAGCGACCGACTTCCGCACCTTTCATCCCGGCGGTTCGCTCGGCGCGAGCCTCTCCCATGTTGCCGACATCATGCATGGCGGCGACCGAATACCTTTGGTGCCACTTGGTACATTGATGACAGAAGCGATTGTCAGGATTTCGGAAAAGGGATTTGGCTGCGTTGGCGTCGTTGACCAGGCCGGCAATCTGGTTGGCGTTGTCACTGATGGCGACTTGCGCCGCAACATCAATCGTGACCTGCGGACCCTGCCGGTGGAGGAAGTGATGAACCCGAAACCAAAAACGGTTGCGCCATCGCTGCTGGCAAGCACTGCCATGGCGGTGTTGAACGAAAGCGCGATAACCACCCTGATGGTCACAGAAAACGCCAAGCCCGTTGGCATCATCCATCTTCACGACCTGCTGCGCATTGGTGTCGCCTGACACCTGGATATGCCACCCGCATATGCCACCAGCGCATGACGTCAAGCATTGACTAGAATGCCGGTAGCGCGATGCTATCCTTCTGCGGCTACATCCAGCTTGCCGGCATGATGACCAACCACGCGCACCCGCGTTCCTTCCGGCAATTCCGGGCCTGACACGCGCCAGGTCGTTTCACCAATCTTCACCCGCCCGGTGCCGCCGCTGATCGCTTCGTTCAAAACGCCGGTACGCCCGACCATTTGCGCAATTCGGTCATTGAGGTCAGTGTTATCAGCATCGTCGAGGCGATATTGCGTCATGAAACGACGTCCGATCACCGCAGCCACCAGCGACAGAACCACAAACCCGATCACCTGCGTCTGCCAGACCCAGAATGTCGATTCCGGCCCCATTGCGAGGGAAATGGTTCCAATCACGAATGCCGAAATGCCGAACCACAGAAAAAAGGTTCCCGGTGCCAGAACCTCAAGGCCCATAAGCACCAGCGCCAGTATCCACCAGTTCCAGGGCCCGAGGCTGTGGACGAGTGACTGGATCATGAATTGCCCCAGTCACCGGATGTGCCACCAGGTGTCCCGTCACCCGGCATCCGTGTTGGAATACCGGGCTGTGCCGTACGAACCTGCGGAGGTTGTGCCGCCGTGCGCGCGGGAGCGGCAACCGGACGGGCGCCACCTCCACCGCCAACCATTCCGCCCGCCGAATTGCTGCCACCACCCGACCTGAACAGGTCTTTGGAGATTTCCGCAATGCCGCCCAGAGAACCGATCAATGCAGATGATTCCATCGGCAGCATCAGGATTTTCTGGTTCGGCGAGGTGGCAATCCGGCCCAGCGCGTCAACGTATTTTTGCGCGACGAAATAATTCACAGCCTGCACATTGCCTTGCGAAATGGCATCCGAAACCATCTGCGTAGCCTTTGCTTCCGCTTCGGCCAGACGCTCACGCGCCTCTGCCTCACGGAACGCCGCTTCGCGCTCGCCTTCCGCTTTCAGGATCTGGCTTTGCTTCTGGCCCTCGGCCTTGAGAATTTCAGACTGGCGCAGACCTTCCGCCTCAAGGATTTGCGCGCGCTTTTCGCGCTCTGCCTTCATCTGGCGACCCATGGCCGCAACGAGGTCGCCGGGAGGATTGATATCCTTGATCTCGATACGGGTCATCTTGATGCCCCAGGAGGACGCTGCCTCATCAACGACCCGCAATACCCGCTCGTTGATCTCGTCGCGTTTAGACAGCACTTCATCCAGGTCCATCGAACCCATGACTGAGCGGATGTTGGTCATCGTCAGGTTGAGGATTGCGTTCTCCAATCCTTCGACCTCATAGGCAGCGCGCGCTGCATCGATGATCTGGAAAAAGCAAACCCCATCCGCGCTGACAGAGGCATTGTCCCGCGTGATCACCTCTTGCGTGGGAACATCCAGCACCTGTTCGCGCATGTTGAGGCGCGAGCCGATCCTGTCGATATACGGAACAATGATGTTCAGGCCGGGTTTGAGAGTGCGGACATATTTGCCGAACCGCTCGACAGTATGGTTCCAGCCCTGCGGTATCTGCTTGATGCCGGCAAAGATTGTGAGAATGATCAGAAGTACAAGAACGCCGACAAAAATGTCGAAACCGGAAAATTCGGGCATATCACCCCTCCGAAAACCGTTTCACCAGACGCAAACTGGCGAAACGAGAGGATCGCCACGATGCACGGGGCCCAATTCCCATGCCATCACCTTGCCCTCGGCATATAAACCCTGTGAAGCATTATTTCAATTCACGAACCATGATGGGCAAACTATTCGCGATCAATCCAGCCGCCCAGTTCGCGACGCACGATTGCCTCGATCACCATCATGCCTTCCTCGCTGTCGTTGAGGCAGGGGATATGGGTGAAATTGCGCCCCCCCGCCTCGTGGAATATCTCTCCGGCCTCTCCCGCAATTTCCTCAAGCGTTTCAAGACAGTCCGCCACAAAACCGGGATTGAAAACGGCAATGTCCCTGATCCCTTCTTGTGCAAGTTTTTCCACGGTCTTGTCAGTATAGGGCTGCAACCATTCCTCGGGCCCGAAACGCGATTGGAATGTGGTGATCAACCTTCCCTTTTCCCATCCAAGCCGTTCTTCCAGCAGCCTTGACGTTTTCAGGCAATGGCAATGATAGGGATCACCCTTCATGAAATAACTCTTGGGGATGCCGTGATAGGACGCGATCACGCGCTCAGGAGCGAAATCCAGCGTTGCGATATGCTTCTCGATGGAGCGAGCCAGCCCCTCGATATAGACCGGTTCGTCGTGATAGGGCGGCACGGTGCGGATCGCCGGCATCCAGCGCAGTTTCATCAGCGCTTCGAAGGCCTTGTCGTTGACGGTCGCTGTCGTGGCAGCACTGTATTGCGGATAGAGCGGAAAGATCACTATGCGTTCACAACCCACTACCCGCAATGCTTCCAGCCTGCTTTCAATGGACGGATTGCCATAACGCATTGCCCAGTCAACAACGATCTCTTCATGTCCGGAAAACATGGCACCGAGCTTTTCGGCTTGTGACCGGGTAAAGGTGCGCAAGGGAGACTCATCAAGCTCATTGTTCCAGATCGCGGCATAGGCTTCGCCGGATTTCCTCGGCCTGGTATTGAGAACAATGCCATAGAGGATCGGATACCAAAGCAGTTTCGGCCATTCGATCACCCGCTTGTCGGTCAGGAACTCCTGCAGGTATCGGCGCATGTTTTTCTTGTCGTGACCGTCCGGTGTGCCGAGATTGACAAGCAGCACACCTACCTTGCCGATCTTGACCGCCGGGTGGTCGGCAGGCAAAGGCCCGATTTTCCGGCTTTCGCTGCGACTGGCTGCAGGACCCTTGACCGCTTTCGCGTTGCCCGAACCAGCTGATTTCAATTTGGCTGTATCCATCCTGCTGGTCGCTTCCATGGTGATCCTGACATTGGTACTCATTGTTTTTGCGTGCCCGGCCCGCTTGTGTCAAACCCTCGCGCCTGTCGCAACATGAAACGCGCTTCGATCAATAGTTGGGGTAAGGGCCAGATCCGGCAAGCCCGGCAAAATGAACAAGCGGCACCCCGGCCAGTGTCCAAGGCCAGGATGCCGCCAATTTCCTTGCTGGCTGGTCTGTTACCTCAGTTTTGAGGAAGCAGTGCCGGCAGGATCGTCACAATCGACGGGAACAACCACAACAGGCCAAGTCCAATGACCTGAATGATGATGAACGGCACAACCCCGCGATAGATGTGCCCGGTCGTCACCTCCGGCGGGGCGACACCGCGAAGATAGAACAGCGCGAAGCCGAATGGCGGTGTCAGGAAGGAGGTCTGGAGGTTGACCGTGATCATGATCGTGACCCAGGCCGGATCAAGCGTTCCACCATAGATGACCGGGCCTACAATCGGAACGACGATGTAGATGATTTCCAGGAAGTCGAGCACGAAGCCGAGAACGAACATGATGATCATGACGATCAGGAAGACGACCCATTCTTCCTCGAAGCTGCGCAGGAAGGTCTGGATATAGTCCTCGCCACCAAAGGAAATGAGAACCAGGTTCAGCATCTGCGAGCCGATCAGGATCGCAAATACCATGGAGGTGACCTTCGCGGATTCCCGCACGATGGGAGCCAGGATGCGGTGCGACCACAACACCCAGCAGGCATAGAGCAGGCCGAACATCGCAAAGTAATAGGCACCGAAAGTGACGAGCATCGCTGCCCAGTTTTCAAAACCCGCGCCTTCCACACCGGTGCGCAAATCGAAATTCACACCAATCAGCAGCATTACCACGATGGCAAATGTGGATTTCAGGATGATCGAGCCATTCCCGCGGCCCTCATCTGTCAGCTTGCGCTGGGCGGCAAGCATGATCGCACCCGCAGCACCAAGCGCGGCGGCAGGTGTCGGATTGGTGATACCGCCAAGAATGGAACCAAGCACGGCAACGACCAGGACCAACGGCGGGAAAACCACACGCAGGATGTCGACTTCGGAAAGACGCGGGAAGGCAGCCCGCAACCCGTACAGGATCAGGATGACCGGTATTGCGTAAAGCAGGGTAGTGACACCGGGCGTTATCTGTGGATTGACCAGCACCAGATCCACTGCCATGAGCGCCAGGATACCGATGCCGCCGATCAGCAACGGCTTGCGGTCATAGTCCGGACGCACGCCATAGGCCGTCGTCAGAATGAGGCCAAGCATCAGGCTGATCACCAGAACAACGCCCGAAAGGGGCGCGACATTTGCCAACGCCTTCGCATATTGCTCTTCGTCGCTCAACACAACTGCCGCCTCGCCGCTGGATGCCTGGTCAGCCAGTTCCTTCTTGCGCGCGACCGAACGGTCCCATTTTTCCTGGCCGTGCAGTTCGATCATTGACGCCTTGCACTGCTCGGATACCGCTGTCCGCAATTCAGGACCATCGTTAACAAAGGCATTGGCACCGGTGACAATTGTCTGGCTGCCGGCAAGGTTGAGGCCTAACATGGCTATTGCGACGACAATGGCCAGCAATGGCATCCCGACAAACCAGGTCAGCGAATGCTTGCGTCCGCGCGACGATCCGGTTTCTTCCTCGAAATGCACGGCAGGGGCCATATGCGGCTTCCACAGCGCATAGCCGAAGGCATAAAGCCCGTACAGGAAGGCCAGGAAAACGCCTGGAATGATGGCTGCCTTGAACAGCGTTCCAACCGACAACACGGCTGGACTGCCGAGATAGGTCAGTGCATCACTGCATCCCGCAAGCTTGGCGCGCGCCTCTTGCGCAGTGGCATAGATATCGCCGGCAAGCGTACCAAGCAAAACAATGACGATGGAGGGCGGAATGATCTGCCCCAGCGTTCCCGACGCCGTAATGACGCCTGTCGCGAGCTCCGGCGAATATTTGTGGCGCAACATGGTTGGCAGGGACAAGAGCCCCATGGTCACGACCGTCGCCCCGACAATGCCGGTGGACGCGGCCAGGAACGCGCCAACGACGACGACCGACACTGCAAGGCCGCCCGGCAGCGGACCGAACACTCGCGCCATCGTGGTCAGCAGGTCATTGGCAATGCGGGAGCGCTCAAGCGCGATCCCCATCAGGACAAACATTGCAACCGCCAGCAGGGTCTCGATCGATGGACCGGCGAACACCCGCTCGTTCATGCGGTTGACGATGAACGAGATTGTCCGGTTGATCGCATCATCAAGGCCGCGCTCGAAAAGTGGCAGCAGCACAGTGGGTAGTTCCGGGTGGTTGAACTTCGATATGTGATCCTTGGCGATGCCCTGGGCTACCAGATCGAGAAACGGTGCTGAATTGACATCGACAACTTCTTTCAACAGCAATCCGTTTTCGGCAAGCGCTGCAATGATCGCAAAGGAAATGAGGCCTGAACCTGCCAGCGCAAAGGCCACAGGATAGCCGGTTAGGATCCCCCCCAGAAGGCACAGGAAGGTGATCAGCAGGCTGATCTCGATTCCGTCAAGGCCTAGAAACATGTCTAATCCCCATCATTCGGGTACGCTTGCGCCACCCGTATTGTTATCCAGTTGCAGCCGAGTCCGCGCCTCAGGCCTCAGGCCCCATGCCCTGCGGTCTTGGCGATGGCGTCAGCCTCCTGATCCGAGTCACGATCGAGATACCGGTCACGTGCTTCCTCACCTTCGAGATACTCCAACAGTGACCGGAAGAAGAAGGTAATTGCCTGAAGGAACATCAGTCCGGCAAATGAGATCAGCAATATCTTGAACAGGAAGTACCCGTCGAAGCCGTTGGGCGAAAAGCCAATCGTCTCAACGTCCCATTTGAGCAACTTGCTGGAGCGCATGACGCGATCAAGATCATAATTGCTGGCCAGCGGTGGCCGCGTCAGGTGACGCCACATGAAGAACCAGCCATAAAGCCAGACTATTGTCAGGAACGGGACGGCAAACAGCAGTGATCCGGCCATGTCGATGATCTTCTGCACCCGGTAACTGACGGCGCTGTAGACGAGATCGACGCGCACATGTCCGCCCTGAATGAAAGTATAGGCCGCGCAAAGCGCGACGATCATCGCATTGTAAAGCTTTAACTCCTCGGCAAACCAGCTCACATCCCTGGTGAAGCCGATGCCAAATGGCGCAATGCTGATTTCTGATACCCGGAATATGCGTTGCAGCGCGACAATGACCACTTGCTGCAACACCATGATCAGCACTGCCCATGCAGCAAGGCGACCGATTGTATTGCTGATTTTTTCCGAGCCGCGCACAAAGGCCCAAAGGATGTGGCGTCTCCACAATCCGACCACCAGCAGGATCAGCACCAGATCGAATACAATGAAGAAGAACTCCACGGACGCGCCGTAGTAAATCAACTTGGAAATCCATGCCATGTCAGAAAAGTTCGGCCAGGCCGACGGTGAGACCAACACCGTGACGAGATTCACGATGCCGAACGCGACATTTTTCAGGAACCAGATGATTGAATCAAACATGGGAGCCCTGCCCGCCAACTATATTTATCGGCAATCGGAATCGGTGTTGGGCAACGCCCCCGTTTCGAGCGCTGCAAAACCTGCCGATGCCACCGTGTCAAGGAAAAACGCCGCCCCGGAAAGGGGCGGCGTCAATGCCGTGAGGTCAGATACCCAGAACGCGGTTGCGCTGGCGGATATACGCGCCATCTGACAGGTCATCCCACTTGGAGGACGATGCCATGGAGGCACGTACCGCATCGAAGGTCTTCTTGAAGATTTCGTCGCCCATGTTTTCATCGGCAACCTTCTGTGAAGCCGCACCAAATGCATCCCAGACGCTGTCGGGGAATTCCTTGGTCTGAACCCCACCCGCAACGAGACGCGCAAGTGCAGCCGAGTTCTCTGCGAGGAACTTGGTCAGCGTCCACTGGTGCGCTTCACTGGCTGCAATTTCGATGATCTTCTGATGCGCCGGTGACAGCGAGTTGAAGACTTCGAGGTTGGTTGCAAGCGACAGCGCTGCACCTGGCTCATGAAAACCGGATGTGTAGTAGATCTTGGTGATTTCCTGGAAGCCGGCCTTTTCGTCAGCCCATGGGCCAATCCATTCGGTACCGTCAATCGCACCTGAGGAAAGTGCCTGATACACTTCTGCACCCGGCAGGTTCTGAACCGATGCACCGAGATAGCCCAGCGCCTTGCCGCCAAGGCCCGGCATGCGGAACTTCAGGCCGTTGAAATCATCGGGACCGTTGATTTCCTTGCGGAACCAGCCACCGGCCTGTGCTCCGGTGTTTCCGGCGAGGAAGGACTTGAGGTTGAACAACTCGCCCAGCTCATGGTGCATCGCCATGCCGCCGCCATTGTAATACCAGTTCGAGATTTCACCGGCAGTCATGCCGAAAGGCACTGCGGTGTAGAAAGCGAATGCCGGATGCTGGCCAACGAAGTAGTAATCCGCGCCGTGATACATGTCAGCCTGGCCGGAAGAAACCGCGTCAAACACTTCAAACGCGCCGACCAGTTCACCAGCTGCCTTGACTTCCACCTCCAATGCACCGTCGGTCATTGCGGTGATTGAATCCGCGCAACGCTGTGCTGAATCATGCACGCCTGCAAGACCGCGGCCCCAGGTCGTAACCATTGTCAGTTTGCGCTTGCCCTGGGCAATTGCCGGTGCCGCCAGCGTGCTTGCCGCGACTGCAGTTGCGCCACCAAGGCCGGCGCTTTTGATAAATGAACGGCGATCCATGCTTTCTCCTCCTGATTAATTCTTGATTCTGCACGAAAACGACCCTCGGCCAATCGCACGAGGGCTCGGTAGGCACTACACGACAATTTGACAAGTCGCGCAAGTACCGAGAGCATCCGTAGAACTACTGAAATACGTGCATTTTCCCTTGCACTGACGCGATTTTCCGGTGAATTGGGCCGCGCTGGGGACCAGCCGATCACACTGGACAATCTGCCGGAGGGCGTTCCATGTCATTGAGAACAAAACTGTTGCTGATCTCCTTGCTGCCGATAATCGCAATGTCTGCGGCCATGGCAGGAGTGATCAGCTTCCAGTCCGACAGGCTTTCACAGGCACAGGTTTCAGCCGTCAAGGCAATGATCCTGCGCTCCAAGGAAACCGAACTTCGCAACTATGTCACCTTGGCGCGGACCGCGATCGAACCGTTTTACTCCTCAAGTTGGTCAACTACGCCGCTTGCCAAGCGCCAGGTCACCGACATCATTAACCGCATGACTTTCGGCCAGGATGGCTACTTCTACGTCTATGAGGAAAATGGCACGAACCTGGTGCATCCGCGGTTGCCGGAACTGGTCGGTGGCAACTGGATTGACCTCAAGGATCCCAATGGACAGCCGGTAATACGCGACCTGATCGAAAACGCAAAATCCGGCGGCAGCTTCTACGAATATGTCTGGAACAAGCCGTCAACCGGCGCTGATGCCGACAAGATCGGTTATTCGGTATTCCTCGACAAATGGAAATGGATGATGGGTTCCGGCCTCTATGTCGATGACATAGCCAGCCAGGTCGCCACCATCAGTGACCAGCTCGAAATGACCATCGCTGAGACCCGCTGGGTTCTGCTTGCCCTGACGTTGGGCGCCATTGTCCTTTCCGGCACCTTCATCGGCGGCATCAGGCTTTCCGAGCAGCGCATGGCCGACCAGCGCCTCAAGGAACTCACCAGCCGGCTGGTCGACATCCAGGAACTTGAGCGAAAACGTGTTTCGTCCGAACTGCATGACGGGATCAGCCAGTTGCTGGTTTCGGTGAGCTACACGCTCGATGCTGCGCGCGAAAAAGCGGGCAACCGAAAAGCCGTGAGCCAGCAACTCGATGCTGCCAGCGCCACGCTTGAAAACGCGATTGCCGAGGTTCGCCGCATATCGATGGACCTGCGCCCCTCCATTCTCGACGATGTCGGACTTGCAGCCGCAATCACCAGCCTCGCTCGCGATTTCAGCGCCCGAAGCGCGATCAGGGTCGATGTCGCTGCAGAGCGGGTGGGAGCCGGAATTCCCGATGCGGCAAAGACTGCACTTTATCGCGTAACCCAGGAAGCGCTGACCAATGTCGCGCGCCATTCCAATGCAAGCAAGGTCCGGATCGAGCTTGGCTGCGCGGGACAGCATGTGCGCCTGATGATTGTCGACAACGGCTCCGGCATGCCAGTCGAATCACGTCGCGACGCGGTACAGGGCAACGGTCTAGGCCTGCGCAACATGCGTGAGCGTATCGACAGTTTCGGCGGCAAGATGGAGATCACCGAACCACGCGGCGGCGGACTGGAGATTGAAATCTTGTTACCCTCCTCCAAACCGGATTCCGGAAGGCTGGCAGCATGAAGGGAAATTCCGTTACACCGGTTCGCGTCATGGTGGTCGACGACCACGATCTCGTGCGTGACGGCATCAGGGCGAGGCTCGCTTCAGCGCCGGGAATTGAGCTTTGCGGCGAATGTTCGTCCGCTGAAGAGGCGATTGCGCTTGCCGCTGAAACAAGACCCGACGTCATACTCCTCGACATTTCAATGCCGGGCATGAACGGGCTGGAAGCTGCCCCGGTACTCCGCATGGCATCACCATCTTCACGCATCCTCTTCCTGTCCATTTATGACAACGAACAATATGTGCAGGAAGCATTGCGCGTTGGTGGGGCCGGCTACCTGCTCAAGGATGTAACACGCAATGAAATGCTTTCCGCGATTTCAGCAGTTTCCAGTGGCGGCACCTATATCGGCTCGAAACTGGTCAACGCCCTTACCAATCGTTTTGGCAATGGCGCAAACCGCCACGGCTTGACGCAGCGCGAGGCGGAAATCCTTGCAGCGATTGCCCGCGGCAAGACCAACAAGGAAATCGCGGTTGCGCTTGAACTGAGTGTGCGCACCGTAGAGAGCCACCGCATGTCGATCCGGGAGAAGACCGGCGGCGGCAATGCGGCGCAGTTGTCCCGGATAGCCACCGAAATGGGATTGCTCCAGTCTTAAGCTCAGGACCCTAGATATAGAGGCTGGCGCTCAACAAGGTCAGTCCCAGAACGAAGACCATCAGCGCCCCGCCTGTCTCTATGATCCTGTGTATGCTGGCTCCCCGCTCGGCAGCGCCGCCAATCCGGATGGCAATGTCCTTTGCGCCAACGGCAAGGGTTGCAAGCGTGGCGACCGTGATCCCGGTTCCCAGCGCCATGGCCAGTGTCGACAGTATTCCAGCCGCATAAAGCCCGTTCAGGAACGCAAATGTCAGGACGATGATCGCGCCCGAACATGGGCGCAGGCCGACGGCCAGGATTGCGGACCACGCCTGGCGCAGTCCGAAATTGCCCTGCAAGCCGGCCGGATCAGGCGCGTGCAAATGTCCGCATTCACCGCAAACCTCGCCTGGCGCATGATGGTGATCTGCATGCCCGTGTTCGTGCACATCTGCATGTCCACTCCCGTGACCATGGTCATGTCCGCCACCAAACAGCTTGCGCCAGAGCAGCCAGGCTCCAAGCACGGTGATACCGGCATAGCTGGCTATTTCGAGATAGGCGGTCAGGTCAGCGCTGCGGATGCCGGTACCGCGCAGAAACACCACGACAACCGCAATGAGGGCGATGGCGGTGAATGCCTGAAGAAAGGCGGAGGCGAAAGCCAGCACAATTCCGCGCCGCGCAGCGATTTCATTGGCGAGCATGTAGGAGGAGATCACAGCTTTGCCATGCCCGGGACCGGCAGCATGAAAAATCCCGTAGGCAAAGGACAGTCCCGCCATCGTCCATACGTGCGAGCCGTCATTGCGCATTGCTTTCAGCGCAGCTGTGAGCGAGCGGTAGAATTCCTGCTGGTATTGCTGGATCTGGTAAAGCCATGGCCCGAAAAACCCGGTTGGCTTGATGGCCTGTTCCGGCCGGCCAAGCCCGAGCGAGTTCTGCGCTTCGGCAAAGCCAGGATAAAGGCTTACCATCAGGACCCCCGAGGCCAGCAGGAAAAGCATCGCCTGGCGCGATCGTATCCGGGGAAGGCAGTTCAAGGGCATTCGACACTGACCCATGTAAGCCAGTCATCCCCGAGCGAGGCGTTCTTCGGGTCGGCAAAAAATTGCTCGGTCAAAGTCAGGCTGCTCTGTGAATTGAGTTTGTCGAAATCCGGCCTGTCGATCTGCACCTTGCAGGCAGCGCCCTCGCCGGTCACCTGAACGGCTGCATCGCTGGCGATTTCCATTGCCACGTAGAAAGTCGGATCGCTGACCGAAACCTTGAACGGCTTTCCTTTCAACGAGACCGGCTCCTTCATCTTGAGTGAAAAGAACATCAGGACCTGATTGTCGACATAGTCAACCATCACCGCTTCCGGCGGGTTGAACTCGTCGGTCTCGGAACCGGAGCGAACTTCGGTATAATAGTCATATTCGGCAATCGAACTTCCAACCGTCCTGCCGACTTCGTCCAGTTCGGCAGCATCCAGCTTGCCATCGCCGTTTGCATCGTAATTGAGCAGAACATCGGATGAAAACAGGTCGTCAAAACGCCAGACATGCCGCAGTTCGGTCACGTTGCCCTGTGCATCACGAAGGATTTCGAGATTGCTTTCGACAAAGACATGCGGATGGGCAGCGGCGGCTTGCGGCAATGCCGCAATCACAATGGCTGCAATTCCTGCCCGCCTGATCATGTCAAGAATTCCTGCTGCCTGACCATGTGTTTGTTTCATGCCCACTACGGTCCGATTGGGTCTGAATAAAGGCATTCATATGGTTCACGCGACCGCTACGCCGTTCTCGCGAAACCATTGCGCCATGAAATCGACAAACACCCGCACCTTGGCCGGAACATGACGGCGATGCGGATAGACGGCGTAAACCCCGCTGCCTTGCGGCACGCATTTTTCCAGCAGACTTACCAGCCTGCCTTCGCGGATTTCATGCTCAACGGAAAATTCCGGCACCATGGTAATGCCGAGCCCGGCCAGGGCTGCCCGCTTGGTAACCTCCGGCGAGTTCACCTCGATCGTCGAATTGACCGGCACCGTGAATTCGCGACCCTCTTCATCGACAAAAACCCAGTTGTTGCGTCCCTTCCAGTTGGTATCCACAACAGCTGGATAATTGACCAGCTCCCTTGGATGGGTGGGTCTGCCGTGGGCCTGGATGAAGCCCGGCGAGGCACACAAAATCAGGCGGAAGCCCGAAAGCTTTCTCGCTATCAGCGTCGAATCAGTCAGCCGAGAAATACGGATCGCCACGTCAAAACGATCCTCGACAAGGTCAACCAGCCGGTCGTCGAGGTTCACGTCTAGCGTGATGTCCGGATATTCGGCGGCGAATTCAACAATGGGCAGGCCGATTTCAAGATCGGTCAGCGAACGCGGTGCCGATATCCGCAGCCGGCCCTTGAGGCCCGCTCCCGCTTCACGCACATTCTCCTGAAGTTCTTTTACCCGTGAAAGAATCTCGTTTGATGAATGGTAATAAAGTTGCCCCGCTTCGGTAAGCGAAAACTGTCGCGTCGTACGGTTCAGCAGCAGAATGCCAAGTTCATCTTCAAGTTCGCGCACATATTTCGACATCAGCGCCTTGGAACGTCCAAGCTTGCGCGCGGCGGCCGAAAACCCTTCCGCATCCACGACTTCCACATAGGCTTGCATTCTGGTCAAAGTATCCACGTACCCGTCCCGTCTGTTGCTGGCGGGCGACCGCTCATGCAGTGAGGTCAATCACGCCCGCTTCACCCTCTTCGCTTCCAAAGGCCAGCCGCTTGCCGCTCCTGTCCCATTCAAGGGCGCTGATGGCGCCCTTGCCGCCGCGACGCATCGCGGCTTCCCTGCCATCGGCAATGCGCACGGCGAGGATCATGCCATCAGCATAGCCGATTGCAACCACCTCTTCCTGTGGATGACATGAAACGCGGGTGACCAGCACCTGCCCCATGGAACCGAGTTCCTTTGGAGCCTTGCCCATCGGGCCATCCTTGCCGGTGAACGGCCATACGATTGCCGCCGGCGCACCGGAACTGGCTAGCCATGCCCCCTTCGCAGACCATGACAGGGATTTGACCTTGGCCGGGTAACCGCTCATGCGCATGTGCTTCGAGTCAGCCAGACGCCAGCCATGCAGCGCATTTTCCTGCATCATCGAAACCACGTATTTTCCATCCGGCGAGAATGTCACGCCGGTATGCGCACCCTTCCATTCGAGAAAGACCGGCGAGCCCTGCGAATTGACCCAGGCGAGTTCCACGCCGTTATAGCGCGCCATCGCGATACGCATGCCTTTTGGTGCAAAGGCGAGGCCCTCGATCGATCGCTCGCAGATAATCTCACGGACTTCCCCGGTGCCGGTCCTGTTACCGGTCAGTACCATTGCAGATTTTCCGGACGAGGCGGCAACACTGCCTGCTGGACCTGTCGCCAACGCATCAACCCATCTGCCCGTCGCCTCACGCAGTGTCTCTGCCCGGCCTTCGGCATGGAACCGCGCCAGCGATCCGTCTTCGCCAGCTGTTACCAGCGTTTCTGCGGAGAGGTCAGCTGTCGCAAGGCATAGCCCCCGGTGAACCTCGTATTTGCGTTCACGCCCGTCCAGCACGCTGACATGCCCGTCGGACATGGCGAATACCGGAAGGCCAGAAACGAACCCTGCCCATTCGACATTGTCACCCGCGTCAATATTGGCTATCGTCGGCATCAGGCTGCGCAGGCCGCGAAGGTGCGCTCGAGCTTCTCGCGATCCAGCTTGCGCCCGATGAACACAACCCGGCTCTGGCGTTTTTCACCCTCTTTCCAGGCCCGCTGGTGATCGCCTTCGATGATCATGTGAATTCCCTGGACCACATACCGCTCGGGATCACCCTTGAAGGCGACAATTCCCTTGAGCCGCAATATGTCCGGACCGTCGATCTGCGTGATCTTCTGTATCCACGGGAAGAATCGGTCGGGATCAAGTTCGCCACCGCTCAGCGAGACCGTGCCGATGGTGGTGTCATGCGTCCTGGCATCAAGGCCGGCATGGCCGTGGTGGTGATCATGATGGTCATGCCCATGATGGTGATGATCATGGTCGCAATCCGGACCACATTCATGGTCGTGGTGATCATGATCACGGGCTTCCAGGAAATTCGGATCGTTTTCGAGCACCCGCTGCAGGTCGAATGCCCCCCTGTCTAGGATTTCCGACAAATCGACATTGGCTCGCTCGGTTCTGTGTATCCGCGCAGTCGGATTGATCTGGCGGATTACAGCTTCGACCCGTGAAAGTTCTTCCGGTGAAACAAGGTCCGTCTTGTTGAGCACAACAACATCGGCAAAAGCGATCTGGTCCTCCGCCTCCGGGCTATCCTTGAGGCGCAACAACAAGTGCTTCGCGTCCGCCAGCGCCACCACCGCATCGAGCCGGGAGCGGGCGCGAACATCATCATCCATGAAGAATGTCTGGGCAACAGGAGCCGGATCCGCAAGCCCTGTGGTTTCAACGACAATCGCATCGAACCTGCCGCGGCGCTTCATCAGCCCCTGCACCACGCGGATCAGGTCGCCGCGTACCGTGCAGCACACGCAGCCATTGTTCATTTCATAGATTTCCTCGTCCGATTCGACGATGAGGTCATTGTCGATACCGATCTCCCCGAATTCGTTGACAATGACGGCATAACGCTTGCCATGGTCACCGGTCAGGATGCGGTTGAGCAGCGTTGTCTTGCCGGCACCAAGATAACCAGTGAGGACGGTCACCGGAATTGGCGCATTTGCGCTTGTTTCGCCAGACAATGAAACGGAATCGGACATGGAAAACCTGCTCTTGGGGGTTGATGATGCAGGATATATGCGATCTTTGCCGCCGGTTCCAGACGGTGCATCGCAATCACGGGTGATGCTGCAACCAATCGGGGCTGAACGCATCCAGATCGCCCAGCAATTCCGCTATTCCCATTGCAGCGACTTCCAGCAGGCTTTCACCCAATTCGGCAGTGGCAATGGCAGCATTGCCGGTAACACCATCAGCGTTGAGATCGCCCATTTTCCAGCCGAACGCATGTGGCCCATAGGCACGCAGATGTTTGAAACGGCGGGCCAAATCCGGCTGTTGCGATGTGAAATTCCTGGCCTTCGCCATGTCGACCAGATCAGGCCTAAGCGCAAGCATCACCGAAGTCTCGATCTCGCCGCCATGAATGCCATTTGCTTTCTCATCCGCGGAGACGAGGCCCGGCGCAATGAACCGGGTCCAGCTCGTGGCGGCACAAAGCATGTTGGCACGCACCCGCAACTCCGTTGCAACAATCGTCATCAGTGGAGAATTGCCGCCATGCGCGTTGACAATCAGCAGTTTTGATATCCCCTGCCGCCCTTGTTCGAGACCGATTCCAACCCAGCGGTTGACCGCCTCGTCGAAGGCCAGGGTTCTGGAACCTGCGAAATCCGTGTGTTCCGGCGAATATCCTACCGGCTCCACCGGCATCACCTTCAACGCCAGCCCGCCACACAAGCCGACTGCCCGCTCCACAACCGCGCCCGCGATGATCGCGTCCGTTTCGAAGGGAAGGTGGGGGCCGTGCTGCTCATGCGCACCCAGCGGCAATATTGCAATCGTCCTGTTGTTCACAACCCACCAACCAGTGCTTTTGCCGCTGCACCATGCTCATGGCGCAGTCGTTCAATATCCACACCAACCGGCAATCCGTCGATCACCCGCCAAGTGCCGGCAACCATGACGCGGTCTGCCCTGTGCGCACCGCATAGCACCAGTGCAGCCAGCGGATCACCCGCGCCGGAAAACCGCAATTCGTCCAGCGTGAACAATGCCAGATCCGCCTGCTTGCCGACAGCTATGCTGCCAATGTCGGTTCTGCCAAGACAACGCGCCGAACCCTGTGTTGCCCAGCGCAGCGCGTCGAGATGGGTCACCCTGGCCGCACCATAGGAAAGCCGGTTGATCATCAGCGCATGCCGCACGCCTTCCATCAGGTTGGAGCTGTCATTGGAGGCCGATCCATCCACACCAAGACCAACCGGCACTCCTGCCGCTTCCAGTTCGCGGGTCCGGCAGTTTCCCGATGCCAGCACCATGTTCGAGGTCGGGCAATGGCACACACCAACTCCCGCCTTGCCCAAACGGGCAATCTCGTCATCATTGAAATGAATGCCGTGGGCAAGCCAGGTACGGTCTTCCAGCCAGCCGTTCTCCTCCAGATAGTCGACAGGCCGGCATGAGAACTTTTCGATGCAATACGCGTCCTCGTCATGGGTCTCGCCAAGATGCGTATGCAGCCGGCAATTGCAGCGCCGGGCGAGGTCGGCGGTTTCCCGCATGAGCTCCCGTGTCACGGAAAATGGCGAGCACGGTGCCAGCGCCACCTGCGTCATCGCACCTTCGCCGGCCTGGTGATAACGCGCAATCACCCGTTCGCAATCGGCCAGGATCACATCGCGGTCCTGAACAACGCTGTCGGGCGGCAATCCGCCGTCTTTCTCAGACAGGTCCATCGAGCCGCGATTGAGCGTCATGCGCACACCGAGCGCCAGCGCCTCTTCTGCCTGTATGTCCATCGCGTCGTCTATGCCCGGTGGATAGACGTAGTGATGGTCGGAACTTGTCGTGCACCCGCTCATCAGCAACTCGGTCAGGGCGAGCCTTGTCGCAAGGCGGAAACTGTCGCGGTTCACGGCCTTTGCCCAGACCGGATACAACGCCTTCAGCCAGTCAAACAATTCCTTGTTGATGGCATCAGGATGCGCCCGGGTCAGGGTCTGGTAGAAATGGTGATGGGTGTTGACAAGCCCCGGCAGGACAACATGCCGTGAGCAGTCAACGACACTGTCGACATGCAGCTTGGGAACCTGTCCGGAGCCAATCAGTTCAACGATTTTGCCGCCCTGGACAACCAGGCCGCCAGCCGAATCAACTTCGGCAAATACCGCCATTGGGTCCTTCAGCCATGTAACATGATTGGGTTGATTGATCATGACTTCAGCCTTTGGTCCGATTCAGCCAAAAAATTTCGTCGACTGACATAAGTTTGTAGCTGAAGGGGGATAATTTTCCAGAAACTTCTGCTATAGGAAATTTCAAACCTATTGTGAACTTTGACATTTCAACTCGGGAGATCAGGGGTGGGGAACAAAGCAAGCCTTACCGGTAAGTTGATATATACAGCAAGGCTCTGCCGCACTGCACGCGCGGAATTGTTGCTGACGCATGGCCTCTATGC
This sequence comes from Nitratireductor sp., assembly GCA_041397525.1. Taxonomy (GTDB): domain Bacteria; phylum Pseudomonadota; class Alphaproteobacteria; order Rhizobiales; family Rhizobiaceae; genus BOKV01. The sequence goes on from JAWKWL010000002.1 coordinate 259,698, forward strand.
TGGTCAGGACATATTGCTGAAGAGCCTTTCGGACGAGGATGGCCAGACAATGGGGTCGCTTGCGAGCAATCTTGGCGTCAAGCCACCGACGGTGACCAAGATGGTGACACGGATGGAGAGTCAGGGCCTCGTGCGCCGTGAAGGCTCGAAATATGACAGCCGGATCAACCACGTCTTCATCACACCAGAAGGAACGGCACTTCTGGACAAGGTGCAGGAAGCCTGGGACGCAGCCGAGCAGGCAGCCTTCACCGGCCTCAAGGAAAAGGACGAAAAGCGCCTTCACAAGATCCTCGACCGGATGCTTGGCGAACTGGATGGCAAATACGAGCCGGCACAGGATTAGGGTGTTTTCCTGTCACTAAACCGACCTTCGACCAATTGAGTGCTTTGCGCCTCCATTTTCAGGTGGCATATATGGCCTTCGAACAAATGGAGGGCTGAAAGCCTGTGGCTGGCAAGACTACCTTGTCCACAATTGCGGAACATCTGGGGGTTTCAACCGCCACCGTTTCCCTTGCCCTGCGCGACAGTCCGCTGGTTGCCGAGACCACCCGCGAGCGGATCAAGAAAAGCGCCATTGAGATGGGCTATATCTACAACCGCCGTGCCGCCAGCCTTCGCACCTCCCGCTCAGGCATCATCGGCGTGTTGGTACACGACATCATGAACCCGTTCTTCGCCGAGATCATATTGGCGATCGAGGACGAGCTGGGGCAAAGCCGACAGACATTCCTGCTTTGCAATCACCGTGATGATATCACCATCCAGAACGGCTTCATCGAGACCCTGCTGCAGTTCGGCGCCGATGGCGTCATCATTTCGCCAGCCATCGGCACCACCGGCGATGACATATCGCGCATTGAGAACGCAGGCCTGCCCGCCGTCATGATCGCCCGCTGGGTGCAGGGCAGTTCCGCACCTGTATTCAGGGGGGATGACAAGCAGGGCATTCGCATCGCCACAAGGCATTTGCTTGAACTGGGTCATCGCCGCATCGCCTTCATTGGTGGCAGGCGTGAAACCTCGACAGGACGAGACCGCCGCGAGGGTTATCTCGCTGCGATGCGGGAATATTCCATTGAGCCGGAAGCCGCCTGGCAGATGGGTTCGGAGGCAACCCGCAAGGCCGGCTATGACAGCGTGCGCGCCCTTTTCGAAAGCGGCGTGAAGCCGACGGCCATAGTCTGCTTCAACGACCTTGTGGCAATAGGTGTGATGAACGGGCTCTATTCAATGGGCTTGAAGCCGGGCGTGGACATCGCCGTTACCGGTTATGACGATATCGCTGAGGCGGAAATCGCAGCACCCGCCCTTACCACTGTATGGAACGGTCAGCAGGAAGCTGGAAGGCTTGCCGCGCGCGCGATGATAGCCACGCTTTCGGGAGCCGAGGCGCCGCGCGGGATGGTTCTGATCGACCCGGTTCTGACTGTGCGCGAATCGACTTGCCCACCGCCCGGCGGGGTGGCACCTGGCAAAGGCGAATGACCTCAACACCTGATCCGTTCGCGTCACACTTTCTTTCACCATTCATGAATTGCTAACCATGACCGGGCACTCTCTTTCCCGCGGCGAAGGAGATCGAGGATGCGGGGCAGTTTCTTGGCATTGTTGGCACTGGTTGCCATCTGGGCGGGTTTGCCATCAGGCAATCCGGATGGCACTTTGTCTCATGCAGGCATGAACAGCAGCGGGAATACTCCCGTCTGGCTGGTATCGGGCACTACCGATTGCCGGGTCGGCCTTGAAGGCGGCAGTTCGGGATTTTCACAGATAGTCCTGAGCGGAGAGTGCAATGACGCACCTGTCCTGCTCCTGAGGGCAAGATCGTGGAAGCCGGAAGCAGCCGATTCAGTTGCGATGCTCGACGACACTGGCAATGAAATCATCCGCTTTGGCAGCGATGAACAGGGCGGGCTGATTTCGATATCACCGCGATCAGTTCTCGTCGGCTTGAGCCCGGCTTCATCAACCTATTGAACCAGGCTGGGCCTGACCGCCAGCATCATCCAAGCGAAGCACGGATTTCCTCCAGCTTGCGACGCTGCTTGCCTGCCTCATCGAAGTTTCGCGGGTCAAGCCATGCCTCCAGCGCTGCCTTGCATAGGGGCCATTCGGAGTCGATCATGGAAAACCAGGCGGTGTCGCGGTTCTCGCCCTTGACCACTCCGGCCTGTCGGAAAACGCCCTCATGCTGCAGGCCATAACGCAGGGCTGCGCGCTTGGACGGCTCATTGCGATTATTGCATTTCCACTCGAAACGCCGATAGCCCAGTTCGTCAAACACATAGCGGGCAAACAGGTAAAATGCCTCGGTGGTAGCGGGCTTGCGGGAAATCATCGCCGACCAGAATATGTGGCCGGTTTCTATCACCCCGTTTTCAGTATCAATGCGCATCAGCGTCTGCCGCCCGGCAACCTTGCCAGACGCCTTGTCGACCACCGCAAAATACATCGGATCGGTACTGGCTTCGGCCTTCTCCAGCCATGATTGAAACTCCAACCGGCTTTGCGGCGGGAATTCGGGCAGCCAGCGAAACCGCTCATCGGCATCGGACATTTTCGAGGCTTCAAAGAGCCCGTCACCATGTCTATGAGCGTTCAACGGCTCAAGCCGCACCAATCGTCCTTCAATTCCGATCCGGGAGGGGGTCGGGCAGCCCGCCCACTTGCTGAGGTCTTTCATCATTCCACTTTCATGAAAAATGCCTGCCGCTTCGATTGAACGGCACGCCAATATCGGACATGAATGACTATTCCATTCAACATGGCGGGATCAATCCATGCTCAAGACAATTTCAGCCTTCGACCGGATCGGTGAGGAAAACGCCTTTGCCGTCCTGGCGCGGGCCACCGCACTCGCCGCGCAGGGACGCGACATCATCAATCTGGGCATTGGCCAGCCGGATTTTCGCACGCCCGACCATATCGTCGAGGCGGCAATCAAGGCACTGCGCGACGGCCATCACGGCTATACTCCGGCTACCGGCATCCTGCCCCTGCGCGAGGCTGTCGCCAGAAGAACCTTGGCTACAACCGGCATCGAGGTCTCGCCCGACAACATTGCGATAGTACCCGGCGGCAAGGTCACGATGTTTGCCGCCATCCTCATGTTTGGTGAGCCGGGTGCGGAAATCCTCTATCCCGATCCCGGCTTTCCGATCTATCGCTCGATGATCGAGTTTACCGGTGCAAAACCGGTACCCGTTCCAATCCGCGAGGAAAACGGGTTTGCGTTCTCCGCTGACGAAACCCTTGCGTTGATGAATGCGCGGACAAGGTTGGTCATCATCAATTCCCCGGCCAACCCGACCGGGGGTGTCACTCCGCGCGCGGAGATCGAAAAGCTGGTGGCGGGGCTGGCAAGGTTTCCGGAAGTGGCAATCCTGTCAGACGAAATCTACGATGTGATGACCTATGACGGTGAAGACCATGTTTCACTGCTGACATTCCCGGAAATCCGCGACAGGCTGATTGTCCTCAATGGCTGGTCAAAGACCTGGGCAATGACCGGATGGCGCATGGGTTGGTCAATCTGGCCGGACATCCTCGTCGAGAACATCCGCAAGCTGGCGGTGAACGCATGGTCTTGCGTCAACGCACCATCCCAATATGCCGGAATTGCGGCCATTGATGGTCCGCAGGACGATGTCGCCCGGATGATGAAGGCATTCGACAACCGCAGGCGTCTCGTCGTTGAACGCATCAATGCGGTTCCAGGCCTCTCTTGTGCAACGCCCAAGGGTGCCTTCTACGCCTTTCCCAATATCAAGGACACTGGCTGGCAAGCAAAGAAACTGGCTTCGGCGCTGCTGGAGGAAGCGGGTGTAGCCACCATCGGCGGACCCGATTTCGGCACTCTCGGAGAGGGTTATATCCGCCTCTCCTATGCAAATTCGGAAGAGAACATCGCACGCGCAATCGACCGGATTGCCGATTTTCTTGCAAAGAATACAAAGGCTTGAGGGAAATCTGAATGAGCGAAGGACGGTGCCAGGCTGTTGCACCGTCCTCGCAATTCAATCCGTCAGGGAGGAGAAAACGGATTGGATGGTTAAAGTCTGATCCTGATTCGTTAACAAAACCTTAACCTTGAATTGACAGCGCATAGGTCAAGAATTGCTTGGCGGTGAATGCCGGAACCGGACGGGATGCGGGAAGCGCCGATATCTCTGATCGATCCCGCACCATGCCTCCGGGTTGACAATTCCACTAGCGGCCAAGGTCAGGCCGCTGCGCGTTCCTCGTTGATCGCCTTTTCCACCAGCGCCGCAAGGCCCTTTTCCAGGCCCATCTTTTCAGCCAGTCGGTCGAGATACTGCCGCTCGGCATCGGTATCCGTGACTATTGCCATGCAGGAGGCCGTGTAGATTTCGACCGCGCGCTCACGCGTTGTTGCCATCGCCGCAATCCGGTCGACATCAATCGGCGCCATCATCTCTTCCATCAGATAGGCCTTGCCCTCGGCCCCGGTTTCCATCTCGTTGAGCTTGCCGAATATCCGTTTCTGTTCATCGGCATCAATCTGTCCGTCGGATTTGGCCGCCGCAATCATCGCGGTCAGAAAGATCCGCGCCGCATCCTGCCCGTTCGCCTCGTCATGACTGAAGGCCGTGTCCTGTGGCGGCGGCAGCAATTGCCCTCTGGGCGCAGGTGTTGAACTCCCGCTTTCGCGCGCATCGACCGGAGGAGCCTCGACTTGCGCCGAACCGCCACCCTGCCAGTTCTGATATGCCTTGTAGGCGAGCCCGCCAACTGCGGCCAGCCCGCCAAGTTTGACCGCTGTGCCGGTCAAAGCCCTGCCGGAACGGGTGCCGAGCAACACTGCTGCAAGGCCAATCCCGGCGGCTTTGGCCATTCCCGGATTTTCGGCAATGCCCTTGCGGACCTTGTCGACATTGTCCTTGCCCGCGACGCCTTCGGCGGCACCGATGAACTGGTCAAGCAATTGTTTGGCATCAAACATTGTTTCGCTCCCTTGGATCAGGTTTCAAATCAGCCTGTGCAAGAAATGGGAATTGGCAACCGCATGGACAACCCGCAATGTCATCCGATCACGAATTTCAAGCCAAACCGAACTGTCAGACCCTGCGGTCGAACGAAACCGACTTGATAAGGGCGTGAACCTTGCTTCCTGCTGCCAGTCGAAGTTCGTCCACCGCCATTCGGGTAATGCGAGCCCTGATCCTGACATCGCCCAGATCAACAACTGTTTCGGCAAAGGCTGTATCGGGCTCGCCAACAATTTCCGTGATTTGTCCCACCAGAATGTTGCGGATGGAAATGTCGCCTGGTCGTGTCAGCGCCAATGACACATCGCGGGCGCGAATGCGAAGCCGGACTTCCTCGCCTACCGCCGCATCGACACCAGGCAGAAACATCGCCTGCCCTGCCAGTTCCAGCCTTGAAAGACCGTAGCGCTCATCATGTGCAAGCACCCTGGCGACAACCAGCGAACCCGCCTCAAACCGGCCGGTTGCGGGTTGCAATTCGACGCGCTCGAAAATTTCCGCCGGGCTTCCCTGCGATACCTTCCTGCCATCGGCCATCAGGATCATCTCATCCGCCAGCGCTGCAACTTCTGCCATGTCGTGGCTGACATACAATGCCGGGATGCCAAGTCGTTTGCGGATATCCAGAAATCGCTCGATGATCTCCTTCTTGATGCGACGATCAAGTCCGGTAAAAGGTTCGTCCAACAGCAGCAATTGTGGCGATGACAACAATGCCCGGCCAATGGCGACACGCTGGCGTTCTCCCCCGGACAGGTACCCGGGCTTGCGGTCGAGAAGATGGGCTATGTCCAGCATTGCCGCCATCTCGGCGACCGACAATCCATTGTCATGGGCTGGCCTGCGCCGCTTGCGGCCATATTCCAGATTGTCGGCAACGCACAGATGCTGAAACAGGCTCGCCTCCTGGAACACATAACCGGCATGGCGCTGATGTGGCGGCAGGAAAACACTGCTGGCATCATCCTGCCACGCACGACCGGCGACAATGACGTGACCATTGAGTTTCTCAAGCCCTGCAATGCAGCGCAGTACCGTGGTCTTGCCACATCCCGACGGGCCAAAAAGCACACTTACGCGGTCTGCCGGAACATCAAAACCAATGTCCAGCGTGAAGTCTCCTTTCGTGCCCGAAGCGGCAAAGCTGATTGCTCCCATCGCTCAGGCCTCGTCCTTGTTGCGGCCGACCATGAACATCGCCACGATGACCAGGAACGAGAACACCACCAGTCCCACTGACAGCCAGTGCGCTGCGGCCCAATTGCCGTTCTCCACAAGGTCATAAATGGCGACCGACAGCACGCGGGTTTCGCCGGGGATATTGCCGCCGATCATCAGCACCACCCCGAATTCGCCAATCGTATGGGCAAAACCGAGTATGGCAGCGGTCACGAATCCGGGACGGGCAAGCGGCAGCGCAACCGTGAAAAAGGCGTTCCACGGAGAAGCCCCGAGCGTTGATGCAACCTCCAGCGGCCGCTCGCCAAACGCCTCGAACGCATTGCGGATCGGTTGCACCACGAATGGCAGCGAATAGACAACCGAACCAATCACGAGCCCCTCAAAAGTGAAGGCAAGGGTCCTCGCACCCGCAAACCCGGCGATCCATCCGCCCGGTCCTGAAGGACCAAGCACGATCAGCAGATAGAACCCCAGTACCGTCGGCGGCAGAATCAACGGCAGGGCAACCACTGCCGCTGCCGCGTCACGAAACCTGGATTTCGAACGCGCCAACCACCAGGCAATCGGTGTTCCCACCAGCAGAAGACAGACCATGGTCACCAGCGCAAGCTGCAGGGTCAGCCAGATCGCTGCCCCAGTTGCGTCTGATGTCAAATCCGGCAACAGGCTCAACTCCCGCCCCTGGCATCAGCTGCAAGATAGCCCCACCTGCCGATGATTGCCGCTGCTTCGTTGCTCTTGAGGAATGTCATGAATTCCTGCGCTGCCGGATTGTTCGCGGCGCGGCGCAAGAGAACCGCGTCTTGTGCAATCGGCGCATGCATCGTCTTCGGCACCAGCCAATAGCTGCCAGGGTGTCGGGCCACCACCTGCGCCAGTGCCACAAAACCAAGAACGGCATTACCCGATTCGACAAATTGCAGCGTCTGGCTGATGTTTTCTCCCTGCACGAGACGGGCTTTGAAATCCCTGCCCGGAAACAATGCCATGAGCGTTTCCATCGCAGCCCTGCCATAGGGAGCCAGTTCAGGATTGGCGATTGCAATCTTCCCGTCGGGTTTGTCGTCGAGCGTCTTCGGCCCCGAAACGCCTGCACCGCCCGCATAAAGGGCCAGCCTTCCCAGCGCATAGGTGAAGCGGCTTCCCAAAACGGTCAGGCCCTGGTCCTCAAGCAGTTGCGGACGTGCCTGATCTGCGCTGACAAAGACATCAAACGGGGCAGCCTGCAGGATTTGCGCATAGATCTTGCCGGTTGAGCCCGAACTTGCAGTCACCTTGTTGCCCGTAGCTGCCTCGAAGGCTTTGGCGATTTCAGTGATCGGAGCGGCGAAATTCGAGGCGACAGCGATGCGCACCTGCCCGGCCACGGACAAGCCCGATGACAGCACCAGCAAGATTGTGGTGATCAGGAACCTGATGGCTATGCGCACTGTACGAAGACCATCCTTCTATCGATATGTCCTGTGATACATATCGAAGCTACTGCAAAGCCTCATGGCGTTCAAGGCTCACCCAGCATCGCGGACAGGAGTTGCAGCTCCGATTGCACGCTTTCATTCGCCCTGGCTTCCATGGCGCGATAGATTTCAAGCACGTTACGTCCGGCTGGCGTCAGTTCAGCACCACCAAAGTCCCTGCCGCCGCGCGTCGTTCCAACCAGCCCGCCGGCAAAATCCCGGTTCATCGCCTCGACAAGGTTCCAGGCCCGCTTGTAGCTCATGCCAAGTTTGCGCCCGGCCGCGGCGATCGATCCAGTCTCGCCGATAGCCTCCAGCAGGCCAACCTTGCCAGGCCCCAGCGCAGCCTTGTCCGACAGAACCACCCGCAATCTCGCACGCGGCATCTTGTGTTCTTCCTGCATCAATGCTTCCTGATTGTAGTGCGGGCAACCTATCGCAATTTGCCTGGGAGCAGAACCATTTTGCGAGGGACGAAAAAGCCATGACTGAAGAACTGACCTGCTGCGATGGTTGACGAACACGCACCACAGCACAGCCCACTCTACGGCATTGCGCTGAAAGTCATTTCGGTTGCGGTCTTTGTCGTCATGTCTACCTGCATCAAGGCAACGGCTCCGCACATTCCTCCGGGCGAAGCGGTATTCTTCCGCTCTTTCTTTGCCCTGCCTGCCATCACGATCTGGCTCGTCTGGCGTCAGCAGCTTCGAACCAGCCTCACGACCCAAAACCCGCTCGGCCACTTCTGGCGCGGGCTTGTCGGCGTTACCGCAATGTTTCTGGGCTTCACAGCGCTTGGACTGATTCCCCTGCCGGAAGCCGTGACCATCGGCTATGCCGCACCACTGGTTGCCACCATCCTCGCAGCCATGTTTTTGGGTGAGCCCATCCGTTTCTATCGCATGGGCGCGGTCGTGGCAGGCATGCTGGGAGTGCTTCTGGTCTTGTCACCACGCCTGACACTTCTGCATTCGGGCGATGCCGGTGCCATCCAGGCGGTTGGTGCGCTTTGCGCCTTGATGGGTGCCGTCTTTGCTGCGATGGCACAGATATTTGTCCGCAAGCTGGTGAATTTCGAAAGGACGGCAACAATCGTCATCTATTTCACGCTCACCTCAACGACGCTCTCGCTGCTATCCGTACCCTTCGGTTGGGAAGTACCTGACGCGCGCGAGGCAGCGCTGCTCATCACGGCAGGCGTTCTTGGCGGTGTCGGGCAGATTTTCCTGACGGAAAGCTATCGCTATGCGGAGACTGCCGTCATCGCCTCCTTCGAATATACCTCGATGCTGATGGCACTGGCGGTCGGCTATTTCGTCTTTGCCGAAGTTCCAACCATGCCGATGCTTGCAGGCGCTGCGCTGATCATGCTTGCAGGTCTCGTGATCCTGCTGCGCGAACGCCAACTGGGAATCGAACAGGCCCGTTCCCGCAAGGCAATGACACCGCAGGGCTGAATGGTCAGCGCGTTTCTGCCGCGACCATCTTCTTGTAGAGTTCCCGGATTCGCTCCGTCATCGGACCGGGTGAGTGCGGCAGTTTCCTGCCGTCGATGACCGTGACCGGCGTTTGCGCACCGAAAGTCCCGGTGATGAACGCCTCTTCCGCGCCATAGGTCTCGACGAGCGAGAAATTCTTCTCAAAGACCGGAATGGCGTTGTCGCGGCAAAGCTTCACCACATTGGCGCGAGTGATCCCCGGCATGCAATAATCCGCCGTCGAGGTCCAGACCTCGCCGCGCCGTACGATGAAGAAATTGCACGAATTCGTTGTGTTCACGAAGCCATGCGGGTCCAGCATCAACGCTTCGTCAGCCCCCGCCTTCTGCGCATGAATGCCAGCAAGAATGCAATTCAGCTTCGAATGCGAATTGAGCTTGGGGTCCTGCGTAAGCGGGAGTCCGCGATGGACAGGAACAGTGTGCAGGGTAATGCCGCGTTTGAAAGTCTCTTCTGACGGGAAGGAGTGTTCCATGATGATGACCAGCGTCGGCCCGGATTTCGAAAGCCGTGGATCCTGGAACGGCTTGGCCTTCACGCCGCGCGTCACCATCAGTCTTGCGTGCACATTTTCGCGCATTCCGTTTGCCGCAGCCGTGTCATCAAGCGCCTTCACCAGCCCGGCGCGATCCATGGCGATATCAAGATCAATAGCCTTTGCCGCCTCGAACAGCCGATCAAGATGTGCGTCAAGAAAAGCCCATTTGCCATTGTAGAGACGGATACCCTCCCAAACGCCATCACCAAGGAGAAATCCCGAATCATAGACCGAAACAACCGCCTCCGCCTTGGGTACGATCTTTCCGTTCACGTATATCTTCAGCGCATCATTGCGCTGGTCCGGATCGGCATCATGCGTCGACGTCTTCGAAAGTTCGGCCATTGGTTTCACCGGTTGAAAGCTGTTGCAAGGATTGCTTCGAGCGCCACGCGATCACGATCGTCAAAGGCAGCGACATGGTCGCTGTCTATGTCGAGCACAGCGAGAAGTTCACCGGCTTTCCAAACCGGAACAACGATTTCGGACCGCGTGGTCGAGGAACAGGCGATGTGATCGGGAAAGGCCTCTACATCATCGACGATCAGGGTCTCTCCTCGCGTCGCACAAGCCCCGCACACTCCGCGCTCGAAAGGGATGACGAGGCAACCATGCCCACCCTGATATGGCCCGATCTTCAGGACGCGATTTCCGGCATTCCGATAAAAACCGGTCCAGTGAAACCGCTCAAAGGCATGGTGCAATTCACAGGCAATGGTCGCCATCACGGCAATGTCGTCATCCTCGCCTTCAATGAGCGCGGCGATCCGGCCGGAAACTTCATCCCAGCCAAGGTCATTGCCGGTCTGAAGTGGCATGTCCATCATGCGATCTCCGCAACGGCGTCCAGCATCGCGAGGTAGCCCCGAAAGCCAAGCCCGCAAACAACCGCCTTGGCGATGGCCGACACGTGGGAATGATGGCGGAAAGCTTCGCGGGCATGGATATTCGAAATATGCACCTCGTAAACTGGCAATCCAGCGCCGGAAAGCGCATCGCGGATGGCAACTGAAGTATGGCTGTAACCACCGGGATTGATCACGATTGCATCTGCCCGGTTTCGCGCGGCATGAATGGCGTCGATGATCGCCCCCTCATGATTGCTCTGGAAACATTCGACCTTGAGACCGAGACGTGCGCCATGTGCCACACATTCCGCCTCCAGTTCCTTCAGCGTCTTGCTGCCGTAGACGCCGGGTTCGCGCGTTCCAAGTAGGTTGAGATTGGGGCCATTGATGACAAGGACGGATTTTGTCATTCGGGTTTCTCCAATGGAGCAGTTTGTCTTCGAACCGTGAAACGATCCCGTTGCAAATTGACTACCAGCTATTTCACCAGCCGCAAAGCTGTCTTCATCGGGGACAGGTTCCCAGGCACGACAATCATTGTTCATATCGCAGGTCTTTGGCGCAAAAGCGGAATTGTCTTCGAACACGACACTTCCTCTGTGCTGCCAATTCCCGTCCGTCCGAATTGCCAGAGACTTCCGTCCAAAGGAGACAGCAATGGACAAGGCAGTCGGACAGGCGATAACCGAAGTGGCAAATGAAACAGGCATCGAACAGGCGGTGCTGGCCGCCATCGTCGAAGTCGAAAGCGGCGGCAGATATTCAGCATCAGTCGCTGGACGGCAGGAACCGCTGATCCGGTTCGAGGGGCACTATTTTTACCGGCTTCTGCCTACAGTGAAGAGAAACCGTGCGGTTGTTTCCGGCCTTGCCCATCGCCTTGCAGGCCGCGTTGCCAATCCGGCAAGTCAGACGGCACGCTGGAAAATCTTGCAATCGGCATGTGACATTGACCGGCCTGCCGCGCTGCAATCAACCTCTTGGGGAGTGGGTCAGGTCATGGGCGCGCATTGGCAATGGCTCGGCTATGCAAGCATCGACGCCCTGGTCAGCGATGCCCGCAGTGGCGTCGAGGGTCAGGTCCGGCTGATGGCCCGCTATATCGACAAGGCCGGTTTGAAGCACTGCCTGAGCGACCACGATTGGGCAGGCTTTGCCCGGGCCTATAACGGACCCGGCTATCGCACCCACCGATACGACAGCAAAATGGCGGCAGCCTTTGCCCGCCATTCCGGCGAGCGGAGGCAATTGCCATCGCGCCACGCTCTTGCCTGGCTGCGCTTTGGATCGCAAGGTCACGATGTCGAGCAATTGCAGCATGCGCTGCGACGCCTTGGCCATCCCTTGATTGCTGACGGCGATTTCGGACCCGCGACCCGCGCCGCCCTGATTTCGTTTCAGCGTGAAAACGGCCTTGAGCCCGACGGCATTTGTGGCACGAAAACACTGGCTGCCATCATCCGGAACCAGCCGCCAAGCCCGGTCAGCGCATCACCTGCAGGAAGTTTTCAATCGATTTAATTTTGCTTTTCAACCCGTTCTGCTTGCGCTATGGGAAAACCATGGAAAAGAACTCGACACTCGACAAGGTCATGACGGCAGCGCCTGTAATTCCGGTTGTTGTGATCGATGACCCGCAAACAGCCGTCAAGCTGGCGCGCGCCCTCGTCAGCGGCGGAACGCCGGCGATCGAAATTACCCTGCGCACCCCCAAGGCGCTGGAATGCCTGGCGGCTATTGCCGGCGATGTGGAAGGCGCACTGCCGGGAGCTGGCACCGTGCTTGGCCCCAGACAATATGAAGCTGCAGCCAGGGCGGGAGCAAGTTTCATGGTCAGCCCCGGCTTCGCACCGAACCTGCTCGACGCTGCAGATGCCTCCCCTGTACCGCTGTTGCCGGGTGCGGCCACAGCCAGCGAAATGATGATGCTGGGCGAGCGCGGCTATTCGCGGCTGAAGTTCTTCCCCGCCTCGCTTGCCGGCGGCCCGGCCTATCTCAGGGCGCTGTCATCCCCGTTGCCGCAATTCACCTTTTGCCCGACCGGCGGCATTTCACCCGCCACGGCACCTGATTATCTTGCCTTGCCGAATGTTGCATGTGTCGGCGGGTCATGGCTTGCGCCACAGGGACTGATCGATGCCGGCGAATGGGACAAGATCACTGGTCTCGCACGGCAGGCTGCGACACTGGCACGCTGACCCCGACATCGAAACCGTCATCACGGGCCGGACCCATTTGGGCTTGCAGCCCGGCCAGCCGGTAGTAATGTCCGGTTCATGATGATCCGAAAGTCACTGCGGCGAAATTACAGCCTGCAAACAACCCTGTATCTGGCACTGGTTGCACTTGTTGGCGGCTTGGCTATCTGGTCCGCCGCCCGCATGGGCGAGCGCAATGCCCGCGCGGAGTTGTTGCGGCATGCCAATGAAACGCTCGAACTGCAATCCGATACCATCCTTGGCCAGTTGGAAAAATACCGGCTGGTGCCGGGGCTGATGGCGCGCCGCACCGACATCAATGCCCTGTTTACCGCGACCGATCCCGATAGTGCCAAAGCTATAGCGCATCGCATGGTCTTCGACATGACGGCGCTTTCGGGCGCGGTTGATGCCGCGATCTTTTCGCCGTCCGGCAGCCTGGTCGCCGGGGCAACCGGATATCTACAGGCACAAATGGTCCGGCAGAATTCGCTGATGACGGCCGCCTTGGAAGGAAGGCTTGGCCGCGCCTCAATCTCGGGAAGCAATGGCCGCCGCAGTTACGCCTTTTCGTCCCCCGTGCGTCACAAGGGGGAAATTGTTGCAGTCCTCGTCATTGCCGCTCCACTTGAATCAATTGAGCAGACCTGGGCGCTGCTGACCAATCCTGTTTTCGCAGTGAACAGTGCAGGGCAATTGGTGGCGCGCAACCTGATCGCCAGGCTTCGCGAAACCGACATTCGTATCGCGCTGCACAAACAGGCAAGTCCCGACAGCTTCCTCGAAGCCAGCGCAGACAGTGGCGCTTTCGTCGCCTATTCGCGTTTCATTCCCGCCATGGACTGGTCGCTCTATGTGCTGGAACCAGTGGATGCCATTTCCGGTTCCGTCCGCTACAACACGCTGATTGCGCTCCTCTCCGTGCCGCTGGCAGGTCTCGCCGGTTTCATCTTGCTGCTACGCGCGCAGGAAGCCGGTCGCCAGCGGCGCGCAGAACGGCTGGAAGCAATCCGGCTCGAACGCCAGGTGCGCGAGCGAACCCGCGAATTGCGTCACTCCAACGCACGCCTCGAAATCGAGGTTGATGAAAGGCGCAACGCGGAAAACGCCCTGTTGAAAGCCCAGGGTGAACTGGTTCAATCCGCAAAGCTGGCGGCAATCGGCCAGATGTCGGCAGCACTTGCGCATGAATACAACCAGCCACTTGCTGCTATTCGAAGCTACGCGGAAAACGCTGTCCGCTTCCTGGCGAAGGGCAGCAAGGAACCGGTACGAGACAACCTCGACCGGATTGGCGCCCTGGTTGAAAGGATGGCAACACTTTCCACCACGCTCAAATCCTTTGCGCGTCGTCCGCGCAGCGGTACTTCCGACGTGGCCCTGGAAAATGTGTTGCGGGATTCGCTCATCCTCGCCAATCACAAGGCCCGCGAGGTTGGGGTCATTCTGAACACAGAACCCGTGCCGCCGGAACTGATGGTTCGCGCGGGCCAGGTTCGCCTGTCGCAGGTATTCGTAAACCTGATTTCCAACGCCATCGACGCCAACATACAGTCGGGCGGCAAACAGGTAACGCTTGGTTTTGAGGCAGACGAGGAAACCGCAACCATTCGCGTGATGGACGAAGGCAACGGCATTGACGCGGCGATTGCCAATTCGATCTTCGATCCGTTTTTCACCACCAAGGATGTTGGCGAGGGACTGGGTCTCGGACTGTCGATTGCCTACAACATCATTCGCGACTTTGGCGGCAGCCTGACAGCGGGCAACCGCGAAGAAGGCGGAGCGGTTTTCACCGTGACGCTGACCAGGGCCGTTTCACCAACCAGCGTATCGGGCACATCAAGGGCAGCTGAATGAGCGGACAGCCAATGCAACAGCCGGTTTTGCTGATCGATGACGATCACGATCTTCGCCACGCCCTGAAACAGGGATTGGAACTCGAAGGCCATCTTGTTGTCGATTTCCCCGGCGCTGACGAGGCTTTGGTACAGGTCAGCCGCGCCTTCGCCGGTGTGGTGGTTTGCGACATTCGAATGCCGGCAACCGATGGCATGACCTTTCTGTTGAAGGCGCTGGCCATCGACCCGACTTTGCCCGTGATCCTGATAACCGGTCATGGCGACGTGCCACTTGCCGTCAGCGCAATGCGCGAGGGAGCCTATGACTTTCTCGAAAAGCCGTTCTCACCAAGTCGCCTGTCTGGAATTGTGTTGCGCGCACAGGAGAAGCGCCGCCTTGTGCTTGAAAACCGGATATTGCGCGAAAGCCTTCCCGGCGGAGAGGCCATTGATGACATGCTTGTCGGCAATTCCCGCGCAATGGTCCGGCTGCGTGCAGAAGTAAGGGCAATTGCAGACACGGAGGCTGATGTTCTGGTGAACGGCGAGACCGGCTCTGGCAAGGAAGTCGTGTCCCGGGCCATTCACCGTTTGAGCCCGCGCGCCAATGGCCCCTTCGTCGCGATCAATTGCGGCGCCTTGCCTGCTGACATCATCGAATCGGAATTGTTCGGACACGAGAAGGGTGCCTTCACCGGCGCGACGGACCGGCGCATAGGCAAGCTGGAACATGCCAGCGGCGGCACTGTCCTGCTGGACGAAATCGAATCCATGCCGCTGGAATTGCAGGTCAAGCTGCTGCGGGTGATCGAGGACAAATCCATCGAGCGGCTGGGTTCCAACAAGACGATACCGGTTGATGTCCGCTTTGTTGCTGCCTCCAAGGCTGATCTTGAAAAGGAAAGTACCGCAGGCCGTTTCCGTGCAGATTTGTATTACCGGCTGAATGTCGTCGCCATCAAGATTCCGCCCTTGCGCGACCACAGAGAGGACATTCCTGACATCTTCTTTCACCTTGCCCGCGAGGCGCGAGCACGTTACCGGCGTGAGATTCCGGAAATCACACCTGCCTTGATCGCGCAATTGAGAGCCGCGCAATGGCCTGGAAATGTGCGTGAATTGCGCAATGCGGCTGACCGTTTCGTCATCGGACTGTGGAACGGAGAGGACGAAAGTGAAATTCCCGGCGACCCTCCGCAATCTGCGGACCTGGCCAGCATGATGGCAACATATGAGCGCGATATCCTCAAGCGCGAACTTGCCCGCAATGAAGGCAGGATCAAGCCGGTCTATGTAACGCTCGGCATTTCCCGCAAGGCACTTTACGAAAAAATGCGCAAACATGGCATACAGGCCAGGGATCAGGGCTGAGGCACTCCGAAAGCCTGGGTTGATCGTGACCCATTCCTGACGGCCAATGTTACCTTTTCAACCCATCTATGCTGGGAACATGCCGGTTTTCAGCCCTTTCCCGGTTGGCACGACACTTGCAACCACATTTGCAAGCCGGCGGGTGCCGGTGGTTCAATGTAACTGAAATGACGTCCCAGGGAGGAATTCATGAAGCGTATTCTCGCCGCAGCCGTTACCGCTGCCCTTACCCTTTCCGCCGGCAACGCCCTTGCCAATTGCGACGATGGTGAAATCGTCATCAAGTTCAGCCATGTCGTAGCCGCTACAGGCCATCCCAAGGGTGACGCCGCCACCATGCTTGCCGACCGCGTCAACAAGGAAATGAACGGCAAGGCCTGCATGGAAGTATTCCCGAACTCGACACTCTATGATGACGACAAGGTGCTCGAAGCCCTGCTGCTGGGTGATGTTCAGCTTGCTGCACCTTCTCTGTCGAAGTTCGAAGCATACACGCTGAAATACCGTCTGTTTGACCTGCCGTTCCTGTTCTCCAGCCTGAAGGCTGTCGACACCTTCATCCAGTCCGACTCGGGCAAAGGCTTGCTCAAGGTCATGGAACCACAGGGCTATACCGGCCTTGGCTACTGGTCATCGGGCCTGAAGCAGTTCTCGGCCAACAAGCCGTTGCTGGTTCCATCCGATGCCAACGGCCTCAAGTTCCGCGTTCAGACCTCTGACGTCGCAGTTGCCATGATCGAAGCCATGGGCGCATCCGCCCAGAAGCTAGCCTTCAAGGAAGTCTACGGAGCGCTTCAGACCGGCGTCGTTGATGGTCAGGAAAACTCCTGGTCCAACATCTACACCCAGAAGTTCTTCGAAGTTCAGGACGGTGTGACCGAGACCAACCACCAGCTGCTCGCCTATCTTCTGGTGACATCCACCGAATGGCTCAACGGCCTTGACCCGGCCATTCGTGACCAGTTCACCAAGATCGTCGACGAAGTCACGATTGCTGCTAACGGCGCAGTCGCAGACACCGAAGCAAAGAACCGCCAGAACATCCTGGATGCGGGCGGCAAGATCCGCGAACTCAATGGCGAGCAGCGCAAGGCATGGGTCGATGCCATGGCACCGGTCTGGACCAAGTTCGAAGGCGACATCGGCAAGGACTTGATTGACGCGGCAGTTGCCGCCAACGGCACCAACTGACCAACACAAGTCATGACAATTGGCAGGGCCGTCAACCGGCCCTGCCAGGCCAGCCGGAAAGGACAGGCTGGCCGCATCAACCGGGGAGGATATCATGTCGGTCTATTGGCCATATCTGGCGCTTGCCATTTTCATATTTCTGTTCTGGCAGGCTGAACGCCGCTGGCCGCAGGCAATTGCCCGCTTCGAGGAAAACTTCATCGCGATCCTGATGGCCATCATTACCGGCGTGGCCTTTGTCCAGGTTATTGCGCGCTACGGGTTCAACACCGGATGGGGCGGTGCCCTCGAACTGCAACGCATACTGTTCGCCTGGCTCATCCTTTTCGGCATGAGCTACGGCATTCGCACTTCCTCCCATCTCGGCGTTGACGCCTTCATCCGCTTGCTCCCACACAAGGCATTCCGCGCTGTCGCAGTCTTCGGCGCACTCGCCGTCCTTCTGTACGCGGTCCTGCTGCTCAATGCGGGCTGGCTCTCGGTTCTGGGCGTTGATGTCAATACCAACTGGCGCCAGACAGGTGCCGTCGGTTACTGGACCTTCATGTTTGAGCGCGGCACCGGTCTTGATGATCTGCGCTGGCCCGAGACAATTCAGCATTTCTTTGGCGTACAGGATCGCGTTCAGCGCTGGATCGCCTATGCCATGCTTCCCGTCGGGCTTTCGCTTCTGGTCTTCCGCGCCCTCCAGGCGGTAGGCGACATCTGGAGTGGCAGACGCGAACTCATTATTGCAGGGCACGAGGCAGAAGACCTCGTTGCCGAAAACCGCGACGTTTTGAGGGATTGAGACAATGGAAACCGCAATCCTTTTCACCCTTGTCATCGGACTGCTGTTCCTGGGCGTTCCGGTGGCCGTTTCGCTCGGCCTCTCATCGATCCTCGTGATCGCACTGTTCTCGAATGACTCGATGTCATCCGTGGCGCTTCAGCTGTTCACGGCGGCACAGAACTATACGCTGCTGGCGATCCCCTTCTTCATCCTGGCGTCTGCATTCATGTCGACGGGCGGCGTGGCCAAGCGCATCATACGCTTTGCAATCGCTACCGTAGGACACTTCCGCGGCGGCCTTGCCATGGCGAGTGTTTTGGCATGCATGTTGTTTGCCGCCCTTTCCGGATCATCTCCAGCGACGGTGGTGGCAATCGGCACCATTGCAATCGCAGGCATGCGTCAGGTCGGCTATTCCAAGGAGTTTGCCGCGGGCATCATCGCCAATGCGGGGACACTCGGCATTCTGATTCCGCCATCCATCGTCATGGTCGTCTATTCCGCTGCCACCAACGTCTCTGTCGGGCGGATGTTCCTCGCGGGCGTCATCCCGGGTATTGTCGCTGGCCTGATGCTGATGGCGGCCATCTACATCATTGCGCGCCGCCGCAACCTGCCCTCCGAACCCTGGAAGGGGTTCTCCGAAGTTGTGGCGGGCGGCAAGGAGGCAGGCCTCGGCCTGTTTCTGATCATCATCATTCTGGGCGGCATTTATGGCGGCGTGTTCACCCCGACCGAGGCAGCTGCAGTTGCGGCGGTTTATTCCTTCTTCATCGCCCTGTTTGTCTATCGTGACATGGGTCCGATGAAAGGGATTGCATGGACACTCGACGCGGACAGCAATCGCGCCCGCACCGGTTTCAAGGCGCTGGTCTATGCCCTGTCCTTCTTCTTTGTCTTCATGATCCTTTCGTTTTTCGCCACGGCCAATTCGGAATCGATCACGGGCGGCCAGCGTGCGATTGCCGGTCTGGTGCTTTCGCTGTTGCTGATGGTGGCTTATGCGGTCTGGCGGGACAAGGGATCCAATCCGGCCAATATTCCAGGCTACCTGCTTGCGAGCTGGCCGATCTGGCGGCGCAACCTCTCACTGATGGGCCGCAATTTTCTTTCCGCATTCCTCAACGATGAAACCCGAAAGGTCATGGTCGACGCTGCCCGTACGACGCTGATGCTGATGTTCATCATTGTCAACGCATTGCTGTTTGCCCATGTCCTGACATCGGAGCGGATACCGGATGCAATCACGGCGCTGATGCTGGATTATGGTTTCAACTGGTTCACCTTCCTGATTGCCGTCAACCTGCTGCTGCTGCTGGGCGGCCAGTTCATGGAACCTTCCGGTCTGCTGTTGATCGTGGCACCGGTCGTTTTCCCGATTGCCATGGAATTGGGCGTTGATCCGGTCCATCTCGGCATCATCATGGTCGTCAACATGGAAATCGGCATGATAACGCCGCCAATCGGGCTGAACCTGTTTGTTACCTCAGGCATTACCGGCATGAGCCTGGTGCAGGTGGTAAGGGCGGCGGCACCCTTTGTCGGCGTGCTGTTCCTGTTCCTGATCCTCGTCACCTATCTGCCGATCATGTCGACCTGGCTGCCTTACGCCCTGATGGGTCCGGAAATCGTCACCCGGTAGCCCCGGCTACTACCAGGACTTCCGCGCTGCACCACTGCATTACAGAACGAGGATGGCGCGGAAGTCGTTTACATTGGTGCCGGTCGGCCCTGTCACGAAAAGCTCACCAGTCAGGTTGAACGCCGACCAGGCGTCATTGTTTGCCAGCAGGCCAAGCGGATCTCCGCCATTGGCGCGCATTCTGGTGGTGCTTTTTCCATCACAGAACGCACCGGCATTGTCCTGTGAGCCGTCGATTCCGTCTGTGTCGGCGGCCATGGCATGAATCCCGTCCACACCCTCAATCCCGATTGCAAAAGACAACAGGAACTCGCTGTTGCGTCCACCCTTGCCATTGCCCTTGATGGTTACGGTCGTTTCCCCGCCGGAAAGAACGACCGCCGGCCTGCGGAAGGGTCGGTGCTTCTGCAACATCTGCAATGCTATCGCCGCATGCATCTTTGCGATCTCGCGCGCCTCACCTTCGATGGCATCGGATAGAATATGCGCATCGAGTCCCAAAGCCTTTGCGCGCTCCGCTGCGGCTTGCAGCGAGACACCCGCTGAGGCGATAACCCTTGTCTCGTGGCCCTTGAAAACCGGATCGTCCGGCAGTGGCGGAGTAGCAGCGTCGCTGGCGATATGGTCAAGCATTGCCTGCGGCAGTGAGATGCCATAATGGCTGATCGCATCCAGCACCGAGTTTGTCGTGACATAATCCGCAACTGTTGGCCCAGAAGCCACCTGTGCGGGGTCGTCGCCTGGAATATCCGACACAACCAGGCTGCATACTCGGGCGGGCCAGGCCGCAGCTGCGAGCCGGCCGCCCTTGATCCTCGAAAACCGCTTGCGGATTGCGTTCATTACCGTGATCGGGGCACCGCAATCGAGGAGCATTTTGTTGAGAAGTTTTTCGTCTTCCAGGCTGAACCCCGCTGGTGGAGCCGGGAGAAGCGCCGATCCGCCACCGCAAACGAGCGCAACGACCAGATCTTCGCTGGTCAATCCCTGTACCGCTTCAAGCATTCTGCTTGACGCCACCATGCCAGCTTCATCGGGAACCGGATGGCTCGCCTCCAGCACTTCAATGCTGCGGCATGCGGTGCCATAGCCATATCGCGTCACCACCACACCGCTGACGGGTCCGTCCCAGACATTCTCGAAAGCCGCAGCAAGCTGCGCCACTCCCTTGCCTGCACCAACGACAATCGTGCGCCCTTTGGGCCTCGATGGAAGATTGCCAACCAGCGCGCGGGCCGGATCGGCAGCATCAACCGCCGAATTGAACAGCGAAACCAGAAAGCCGCGAGGATTGTCCACCATTGCCACCTGTTGTTAACATTGCCGGGTCTGCGATCATACAAACCTGTTTCCGACGCCGCGCATCCATGCCACAAAATTGAAAAACACTTCAATCGTCCATCATTGCCGGAGAGGAATTGTTTCATGGCCATTCTGAATGTCGGTTCGATCAATATCGACGGTTTTTACCGTATTCCAGCCATTCCACAGCCCGGTGAAACAATCTCCGCATTGGACTATACGGAAACACTGGGTGGCAAGGGCCTGAACCAGTCCTTCGCGGTTGCGCTGGCAGGCGGCAAGATACGGCATGCCGGCGCAATCAACCGCGCCGATACATTCATCATCGAGGCAATGTCGTCAGTGGGTATCGACTGCACTCATGTCGCAAGGCTCGATGACCATCCAACGGGCCGCGCGGTGGTGATGGTCGCAAGTGACGGCGAGAATGCAATTGTTCTCAATTCCGGCGCGAACCACCAATTGCCGGACGCGGAAATTTCGTCCGCAATCGCAGGGATGTCGGTTGGTGACTGGCTGTTGGTCCAGAATGAAACCAATGCCACCGCCTCCGCAATCAGCAAGGCAAGATCGGCCGGACTCAAGATCGCCCTTGCTGCCGCCCCCTTTGTGGCCTCAGACATCTTGCCGCTTCTGCCGTCCACCGACCTGCTGATGGTCAATGAGGTCGAGTATGCACAACTTTGCGCAGCCGAACCGTCACTGGTGTCGGATGGCAGCAAGACCGTGCTGATTACCCGGGGCAGCCAGGGTGCCGAATTGCGCAGCAATGCAAAAACCATAACCGTGCCAGCCCATGCCGTTGACGTTGTTGACACGACGGGCGCGGGCGACACTTTCACCGGATATTTGATTGCCGCCCTGGATGCCGGGGAAGACCCGGAAAGGGCCTTGCGTTTGGCATCAGCCGCCGCGGCGGTCAGCGTAACCCGCAACGGAGCGGCTGCCTCCATCCCCTCAATGGCCGAAGTCACCGGGTTTCTCGCGCGTGTTTGACAGATGTTCCGCTGCACACAATACCGCGCTGCCCTTCGAATTCCTGTCGCCCTGCCGCCAGGAAACAATCTCTTGCCACCTGCTGAAAAATGAAAAAACCCCCTGAAAGCGGGCTCGATTGAAAGGTTCGTCATTCGTATTTTGGTTGCGGGGGCAGGATTTGAACCTGCGACCTTCAGGTTATGAGCCTGACGAGCTACCGGGCTGCTCCACCCCGCGGAAATCAAACGCTTGAAAGCGAAAAAGGCCGCCGCCAAAACCATGTCTGGCAGACGGCCTTGAATGAGCTGAGTACATCGTGGAGAAGATTTCGTGAAACTCATGCATTTTGCAGACCTGGCAGCGACCTACTCTCCCGTGCCTTAAGACAAAGTACCATCGGCGCAGAGGCGTTTCACGACCGAGTTCGGAATGGGATCGGGTGCAGCCACCCCGCCATAACCACCAGGTCGGCAAAAGGCATGAAACTGGTCTTTTCATTGAAAACAAACATGTAGCGATGGCCACAAGTAATGAGAACGATCAAGCCGATCGAGCTATTAGTACCGGTAAGCTTCACACATTGCTGCGCTTCCACACCCGGCCTATCAACGTGGTCGTCTTCCACGACTCTCAGGGAATACTCGTTTTCAGGTGGGTTTCCCGCTTAGATGCCTTCAGCGGTTATCCCGTCCGTATATAGCTACCCTGCTATGCGGCTGGCGCCACAACAGGTCCACCAGTGATACGTCCATCCCGGTCCTCTCGTACTAGGGACAGATCCTGTCAATATTCCTACACCCACGGCAGATAGGGACCGAACTGTCTCACGACGTTCTGAACCCAACTCACGTACCGCTTTAAATGGCGAACAGCCATACCCTTGGGACCTGCTCCAGCCCCAGGATGCGATGAGTCGACATCGAGGTGCCAAACAACCCCGTCGATATGGACTCTTGGGGGTCATCAGCCTGTTATCCCCGGCGTACCTTTTATCCGTTGAGCGATGGCCCTTCCACTCGGGACCACCGGATCACTATGACCGACTTTCGTCTCTGCTTGACTTGTCAGTCTCGCAGTCAGGCTGGCTTATGCCATTGCACTCAGCGAACGATTTCCGACCGTTCTGAGCCAACCATCGCGCGCCTCCGTTACTCTTTAGGAGGCGACCGCCCCAGTCAAACTACCCGCCACACAGTGTCCCGGATCGGATAACGGACCGCGGTTAGATATCCATAGCGATAAGGGTGGTATTTCAAGGGTGCCTCCACGCGAGCTGGCGCCCACGCTTCAAAGCCTACCACCTATCCTACACATGCCAATACGAATACCAGTGTGAAGCTGTAGTAAAGGTGCACGGGGTCTTTCCGTCTAACCGCAGGAACCCCGCATCTTCACGGGGAATTCAATTTCACTGAGTCTGTGCTGGAGACAGCGGGGAAGTCGTTACGCCATTCGTGCAGGTCGGAACTTACCCGACAAGGAATTTCGCTACCTTAGGACCGTTATAGTTACGGCCGCCGTTTACCGGGGCTTCGATTCAAAGCTTGCACCTCTCCTCTTAACCTTCCGGCACCGGGCAGGCGTCAGACCCTATACGTCGCCTTGCGGCTTCGCAGAGCCCTGTGTTTTTGATAAACAGTCGCTACCCCCTGGTCTGTGCCCCCCCACACCGGTTGCCTCCTGCAGGGGCCTCCTTCTCCCGAAGTTACGAATGCAATTTGCCGAGTTCCTTCAGCACAGTTCTCTCAAGCGCCTTGGTATACTCTACCAGTCCACCTGTGTCGGTTTAGGGTACGGTCTATACGGTGGAGCTATTTCCTGGAACGCCTTCGCTGCCCGCCCAATCCGATAAGGACAAACAACTTACGGCATCCGTCACTACCACCAGGCCCACGAATATTAACGTGGTTCCCATCGACTACGCCTTTCGGCCTCGCCTTAGGGGCCGGCTAACCCTGCTCAGATTAACTTTAAGCAGGAACCCTTGGACTTTCGGCGAGGGAGTCTTCACTCCCTTTATCGTTACTCATGTCAACATTCGCACTTCTGATACCTCCAGAGCCCTCGCGGTCTCCTTCACTGGCTTACAGAACGCTCCTACCGCGCACTTAACGTGCACCCGCAGTTTCGGTGTATGGCTTTAGCCCCGGTACATTTTCGGCGCAAAGACCCTTATTTAGACCAGTGAGCTGTTACGCTTTCTTTAAATGATGGCTGCTTCTAAGCCAACATCCTGGTTGTTTTGGGATCTTCACTTCCTTTCCCACTTAGCCACCATAACTGCATGGGGAATTTTAACTGGCGGTCAGGGTTGTTTCCCTCTCCACGACGGACGTTAGCACCCGCCGTGTGTCTGCCGGATAGTACTTCCAGGTATTCGGAGTTTGGTTAGGTTTGGTAAGACGGTGAGTTCCCCTAGCCCATCCAGTGCTCTACCCCCTGGAGTATTCATCCGACGCTCTACCTAAATAGATTTCGCGGAGAACCAGCTATTTCCAGTTTGATTGGCCTTTCACCCCTAGCCACAAGTCATCCCCGTCTATTGCAACAGACGTGGGTTCGGTCCTCCAGTGCGTGTTACCGCACCTTCAACCTGCTCATGGCTAGATCACTCGGTTTCGGGTCTAATGCGACGAACTGAACGCCCTGTTCAGACTCGCTTTCGCTGCGCCTACACCTATCGGCTTAAGCTTGCTCGTCACACTAAGTCGCTGACCCATTATACAAAAGGTACGCCGTCACCCTTGCGGGCTCCGACTGTTTGTAGGCATTCGGTTTCAGGTACTATTTCACTCCCCTCGTCGGGGTGCTTTTCACCTTTCCCTCACGGTACTGGTTCGCTATCGGTCATGCAGGAGTACTTAGGCTTGGAGGGTGGTCCCCCCATGTTCAGACAGGATTTCACGTGTCCCGCCTTACTCAAGGGCACATGTGTAAACATTACGCGTACGGGGCTGTCACCCACTATGGCCCGACTTTCCAGACGGTTCCGCTTGTTTTACATGAGCCACTGGCCTAGTCCGCGTTCGCTCGCCACTACTAGCGGAGTATCGTTTGATATCCTTTCCTGCGGGTACTTAGATGTTTCAGTTCCTCGCGTTCGCTTCTTGTACCTATGTATTCAGTACAAGATACCCTCAAATCGTTCACCGTAAATCCGAAGCCGGAAAACGAAGCGAGCCTCGTGAGGCCGACTTCGCAATTACGGTAAACAAGGGTGGGTTTCCCATTCGGAAATCCCCGGATCAAAGCTTGTTCGCAGCTCCCCGAGGCTTATCGCAGCGTACCACGTCCTTCATCGCCTGTGCATGCCAAGGCATCCACCAAATGCCCTTAAGACACTTGATCGTTCTCATTACCAATGGCCATCATTGATGGTCATGACAATGTTAGATTTTGTTTTTCATTCTGATCAGCAAGCCTCGGCAGCCCGCTGATCAGGAAAGACCAGTTTCACGATATGTCCGGT